>JAWLFE010000120.1:0-6809 GCA_041685735.1 Nitriliruptoraceae bacterium
CGTCCGGTTGCGTCCTCGATGTGCGAACGAAGTATGCGTCGGCCGCAGACGGTGCACACCCGGCCACTCGGGCAACTTCTGGGCCGGACGACCACCGGCCGGTCGACCACCCGCAGGGGGCACCGGTGCCCTCGCCGTCGGACCCGACGCCACGTTGGCCGGCGTCGTCGGTGCCAGCTCCGGGTTCGTTGCTCCGTGCCGCCGGGTGGCCGTCCGTACAGCGCCCGATGGTCGGGCTCCGGCCGCTCAGGAGCTACCACCATGGACGCAGGTACGGAGAGGTACCGCTGATGCACCGGACCACGCGCGCCCGAGACCGAGCCAGAGACGGAGCCAGGATCGCGGGTGCGTCGACACTCGTGTCGGGGCTCGCACTGGTCGCACTGGTCTCACTGGGGCTCACGCCGGTCGTCGCCGAGGCAGGTTCGCACGTGTCGAGTCGCGGTATCGTCGATCCCGTCTACGAGCCCAACGATGTGGTCGATCGCACGGCGATGGCGTCCTACGTCGTACGAGCGTTGCAACGCCTCCCGGTTCGAGATCGCGGTCTCGCCAGCCAGTGACCAGCCACCGAGCAACCTCAACCAGCGGATCGTCGGGACCTTCGTCGATCAGTTCGATCGCGGCTACTTCAGCGCCGACGTGCGCTTCGAGGTCTACCGCGACGGCGCGTTGGTCCTCACGTCCGAACAGACCAGCGGCCTGGGCGGCGACATCGACGTCCGCTACAACGCCGGCGCAAGCGAAGCGATCACCGATGAGGTCGCCGCGGGCATCGTCGAGGCCGACGAGACGACCAGCGACGAGGTGCCCTTCTGCCTCGACTCGGACCTCGAGCCCGTGGAGGGCCGCCGGGTGACCCGGCTCGCGTTCACCTGGGACGAGCTGGCCGTCGCGAGCAGCGCGCCCGACGACGGCCAGTTCTTCGGCATGGCCATCGACCTCGACGGCGACGACAACGTGCTCGGGTTCCAGACCCTGCCCTCGCCGCCGATCCCGTCCGACGCGCCGATCGGGGACTTCCTCGTCATCGAGTACGTCGACGACGCCAACTTCATCGTCAACGGTGACACCAACGTCCCCGAAGCCCAGTTCGAGTGCGCCGTCCAGGCCAGCATCGACGACGAGCGCAACGGGCACCTGATCGACATCAACGTCGGACCGGACCACTGGAACTCCTACGCCCTGTCCACGAGTACCGACGTCAGCGCCTGCAGCTAGCAGGGGCATCCGCGACACGAGGATGCGCCCGTGAGACATCGGCGTTCGGCAGGCGAGCCAGCACCGGGTCAACCGATGGGGAGGTCCAGGGCCAGACGGTCCGCGTAGGCGCGATCGGTTGCCATGAGTTCCTCGTGCGAGCCACGAGCGATGACGCGTCCCCCATCCACGACGACGACCTCATCGACGACGGGAAGGGCGCGAAGGTCGTGGGTCAGCAGCAACACCCCTCGGTCACCCGCCGATCGCAGCGCGTCGGTCAGGAACCCACGTCCCGTGATCGTGTCCAGATCGGCGGTGGGCTCGTCCAGCACCAGCAGCGGCGCGTCGACCAGCAAGGTGCGTGCGAGCGCCAGGCGGTGGCGCTGTCCACCGGAGAGCCACGCGCCCCCCTCCCCGATGGAGGTCTCGAGCCCATCGGACAGCCCGGCGACGAAGTCGTCGAGTCTGGCGGCCGCCAGCGCGGCGTGGAGCAGCTCGTCGGTCGCTTCGGGCGCCGACAGGGTGAGCTCGGCGCGGATCGTCGAAGCCAGCACCTGTCCCGACTGCGGGCTCAGTGCCACCGCCGAGCGGATCTGATCGCCCGTCAGCAGGGGCAGCGGTGTCGCGTCGAGGAGCACCTGTCCGCTGGCCGGGTCCAGGAAGCGAACGCTCAACATGGCCAGCGTGGATTTCCCCGCGCCCGAGCGTCCGACCACCGCGACACGGCGGCCCGGCGTCAACGTCAGGGTGATGTCCTCGACGGCGTGGGACGAGCTCCCGGGGTAGCGCGCATCGACGCGCGCGAAGGCGAGCCACGCTCCGGGCGACCCCGTATCGATGGCGCCGTGCCGAAGGGCGGATGGCTCCTGCCCGGCCGGTGTCCCCGACCCGGGCGCGAGCACCGCAGCGGGGCGGTCCGGGGCTGGCAGCGGCGCATCCAGCACCTCGCGCAGGCGGGCCGCAGCGGTCCCGGCGGTCACCAGGGCGCGGCTGGCCTGCGGTAGTGGTCCGACCACTTCGGCGCCCGCCAGGGCCAGCACCAACACCGAGGCCAGCAGCACGCCGTCGAGCTGGCCGCCCGCCACTGCCGGTACCGCGACCAGCACCAGCGCGAGCACGGTCAGCCCGAGTACGAGTTGCACGGCGGCGTCGCTGCCTCCGAGACGTGTGACACCCGATCGATCGGCGTCCACCAGCTCGGCGTCGAGCTCGTCGATGCGGCGCTCAGCGTGCTCGAGTTCCCCGAGCAGCCGGAGCTCCGGAGCAGCCTGCAGCAGCTCCACCAGCTCGGCACTGAGCTCGCCACGAGCCGTGGCCAGCCGCTGCTCGGGACGCCGTGCGAGTCGCCAGGCCACCAGGGGGACGCCGATCCCGGCCGCGCACAGCCCGAGCAGCAGGATCGGCCCCGACACGGGCAACAGCACGGAACCGATCGCAACGAGGGTCACCGCGGCCGTCCCAGCGCCGAGCGTCGGGATCACCCCGCGAACCAGGGCGAGCTGGAGCCGCTCGACGTCGGCGACGACCCGCGCCAGCACGTCGCCGCTGCGCCACCGGGCCAGTCCCGCGGGAGCCTGTGGGAGCAGGCGTTCGAACGCGTGCTGGCGCAGATCGACCACGACCCGAAGGGCGACATCGTGCCCGGCCAAACGCTCCGCATAGCGCGACACGCCCTTGCCCACCGACAGCGCACGAACGGAGACGATCACCACGGTCAGATCGAGCAGGTTGGGCTGCGAGGCGGTCCGGGAGATCAGATAGGTGGACACCGCCACCAGCACGACGCCCGCCAGCGGGGTGATGGCCCCCATCCCCACCGCGAGCGCGAGCTGACGACGATGGGGCCGGAGCAACGCGGCCAGCTGCCGGCAGTGCACCTGCCAGGGCCGATCCCCCGGTTCGCTGTCGGCCGTCCCCAACCCACCGACCGTGTCGGGGGAGCCGAGCTCGCCGATCGCGGTGTCCGACGCCGCAGCCAGCCCCGCATGCCTCCCTCCCAAGGCGGGCGCACGATCGAACGCGGGCGTCACCTCGTGCGGACCGAGGGGTGACGCCGCCGAGCGCAGACGTGCGTAGGGGCCGGCGGCAGCCTGCAGCTGCGCCGGCGTGCCCGACTCGACCACGCGCCCACCATCCAACACGACGACCCGGTCGCAGCCATCAGCGACGGTGATGCGATGGGTGAGCAGCACCACGGTCCGCTCCGTGGCCAACCGATCGATGGCGTCACGAACAGCGCGCTCCGCGTCGACGTCGAGGTCACCTGTCGGCTCGTCGAGGATCACGAGCCCCGCAGGCCGCAGGAGCGCGCGGGCGATGGCGATCCGGCGACGCTGCCCCGCCGACAACCCTCGCCCACCGGGGCCGATCACGGTGTCGAGTCCGTTCGGAAGAGCAGCGACGTCGGCGGCCAGGCCGACGGCCTCCAGCGCGTCGCGGACGGCCAGCTCGTCCGGGTCGGGCTCGACGCCGAGGCACACGACATCCCGCACGCTCCCGCGCAACTCGGCCGGCGACTGCGGCACCCAGGCGCAGCGGGCATGCCAGCCCGGGTGGTCGACCGGGACCGGTTCGGATCGGTCATCACCGAGGTAGAGGTGACCAGCGTCCGGTTCACGCAGCCCGAGCAGGACCGCCGCCAGGGTCGACTTCCCCGCGCCCGAGACACCGACCACCGCGAGCCGTTCCCCGGGCGCGATCGTCATGTCCACCGCATCCAGGGCGGGGGTGTCCCGACCGGGATAGACGACCGTCACCCCATCCAGACCGATGGCGACCGGAGCCGGATCCCGGGGCTGGTCGGCCGCAGGTCCGCGCTGGACCTCGCTGCCGGATCCTGCCACCTCGCCGTCGTCGAGCAGGTCGAGCAGCCGGTCAGCGGCCGCAGCACCGTCTTCGTTCGCATGGAACTGCTGCCCGACCTGCCGCAGCGGCCAGAACGCCTCGGGTGCCAACAGCAACGCGATCAACACGGCCTCGAACTCGACACCGGTGCCCTCCGCCAGCCGTACCCCGGCGACCACGGCCACGGTGGCGACCCCGAGCGCGGCCAGCATCTCGAGGGCGAGCGCCGAGATGAAGGCGACACGGAGCGTCTCCAGGGTGGTCGTTCGGAGCCGTTCCGCAGCGGCACGAACCGCTTCGCCCACGCGTGTGGAGGAGCGGGTGACCCGCACGATGGTCAGTCCCTGCAAGACGACGAGCAGTTGACTCGACAGCCCGGTCAACGCCGCGAACCGCTTCCGCGTCGCGACGCGGGAGGCCAGTCCGATGAGCACCATGAACAGGGGGATCAACGGCAGCGTGACGACCAGGATCAACGCTGAGGTCAGGTCGATCGTGACCACGTGGACCACGATGGTGATCGGCACGATCACGCCGGTCAGCAGCGCCGGGAGGTACCCCCCGAAGGTCCCGTCCAACGCGTCGATGCCATCGGTGAGCGCGGCAGCCAACGCCCCCGTGTCCTGCTGCGCATCCCCCGGAGGCCGGCGGGCCTGGCGGGCGATGACGGCCCGTCGGAGCCCCGACTTGACCTGCGCGGACGTGCGCTGCGCGAGGAGCTGGGTGAGCCACGTCGCGCTGGCACGCACGACCACCGCGCCGACCAACCAGACCAGCGAGGTGGCGTGATCGGCCAGGCCCGCGCCGTGGAGGAACGTGCGGGCGACGATCCCACCCAGCGCGGTCGCCTGCACGATGAGGGCGACCGCCGTGACCAGCGCGAGCAGGCCTCCGATGGCCAGCAGTCGTGGCACGGCCCGGTCGAACCGCAGCAACCTCGGGTCGACGGGGGGCCGGGTGGCCTTGTCCCGTATCCGGTGCTCGGGGACCGGGGCGCCGAGCTGTTCGCCGGTCGGAGGCGCGGACACCAGGTGGGAGGTCACGCGCCCGAGGCCGACCCGCCATCCCCGTCGCCACGCGCGTCCTTGCGCGCCGCCTGCCGCTGCGCGAGCCGACGGTCCACGACCTGCAACGGCGTCTCCGAGGGGGCTTCCACGGAGTCGCGGCTGACGCGGTGGCGGAACACCCAGTAGCTCCAGGACTGGTAGGCGACCACGATCGGCACGAACACCAGCGCCGACCAGCTCATGATGGTCAAGGTGAGGTCGCTGGCCCTGGCGTTGGCCACGGTGATGTCGAAGGCCGGATCGATGGACGACACCAACAGGCGCGGGTAGAGGTTCAGGAACAGGGTCAGCACGACCAGGACGATCATCGAGGTGGTGGCCACGAACGCCCAACCGTGCAACCGCTCGCGGATCAGGATCGGCACGGCAAGCGCGGCACCCATCGCCGCGACGGGGATGATGCCGGGCACCACCCCGGTGTCACCGAGCGACAGGGCGTTCAGATAGGTCCAACCGAGGAAGGCGATCACCCCGACGACGACCACCAGCGACAGCCACGCGGACAGTTGCTGCGCACGTTGCTGGATCGCGCCGCCGTTCTCGGTCTTGAGCGCGAGGTAGACGGCACCGTGCAGGGTGAACATCAGCAGCGAGGCGACCCCGCCGAGCAACGCGTAGGGCGAGAGCAGGTCCAGGACCGTGCCGACGAACAACCCGTTGTCCTCGATCGGGATGCCCTGCACGAAGTTGGCGAAGGCCACACCCCACAGCACCGCGGGGAGCAGCGAGCCCCAGAAGATCGCCTGGTCCCACCACCAGCGCCATCGGTCCTCGGTCCGCTTCCCTCGGAACTCGAACGCCACACCGCGGACGATCAGCCCGATCAGGATCAGGAACAGGGGCAGGTAGAAGCTCGAGAACACCGTCGCGTACCACAGGGGGAAGGCGGCGAACATCGCGCCACCGGCGGTGATGAGCCACACCTCGTTGCCGTCCCAAACGGGACCGATGGTGTTGATCATCACCCGACGGTCGGTGTCGTCCGAGGCCAGCACCTTCGTGAGCACCCCGACACCGAAGTCGAAGCCCTCCAGCACGAAGTAGCCGATGAACAACACGGCGATCAGCGCGAACCAGAGTGTCTCGAGGTTGAACCAGTCCATCGTCGGATCCTCCTGGCGACGGGCGTCGCGGGTGGGGCGGTCGAGCCCGCGCCGGTGCGCCCGTCGATTCGCGTCTCAGTACGCGCCGCCGAGCGGCGCGAAGGTGCGGTGTTCCTCGTCGACGTCCTCGCCGGTCTCCTCGGGTGCGCCCTTGTCGATCTGACGCTTGATCAGCCCGATGGTCACGACCATGAGCACGCCGTAGACCGCGGTGAAGCCCGACAGGGTCAACATGACCTCCCACCTCGATACGGACTGGGAGATCCCGTCCTCGGTGAGCAGCACGCCGTAGACCACCCAGGGCTGACGACCCATCTCGGTCAGCACCCAGCCGGCG
Source organism: Nitriliruptoraceae bacterium (assembly GCA_041685735.1). Classification (GTDB taxonomy): domain Bacteria; phylum Actinomycetota; class Nitriliruptoria; order Nitriliruptorales; family Nitriliruptoraceae; genus CSSed11-175R1. Next base: position 6,555 of record JAWLFE010000120.1, read on the forward strand.
GTGTTGGCGATGAAGGGCAACACGATGGCGACGGGCAGCGCACGGAGCCACAGCCGGTTCCAGCGACGATCGGTGTCGGCGATGCGACCCCGCAGCGAGCTGAGCAGGCCGAACAGCGCCAACACGATCATGAGCATCCCGGCACCGACCATGATCCGGAAGGCCCAGTAGGTCACACCCACAGGTGGGATGTAGTCGCCGGGACCGAACTCCTCCTCGTAGCGGGCCTGGATGTCGTTGATGCCCTCGACCTCG
>JAWLFE010000121.1:0-6769 GCA_041685735.1 Nitriliruptoraceae bacterium
GGCCTGTTGACCAAGGAGTTCCCGCCGGAGGTCTACGGCGGCGCGGGCGTGCACGTCGCGGAACTCGCCCGGGCGCTGGCCGGCGAGGTCGAGGTCCGGGTACACGCCTTCGGTGCGGACCGCGACGATCCGCTGGTCGCCGCGAGCTACCGGGAATGGGATGCGCTCGCCGGGGACGCCCCACACCTGGCGGCGTTGCGCACGGTGTCGGCCGACCTCGCGATCGCCGCCGGCGTCGAGGGCGTCGACCTCGTGCACAGCCACACGTGGTACGCGAACCTGGCCGGCCACCTCGCCAAGCTCATCCACGACGTTCCCCACGTCGTGACCACCCACAGCCTGGAGCCGTTGCGGCCTTGGAAGCGCGAACAGCTGGGCGGTGGCTACGCCCTGTCCTCCTTCTGCGAGCGCACCGCCATCGAAGGTGCCGACGCCGTCATCGCGGTGTCCGAGGGCATGAAGCGTGACGTGCTGGCCGCCTATCCGGCGGTCGACCCCGACGACGTCGAGGTGATCCACAACGGCGTCGACCCCGATGCCTGGCGGGCGGTCGGAACCACGACGACCCTCGAACGCTTCGGGGTCGACCCCGCGCGGCCCTACGCGATCTTCGTCGGACGCATCACCCGTCAGAAGGGGGTCGTCCACCTGCTGGACGCGGCCGAGTACCTGCCCGGAGGAACACAACTGGTCCTGTGCGCCGGCGCCCCCGACACCCCGCAGATCGCCGCCGAGTTCCGCGCCCGGGTCGCCGAACTCGACGCCGCCGACGTCGAGGTGATCTGGATCGACGAGATGCTCCCCCGACCCCAGGTCGTGGAACTGCTCTCGCACGCGCGGGTGTTCGTGTGCCCATCGATCTACGAACCGTTCGGGATCGTCAACCTCGAGGCCATGGCCTGCGACGTCCCCGTCGTCGCCTCGGCGGTCGGGGGCATCCCGGAGGTCGTCGACGACGCCGTGACCGGCTCGCTGGTCGCGTTCGAGCCGGGCGACGACGCGATCGGGAGCCCGGCCGACCCCGGCGCCTTCGCCCGTGCGCTCGCCAGCCGCGTGACGCATCTGTTGGAGGACGAGGCGCTGGCCAGACGCATGGGTACCGCCGGCCGCGCCCGGGTCGAGCAGCACTTCGCGTGGCCCGCCATCGCGGCGCGGACCGCCGCGCTCTACGAACGGCTGGTCACCGACTCGTGACCGGTCGTCCGGCCCGGTGAGCGCACCGGGCGCGCGCTCCGATCGCACCGCACCGCTGTTGGTGCTCGGTGCCGCGACGCTGTGGGGCACGGCCGGCGCCGCCCAGCAGCTCGGACCGGCCACGATCAACGCCCCGGCGGTCGCGGCGCTGCGTTCGGTGATCGGCGGCGCGCTGCTGCTGACCATCGTGCTCGGCTGGCTCGGTGGCGACCGGGTCGGCGCCGTGTGGCACCAGGCGCGGGGGCCGTCGCTGATCGCCGCGGGGGCCATGGCCGCGTTCCAACTCGGCTACTTCGGCGGCATCCGCCTGACCGGCGTGGCGATCGGGACGCTGGTGGCCATCGGGAGCGCACCCGTGACCGCCGGGATCATCGACGTCGCTCGGGGACGCGCGCCCGGGGCACGCTGGCTCCTCGCCACGATCGTCACCCTCGCCGGTGCCGTGCTGCTGTTGGCGCCGACCGGCGGGGTGAGCCTGGCGCCGCTCGGCATCGTCGCAGCGCTGGTCGCGGGTATCGCCTACGCCACCTACACGGCGGCCTCCAAGGCGGCCATCGACACCGGCGTCGACTCGACCGCGGTCATGGCGGTCACCTTCGCCGGAGCCGCGGTCCTGCTCGCGCCCGCACTCGTGATCGTCGATCTCGGCTGGGTCGCCACCGGCCGCGGACTGGCGGTCATGGCCTGGCTCGGGGTGATGACCATCGCGGTGGGCTACACCCTGTTCGCGCTCGGTCTGCGCCACATCGACGCCTCACGGGCCACGACGCTCACGCTCGCCGAGCCGCTGACGGCAACGCTGCTGGCCGTGCTGCTCCTGCGGGAACCGCTGAGCACCGTCGGGCTGGTGGGCGCCGCACTGATGATCGTCGGACTGCTGCTCAGCGGGGGCGGACGCCGTGCGGTGCGATGATCACCGTGGCATCCGGTGGCACCGGGATGGTCCCGTCCGTGACGGAGCGGCTGAGGCGGCATCGGCCGGACGAGCGCCTGCTGCCGCGGGACCGGGCGCTGACCCCGCGCGCGTCCCCCGCGGCGGGGTACCGGGGGATGCGAGGGCCCGGGCCGGGCGGGCTCTGACGGGTCTCGAAGCCGCATCGAGGACCTCGGAATGGACCGGCAGGGGGTGTGTCGCCACCCACCAGCCCAGGCCCCGCATCGGGTCATGCCGGTTGTTGCTAGGGAGGTCGGTTGACCGCAACTCTGCAGCCGCATCGTGGCGCTTTCACGCCTATCGTGGCGCTTTCACCCCTCAGGTGGGGGGTGGGGGGTGGCCGACGGGGTCGTTGGTTGAGTGACTTTCGTCGACAGCGGCGCGGTCGATGGCGCGGACGGGACGGACATGAAACAGCGGTTCGCTTGGGTGTTGGTCGCGACGATGCTGTTGGCGGTGTTGCCGCTGGCGGCCATGCCGGTCGCGGTGGGTTGGCGACTCCGTGGCGGCAGGGCTATGGGGGCGTGGTGACGGATCGCGATGGGTTGGACGAGTTGTCGGCGTTGCGGCTGTTGGTGGGCAACAGCGCCGACCTGTTGTCGCGTCATGCGCCGGACGGGACCTACCTGTACGCCTCGCCCGCCTGTCGGGGACTCCTGGGGTACGACCCCGATGAGTTGGTGGGACGTTCTGCCTACGAGTTGTTCCATCCGGAGGACCTGGCAGCGATCACTGCGGGCCACGACAGGGTCCTCGAGTCACCGGATGTGGACACCAGCGAGTACCGGATCTGGCACAAGCAGGGCCATTGGGTGTGGTTCGAGACCACCAGCCACACGCTGCGCGACCCCGCCACCGGCGAGGTCGTGGAGATCCAGGCCAGCTCACGGGATGTGAGTTCGCGCAAGCGGGCGGAAGCCCGGTTGCGCGAGTCCGAGCAACGGTTCCGCCTCTCGATGACCAACGCTCCGATCGGGATGGCGCTGGTGGGCCTCGATGGGTCCTGGTTGGAGGTCAACGATCGGCTGTGCCAGATCCTGGGACGCACCGAGGACGAGCTGCGACCCTTGACGTTCCAGGACATCACCCATCCGCAGGATCTGGATGTCGACCTGGTCTACATGCAGCAGCTGATGGCCGGGGAGATCGACCGCTACGCGATGGAGAAGCGCTACTTCCACGCCGACGGACACGTCGTGTGGATCCTGCTCAGCGGGTCCGTGGTCCGTGACGACGACGGGCAGCCCCTGTACTTCATCGCCCAGATCGAGGACATCAGCGAGCGCAAACGTCGTGAGGACGAGCTTCGAAGGCTGAACCAGCAGCTCCAGGACAGCAACGAGGAGCTGGAGCAGTTCGCAGCGGTCGTCGCCCACGATCTACGCAGTCCCCTGGCGACGGTCCGAGGCTTCTTGGACCTGGTCCTGTCCCGCCATGGTGAGAACCTTCCCGGCGACGCCCCCGAGTGGATCGATCGGGCACACACGAACACCGAGAGCCTGTTGCAGACCGTCGAGGCCCTGCTGGAACTGGCTCGGGTCGGACGCCAACCGCTGTCCACCGAAGCCGTCGATCTGAACGTTCTCGTCGGTGGCGCCACCGAGGTGCTCGGCCCGCAACTCGACGATGCCGACGCGCACCTCGACGTCCAGCGACTCCCCACCGTCGAAGCCGACCGCGCACAACTGCGGCTGGTGTTCCAGAACCTGCTCGCCAACGCGCTGAAGTTCCGCCATCCGCGACGCCGGCTGAGCATCACGATCACGGCCGTCGAAGGCGACTCGGTCTGGGAGCTGCACGTGCAGGACAACGGGGTCGGCTTCGGCCCGGACGATGCTGAAGTGATCTTCGAACCCTTCATGCGGACCGAGTCCGGCGAACAGTTCGACGGTGCCGGCATCGGCCTGGCCACCTGCCGACGGATCATCGCAGGGCACGGCGGCAGCATCCGCGCCGAAGCGCTCGACCCGGGTGCGCGTTTCACCTTCACGCTGCCCAAGGACGCCCACCGCGCCTGAACGACACCAGCGAGACCGCCCTGCACCCAGCGAACCGTGAGGCGGTGATCGCCCAGTTCTTGGACGCGGTCCTTCGAGCCAGGATCGCCGTCGTGAGGCAGCGGCTGCACGAGGCACTCGACCGTCCCGACGTCGCTGTCGCGGCTGCCTGCGAGCGGCTCGTTGGCAGCTGCGGTACCGCTGCACGCCGTCCGGTGTGTCATGACCCAAGCCGCGCGGAGGTCGTTGGTGCCCCCCGTGCCGAGCGCTACAAGTGAGCTACGCCGTAGCCCATCCGAGGGAGGACCGGTCATGGCTGCGCGGAGTACGTCGTTCCGGCTGAGCGACGAGGCGCGAGCGCGTCTGCACGAGCGCGCTGAGCGCGAGGGGATCAGTGCGACGGCGCTGCTCGAACGGCTCATCATCGAGGGTGTGGACACCCTGGAGCACGCGGGGATCGTGTACCGGGGTCCAGGTCACGTCCGTCGTGCTGCGCTGGCGGGTGGGCCGGATGTCTGGGAGATCGTCGCGCGGCTGCGGGAACTCGAAGGCAGCGAGGAGGAGCGGATCGCGGTCCTGGCGACGGAGGCCGATGTGCACCCTCGACAGCTGCGGGCCGCGCTGGAGTTCGCCGCCCGGCATCCGACCGACATCGAACAACGGATGGTCCGCAACGAGCGTGCGATCGCCGAGAGCCGTGACGCCGCCCAGCAGCGTCGGGCGCTGTTGGCGTGAGGTTCCTGCTCGACGAGATGTTCCCGCGGGCTACGGCATCCATGCTGCGCGATGCGTTCGACCATGATGCGGTGCACGTCGGCGAGGTGGGACTGACCGGCGCCGACGACGCCGCGGTCGCGACGTTCGCGCGCAGCGAGCACCGCGCCGTCGTGACCGAGAACGTCGCCGATCACGCGCCAGAGCCCGACCTGGGCCTGGTATGCGTACGGAAGCGCAAGCTGCCCTCGGGCGGGGCCCAGGCACAAGCCCTGGCCGACCTGCTCGCCCGCTGGGCAACCGAGGATCCCGATCCGTATGTCGACCAGCATTGGCCGACATGATCGGCATGGCACCCACGACAACCAGCCGGGCAAGCTCGACGTCCCACACGATGGACGTCGAACAAGGGCCTCGAGGTGCGGATCCGTGCGCTACTCGTCGCCAGCATCGCCGTTGCGGGCGGTGGGTGTGGCGCTGCCGACGAGGTCGGCGCCGCAGGCGAGGAGTACGAGATCATCAACGCCGTCCTGCGCGAGCCTGACGTCGTGAGCGTGCAGGTCGGACGTTGCGACGCCGTCCAGCGTGAGACGGTGATCGAGGAGGACACCGAAGCCGTGGACATCACCGTGCTGGTCGAGGGCGACAGCATCGACGACTGCCTCGATGCCGGCCTGAACATCGAACTCGCGGCGCCGCTGGGCGAACGAGAGCTCATCGATGGGACCACGGGTGAACCGGTCGAGGTGCACCGGAGCGAGGACGCATCCATCGACCGCTGAACGCGATCCCACCGAGCCGACCGAGTCATGACGCCGTGATGGCCGGGGTCTTGCTGACCCTGCTGCTCGCCCGCATCGCCTGGTCAAGGACCGAGCCCCGCCCCGGACGGGCGCGCGTCGCCTGGCGGCATGCCGTGGCGCTTGCGATCGGGACCATTGCACTCGTGGTGTCGATGAGCGTCGGCTTGCAGCGGGACCTGCGGGTGCAACACGCATTTCTCACCGTCACCATCGTGCTGGTCGGTTCGTCCGGCCTGCTCGTCGAGCACGCCGAACTCGTCGCCGAACGTCTCCTACTCACGGCCCTCGGTGCCCTCTTCGCGGTCGCCGCAGCTCTCGTACTCCGACGGACATCGACGTCAACAGTCGACCGCTAGCGACGAGGTGGATCCCTCCGAACGCCGCTCCATCGCTGCCGCCCTGGGCGACGCCGACCACCTAGCATCCTGCCCGCGGCACTGCGCAAGTGACCCAGAGCCGCGCGGCGACATCACTCCGCGGGAAGCGAGGGGATGATGCGAGCCGGTTCCGCGTCGAGCCTTCACGAGTTCCAGAGCCGCTATGAGTGATGCCCCCACTGACCCCGACCGGTCGACGAAGACCGGCACCACGGATGCAGCCACGACCCTCCGGATCGAGATCGCCGGCCGAACCATCTGGCAGGTGATCGGATCGATCCTGGCCACGCTGCTCCTGTTACGCGTGGCCACGGCCATCGGGTCGCTGCTGGGAATGTTGGCGCTGTCCCTGTTCTTCAGCCTGGCGCTCGAGCCGGCGGTCCAGTGGCTGCTCGCGCGCCACAGGTGGCGCCGTGGCGCGGCCGTCGGGATCATCTATCTGGGTGGGGTCCTATTCGTCGCCGGCATGGTGTTCGTGATGGTCCCTGCCCTGGGAGCGCTCGCGGACACCATCTCCTCACGCGGCGGCGATTGGATCGCTGATCTCAACTCCTGGGCCCAGGACACGATCGGTTTCCCGGTCACGAGCCGTTCGATCGGTCCCGGGGTGTCCAACGCCGGCCAGGCGCTCGGTGGGTTCAGCGGCGAGGCCTTCGGCACGGCCCTGGGCATCGCGAGCGCCGGGGTGGGGCTTGCGTTCAACCTCGCAACGATGGCGATGTTCACGTTCTACTTCACGGCGGACGCGCC
>JAWLFE010000122.1:0-6764 GCA_041685735.1 Nitriliruptoraceae bacterium
CACGATGCGCTACGACCGCAACCGCCACAGCCTCGACCGCCACGCCACCTACGCCATCGCCCAGTACACCGCCGGATCCGAGTAGAAGACACGGGCGTTGCTGATACGTCGCCTTGTCCCCGTGACTCGCCGCCATCTCGGAGCTATCATCTTGATAGCTGAACGGAGGGAGAGGATGGGCGACCTACTGATCCGCGGGCTCGCACCCGAGACGCATGAGGAGCTCAAGCGGCGCGCGCAGGTGGCTGGCGTGAGCCTCCAAAGCTACGTCGCCCAACTGCTCGAGCGCTCGACGGCAGTGCCTGCGCTGCCCGACTGGCTCAGCCAACTCGACGAGCTCCCACGGCACCGAGGGGTGTCGGGCGCAACGGCGGTGCGCGAGGCCCGCGACGAACTGCCGTGATCTACGTCCTCGATGCGTCAGCGGGCATCGACCTCCTCGTTCGCAGCGATCACGGTGAGCGGGTCCGTCGACGGCTGGCCGATGACACCGAGGCGACGCTGGTTACCGTCGCGCATCTGGATGCCGAGGTCTTTTCGGGACTGGCGCGACTCCACCGTGCCGGTGAGCTCGCCGCGAACGAGGTCGACCAACTACTACGACGGCTCGCACGGCTGGACGTTCGTCGCATCCCGATCGGCGGTGAGCTGCTCGGTGCTGCCTGGCGAATGCGCGACAACATCGCCGCGCGGGACGCGCTGTACGTCGCCGCCGCGCGCGATCTCGGTTGCGGGCTGCTCACGACCGATCAACACCTCGCTAGAGCGGTACCGGACCTGGCCATGGAGCTCAACTGGTAAGTCGCGACGCCACCGACGGCGGCGGATCTGCCCCAAGGGACAGCGCATCACGGGTTTCTCCTCGGCAGCTCGTCGTGGAGATCGACGTTGCGTGACGCTCACTCCACCAGTCGAAGGGCGCGGTCATGCGGCAGTCGTTCAACGCCGACCGACGATCCTTGCCCATCGAGACGGTGGCGGTTGGGGGAACAGTTCATCGCCCATCGGTTCGTCCACGGCTTCGATATCGATGGCATGGCCCGACCCGTTGCGTGTTCCCCCGATCTGTTCGTTGAAGACACAGACCCCCGTGGCGACATCGATCCGCACCCTGTGCACGTCGGCGTCCATCTCGAACGGTCCCGGACGCCAACGCACCAGACCATCCTCGTCGAGGTCGACCTCGGCATCCGACGCGGTCGGCAACACGATCGAGGGTGCATCGCCGCGACGGCTGAGCGGTGTCACCGTCCGCGACGGCTCACGGTGCACCCGCATGAGGGTGCCATCGAGCAGTTCGACCCGGGCCAACTTCGGCCGTCGGATGAAGACACGTCTCGGGGCGTCCTCACGGCCAGACTGGTCCCGCTTCTGGACGTAGCGCAGCGTCGACCAGCGCCACGGCGATGACCGGGTGAGCGCACGAAACCGTTCAACGGTGGGCTCCATCGTGCCAGCGTACGAGCCACCTACTCATGAACATGCCTTCGCGTAGCAACGACGCGTTGCGACCTGGTTCCAGACGGAGAGCGAGAACGATGGTCACTCGCTGTGCCGGTCCTCACCGCGGGCGGTCACGCAGTTCGTCGGGGTGTTCTCTCGGTGCAGGCATCATCGTGTCCTTCGCAACCATGATCGCCGTCGACGGGATCTGCTGCTTGGTTGTGGACAGCGACACATGTGTCGCAGATCATTGACGCGAGGCCGAGGGGTCTCCAGAGTGACCGTGCCTACCTTTGTGGTCGCGTGGATGTTGACCGAGTCAGGGAGCGGGCTGGGTGTGTCTAACTCAAGTGAAGTAGTCGAACGCAGCTTCGGGGCTCAACGGGATGGGATAGCGGCGATCGCACAGATCGCCGACCGCTTCGACGATGCGGACTGGCATCGTCCCAGTGCGTGCGAAGGATGGAGTGCCCTCGACCTCGCCGGGCACGTGTTGACCGTTGCGAACCTCTGGCACGACTTCGTGGATCGAATGGAGGCGGGCGAAACCTCGCCTCCATTCAGGTGGGACGACTTCCCGGATCAGAACGCCAAGGCGCTGGCTGCCCTTCCCCCATCGTCAGGGCCGGAGCGCATCACGGCATACGTGCACCGCGCCCATGAGTGGTTGGACCGGGTCGCAGCGCTTGACCCTGATCAGCCACTCGGTGTCCCGCCGCAAGACATCGTTGCGTCGCAGATCACCCTCGGCAGCTTCATCGGGTTCGCGGCCAACGAGTGGCACGCGCACGCTTGGGATCTCGGTGTCGCGATCGGCGAGCGCTATCGGCCGACGAACCCGGAGGTACTGCTCGAAGGTCTGCGATCGTGGTTTCCGCAGCTGGAGTCCAGGGGGGATAGCTGGAGGGTCGTGCTGAGGTTCCAGGGTCGCAGCTTGACGTGAGCTCGGGACCACTCGCACCACAGTCGAGCGCTGCAACTTCCGCTGCAAGATCTTGGTTCGGGTCGAGAAGGACGGGTCCCGGGTAGCAAGCCTGTCTGAGCAGGGATGCCACGACCAAGCATGGAGCGCCGGTTCTCCATCCATCCCGGGGGCAGGGGCACCGCGGCAGCATCCTGGCGACTTCGGGCGTTGTTGCCTGGTCGGCCGGGCTGGGTCGGGAGTTTCGAAGGCGACGATGTCGCTGTGGGTTCACGAGCGAAGAGACGGTCCCACCGCGGCCACCGGTGTCAGGTCTGCACCTTGTCGGCGAACCGCTGCCGCGCCGCTTGGCGCGACACCCCGAGCGCGACACCGACCTGGTTCCACGACCGTCCGTGAGCCCGGGCGATCTCGACGGCCTTCCGCAACCGTGCCTCGTCATCGCGAAGGGTCTGCGCGGCATCCGCGAGACCGCGCAGGTCCTCGGTAACGAGCACCCTGGCAGTCTCCGGATCGAGCTCATCGGCGAGCCCTTCGAAGCGTTCCGCCGCCCGTTCGATCTCTTCGTCTGTGTGCCGCATCCGCATCACCCCTCGGAGAGGAACCGGTAGAACTTGCGCCGCAGCGGCATCGCGGGGATAGCCACTGGGTCATCGCCTGCGATGTCGAGCACGCCGACCTCCAGGAGGGCGCCATCGGTTGCCGCTCCGATCAGCATGGTCAGGTCGGCGTCGAGCTCCACCCAGCGCATCGAGTTGCGAACGGCGTGCAGGATGTCCGCGTCGTTGACGCCATGCTGCCGGGCTGGCTCACCTATCCGCCTGTAGACAACCTATCTTGTCTGCGCTTGAGGTCAACCAGTACCTCGCAGCGTCGTCGACTGGATCGTTGCGACAGCCTGACCTGCCGTTGACCAAGGCCGACGTCGCAAGCGGCGCGAGCGAGGCCCATGACCCGGCGAAGCATTTCCGTGCCACACTCGAGCCGATCACATCGGAGATGGTTTGGTCCACGATCCTCGTGAAGGCGTGACCGACGACGGCACGATCATGACCGGCGCGGCATCGGACCGGATCCCGCCCGTCTACGCCGCGCTGGTCGATGACGCGGTCGAGGCCCTGTCGGCCGAGCTCGGGGACACGCTGCACAGCATCTACCTGTACGGCAGCGTGGCGACCGGTCAGGCCCGACCTCCCGGCTCGGATCTCGATCTCATCGTGGTCCTGGAGCACCTCATGCCCGAGGTGGTCGGAGCCGCAGCTGCGGAGCTGAGTAGCCGTCACCGCCAACTCGTGCGCGAGGTGGGGATCGGCAGCGTCGATGTCGCGACGCTGAGCCGTCGTGACGAGACGGGCCACGCCGAGCGGTGCTTCCTCAAGCACTACGCCGTCCATCTCGCCGGGCCGGATCTACGCCTCGCCTACCCGCCGTGTCGGCCGACAGCGCAACTCGCAGTCGGGTTCAACGGCAACCTGTCCGCCGTGCTCGCCGAGAGACGCTGGCAGCTCGCGAGCGAGGACGACGAGCGCGAACGAGCTGAGCTCGCCGCCAGGGCCTGTCGCAAGATCCTCATGGCCGTCGCGACACTGTTGAGCGTCCGCGACGGCGACTGGTCCACCGACCGCAGCGAGGCAGTCGAACTCGTCAGGCGCCACGCACCCGACCTCGGTGGCCTCGCGGCCGAGGCGCTGCGTTGGTGTGATTCCACACCACCAGCCGACACCAACGGAGTGCTCGAGATCATCGACCGACTCGGAGGCTGGCTCACCAACGAGTACGGCGTGACATCCGGGCAGGAAGGCCCAGCCAGCTGAAACACGACCATCACGTCGGGCCAACCGACCTCGAAGCCAGTGCAGTCGTGAGCAGCGACCAGGGGCCCCAAGCCGGGTGGCCATCACGGGCGTGTTCTACACGTCGCTCGGCGGTGGCTCCGGCAGACGGTCCTTCGCCTGTGGGCTCGATGGCCGCGTTCCGGTCGGCCGTTCATTGGCGACGCGCGAACTCCGTCCAGGGCCAGATTCGGTGCTATGATCGGTGCTATGGATCTCTCGAACGACGTCGAGCCCGTCACGGCTCTCAAGCGCAGCGCCGCCGACCTCATCGCGCGAGCAACGGACCGGCACAGCCCGATCGTCATCACGCAGAACGGCAAACCGACCGCGGTGTTGCAGGATGTTGCTTCCTATCAACGCCAACAGCGGACGCTGCACGTCCTGAAGTTGATCGCGCAGGGTGAACAGGATCACTGGACGGGACACGTACACGACCAGGCGTCGGTCGACGAACTGGTCAGCGCCCGCTTGGCCGAGCGTCGCGGAGCGTCGTGAGTGCCCGCTTCACCGTTCAGTGGACCCGAACCGCCGTCGATGATCTGCTCAGCATCCTCGACTTCGTGGTGGATCGAGACGGAACAGAGGCGGCCGAGCGACTCTACGGGCAGATGACGCGCGGTGTGGCCGGCCTGGAGACCATGCCGTTTCGATGCCGGGTTGTCCCTGAACTCGCGGCTGAAGGGATCGATGGCTACCGCGAGTTGCTCGTGGGCCCGTATCGGTTGATGTTCGCCGTCCGGGGGGCTGCGGTCGTCCTTCTCACGGTGCTGGACGGCCGACGGGATCTCGGCGAGTTGCTCATCGATCGTGCCCTGCGCGAAGGAGACTGACTCGTGACGCCGACAAGGGCGGTCCTTGGCCCGATCTGCCTGAGGCAGGGCGTGCCGTGTCGTCGGCGCAACCGTCCGGTCACTCGCGGCGTCTCACCAACGACAAGCGCTTGGGGCGGACCGGTGAGGACGTTGCTGGTGTTGGTGTTGCTGACAAGCCTGGCGGTGAGCTGCGGTCCGTCGGGTCCCGCCGATCCGCTTGTTGACCGCAGCTTCACCTCCATCGAGGTGATCGAGGACGGCCAGCCTCGTCAGTTGGCCGACGGGCCCATCGAGGTGGAGTTCGAGGCGCGCGACGACCGACATGCCGTTGGGTGGCGTGCTGGCTGCAACAGCTTCAGCGGATGGTTCGAGATCACCGAGCAGCGACTGCGCCTGGCGGACGACTGGCCAGAAGGGTTCAGCTGGACAGATGTGGCCTGTGGCGATGAACTCCACGCGCAGGACGACTGGCTCGTCGAGGTGTTCACCGCCGAACCCGTCTGGTCGTTGGACGGCGACGTTCTCACGTTGCAGACCGACACCGAGACCCTACGGCTCGAAGCATCCTGACGCCGCGAAGGGTTCCGCCCCGCATCCGGGATGAAGGTCGGGAAACGCCGAACGGGGTTGGATCGTCCATCGCGCCGTGCGTCGATGGTGAGCTCCGACGTGGATGTCGGCGGATCCACTGAGGCCGGCTGGCCCGGGTAGCCACCCGTCGGATCCTTGGCCTGCGCGGATCGACCGTCGCGAACACATCTCCAGCGGGCACCTCGCCCGAAGGGTGGCGGTCACGTACCATCGAGGGCCAAGAAGGGGATCATGATGGTCTGGATCGTCGCCGTAGCTGTCGTGGTCCTCCTTGTCGTCGTGACGCTCGTGGGAGCTCGGCAGGAAGCCGCCTACCGGATCCGCACCGGCACCGTGCGCAAGCCCCGACGTCATCCCGCAGAGGGCTACCTGCCCCCACCACCGCCCGCTGCCTGACCTCCCGAGGGAGACAGGCCATCCTGCAGGTCGGGAGTCGTTCTCAGCGCCGCTTTCGCTCGGTCTACGGAACCGTGGACCGGCAAGTCAAGCGCCGTTCGCGGACCCCGGAGACGATGGCCGTCACCCCGAACTTCGCGGCGAAGGACCGTAGGGCTCCGGTTTTCTGCGATGGTCCGAGCAAACCCCTACGGAAGCCTCGATCGATGGGCTATCGAGCAGCTGCCAAGCGTCACTCGATCGTCGCGCAGCCTGTCCCGATCGACGCAGGAGCACGCCGGACAGGCTCACCGGTTCGGCAGGGTCATCACCAGATTCGACGTCGACGTCGACCTCCGAACCCTCCCCTTCGGCTCCGACTGCGGCCCGGGACTCCGGGTGTCGGTGCGGTAGGTGTCCCGCATGCCTGTGACGCCTGCTTCGGGCCTCACATGTCACCGCACGATCGGCTTGCTCAGGTTCGAACGCCCACCCTGCGCCACGCCGACAACCTCGAGTCCTGCCAACATCTTGCCAACGCGGGCGTTGGAAACGGGGCGTCACCGGCCGCCACGCGCAACTACGGGACCCTCCTATCGTCCCAGGTCAAACCGGGTGTTCTGGCACGGAGCGGAACTTCCCAGCACACCGTGAGACGGGCCTTGAGAGCCTGCAAGTCCCTTATCGCGGGTTCGATTCCCGTCCCCGCCTCTCGAACGGAACCGCCCCTGACCAGCACGAATGTGGTCAGGGGCGGTCGTCGTTCCCGGTTGCGATCGGCCCCCT
>JAWLFE010000123.1:0-2341 GCA_041685735.1 Nitriliruptoraceae bacterium
CCGGGTCGGTCTGTCGCCGCGCGAGGTCGGTCCGACCGGGGGCTACTTGAGGTGTTCGCCCTTGTCGGCGTAGCGCTTGCGGGCGTGGACGTCCGAGCGAGCGGCGACGCGGTCGAGGATCAACCGGCCGTCGAGGTGGTCGAGTTCGTGCTGGAACGCGCGTGCCTCGAACCCGGATGCCTCGATGACCCGCGGGTCGCCGTCGGGCGTGGTGCCGCGCACCACGATGTGCCGGGCGCGGCGGACGTCGCAGGTCCAGTCGGGCACGGACATGCACCCTTCGCGCTTGATGTCGGAACCGTCGGCCAGCACCAGCTCCGGATCGAACAGGACGACCAGGCCGTGGTTGCCGTCGGGCGGCTTCTTCATCACCGAGACGTCCAGTGCGAAGGCCCGCAAGGCGATCCCCAGTTGGGGCGCCGCCAGCCCGACGCAGCCCGGCGCGTCGTACATCGAGTCCACCAGGTCGGTCGCGACCTGCCGCTCCTGCGGACCGATCGCGCCGACGGGTCCCGCCGGACCCTTCAGGATCCGTGCGGGATAGCGCACGACCGTCCGGACCGTCACCTAGTAGGTCTCCGCATCGATCGTGCGCAGCGTGTGATCGACCCCGAGCCGGTCGCACGCGGCGCCGAGTTCGGTCTCCAGCGCCGTACTGTCGTCGGCGACCAGCTCGATCACCATCGCGTAGACGGGCGTGTCGTCCTCCCCGATCACCTGGGTCTCCAGGTCGGTGATGTTGGCACCGACCTGGGCGATGGCATCGGTCACCGCGGCCACGATCCCCGGCTTGTCCGTGCCGTAGACGCTCAGCAGGTGGGTGGCCTCGGCGGTCGAGCGCTCGCCACTGACCGGCGTCACCGAGACCTCCAGACCCAGGTCGGCCGTTGCGGTCGCCAGCGCATCCTGCAGGATCTCCGGGGTGTCGTCGGTCGCCACGAGCAGCACGATGGCGAAGTGGCCACCGAGGATCGTCATCGCCGAATCCTCGAGGTTGCCGCCGCGGTCGTGCAGGACCCGGGCGACCGCGGCGACGATGCCCGGGCGGTCGGCGCCGACGGCGGTCACGGCGAGCTGGGGCACGGTGGGGTCCTTGGCGACGGGGAGCGGGTCGAGGTGGGCACCTTATCCAGCCCGGCGGCCGCGATCGTCCGGGGCACCGCTGCGGTGGCGGAGCGGGCTACTCACCAGTCGGGTGGTTGGCCGGGGGTCGCTCGCCGGGCGGGCGGCACTCCGGGCGGGGCTGCCCACCGGGCGGGGGGCCCCACCGGGCGGGTAGCACACCCGGCGAGGTAGCGTGGGCCCGATGGGCACCAGCGGCGAGCAGGACAGCGGTCACGGCGATCTGGTCGCGATGACCCTGGACGCGGTCATCGTGGCGATCTCCGCTGGGCGGCCGAGGTTGTTGGTGGTCGACCGTCAGGGGCAGCGACCGGCGTTGCCGTCCGGTCCGTTGGATGCGGAGCAGGACGCGACCCTGGAGCTCGCGATGCGCCGGCTGATCCGTACCCAGACGGGTCTAGAGGTCGGCTACGTCGAGCAGCTCTACACGTTCGGTGACCGCGATCGGGGCGCAACGAGCCGGCGGCGGCGCGACATCAGCGTGGCGTACCTGGCATTGGTCCGCGAGACCGAGCCCGCGCTCGACGCACGGTGGATCGACGTCTACGAGCTGCTGCCGTGGGAGGACCGCCGGGTCGGTCACGGGTTCGAGCAGGACGCACAGCTGCGCGTATCGCTCGAGAACTGGGCCGGCCGGGATGCACAGCGGCTGGACCGGCTCGCGATGACCTTCGGGCCGCCATGGGATGGGATCCGTGTCCTGGATCGCTACGAGCTGCTGTACGGCGCGGGCCTGGTCGCTGAAGGCCTCCCGACGCCGACGGACGAACCCGACGGCTCGGACGGCCCCCGCGGCCCGGCCGACACGGACGGCTCGGCGACCCCGGAACGTGCCGACCCGGGCTTCGGGGGTCCGATGGCGCTCGACCATCGGCGTATCGCCGCGACGGCGCTCGGACGCATCCGTGGCAAACTGACCTACCGGCCCGTGGTCTTCGAGCTGCTACCCGAGACCTTCCGCCTCCTGGACCTCCAACGCACGGTCGAGGCGCTGGCCGGCATCGAGCTGCACAAGCAGAACTTCCGCCGGTTGGTCGAACGGTCCGGGCTCGTGGAGGGAACGGGCGAGCGCACGACGGGCACGGCGGGTCGACCCGCTGAACTGTTCCGCTACCGACCCTCCGTGCAGCTCGAGCGTCCCCGACCCGGCGTCGGCGTCCCCTACCGCTGAGCTGACGATCGCGGTCTGGGGCCACTGGCCGGGACCTGCCGATGGCGA
>JAWLFE010000123.1:2441-6671 GCA_041685735.1 Nitriliruptoraceae bacterium
GCCGATGGCGACCCGACGATCCCGTGCTGTCCGGAAGCGGCTACACTCCCCGCATAATGCTCGCAGTGAGCATTACAGATCGGTCGCCCGGATGGATCGGGTGGCCCGTGCGACCAAGGCCTCATCATGCCTGCTGCCCCGACCGCAACGCCCGCCTCGCGGACCGCGACCACCGCATCGACCGCCACCGTCGCGGCGCCTCGCCGCGCGCCGTTGCCGTTGGCCGGCAACCTCGCCGGCGTCGTGCCCGAGGTCGAGCAGCACATCCTCGAGCCCATCATCGCGGACATCGAGCGTCTCAAGCGTGAGCGCAACGCGGTCGTCATCGCCCACAACTACATGACGCCCGACATCTTCCACGGGGTGTCGGACCTGCGCGGCGACTCGCTGCAGCTGGCCAAGATGGCGGCCGAGACCGACGCCGACGTCATCGTCATGGCGGGCGTGACCTTCATGGCGGAGACGGCCAAGATCCTCAGCCCCGACAAGATCGTGCTGATCCCCGACACCCGGGCGGGCTGCTCGCTGGCCGACTCGATCACGGGCGAGGACGTCCGCAACCTCAAGGCGCAGTACCCGGGCGTGCCGGTCGTCACCTACGTCAACACCTCGGCGGAGGTCAAGGCCGAGTCCGACATCACCTGCACCTCGTCCAACGCGCTGCAGATCGTCGAGTCGCTGGGCGTCGACCGCGTGCTGTTCATCCCCGACCAGTACCTCGCCAACTGGGTCGCCACCCAGACCGATGTGGAGATCATCACCTGGAACGGCGCCTGCGAGGTCCACGAGCGCTTCACCGGCGCCCAGCTCGCCGAGCTGCGGGCCACCGATCCGGGCCTCGCGATCATCGCCCACCCGGAGTGTCCGCCCGACGTCCTGGCCGAAGCCGACGTCGTCGGGTCCACCTCCCAGATGACCGCCTGGGTCGCCGAGCACCAGCCGGCCCGAGCCGTGCTCGTCACCGAGTGCTCGATGGCCGACAACGTCACGCAGGACGCGCCGAACACCGAGTTCGTCCGCCCCTGCAACATGTGCCCGCACATGAAGCGGATCACGATCCAGAACATCCGCACCGCGCTGGAGGAGATGCAGCACGAGGTCACCGTCGACCCCGTGGTCGCGACCCGCGCCAAGGCGGCGCTCGACGCCATGCTGGCCGTGGGCTGATCCGGTGACCGCTCTTGTGGCTGTCCTGGTGATGGACCTGGTGACGGACCTGCGACCCCTTCGCGTAGGTGGCACGTCCACCGGCACCGCGGCGACAGCCCGATGACCCCGCCCGTCACCACGCGGGGCGCGGCGATGAACGTTCACGGACCCCGCGGTCACGCCCGCGCCCTGATCATCGGCTCCGGCATCGCCGGGCTGACCACGGCGCTGGAGCTCGGCGACTGCACGGTGATCACCCGCTCCGAGCTCGGCGACGGTTCCAGCCGGTGGGCGCAGGGCGGGATCGCTGCAGCACTGGGGGAAGGGGACGGGCCCGATCGGCACGCGGCCGACACGCTGACCGTGAGCAGCGGGCTGTCGGTCCCGGCGATCGTGGAGATGATCACGGCGGCCGCGCCGGACCGGGTGCGATGGTTGCAACAGTTGGGCGCCGAGCTCGACCTCGACGGTGACGGCGAGCTCGCGCTCGGTCGCGAGGCTGGGCACACCGAACGCCGCATCGTCCACGCCGGTGGTGACGCGACCGGCGCCGCCGTCATGCAGGCGCTGGTCGCTGCCGTTCGGGGCCGACCTGACATCACGGTGCTCGAGCATCGTCACGTGCGCGACCTGGTCCGTGCCGACGGGCGGATCGTCGGGGTCACCGTCACCGCGGTGGCGGGTACGGGACACGCCATGCCCGTCGACACCGAACGGCCACCCGAGGCGCTGCTGGCCGACGCCGTCGTGCTGGCGACCGGGGGTATCGGACGGGTGTACGCACGCACCACAAACCCGGTCGAGGCCACCGGCGACGGCCTGGCCATGGCGCTGCGTGCCGGTGCGGTGATCCGCGATCCCGAGTTCGTGCAGTTCCACCCAACAGCGCTGGACGCCACGCACGACCCGCTGCCGCTGCTGACCGAGGCGCTGCGCGGCGAGGGCGCCCACCTCGTCGATGCAGACGGCCGGCGCTACCTCGTCGGCGAGCACCCGGATGCGGAACTCGCGCCGCGCGACGTCGTCGCACGCGCCAACTGGCGCGAGCAGCGGCGCGGACCGATCTACCTCGACGCCCGCCTGATCGGGGAGAGCTTCCCGACCCGGTTCCCGACCGTGTTCCGCGCAGCGATGGCCGCGGGGATCGATCCGCGGCAGCAGCCGATCCCGACCACCCCGGCGCAGCACTACCACATCGGGGGGATCCGGACCGATGGCCACGGACGGACCTCGGTGGCGGGGTTGTACGTCTGCGGCGAGGCCGCCTCGGTCGGCCTGCACGGCGCCAACCGTCTGGCCAGCAACTCGCTGGTGGAGGGCCTCGTGATGGGGGCGCGCGTGGCCCACGCGATCGGACAGGTGCCGGCGGCGTCCGTCGATCCGACACGGTTGGAGGTTCCCGCCTCGACGCTCGGCGCCGCTGCGTCCGACACCCGGCGCGACGCCCCCCGCACACCCGGCGCCGCTGCGTCCGACACCCGGCGCGACGCCCCCCGCGACGCCTCCTGCGACACCCACGACCACACGGATCCCGCTGCGGCAACTGACGCGATCGCGGAGCTGCGCCACCTCATGTGGGAGCACGGCGGGTTGCTGCGCCACGCCGACGGGCTCCGTACCGCGCTGCGGGAACTCGACCGCCTCACGCCGGTGCTGGAGCGCGATGCCGTGGGTCGCAACCTCGGCGTCGTTGCCGGCGTGGTCCTGCGGGCTGCGCTCGCCCGCGAGGGATCCCGTGGCGGTCACCACCGGATCGACCACCCCCGGACCGAACCCGGGCCGGGCCATCACACCCTGGTACAGCGCGACGAGGTCCCGTATGTGCCGCTCGACGGGTCGGCAGGACCCGGTGGGCTCGACCTCCGACACGAGGTGGCCTCGTGACCAACCGCACGCCCGCTGATCGGCGCCGGCCGGAGCCGCTGCCCGTCGCCCTGTTCGCGGACCTGATCGACCGGGCGCTGGCCGAGGACCTCGGCACCGCCGGGGACCTGTCGACGATGGCATCGATCGGTGCCGAGGTACGGGCCAGCGGCCGGGTCGTCGCCCGCGAACCCGGGTGCATCGCCGGCATGGATGCGGCCGCGCAGGTCTTCGAGCGGGTCGCCGGCGGCGTCGGTGGATCAGCGGTCGACGTGAACGTGCAGGTGGCGGAAGGTGACCGCGTCGAGGCCGGTACGACGCTGCTGTCGCTGGACGGATCGGCCCGGACCATCCTCACCGGTGAACGCACCGCCCTGAACCTGCTGGGACACCTCAGCGGGATCGCGACCGCCACCGCCGCAGCGGTCGATGCGGTCGGGCAGACCGGTGCCCGCATCGCCGACACCCGCAAGACGACGCCCGGCCTGCGTGCCGTCGAGAAGTACGCGGTGCGCTGCGGCGGAGGGTCCAACCACCGGTTCGGGCTGCACGATGCGGTCATGCTCAAGGACAACCACCTCGCCGCTGCCGGATCGATCACCGCCGCCGTGCGCGCCGCTCGGGCCCGCATCGGCCACACCGTCACCATCACCGTCGAGGTGGATCGTGTCGAGCAACTCGACGAGGTGCTCGACGCCGGCGCCGACATCGTGCTGCTCGACAACATGGATCCGCAGACCCTGCGCGCCGCGGTCGCGCGCGTGGATGGTCGCGCGGTTACCGAAGCATCGGGCGGCATCACCCTGGACAGCGTCCGGGAAGTGGCGGCGACCGGCGTGGACGTGATCTCGCTGGGGTGGTTGACCCACTCCTCGCCGCGGCTGGACGTCGCGGTCGACCTCGAGGATGCCTGACGCCTCCGGGGCCACCGACGACCGCCGACCGTCCACCGACGACCGACGACCGGATCCCCGCCGGTTACCGTGGTCGGCATGAGACCCCGTCGCCGCGCCGCTGCTGTCGTCGTGCTCCTGGCGCTGCTGGGTGCCGCCTGCGGCGCCGCGCCGAGCACGCAGGACGAGCCCGGCGGCGATCCGGCGGCCGCCGGCGCCGACGAGCCCGGGGTCCCGCTGCGACCGCTGGAAGCCATCGCGCCCGGGTTCGACGCCGACCGACGACCCCGGCCGTCGGTTCCCACTCCACAGGTGCCACCGCTGC
>JAWLFE010000124.1:0-6633 GCA_041685735.1 Nitriliruptoraceae bacterium
CGCCGCGCCCCGGGTCCGTGCGGCAGCGGCCGGGCGTGCGGCCAGCCCGGACGTGGCCGCGCTCACCGCTGCTGGCGCCGAGGTGGCGGTCGCGGTCGGGGACGACGGGGGCCCCGTCCGCCACGACACGGACGCACCTCGCCGGCTGGTCCAGCTCCCTGCGGACATCGCGACCCTGCGGGTACGCGACCCCGCGCGGGCGCTGGCGTGGACGCACGCGATCCGCGCGAGCGTGGGCGCGGGTCTGGATGCCGGGGCGCGGATCAGCGGCATCACCCGGGACGGCTGGTACGTGCTGGCCGACCGCGCCGGCGTGCAGGAGCTCAGCTCGCTTCGGTGACCGTGGCGACCCGGCTGCCGCGACGCAGGGTCTCCCGCGCCAGACCGACGACGCGCTCGAGCCGCTGCTGGTCGATGGCGTCGACGAGCTGAGCGCTGTCCTGGATGCGTCCGAGCTGCGCCTCCACCTCCTCGACCCGGGCGGCGCTGTCCGCGATGTGCTCCGCGAGGTCGAGCAGCATCGTGACGAGCGCGACCAGCACCTCCGGGTCGCTGCTGCCGTACCGGCGGGTCGCACCGACCGCGAGCTCCAGGAGCGCCCCGAACCCGGGCCGGGGGGATGCCGCCCGGACGCGGTCATCGTCGTCGACGGCGACGTCGTCACCGAGCGGGTGGGCGGCGTAGCGGCACAGCACCGCCGACATCTGGGTGACGGCCAGCACGGCGGTGGTCGGGTCGTTGACCCCCGGGGACAGGGCACGGGTGGCGACGTCCTGGAGCTGGCGCAGGCCGAAGGCGAGGTCGGTCGACTCGGTCCGATCCGCACCGAGGTGGAGGTGGCGGTGGACCAGCGCCGCCGCCCTGTCGCGGTCGCCGGGCCCCTCGCCGTCGGCCTCGCCCCAGGCCCAGGCGAGGGTCGTGCCGGCCGTGACCCACTCACCGAGCGTCGGGCGCAGGCGCACCCGTAGACCTGCGGCACGTGCCTCGGTGGCGAGGCCCGCGAGGTCCACGAGCTGCAGGTAGCCGTCCCGCCGGGCCCAGAGGGGCACCGCTTGCGACGGGGGGTCCGGGGCGAGCTGGTCGGGGAGCATCTCCCGGGAGCTCGGGACCTTGCTGAGCTGCTGGACCGAGTAGGCGACGATCTCCGACATCACCACGTCGACCCGCAGGTGCTGGGTGACGTGATGCAGGAAGAACAGCAGGAGCCCGACCGCCACCAGGGACAGCAGCACGGCGACGGTCACCGCGAGCCGCGGGACGAAGGCCTCCACGCCGTCGCCGGGGGTGCGGACCAACCGCAGGACCCCGACCGAGTAGACCGCGGAACCGATCATGCCGCTGATCACGATCTGGACCCGTCGGTCGCGCAGGAAGGTGCGCAGCAGACGGGGGGTGAACTGCGCGGCGGCCATCTGCAAGGCGACCACGGTGAGGGAGAACACGAGCCCGACCACGGTGATGGTCGCGCCCGCCAACGTGGACAGGATCGCGCGTGCCCCGTCGGGCGTACCGGCGAACACCAGGGTTTCCGGCACCGCGGCCGGGAGGGGTTCGAGCAGCGCGAGCAGGGGGGCCAGGATCGCCGCGAGCAGCACGGTCACCGTCGGGATGAACCACAGCGAGTCGCGCAGGTCGTCCCAGATCCCCTGCAGACGCACCTTGAGCCGCACGAACCGTCCTCCCTGCGACCGGCCGGGAACCGATGCGCCGGCCCCAGGCTACGAGGCCCGCACCCGTCGACCGTGGAGGCCGCACATCCGCCCGGGTGTGCGCTCTGCGACCTGTCCGGGAAGCCGGGCGCCCGTGCCCGCGTTGCAGCCGGCGCTACCGTCCGGCGCTCCGACCCTGACGCCCGACCCCCGATGAAGGTCCGCCGCGTGCCCCTCCTCGTGCTCCCGCTCGCCCAGATCCCGATCCCGCCTACCAACGGGTTCGAGCTCGGGCCGCTCGACGTGCGCTTCTACGGGCTCGTGATCGCGGTCGGGGCGTTCCTCGCCCTGCAGCTCACCGTCAAGCGCTACGAGCGCTACGGCGGCGACCCCGAGATCGCGGAGAAGGCGGGGCTGCTCGCCCTGGTCGGCGGCTTCCTCGGCGCCCGCATCGGCTACATCATCCCGCGGTTCCTCTCCGACGGCCCCCACGGCGCCGCCTACATCGAACGGCCCGGCGACATCCTGGCGATCTGGCAGGGTGGGCTGGCCTTCTTCGGTGGGCTGGTCGGGGGGACGCTCGCGGTCCTGCTCTACCTGCACCTCAAGCGTGGCGACCTCCCGGCCTTCATGGACGCGGTCGCGCCGGCGTTGCCGCTCGCCCAGGCGATCGGCCGGTGGGGCAACTACTTCAACCAGGAGCTGTTCGGCCGTCCGACCGACCTGCCCTGGGCGCTGGCGGTCGAGGACCGCATCGCCGAGCGGGCCGGCTACCCGGCGGGCACGACCTTCCACCCGACCTTCCTGTACGAGTCGCTGTGGAACGCGAGCCTGGTCGTGGTCATCCTGCTGCTCGACCGCGCACAGGTCCTCAGACGACGTGGCTCGCTGCTGTTCGTCTACCTCATCGGCTACGGCATCGGCCGCGGCTGGGTCGAGGCGCTGCGCATCGACACCGAGTGGCGCTTCGCCGGCCTGTCCCGCAACAACTGGATCGCGCTGCTGGTCGTGGTGATCGGCGTCGTCGGGCTGGTGTGGTGGGAACGCCACGGGCCTGGCGAGCGGATCGAGAAGGACGAACCCGCCACCGACGGCTGAACCCTCCCCCTCTGCCCCGACCCCGGTCAGGAGTCCTCCCATGTGCAGTCCCGCTACCTGCCGCACCTGCAACAAGACCACCTGGTCCGGTTGCGGCAACCACGTCCAGCAGGTCATGGCCCGGGTGCCCCGCGACCAGCAGTGCACCTGCTCCGAGGCGGAGCGGACCGTCGGTGGCGGGCTGTTCTCGCGCCTGTTCGGCGGTCGCTGACGTCCCGGCTCACACGGCGGCGAACCATCCCATCGCGCCACGCTCGGCCAGGCTCGACTGGTGCGGGTGGAACATGTACCGGCCCGGCTCTGGCAGGGTGAACTCGACGATGGCGCGCTCCCCCTGGGTCAGCGCCACGATGTCGGTGTGCTCGTCCGGCTCCAGCGAGGTACCCGACCGGAACACGTCGAAGGTCTGGGCGTGGAGGTGGAACGAGGCGACCGGGTCGTGCTCGAGCAGGTTGACGAGGTAGACCCGGACCAGCTCCCCCACCGGCACGGTGATCGGGAAGCGGTGGTAGGCGCCGGCGATGCCGTTGAAGGTGATCAACTCGTTGCGCCCGTCGCCGTCCAGGTCCCAGCCGCCGAGCACCAGCATCACCTCGCGCGCCGGTGCTCGCCCACCCGGCGGGTCGACGATCATGGCCCCGTACAACCCGCGGCCGATGTGCTCGGCGATCGGGGCGGTGTGGCAGTGGTAGGGGTGCAGGCCGAAGGGTTCGGCGACCACCTCGTAGGTGAACTCCGCCCCCGGCGGGACCGGCTCCCAGCCGTCCATAGCCGGGTCGTGCCGTCCGTGCAGATGGACGTTGTGGGCGTGCGCGGTCCGGTTGGCCATCCGGACACGCACGCGGTCGCCCTCGGTAGCGCGTAGCACCGGCCCGGGTACCCGGCCGTCGTAGGTCCAGGCCTCGACATCGACGCCGTCGCCCACCTCCAGCCGACGCTGGGTCACCGACAGGTCGTAGCTCCGGGTCACCCCGCTGCGGCCATCGAAGGGTGGCGGCGTCGTGAGCGCAGCCAGCGCCGCCGGGGTCAGCGAGGTCGGCGGACTGGTGGACCCGCCGTACATGCCCGCATGACCGGCCTCCCCGCTCGCGGGCGTGGCCGTCGGTGGCTCGGCAGCCGGGTAGGCGCCGGCGGCACCGTGTTCGTGCCCGTCGGCGGCCACGGCGTCCCGCCCGGTCAGCAGGTCCCGTCCCAGCACCCCACCGCCGACCGCGACGGCGCCGGCGACCCCGGCCCGTCGCAGGACGTCCCGGCGGCTCCACGTCGCCGGATCCTCCGCCGGCCCACCCGCACCGGACACACCCGCATCGCCACCCCGGTCCGGCGGCGTGCTGCGCGTCGGCTCGGCCTCGGTCACGCGGTCGCGCCCACCGACGCGGCCAGGGCCACCGCGATCAGCCAGGCGACGATCCCGCCCAGGACGTAGAACGCCCCGAGCCGCCGCGGCAGGGCCGGGCTGGTCACCAGGTAGACCGCGGCGCCGACGACCGGGACCACGAGCACCGCCGCCGACCACCCGACCGCCGCCCCGGTGGCGAGCTGATCATCGCCGGCGCGCCGGGCCACATCCCACAGCGCGACCGCCATCCAGGCGCCGAGCACCGCGAAGGGCAGCACGGTGGCGTAGAGCCCCACGATCACCTGCACCGCTCCCATCAGCAGACCTCCACTCGTCGCGTCCGTGTGCTCACAACAGTCCTCCGATGACGGCGGCGGCGCCGAGCAGCACCACCGCGACCAGCAGCGCCCCCACGACGCTGACCCACCTGAGCCACCTCGGCAGCTGGGCACCGCCGGCGAGCAGGTACACCGGCGCCCCGAGGAACGGGACCAGCAGCACGACCCCGGTCCATCCGACCGTCGCACCGATACCGAGGTCGTCGCGACGGGCCAGGTCGACCAGGGCCAGCGCCACCCAGGCGACCAGCAGGGCGAAGGGGGCGAGCCAGCCCAGCACGCCGTAGAGGGTGGAGAACCCGCCGATGCCGATCGGCACCCCGGCCACGAGCGGCACCGGTGCCTGGTCCACGACGAGGCCGTCCGGGGCGTCCGGCACACCGACCTGGTCGAGGTCCAGGCCGACGCTCGCGAACACCTCCACGGCGGGCACGACCGGGGCGTTCTCCGGGTCGGGCATGGCCGGCTGGTCCGGCGGGTAGGGCGTGTCGCGGTGGTCGTTGGCGGGCTGGATCCCGAACTCGCTCTCCGCCACCAGGCCGACGAAGGACAACGTCGGGGCGAGGTGGAAGCGCGACGGCAGTCGCAGCGCCGAACGGTCGGGATCGGCGGTCGGGACCTGCGCCCCGGCGACGGCCTCGGGCCCGCAGGCGGCGGTCGTCTCGAGCCCGCCCGGCACGGTCCGGGACGGCTCGTTGCCGGCGACGCAGTTGCCCGCCAGTGCCGGGCCGGCCAGCACCACGTCGGCGTAGCCGGACCCCTCGATGACGTTGTCGGTGACCACGTTGCCGCCGCTCATCCACAAGTTGCGGCTGAGGTTGGGGCCGACCGTCACCCCGCTGCGCTCGTGGTTCACGATCCGGTTGCGGGTGACCAGGGTGTCCATCCCGCCGGTGAGCAGCACCCCGTTGCCGAAGGCGCTCCACTGCAGGCCCAGCGCCGGCGCCTCGCGGCTGTCGTTGTCGTGGATCAGGTTGCCGGCGATGGTGACGCGACCGAAGGGGGGCAGGCGCTGCGAGTCCAGGGTGTTGGGCACGATCCCGGACACGTTGTGCCGCCACACCGAGTCGACGATGTAGACGTCGGATGCGTTGGTGCCGGAGTAGCCCATGCCGTTGCGCTCGGCCACGACGTCGGTGAGGACCGCATCACACGGGTCGCACTGACCGACGTAGAACCCGGCGTCCTTGGAGCCGCTGGCGTAGCTGTGCTCGAACAGACCGTCGGTGGAGTCGAAGGCGTAGATGCCGTAGATGGCGTTGTTGCTCGAGGTCAGGTACGAGCCACGGAAGCCGCGCACCTGGGTCCAGTAGATGCCGTTGCCGGTGGTGTTGCGCACCGTCAGGTTCTCGACCGCCACCCCGTCGGCAGCGACGGTGTTGATCCCGATGGGCCGTTGGTGCTCCCCGTCGATGATGACCGCGTTGCGGTCGGTCCCCCGCACGGTCAGGTACGGGGTCGAGATGTCGACCTGCTCCTTGTAGACGTAGCGACCGTCCTCGGCGCGGTTGGCGTCGGTCTGCGGTGCCGGGGAGATCAACACGAGGTCGCCGGGATCGGCGGCGTCGACGGCGTTCTGGATGGTGGGGTGATCCTCGGGCACGCGGCGGGTCACGCCCGTCCACTCCGTCACCGCCGCCGCGGACGCCTCGTCATCCTCGGTCTCGAAGGGCACGTCGCCCACGACCAGGGTCGCGGCCATGCCGGACGAGCCATCATCGGGCGCGTGCAGGGAGCAGTAGTAGCGGTAGACGCCCGGCTCGTCGAAGGTGACCACGACCTCCTCGCCCGGGTCCATCAGGTCGAGCCGGTCACCGCCCACCGCCTCGCCGGTGGACCAGGTCCCGCCGACGTCGATGGCGTTGTGCGGGACGACCCCACGGTTGCGGAACCGGACCGCTTCGCCCTCGGCGATGCGGGTGACGTCCTGGCCGAAGAAGTTGTCCTCCATGTCGATCGTGCGCGTGGATGATGGCTCCGAGGAGCACGCGGTGGCCAGCACACCGAACACGGCGACGGCCGCGAGCACCAGCGATCGCCGGAGCCATACCGGACGGCGCAGCACAGCGGACCCACGCATCGACAGCCTCCCCTGGCGCCCGCTCCCCCGGGCGCGACGGCGGGAACGCTAGCAAGCCGTCGCGTCGGTTGGCTCAGGCGACACGACGCAGCGCGCCGACGGAGACGTCGACGTCCCCACCGACGAGCA
>JAWLFE010000125.1:0-6578 GCA_041685735.1 Nitriliruptoraceae bacterium
GCCCGCACCTGCAGGGTCTGCTCCTCGAACACCAGCCGGTCCACCGAACGGTGGACGGACTCGTACGGTGGTGCGAGCAGGGGCCCGGGGCCGATGAACAGACGTCGATGGTCGCGTCGGACGACCGGCTCGTCCTCCGCCGCCTGGGCCGAACGCGACCAGGCCGTCAGACCACGCGCGGTGGGTTCGGACGGCGGCAACGGCCAGGCCGTGAGCATGTCGGCCGCGCGCGTTGCGTCGAGCGCCGACTGGCTCGGTGCGGCCAGCAGCATCCGTGACAGCACCGTGCAGGCCGCTGCCAGGCCGTCGAGCTGCTGGTAGGTCGCCCGGTCCGCGTCCTGCAGCGTGTCGACGCCGTTGCCTCCCACCTCGGTGCTCATATCCCTATCCGCAGCAGCTGATCGTAGAAGAGTGACCGGCCCATGAACTCGCCCACGAACACCAACCCGAAGGCCAGGGTGGCCACGACCGCCAGCGGTGTCGGATCGGACCGCTGGCTACGCGTGAACCGGAAGACGAACAAACCGAGGAGGGCGGCGCCGGCGAAGACCAGCAGCAGCCGGGCGATGAACCAGGCGCCGGAGAACACATCGGCGCTGGCGACCGCGGCCGCATCTCCCTGGGACAGGGCGGAGAGGTGGAGCGGTGTCACGACGAACACCACGCCGAGCATCACGATGGCCACCACGGCGATGCCGCGCAGGGCGGTCGCGATGATCTGCAGGTCGCGGTCACCGGTCGCCGGTTCCTCTGCGGTCCCGTCGCCGTGCTGACGACGCCACATCAGGGTGCCCATCAGCGCCGCGCCGACCGCCAACGACCCGAGTAGCAGCGTGGTGGTGAAGAACTGCACCGGGGTCGCCCAGGTGCTCCACGCCGGCACCGCTTCCAGCGTGGTGTAGATCATGCTCATGGCGTACACCAGCGCGATCCCGACCAGCGCGGTGACGGCGGCGAGGGCCTGGCGCAGCCCGGGGCTGCCCCACTTGAACCACTGGGTGGCGGCGAACACGAAGCCGAGACCAGCGAAGGCGATGCCGAGCACGATCTCCCGGCTGAGCCAGGACGAGCCCACGTGACGCACGACGTCGACCACGTTGGCGAGGTTGCCGAGGTGGGCGATCGAGGCGACCAGACCGAGCACCAGGGTGACCCCGATCGCGTACAGCGTCGGGTCGGTGAGGCGGTCGAGGTCCTCGCCGCTGACCCGTCCGCGTGCTCGGGCGATCACCTGGATGGCCCCGAGCACGACGAAGGCCCCCACGCTCATCTGCGCGAGGATGGTGAAGATGATCATGGGAAGTTCGTGGACGTTCATCGTCAGCCCTCACGCTCGTGGACGATCCAACCGGTCCCGTTGCCGACCGGTTGGGCATCGCGGTGCGGTGTGACCACCAGATGGGGTGCGGTGATCGACGCATCGGGGAGCGGCTCGATCGCCGCCAGGTCACCGTGCTCCGCTCGGAGCTCGTCGATCGGGCCCCAGTCCAGCGCCCGCGATGGGCACGAGGCGACGCAGGCGGGGTCCTCGTCGATCGCGCGGTAGTCGCGGCACAGGTCGCACTTGGACATCACGCCACGGTCGGAGTCGTACTGCGGGGCCGAGTACGGGCAGGCCCATTCGCAGTACCGGCAACCGATGCACTTGCTGTCATCGACCCAGACGACGCCGTCCTCGTTCTGCGTCATGGCGGTGGTCGGACAGACCTCGACGCAGACCGCATCCTCACAGTGGTTACACGACACCGACAGATAGCTGGCGAACACGCTCGGCTGGAACGTGTCGCCATCGATCTGCCAGGTACCGCCCTGGTACTCGACGACCCGTCTCCAGGTCGTGCCGACGGCGAGATCGTGTTTGTCCTTGCATGCCACCTGGCATGCCCGGCACCCGTTGCAGCGGGTCTGGTCGAAGTAGAAACCCAGTTTCTCGGCCATGATGTTCGCTTCCTACTGGTCAGGCCCGCTCGACCTGTACGAGGATCGTGTGCTGTGCGTTGCCCTTGTGGATCGGCGACTGGCGCCAACTGGTCAGGGTGTTCACGGAGCCGCCCGTATCGACGCCGTCGGCATCGGGTTGGAACCAGGCCCCTTGCGGGACCGAGAGGACCCCCGGCGCGATCCGGGAGGTGACCCGTGCCGGCAGCCGGATCCGCCCGCGGTCGTTGAAGACCTCGACGGGATCGTTGTCGGTGATCGAGCGGTCACGGGCGTCGTGCGGGTTGATCCACACCACCTGCGGGTGGGCCTCCTGCAGCCAGGGCAGCTGTCCGTAGGACGAGTGGGTGCGTTGTTTGAAGTGGTGGCCGATGCACTGCAGGGGGTAGGTGACGTTGGTGCGTGCCTCCTCGATGCCCTCCCAGGTGGCGAGGTACTCCGGGGTCGCGGTGATGCGGTCGCCCTCGGGCAGCTCCCAGGTGTCGGCCATCTCCCACAGGGTCGAGGAGAAGATCTCGATCTTGCCCGATGGGGTGTTGAGCGGGTTGGCCTCGGGGTCGGCACGGAACTCCTGGAGGGAGACGCGTCCCACCTCGGGCGGGTCGGGTGAGCGCCACACGCCGAGCTCGCGGAGCTCCTCGAAGGAGGGCAGCTCGGGGATGTTCTCCCGGGAGGCGTCGACGATGGCGCGGACCCACTCCTCCTGGGTGCGACCCTCGGTGAACTCCTCCTCGGTGCCCAGCCGTCGAGCGATCTCGGTGCACATCTCGTAGGTGGTCTTGCAGTTGTACATCGGCTCGATGACCTGGTCCGCCAGGATCGTGTACTGCATGTTGCCCGCGCTGCCCTGGGAGGCCAGGTCCAGCTGTTCGACGTTGGTCGTGTCGGGCAGGAGCAGGTCGGCGTAGCGGGCGGAGACGGTCATGCGCGTGTCGATCACCACGATCATCTCGCACTTGGTGTCGTCCTTGAGCAACTCCACCGTGCGGTTGATGTCACCGTGCTGGTTGGTCATGGCGTTGCCGGCGTACTGCCAGATCATCTTGATCGGGACCGGCAGCCGGTCGACGCCGCGCACCCCGGCGTTGAGCGCGGTCATCTCCGCGCCGTGGTCCACGGCGTCGGTCCACGCGAACACCGGGATCGATGCCTCGACCGGGTTGGCCGTCGGGAACAGGTTGACCATGGGCAGGCCTGCGGAGCTCTCCCGCTCGCCCGTGCCGCCACCGGGGATACCGATGTTGCCGGTCATCGCGCACAGCGTGAACACCGCGCGAGCCTGGTTCTCGCCGTTGGCGTGCCGTTGCGGCCCCCAGCCCTGGGTGATGTGCACCGGTCCGCTCGTGGCGATCTCGCGCGCCAGGCGGGTGATCGTGCCGGCCGGGACACCGCAGATGCCGGCCGCCCACTGGGGGGTCTTGGCGGTGCCGTCCGGCCCCTCACCGAGGATGTAGGCGGCGTAGGAGCTCCCAGCCGGGATGCCGTCGGGCAGGGTTGCGTCGTCGAAGCCCTGGCAGTAGGTGTCCAGGAAGTCCTGGTCGTGGAGGTCCTCGGTGATCATCACGTGGGCCATACCCGCGACCAACGCGGCATCGGTGCCGGGCCGGATCGCCACCCACTCGTCCGCGATCGTCAGGGCGGTCTCGGAGTAGCGTGGATCGATGACGATCGTGCGGACCTGGTGGTCCTCCTTGACCTCCTGGGTGACGAAGGTCTCCCCGCCACCCGACATGCGGGTCTCCAGCGGGTTGTTGCCGAACATCACCTGCAGGTTCGCGTTCTTGGCATCGTCGAAGCTGTTGGAACCGATCCAACCGCCGTAGTGGTACTCCACGGCACCCTGGATCTGCGCCGTGCTGTAGTCGGCGTAGTGGTTGAGATAGCCGCCGACGGTGTTCATCAGGCGAGCGATCGGCGTCGTTGCCGGCGGCCAGCTCTTGGTGATGGTGCCACCCAACGTCCCGGTGCCGTACTGGAGGTAGATCGACTCGTTGCCGTAGTCGGCGATAAGGCGTTGGACCGTTTCCGCGATCTCGTCGAAGGCCTGCTCCCAGCTGATCTCCTCCCACTCCCCGCTGCCGCGCTCACCCACCCGCTTCATCGGCGACTTGAGCCGGTCGGGTGAGTACACGTTCTGGCGCATGCTGCGGCCGCGGACACAGGCGCGGATCTGCTGCGATCCCATCTCGTTGTCGCCGGTGTCGTCGGGCAGGACCCGGACGATCGTGCCGTCGACCACCAGCATCCGTAGGGGACATCTCGAGCCGCAGTTGACGTTGCAGGAGGACCACACGGTCGACAGCGCCGAAGGCGAGTCCTGCGCTCCGGCTGCACGCCCCCACACCCCTGCGGGGCCCAGGCCGAGGCGGGCGCCGGAGCCGACCAGCACCATCCCGCCACCCGCTGCGGCCGACCACTTGAGGAACGAGCGGCGCGAGACGTCGCTCAGTACCCCCGCATCGGTTCCGGTCGTCGCGGACGTCTGCATCGCCATCACGCATCCTTCTCGCTCGGCGGGGTCAGAGAGACCGCGCCTCCCAGGCAATCTCGACGCCGAGTCTGTTCAGACCCGCGATCGCCATCCAGAGCAGATTCGCCCCGCGTCGCTCGCTGCTCGGCCCTAGAAGCCAGGGCCACTAGGTGCGAGGTTGCGTCTGTGAGCGGCGGCCCCATCGGCACGACACCGGATGCGCTCGCTGCGGAGAGCCGCCAGCGCCAGCCGTCGAGCAGCGTCCGAGAACTCCACAACCTGAACCTCCAACGCTGCGACCGCACGACGATGGCGCATAGTCTCGAGGCACGGGTGCCGTTCCTCGACCTCGACGTGATCGACCTGGCGTTCTCGCTACCGACCGCGTGGAAACAGCCCAGCGTCGACCGGCCGGAGAAGTGGCTACTCCGCAAGGCGTTCGAGGGCTGGCTACCCGACGAGTTGCTCTGGCGCCGCAAGGAGCAGTTCGGGGACGGCACCGGCGCGTCGACGGTCCTACGCGACGGCGCGGAACTCGAGTACTCGGCGCAGGCCTACGAGCAGCTGCGCGAGCAGACCGACCCGCCGTTACGCACACGCGAGGAAGCCGTCTACTGACAGGTCTTCCACGAGACCCTCGCAGGAGTGTCGACCGACGGGACCGTTGGCCGGTTCTCGATCGCCTGAGCCGAGGTAGCCGGGCTCCCGTCGGGCCGTGCGCCGCGTGTGGGCGGATCACCGCCTGCGTTGGCCGGGCCCAGGTCTCGTGAGGCCACCGAGAGCCGTGCCACCTCACGCGTCTGTCTTCGCGGGCATGTATGACCCGGTGAAGGACGGTGTCGCGAAGACGGCGACCTCGGTGGTGTACGACGAGATCGCGCCGCCCGACGCGCTCCGCGAGCTCGTGCACTGCTTCTGGCGGCTGCGAACCGTCACCGACCTGGACGCCGACTTCACGCTGCATGCGATGCCGGACGCCTGCGTCAACCTGCTGTGCAACCAGCGCGACACCCGCATCGCCGGGCTGGTCGCCCCGAAGCCCGTGACCGCTGCGATCCTCGTCGACCTCGACCACATCAGAAGCGTGGGCGACATGGCCGAGGTGGCGGGCCTGTCACCTCGCCAGCTGCAGCGGGCGTTGCAGGCGACCACCGGTTTCGCTCCACACGACCTGCTGAAGGTGCTGCGGCTGCAGCACTCCTTCCGGCGGGACTATCTGATGTCGTTCGCCGACCAGTCGCACTTCACGCGTTCGTTTAGAACGCTGACCGGCTACACGCCCGCCCGGTTCGATCGGACGTTCGATGTCTGAGATCTACGGTCCTTTCCGCCCAGCCGGGCCCCGGCGGCACGATGGTCTACTTCTCCTGCGACGACTGCACCGTCGAGGAAGCACGCGTGCCGCCCGCCGGCGGCTCGATCATCCGACCGAGGTTCCCCATCGGCGACCACGGGTTCGTCTCCATCGTCACCGACACCGACGGCAACATGATCGGCCTGCACTCCGCGACGGCGTAGGTCCCCGGAGACTCTCTGGCGGTGTTCTGGCGGCCTCTGGCCGGAGACCACCTGTTCGCCAGATGCTGCACCGGAGATGCTGCCTTTCGTTCCAGCGAGCCTCCCCGCACGTCCGCCTCGCTGCTCGACATCCCGATCGCCACCACGACGCACGACGGGAGCATCCATCGATCACCCTGCCCATCGGAATCACTGATCGCGAAGACCGGGGTAGCACTGAGGCGGCAGCTGTTCCGCGTCTGAGTTCATGCAGCAGATCCGAGGACCTGCTGCTCCCCGACGACGGGCACGGATCATGGCGTCACCGTGAGACCGCTCCTCAGAAGTTGCTCATGCAAACGGAAGACCCCGCCGAACCGGGGGGATCTTGGAGCGGAAGACGGGATCCGAACCCGCGACGCCCACCCTGACCAGGCCATCCAAGAGGTCCAGCCGGGCCCAACCCCATCCATCTCAACCCAAACGCCCCGAAGCGACCTGACAACGAGGTCGCGGCGGGCGTACGCCTCAGGAACCCTGAACGCTCGGCTCGCGAGGTGGCTGCTGATCGCCGACCTCGCGATGCCGACGTTCTGGCTACCCGGCATCGTCTTCGGCAGTCGTGTCGGCGACCGCCATGCCCAGCGTCCTGGCTGCTGCGCACAGGTCGCGG
>JAWLFE010000126.1:0-6573 GCA_041685735.1 Nitriliruptoraceae bacterium
GGAGCCGGGCTGGGTCGCGGCCTGTCGCCACCAGGACCTCGACGCTCGCCGGTCCCTCCCCGCCGGGCGGCGGCTCGACCGGACCGCGCTCGTCCCGCAGGTTGGCGACGACGATCAGGGTCGTCTCGTCGAGACGCCGCGCGTAGGCAACCACGTGCGGGTGTTCGGCCAGCAGCGTGGTCTGCGAGCCATGGACGACGACGTCCTCGGTGTGGCGCAGATCGATGAGCCGTCGGTAGTGGCGGAAGACCGACGCCGGATCATCCCGTTGGGCTGCGGCGTTGGCGGCCCGATGGTCCGGGGCGATGGGGGCCCAGGGCACCCCGGTCGTGAACCCGCCGTGCGGACCATCGTCCCAGGGCATCGGGGTGCGCGAGGTGTCCCGTGCCAGCGGCCGCATCCGTGCCAGCACGCGGTCCGGGTCCTCCCCCGACGCGACAGCCTCGAGGTAGTGGTTGCGGGACTCGATGTCGAGCAGGTCGTCGGCGGTGTCGATCGGTGCGTTGCCGAGCCCGAGCTCCTCGCCCTGGTAGACGAACGGGGTCCCGCGCTGCAGGTGGAGCATCGTGGCGATGGCCTTCGCGGCGATCGCCCGGTGGGACGGTGCCGGCCGGAACCGGGACAGGTGGCGGGGCTGGTCGTGGCTGGACAGATACAGGGTGTTCCAGCCGCGCTCGGCCAGGCCGTCCTGCCACCGCCGGAACGTGCGCTTCAGGTCCAGGAGGTCCAGCGGCTGCGGATCCCACTTCCCCCCGGGACCGTGGTCGAGGACCATGTGGTCGAAGTGCACGAGCATGTCGACCTCGCCGTTGGCAGGATCGGTGTAATGCCGGGCCTCGTCGACGGTGGTCAGGGGCATCTCGCCGATCAGGACGATGTCGCGTCGGTCTCCGAGGACCTCGTCGCGCAGCTCGGCGATGAACCCGTGGACCCGTGGGCCGTCGATGTACGGCGCACCTCGTGCGAGCCCGCCGCCCGGCTGTTCGAGGATGTCGGGAAGGGCCGGGTCCTTCGAGATGAAGTTGATGACATCCATCCGGAAGCCGTCGACCCCCCGGTCGACCCAGAAGCGCAGGACGTCGTGGAGCGCCGCGCGGACCTCCGGGTTCTCCCAGTTGAGGTCGGGCTGCGGGGCGGAGAACAGCTGGAGGTAGTACTCGCCGGTGGCGGCGTCGAATGACCACGCGGGGCCGGAGAACGCCGCCCGCCAGTTGGTGGGCTCCGCACCCGGGGTCCCGGGCTCGTGACCCGGTCGTGCCGGTCGCCACCAGTACCAGTCGCGTTTCGGGTCCGAGCGCGACGACCGGGAGGCTTCGAACCAGGGGTGGCGGTCGGAGGTGTGGTTGAGCACCACGTCGAGGATGAACCGCATCCCACGGTCGTGCAGCGCCGCGATCAGCTCATCGAGGTCGGCCAACGTGCCGAAGGTCGGATCCACATCGAGGTAGTCGGCGACGTCGTAGCCGTTGTCCGCCTGCGGGGAGGGAGACACCGGCCCGAGCCACACGGCGTCGATCCCCAGCTGCTCGAGGTGGTCGAGGTGGTCGAGGATGCCGCGGAGGTCGCCGATGCCATCGCCGTCCGAGTCCGCGAAGCTGCGTGGGTAGACCTGGTAGATGATGGCGCGGCGCCACCAGGCGGCGCTGGCATCGGTCGGCATCGTGGTGGCCTCGGACGAGCGGGGTGCGCAGGCTACGACAGCGGGTCGTCCCCGCGGTGGCGCGCGACCGATCAGCCACGGATGGCTACCGATCAGCCACGGATGGTGGCGAGCACGTGCGGGTAGGCCGACGGGTCGATGCGCGCGTCGATGAGCTGCGGGCAGCCGGCACCTCGGGTGGCGACCAGCGTCCTGCGCAGGTCGCCGACGTCCTCGACGACCGTGCCGGGCACCCCCATCCCCCGAGCGACCGTCGCGAGGTCGGTGGGTGCGTACCGCACGGCGGTGTGGCCCCCCTGCGCCCCGCCCTGCTTCAGCTCGATCAGGGAGAGCGCGGCATCGTTGAAGACCACCACGGTGATGTCCAGGTCGAGACGGGCGAGGGTCTCGAGTTCGGCCAGCACCATGCCGAGGCCACCGTCCCCGGTGAAGCACACCACCGGTCGGCCACGATGAGCCAGCGCGGTCCCGATGGCTGCAGGCAGCGAGAACCCCATCGTCGCCAGACCGTTGGAGATCTGCACGCTGCACGCCTCGTCGGTCTCCCACAACGGCATCGCGGCCAGCATGTGAGCGCCGGCATCGACCGTCAGGAGGGCATCGGGTCGCTCTTCACGGGTGACCCGCACGACGTCCAGGGGACTGAGGCCGTCGGTGTCGACGACCAACCGGTCCAGGTCGCCCCGGCGGGTCCGCTGACCGATGTCGGGTTCCCAGCTCGGGTGCACGGCGTCGAGCAGGAGCGGGAGCTCGTGGGTGTAGGAGCCGACGAGCGCCAGTGGGCGACCGAAGTAGGCGGTCTCCATCGCGTGGCGGGCCAGGAGGATCACCGGGGCGGGATACGACCAGGGCGTCGACATCGGCTCGACCGGATCGAGGCCGACACCGATGATCAGGTCCGCCTGCTGGAGCAGGGGCCGTTCCATCGCCGCCCCGGTGAACAGCCCGGCGTAGGTCGGCCAGGATTCCGGGATGGTTCCCTTCGCCTCGTAGGTGACGAGGATCGGGCAGCCGACCTCCGCGAGCGCGCTGCGGACAGCCGGCGCTGATGTGACGGCATCGAGACCGACGAGGATCACCGGCCGGTCGGCACCGGCGGCCAACGTGCACGCCCGTTCCATGGCGTCGGTGTCCAGGCCGCCGGCGGGCTCGGGCCGAGGCCCGGCATCTCCGGGGATGTCCGGATCGAACGACAGGTAGACGGCACCGGTGGGTGGGGTCAGGGTGTGTCGCGCGGCGGCCGCGACCACGCCGGCCGGGTCAGCGGTCCCGAGCGTCCCGGCCCACTTCGTCAGTGGGGTCGACACGCCGAGCTGATCCAGGCGTTGGTGGGCGGATCGGGCGCCATCGACGACCCCGACGGCGTCGCTGATCAGCAGCAGGGGGAACCGGTCGAGGTTCGCCTGGGCGAGTCCGTTGGCTGCGCTGGTCACCCCGGGGCCCCTGGTGACCAGCGCCACACCGGGGCTCTGCGTGATCCGACCGTAGGTGCCGGCCATGATGCAGGCGGCCGTCTCCCCATGGGTGAGGGTGAACGGGATCCCGAGTCCTTGGGCCGCACCGATCATGTCGAGGTTCGCGCCGCCGCCGGGCACGCCGAAGATCCGCCCGACCCCGGCCGCCCGGAGCCCCTCGGCCAGGTTGCGAGCCAGGTCACGGGTCATCGCTGGTTCCGATGGCAGGTCATGGGTGGCAGGTCACGGGTGGTGCCGGCCATGGGTGAGGCCGGCAACGGATGCGCTGATGCCGTCAGACATCCTGGCAGGAGCCGACGGTAGTCAACGATCGCCGATGTTCGGACCTGAGGGAGACCTGAGAGGCCGTTCAGGTTGCCCGGTTGTCCAGGCAACGACCGTATCCGGCTCCGTACGGTGGGGACCACGGATCACCGAGGAGTCCACCCATGCGTACCACGACGATGGCCGGTCGGTGATGCCGGGCGCGTGACGTTCTCGATCGTCGACGACGCGCTGGTCCTGGACGACGTCCGTGCGGCGGACGGATGGGGTGCCGACATCGACGAGCAGGACGCCGACGAGATCGAGGTCGAGCTGGCCGACGGAGACGACCTGCGGGCGCCGCTGCCCCGCGGGCCGTTGTCCACGGGGTAGCGTTCGTCCGCCCGCGCCACCTTTCGCGACGGGGATCGAGGACGACGGTGATCGCAGATGCGCCCGGCTGGGTGCAGGCCCTCATCCTTGGGATGGTCCAGGGCCTGACCGAGTTCATCCCGGTGTCGTCGTCGGCGCACCTGGTCCTCGTTCCGGCCCTGGCTGGGTGGGAACGGCACGGACTGGCGTTCGATGTCGCCCTGCACCTCGGCACCTTGGCGGCGCTGCTCGTGTACTACCGCCGGGACCTCAGCAACATGGTCCGTGCCATCACCACCGCCCCACCATCCCCCGCCCGCGATGACGACCGCCGGCTGATCGTGTTGTTGGGGGTGGCCAGCCTGCCCGTCGCGATCGCCGGGCTGACCCTGGATGATGCGGTCGAGTCGCTCTTCGCTGCCCCGGTGGCGACCGCCTGGCTGCTCCTGGTGACGGCACTCGTGCTCGTTGGCGGCGAACGCCTGCACCGTCGCCGCATCGGCCGCGGGGCTGCGACGAGCCGCGACGGGGAGCTCCGACCGGCGGAGACGGAAGCGGTGCAGCAGGTGCAGCGGCAACGCCTGGGTATCCGACAGGTCCTGATCGTGGGTGTCGCGCAGAGCTTCGCGCTGCTGCCGGGTCTGTCCCGGTCGGGGCTGACCATCTCCGCGGGGATCGCGGCGGGGATGTCGCGTCCGGCGGCGACCCGGTTCGCCTTCCTGCTGGGCTTGCCGGCCATCGCGGGGGCAGCGGTCGTGCAGCTCCCGCAGGTCGATGACCTCGATCGCATCACCACGGTGGAGCTGTTGGTGGGGGTGTCGTCGGCGGCTCTCTTCGGCTACCTCGCCATCGCCCTGCTCGTCCGGCTGGTCAGCCGCGCCGGGATCGACCGGTTCGCGTGGTACGTCGTGCCGCTGTCGCTGATCGCGCTGCTCATCCTGGGGTGATCCCGGACGCCGTTGCGGTGGTTGGTTGCGACCCGCAAGCGACCACCCCGGCCGGACGACGGGGTTGCGACGACGGCTCGACCGCTAGCATCGAGGCAAGCTTGTTCCCCACGTGAGGAGTTCCCATGGCCAAGCGCTTGTCGAAGAAGGTCTCGAAGCTGGAGAAGAAGACCGACCAGCTGCGCAAGAAGGCCGAGAAGAAGGGCAAGGACCTGCAGTCCACCACGGCGGACAAGATCGACGAACTCACCGAGAAGGACAAGAGCAGCAAGAAGGGCCTGGTGGCCCTGCTGCTCGCCGCCGGCGCAGCTGTCGGCGCCGTCGTGCTCAAGAAGAAGCGTGACCAGGAGCTCGACGAAGCCCTGTGGGAGGAGCCCCGCTCCATCTGACGGCCGGCTGCGCCGGCCAGCACCATCACGATCCCGGGACCGCCCGGTGTCGCCTCGACGGGGGTGACACCGGGCGGTCTCGTGTCGTGCTCGGTCGCGCGCGGGCGGTGGGAGTTCCACAGGTGTGAATACAGCTGTGGAAGAACACCGGTGTAGTCATCCACATACGCACACCCCTATCCACAGGGGCGGGTCACCGGGGCGGGTCGCGATGCGGGCCGTGCGCGTCCGAGCGGACCATATAGTGCGTGTATCGCACACTCCTCGGATCACCCGTCACGTCCCGGGAGGTGCCGGCGCTTACCAGGGTGCCCGGCGGGAAACCGTCGTGGATCTGAGGCTCCGGCGCATCCCCCGTGCTCCGGAGCCTCAGACGTTCCTCGGCCGTTCTCACCGGCCAGGTTCCACGGGGCGGCCAGGTTCCATGGGGCGAACGACGTGCCGAGAGGCACCCGTCTCGCCGGGTCAGGACGAGGTCAGGACGAGGGCGTCTCCCGCCGTTGTGCACGGCGCTCCGCGGTCTGCTGCTCCAGTCGCGCTTCCGCCTCCTCCGGGGTCATCGCCGACCCGCCGAGGTGCGCCGGGACCCACCAGTCATGCGGTGGTGGTCCCGGACGCTGCGGATAGCTCGCCTGGTTCTCAGCGAGGAGTGCGCTGATCCGCTCCATCAGCTCCCGGGTCCGTGCCATGCCGGTCCGGGCGGTGGGGACGAACGGCTCGCCATACCGCACCATGACGGTGACGTGACGGGAGGGACGTGGTGGACGCCACTTGGTCAGCAGCCGTTGGCTGCCCCAGACCGCTGCGGGGATGATGGGGACGCCGGCAGCGTCGGCCAGTCGGACCGCGCCGCTCTTCGCCCGCCTCGGGACGAACGACGGGCTGATGGTGCCCTCCGGATGGAGCCCCACGAGTTCGCCGCTGGCCAACGCGGCGCCCGCCTGGTCCGCTGCGGCCATCGGATCACCGTGGACGTCGACGGGGATCTGGCCGAGCTTGCGCAGCAGCTCGCCGGTGACCGGCTGGTCGAAGAACTCCTTGCGGGCCATGAACCGGACCTCGCGGCGCGGCCGCGGTGGCGCCAGCACCACGAACGCGAAGTCCAGGTAGCCGATGTGGTTGCTCGCGATGACGGCGGGACCGGTCGTGGGGATGTTCTCGTGCCCGATCGACCGCAGGTCGATCGACAGCGCACGGAAGCCGGCCTCGAACAGCCGACTGCCGACCTGGTAGATCGCGGTCACGGGCTCCCTCGCCGTCGCTCGCGTCGAGCTTAGAGGCCGCGCCGGGAGGCGCCCGGCTCGCGACGCCCAGGCGGCGCCTCTTGGGAGCCCCTTCGGCGGGTGGTGCGAACCCACCGGTCGGGCCGCCTACCGTGGTGGTCCCCCCGTCCGAGGCGCACCATGACCGCTCTGCCCACCGGCTGCATCGTCCCCCTCGTCACGCCGATGCTGTCCGCCGGTGAGCTCGACCTGCGCGGACTCGGT
>JAWLFE010000039.1:0-8958 GCA_041685735.1 Nitriliruptoraceae bacterium
GCGCGTCGGACCATCAGCCGGCTGGCAGGTAGTCCACGACGTTCACGATCGGACCGGCCGCGTTGGCGTCCGGCGCAACGGCACCCTCCATGAGGTTGACGTTGCTGTAGGCGAAGAACGACGGCTTCTGGGTGATCGGCAGGACCACCAGGCCGTTGTCATCGATGTTGCGGGTGGTGACGTACTGGCTGAGCTCGTTATAGCAGTCAGCCCGCTCGTCCTCATCGGCGATGGCGTCGCACTCGTCGGCCTTCGCGTCGAACTCCTCGTTCTGGTACCCGTAGGGGTTGTTGCCCGAGTCGCTCAGGAACGCGTTGTGACCGGCGCCCGGCCAGGGGCCACCGACCCAGGCGAACTGGGTGATGTCCCAGAGGGTGCAGTCACCCTCTTCGCCGCCGCTGAGCGCACATTCGACCGACTCCGGCGCGAAGGGTCGCTCACCGAAGTACGCGGCACCCGGCACGTTGTCGATCTGGATGTCGACACCCGTCTCACGCAGCTGTTCCTGCATGATCTGGATCTGCAGCTCACGCAGCTGGTTGCCACCGGTGGTCCCGACCCGCAGGGTCAGGGTGCCGTTCTCCGGGTGCTCCCAGATGCCGTCGGCGTTGCGCTCGTAGCCGGCACCTTCGAACAACGGCGCCGCGCTGTCGACGTCACCGACGCCGTAGCCTGCTTCAGCCTGGTGATCGACGTACGCGGGCTGGTTCGACATCCAGTAGACGTTGCCCAGGCCGGTCTCCGGGAGCAGATCCCCGAACAGCGGCGTGTACAGCGCCTGCATGACCGGACGCTTGTCCAGCGAGAAGGCGAGCCCCTCACGCACGTCCGGGTCGGACAGGTGCACGTTGTTGGTGTTCAGGCCCCAGTGCTCCCAGACCGGACCGGCCTCGGATGCGACCGTGAAGTTGTCGTCGGTGGCGATGCGCTCACCGAAGGCGACCTGCGGCTGGGTCATGATGATGTCGGACTCACCGGCGAGCAGCGAGTTGATCTGCGCGTCGGTGTCCGCCACGAAGTTGACCTGGACACCACTCACGCAGGCGGCACCGGCGTTGTTGACATCCGGGTTCTCGACGTTCGAACCGTGGTAGTCGTCGTTGCGGGCCAGCGTCATGCCGACGCCACGATCCCACGACTCGAAGACCATCGGGCCGGAGGACGGCATCGGCTCACCGTCGATCTGCCACTCCGTGAGCGCGGCGTTGGAGGCCTCGGCGTCCTCGATCAGGTGGATGGGCTGCACCGGGTCGAACCACCCCTGATAGCCGGAGAAGAACTCCTCGGTGGTGAAGGAGTAGGTCTGTCCTTCGACCTCCCAGCTCTCGGGATCGATCAGGGTGTAGCCGGCCGCAGCACGCGAACCGAACAGGTAGGTGCCACCCTCACCGGTCTCGAAGTCGTAGCCCTCCATGATGATGTCGTAGGTGCCCTTGACGTGCTCCGCGGTCAGCGGTTCACCGTCGGACCACACCGCGTCATCGCGCAGAGTGAACTCGTAGCGCCAGCCGTCGTCGGTCTCGGAGATGTCCTCGGACTCAACGAGCTCCGGGATGAAGGTCGTGGCCGCGGACACGCCGTACGGCGCCTCCCACATGGCTTGACGGATCCAGGAAGCGATCGACAGGTTGTTGTTCGGGTCGTCGAGGTGGAGGTCGGGCGGCTCCTGCTCGTGCACCCACACGAGCTGCGCTTCTCCACCGGCGTCGCAGTAGTCGTCCGACGGCGGTGCGGCTTCCTCGTCCCCATCCGCGTCGTCATCGTCGGTCTCCGGATCCGCCGTCTCCTCGGTATCCGTGTCGTCGGGCTCCGGGTCGTCGGCCCCGTCGCCGCAGGCCGTCGCGACGAGCGCGAGGGCCCCGACGGCTGCAACCAGCCG
Source organism: Nitriliruptoraceae bacterium (assembly GCA_041685735.1). Lineage (GTDB taxonomy): Bacteria > Actinomycetota > Nitriliruptoria > Nitriliruptorales > Nitriliruptoraceae > CSSed11-175R1. The sequence continues at coordinate 1,880 of JAWLFE010000039.1, forward strand.
CCATCCGTACCTCTTGTCCTTCACCACCGTGATTCCTTCCCTAGTTCGGTGGAGAGCGACGTCCGCGACACGCCGGATCTTCGGCGCGCACGGAACCACCGCTCAGGGATACCCCGAAGGCTACTATCGGGGTCGTTGGAACAGCGACAACCATACGCGTTCCGCGCAGTCAGCGCACCGACCCGCCAGCGGCCGATGCGGACCGGTCCCCGCTTCAGCGTCGGTGACCGACGATGAGGGCGAAATCCTCACTCGACAGGCTGGCGCCGCCCACCAGCGCACCGTCGATGTCGGGCTGGCCCATCAGCTCACGCACGTTGCCGGGCTTCACGCTGCCGCCGTACTGGATACGCACCCCGTCGGCGACCGCCTGCCCGTAGAGTTCCGCGAGCTCTGCGCGGATCACGGCACACATCTGCTGCGCGTCGTCGGGCGTGGCCGTCAGGCCCGTCCCGATCGCCCAGACGGGCTCGTAGGCGACGACGAGATCCGTGGCGTCCGAGAGCGAGACTCCCCGCAGGCTGCCTCGCAGCTGACCGATGACGACCTCGTTCGCCCGGCCGGACTCGCGCTCCTCCTGCACCTCGCCGACGCACAGGATCGGGCGCAGCCCATGCCGTTGCACGGCGGCGATCTTCGCGTTGACGACCTCGTCGGTCTCCCCGAACAGCGCACGTCGTTCCGAGTGGCCGCACAGCACGTAGGACACGTCGAGCCGCGCCAGCATCCCGGCCGAGATCTCGCCGGTGAACGCACCCTCGTCCTGATCATGACAGTTCTGGGCACCCAGCCCGATCGGCAGCTTGTCGGATTGGATCAGGGTCTGGATGGACCGCAGCGACACGAACGGGGGACAGACGACGACCTCCTGGCCCGCGTAGTCGTCCTCGTTGAGGTGGTACGCCAGCTTCTGCACGAGCTGGATCGCCTCGAGGTGGTCGCGGTGCATCTTCCAGTTCCCCGCGATGATGGGCGTCCGGTCGGTCACGCGTTCTCCTGGCAGCTCGGCTGGAGCGCCAGCCTAGTCAGGCCAGCGCGACGACGACCGGCCGTCACCGTGCGGTCCCGGCTGCCCAGTCCGCGTGCAGTCGCGCGTAGACCCCGTCCACCTGCACCAGGGCCGCGTGGGGACCCTGCTGGACCAGCCGGCCGGCGTCGATGACCAGCACCTCGTCGGCCGCTTCGGCGGTCGAGAGCCGGTGGGCCACGGTGACGCTCGTCCGTGCCGCCGTGAGGCGTTCGATCGCGCGGCGCAGGGCGACCTCTAGGGCCGGGTCGACCGCGGAGGTTGCCTCGTCCAGCACCAGAAGATCCGGCCCCGCCAGGGAGGCACGTGCCAGGGCGACCAGCTGGCGCTCACCGGCGGACAGTCGTCCTCCACGCTCGCCGACCGGCGTGTCGATCCCCTGAGGCAGCCGTGCGACCCAGGCGGTGAGTCCGAGCTCCTCGAGCGCAGCATCGACCTCGGCGTCGGTCGCATCCGGACGGCCGTACCGGACGTTCTCCCGGAGGCTGGTGTCCCACAGGAAGCCGTCCTGGGGAACGAACCCGACGCGGTGGCGCAGCGTCCGGAACGGGACCTGACGCAGCGCCGTGCCCGACAGCAGGATGTCGCCCCGGGTCGGGTCCAGCAACCGCGTCAGGAGCTTGACGATGGTCGACTTGCCCGATCCGGTCTCACCGACCACCGCGTAGCGGCGCCCGGCGTCGAGGTGCAGGGACAGGTCGGTCAGCACGTCGGCCCCGGTCGGGTAGCGGAACCCGACATCGCGGAAGGTGACCGCCAGGGGGCCGAGCGGTGGGTCCTGGCCGGCAGCACCGGCGTCCGGCAGCTCATCCGGGCTCTCGATCACCTCGAGCACCCGGCGCAACCCCGCCGCCGCGGTCTGGGCCTCGTTGAGGACCTCGACGAGCAACTGGACGGGCTCGATGAACAGCGTCACGAGGAACAGGAAGGCGATGAGTTGGCCCGCGGTGATCCCCGTCGGGCCCGTCACCCCGAACGCGACGACACCGGCGGTGACGGCTGCGGCGAACAGCTCCGCGGTCGAGAACAGCCCGGCGCCGAGACTCTGCGTCCGCACCTCGGCGCGGTACTGGCGGTCCAGCGCCCGGTCGACCTTCGCCGCGGTGAGCTCCTCCGCCCCGTACGCGCGGATCGTGGGCAGGCCGCTGATCGCCTCGCCCATCGCCCCGAGCGACTCCCCCACGAGCACCCGGACACGGTCGTAGCCCCGGCGCAGGATGCGCTGGAACACGATGAGCATGAGCGCGTAGACGGTGCCGGCCGCGACGACCAGGCCGGCCAGGATCGGGTCGTAGATCGCCATGACGGTCACGACCATCAGGATCTGGGCCGCCCCGACCAGCATGCCCACGCCACCCCATTCGAGGAACTGCGTGATGACCTCGACGTCCGAGGTCACCCTGGCGACGAGCACCCCGCGACGCTCCGCCTGGACCTGCAGGCTCGACAGGTGGTGGATCCGGCGGAAGGCGGCGATGCGCAACTCGGACAGACCGTGGGCAGCGGCGACCACCATGCGCTGTAGAGCGACCCGGTTCGCCACGACCGCGAGCGCCAGGGCGGCCAGCGCGATGCCCCCCGCAGCGAGGATCCCGGCCGTGTCGGCCGGTCCACCGGTCAGTGCCTGTCCGTCGACCAACTGCTGCACCGCGATCGGCACGACGACCTGGCCGGTGGTGCCCAGGAACGCCAGAACGATGGTGATGCCGATCCCGCGACGCAGCGCAGGTGCCGACGCGGCCGCAGCCGCGATCGTCCGCACGAGTGACGTCGTCGAGGAGGGCGTGAAGGACGTCGCTGACGGCTGCCGCTCGCCACTCATGAGCGGGTCTCCGGTGCACCGCCGTCATCACGACCGACCTCGGTCGCGCGCCTCCGCTCGGCGGCACGACGGGCCGCATCGTCCTCGTAGGCCTCCAGGAGCCGCGCGTACCCGGGGACCTCCGCCACGAGACGGTCGTGGGATCCGTGCGCCACGACCCGACCGTCCTCGACGTAGACGACGTCGTCGGCGAGCAGGATGCTCGACCGCCGGTAAGCCACGACGACCACGGTCGCCGCGACGTCGGCGTGCCGCAGTCCCCGCAGGATCGAGGCTTCGACGCTCGGATCCACCGCCGAGGTCGCGTCGTCGAGGACCAGCAGCCGGGGTGCACGCGCCAGCGCCCGAGCGAGCGCGAGCCGTTGGCGTTGGCCGCCGGACAGGGTCACGCCCCGCTCCCCCAACCGGGTCTGCAGGCCATCCGGCAGGCTCCGCACGAAACCCGTTGCGTTCGCCAGCGCCAGGGCGCGCTCGACCTCGGCGTCGGTGATGTCGGCGTCCAGACGGACGTTGTCGAGGACGGTCTCGTCGAACAGGAAGGTGTCCTGCGAGACGTAGGCGACCTCGCTGGCGACCGCACCGGGGGCGAGTTCCCGCAGGTCACGGTCGTCGAGCCGGACGCTGCCCTCGTCGGGGTCCCACAACCGTGCCAGGAGCAGGGCGAGCGTGGACTTCCCGGCACCCGTCGGCCCGACGATGGCGACGGTGCGGCCCGGCTCGATCGTCAGATCCAGGCCCTGCAGCACCGGCTGGCCATCGCCGTAGGAGAAGGACAGGCCGGATGCGAGCACGCCGGCTGGACCGTGCGCACGGGCTTCGGCAACGCCGTGACCGACCACATCAGCAGCATCGAGGACCTGCTCGACGCGACGCCACGCCGCGACGCTGTTGGCCAGGTCCCACATCAGGTAGCCGATCATGCGCATCGGCACGGCGAGCAGGGACAGCAGGTAGACGACCCGGACGAGTTCACCGGAGGTCAGGTCTCCGGCGGTGACCCGGAAGGTGCCGGCGACCAGGACGAGCACCGTCCCGACCGCAGGGATGCCCTGCGTGATGGCCCGGTAGCCCGTCCAGACCCGGCCGACATCGACCAGCTGATCCCGCAGGTGCTCCGAGGCGGCCGTGAAGCGGGCGACCTCCGCGTCCTCCCGTCCGAGCGCTCGGACCGTGTCCGCCCCGTCGATGCTCTCGTGGGCCACCTCCGCGACCCGGCCGCGGCGACGCTGCGCCTCCTCCATGGCAGCGAACGTGCGCCAGGCACCGCGCAGGTCCAGGCCGACCGCCACGCTGAGGACGGCCATCGCGAGCAGCCCGAGCAGCGGATCGGTGATCAGGATGACGACGGCGGAGCCGACCAGCAGCGCGAGGACCCCGGTTGCGAACGGCAACGGGTGCAGCACGAAGGTGGCCTGACGGGTGTCGACGTCCGACACCGACAACAGGTCGCCGATCCCCCGTGACCGGTACCACCGCAGGCTGAGCTGCAGTTGGTGACGGATCAGGCGGCTGCGCAGACGACGTTGTGATCCGAACGCCAGCCAACTGGCCGCCGAGCGGCGGATCACGATGCCGGTCGCCTTCCACAGCGCGACCCCGAGGAGCAGCAGGAGGGCCACCCGTAGGCGCCCGTCGCTGCTCTCACCATCGGCCAGCACCGGCACGATCAGCTCGTCGGTCACCCAGCCGATGACCGCGGCACTGGCGACGATGCCGGCGGTGAACGCGACCGAACCCGTCGCCGCGACGGCGTACGGCACCGGTGCTCCGCGGATGAACCGACCCACCAGGCGCAGGCCGGCGCCCACCACCTCAGTGGCGCGTAGCTCGGTGGTGGCGGTCGGAGGGGCGTGGCCCACGATGGCGCGGCTCCGGATCGACGCCCCGGGGACCGGTGGTCCGGATCATCGACGCGGGGGCGAACGGCGGCACGCTACCGCAGCGATCCGCCGGGGCTACTGCCGCAGTGCGACGACCCCGGGGAGGTCCTTGCCCTCGAGCAGTTCGAGGGACGCCCCACCACCGGTGGAGACGTGGTCGACCTGGTCGTCGAGGCCGAAGGAGCGGATCGCCGCCGCCGAGTCTCCGCCACCGACCACGGTGAACGCCGAGGTGTCGGCCATGGCCCGGGCGACGGTCTTCGTCCCTCCGGAGAAGGCCTCCCACTCGAACACCCCCATCGGACCGTTCCAGAACACGCTCCCCGCACCAGCGATCGCGGTCGCGTACTCGTCCGCGGTCTTCGGTCCCACGTCCAACCCCATCTGCTCCGTGGGGATGGAACCGACGGCCGCCGCGGTCGCGGTCGCGTCCTCATCGAACGACGCGGCCAACACCACATCGGTCGGCAGGAGCACCCGAACGCCGCGGGCACGTGCAGCCGCGACCAGGTCACGGACGGTGTCGACCTGATCGGCCTCCACCCGCGACGCTCCGACATCGATGCCTTCGGCCAGCAGGAAGGTGTAGGCCATGGCGCCTCCGACGGCGATCACATCGACCCGCTGGAGCAGGTTCTCCAGCACGGTCAGCTTGTCGCTGACCTTCGCGCCGCCAAGGACGGCCAGGTAGGGCCGCGCCGGATCCGCGAGCAGGCCGCCGAGCGCCTCCAACTCCCGCTCGAGCAGCAGGCCCGCGTACCCGGGCCGCCGCGCTGGGATCCCGGAGATGGATGCATGCGCCCGGTGCGCCGCCCCGAACGCATCGTCGACGTACGCGTCGCACAGCGATGCCAACGCGTCCGCGAAAGCATCGTCGTTGGCCGTCTCGCCCGGGTCCCACCGCAGGTTCTCCAGCAACAGCAACTGCCCGGGTTGCAGGGAAGCGGCCTTGGCCCGGGCATCGTCGCCCACCACGTCGGTCGCGACGACCACCTCGGCGTCCAACAGGTCCGCCAGACGGGCACCGACCGGCGCCATCGAACTGTCCGGGTCCGGCGCGCCCTTCGGCCGGCCGAGGTGGGACGCCACCACGACGGCAGCGCCACCGTCGAGCAGTTGCTGCAGCGTCGGCAACGACGCCTGCAGGCGGAGTTCGTCGGTGATCGCGCCGCCCCGGATGGGCACGTTGAGGTCGGATCGAACGAAGACCCGCTTCCCGGCCGGGTCCAGGTCCGCGAGCGTGCGGACCCCGTCGAGGAGCGGGGAGGTCACAGCCGCTCGCCGATGTAGGCAGCCGCCTCGGCCAGACGGGTCGAGTAGCCCCACTCGTTGTCGTACCAGCCGAGCACCTTGACGAGCTTGCCACTGGCCAGCGTCGAGGGCGCGTCGAAGACACACGAGTGCGGGTTGCCGACGATGTCGATCGACACCAGGGGGTCCTCGCTGTACTCCATGATCCCCTTGAGCGGACCGTCCGCCGCCGCCTTCATGGCGCCGTTGATCTCGTCCTTGGTGACCTCACGATCCAGGATCAGCGTGAGGTCGGTGATCGAACCGTCCGGGATGGGCACCCGTAGCGCCATCCCGCCGAGTCGGCCCTCGAGTTCAGGCAGCGCCAGCGACGCGGCCTGGGCGGCACCGGTGGTGGTTGGCACGATCGACACGGCAGCGGCACGGGCGCGTCGCGGATCCTTGTGGGGCGCATCGTGGATGTTCTGATCGCCCGTGTAGGCGTGGATGGTCGTCATCAGGCCCTGGGCGATCCCGAAGCTGTCGTTGAGCACCTTGGCCATCGGGACGACCGAGTTGGTGGTGCAGGAGGCCATCGAGATCACGTCGTGGGCAGCTGGGTCGTAGTCCCCCTCGTTGGCGCCGAGGACGATGGTGACGTCCTCCTGCTTGGCGGGTGCGGAGATCAGGACCTTCTTGGCCCCGGCCGTGAGGTGCTTCGCCGCGTCATCGCGCTGCGTGAAGAACCCCGTGGATTCGACCACGATGTCGACGTTCATGTCCGCCCAGGGCAGGGCGGCCGGATCGCGCTCGGAGAGCACCTTGAGCGTCTTGCCGTTCACCACGATGTCATCACCGGCGACCTCGACCGTGCCATCGAAACGGCCGTGGACGCTGTCGTACTTCAACAGCATCGCCAGCGCGTTCGTGTCGGTCAGGTCGTTGACCGCGACGAACTCCAGGTCGACGCCGCTCTTGAGGGCGGATCGCAACAGGTTGCGCCCGATCCGACCGAAGCCGTTGATGGCGACGCGGGTGGTCATGAGGTACTCCTCGGTTCGTGGTCTGATTCTGGCATCTGGCGCTGGGGCCTGGTTCTGAGGTCTGGCTCTGGGCCTGG
>JAWLFE010000039.1:9058-26273 GCA_041685735.1 Nitriliruptoraceae bacterium
CTGGTCCTGGGGTCTCGTCCTCAGACCCCGAAGGGCCCGACGCCCGGAGGCGGCATCGCCGCCGCGGCCCTGCAAGCGTTGTCATCGACCCTAGCAGCGACGCCCAGGACGCTCCAGGGGCATCCGGCCGTGGCCCCCGGGTCGGCGGTCCCGGTCCACGCCGACCGGGGCAACTCACCGATCGTCGTCGGGAGGCGCCGTCGGACGCCCGGCCGCAAGCCGCAACAGGCGCTGCAGGCGGCGGTGCACCGTCGACTTGCCGACGGGTGGGTCCAGGAGCTCGCCGATCTCCTGCAACGATGCCGCCGGGTTGGCCAGTCGCGCGAGCGCGACCTCGCGCAGGTCGTGATCGAGACCGTCGAGCCCCACGTGCTCGAGCGCTGCCTCCACCCCCTGGACCTGGGTCGACGCGGCCCGGATCGTGCGGTTGACATTGGCCGCGTCAGCGTTCGCGAGCCGGTTGGCGTCGCTGCGCAGCTGGTGGCGGAACCGTCGTTCGTCCCAGCGCATGAACGCACCGGGAGCACCGACCAGGACGAGGAGATCGCCGATGGCCGCGCCCGACTTGCACACGACGCGGTCGCGCGCATCGGTCATCGGTACGGCTCGCCCCCCCGAGACGCGTCCGAGCAGCGCGCAGAGGCCCTCGGCAACCGTCGCGGAGCCCGCCCGGAACTCCAGGTGCGCCGGCCGCCCCGGCGTGGAGAGCGAGCCCGATGCCATCAACGCCCCCCGGAGATAGGCCGCGGTCTGCACCGCATCGAGATCATCGGGAACGCGGTGCACCGGGCGGCCGGCGGTATCGACCAGCCCGAGGTCGGTGGCGATGCGTCGTGCATCGGGCAGCCGGACCTCGTAGGTGCTGCGCGGTCGGACACCTCCGGGAGCCCGGACCGCCAGCTCCGCGCGGATGCCGTACCGGTGCGCTACCAGCCGGAAGGCTCGCCGGGCGACCGCGCCCGACGTCGAGGTCAGGGTCAGCCGGACCGATGGATCACCACCCGGGCGCAGGAGTCGGCCTCCGAACCGGTAGAGCGCCGCCAACTCCGCGGTGACCTCGGCGGTGCCCCCCACGGCTCGGTTGGCGAGTTCCTGGCGCACCGCCTCCGTGAAGCTCGGGGTCTGCTCCATCAGTCGGACAGCAGGGCACGGAACAGCGCAGCCAGCCGGCGCGGATCGTGTCCGTCGTCCCCGTCCAGGAGATCGAGCATCCGCACCTGCCCGACACGTGCGGCCAGGTGCCCGGGCTCGATCGCCAGCGGGACGCCACCTCCCGAGGGGGCAGCACCGTCGTGCGCGGCCAGCACATCGATCCGCAGGTCACCGACGTGGTCCTGCAACGCGTCGAGGTGGTCGAGCAGGGCCATCCCCTCCGTCTCCCCCGGCTGCTCCCGCAGGTTGCTGACCAGCACCACGCGACCATCGGCGCCGTTGATGGCATCGACGACGCCCGGGACGAGCAGGTTGGGCAACAGGCTCGTGTACAGCGACCCCGGTCCGAGCACGATGAGGTCCGCTGCCGCGAGCGCCGCCAACACCTCCGGAGGCGGGACGGGATCCACGGGATCGAGCCAGACCCGCTGCAACCTCGGGGTCGCTGCAACCGCCACCTGCCCGGTGACCGCACCATCGACGGTCTGGGCATGGAGCGTGATCGGCGTGACCGTGCAGGGCAGCACGCGGCCGGAGACGTCGAGCAGCGCAGCGAGGCGGTCGAGGCCCGCGACCAGGTCACTGCCCGTCAGATCCTGCAGTGCGATGAGCATGAGGTTGCCCAGGCTGTGGCCGGCCAGCTCGCCCCGTCGGAACCGGTAGGCGACCAGATCGCGGACGTCGCTGTCCGCCGCCAGTGCGGTCAGGGCCATGCGGAGGTCACCGGGAGGCGAGACCCCGAGGTCGCGTCGCAGGCGCCCGGACGATCCTCCGTCATCCGCGACGGTCACGACCGCCGTCACCCGATCGACGACCTGCCGCAGTGCGAGCAGACTCCGTGCCGTTCCATGTCCGCCGCCGATGGCCACGGCCGTGGTGTCAGCGCGACCCGCCGGGGTCGACGAGGCGGTCATTCGGCGCCCAGGTCCCGGTGCTGCACGGTGACCGGCAGCCCGGTCGTCGACCGGAGGTACTCGCCGATCGCGTCGCTGATCGCCACGGAGCGGTGCTTGCCCCCCGTGCAGCCGATCGCGATGGTCAGGTAGCGCTTCCCCTCGGCGACGTAGCCGGGCACCGTGACGTCCAGCAGGTGTTCCAGCGCGGTCATGAACGGTGGGGCGGCCGGCTGCCCGAAGACGTAGTCACGGACCTCTGGGTCCCGGCCCGTGAAGGGACGCAGTTCCTCGACCCAGTGGGGGTTGGGGAGGAAGCGCACATCGAAGAGCAGATCGGCCTCCCTGGGCGACCCGCGCTTGAACCCGAACGACACGACGTCGATCCGTAGCCGCGCCGCCTGCGGATCGTCGACGAGCGTCAAGACCCGGTCGCGGAGTTCGTGCACGTTGAGTTCGGTGGTGTCGATGATGAGGTCGGCGAGCCCACGCAGTTCACGGAGCAGCTCGCGTTCTCGCTGGATCCCCGTGAGGACACCCGCATCCTCCGCGGCGGGATGCCGACGGCGCGTCTCCTCGAAGCGGCGGACCAGCGCCTCGTCATCGGCTTCCAGGAACACCAACCGGACGTCGGCCTCACTGCGTTGCAGTTCGCGGATGGCGTCGAACAGTTCGCCGAAGAACTCCCGACCGCGCACGTCGGCGACCAGGGCCAGCTTGGTCACCGACGAGCCGGGCGCGAACGCCAGGTCGACCACCCGCTCGATCAGCATCGGCGGCAGGTTGTCGATGACGAACCAACCGAGGTCCTCGATCACGTTGGATGCCGTGGAGCGGCCGGCCCCCGACATCCCGGTGACGATGAGGATCCGCGGCCGGCGTGATCCACCGTCCACCCGGTCCGGATCCGGGCCCGTCGGGCGTCCGGTCGGATGGTCCGTCTGCTCGCTCACCCATGCTCCTTCACGCGCCCGAGGTGTTCCGAGACGGCCTCCGCGATCCTACGCGAGATGCCCGGAACCTCCGCCAGGTCGGCCACCGGTGCGCGTCGGATGGCCGCCACGGATCCGTAGCGCCCGAGCAGTGCCTGGCGCCGCGTCGGTCCGACGCCGGGGATGTCATCGAGCGCCGAGCTCGTGATCCCCGAGGTGCGACGTGACCGCTGGTAGGTGATCGCGAACCGATGGGCCTCGTCGCGGACCCGCTGGACCAGGAACAGAGCTTCACTGCCGCGAGGGAGCACGACCGGACGGCGCGAGTCCGCTCGCCACAGCTCCTCGAAGCGCTTGGCGAGGCCGACGAACGCGGTGTCGTCGGTCGGCAGGTCCCGGACACCGTCCAGCGCGGCGTTGAGCTGCCCGACACCGCCGTCGATGATGACCAGGTTCGGCGGGTAGGCGAACCGCTTGGGCCCATCATCCTCGACGGGGGCGGCCCGCTCCTGCGTCAACCGGGTGAAGCGGCGACGCAGGACCTCGCGCATCGCGGCGAAGTCGTCGTTGGTGTCGATCGAGAGCTTGAAGCGCCGGTAGTCGCTCTTGCGTGGCAGGCCGTCCTCGAACACGACCATGGAGCCGACGACCTCCGTCCCGCCGAGGTGCGAGATGTCGTAGCACTCGATCCGCAGGGGCGCCTCGTCGAGGTCCAGTGCCTCCTGGAGCTCCTTCAGCGCCTTCGTCCGGCTGTCGAAGTCGCTCGCACGCTTCAGGCGGGTCCGTTGGAAGGCTTCGCGGGCGTTCTCCTCGACCGTGCGCAGGAAGGTCAGCTTGTCACCCCGCTGCGGCACGTGGAACCGCACCTGCTGGATCGGCCGACCCTGCTGGCCCGTCCGGGTGGCCCGACGTTGCTCCGCGAGCAGGGTGCCGAGCGCGTCGGCATCGTCCGGCTCGACCTGGACCAGCACCGTCGGCGGGACATCGTCGTCACGCTCGGCGTACAGCTGCAGCAGGAACGACGTCAACAGCTCCGGGGTGGACAACGGCTCGACCTTGTCGACGCTCCAGCCCTTCCGGCCGACCAGGCGTCCCCGGCGCACGAAGAACGCCTGGACCGCGGCCTCCAGTTCGTCCTCGTGGACGGCGACGACGTCGAAGTCCTCGGCGCGTTCGCTGACGACCTGCTGCTTCTCCATCGCGCGCCGCGCGGCGAAGAGCTGGTCACGGAGTCGGGCGGCCACCTCGAAGTTGAGATCGTCGGACGCGGCCTGCATCCGGGCCTCGAGGTCACGCAGGACCGGCCCCGTGTGGCCATCGAGGAAGTCGGCCAGGCCGTCGACGAGGTCACGGTGCTGGTCAGGGGTGACCTCGCCGGTGCAGGGTGCCGCGCACCGGTCGATGTGGTGCAGCAGGCACGGGCTGCCCGACCGGGCGGCACGGTCATAGACCCCCTGCGAACACGTCCGGACCGGGAAGACACGCAGCAGCAGATCGAGCGTCTCGCGGATCGCGTACGCGTGGGCGTAGGGCCCGAACCGTCGATCCCCCTTCGCCACCGGGCCCCGTTGCACCCGGGCTCGCGGGACCTCCTGCGAGGTCGACAGGACCAGGTAGGGGTAGGACTTGTCGTCCCGGTACCGGACGTTGTAGCGGGGCCGGTGGCGTTGGATCAGCGTGTACTCGAGGTGGAGCGCTTCGACCTCGGAATCCACGACGATCCACTCGACGGACCGGGCTGCCTCCAGCATCGCGCGCGTACGTGCGGCGATGCCGTCCCAGGCCTGGAAGTAGCTGGCCAGGCGGCTGCGCAGTGACTTCGCTTTGCCGACGTAGACGACGCGGCCGTGCTGGTCCTTGAACTGGTAGCACCCCGGCGCGTCGGGGACGCTGCCAGGATCGGGGCGGAAGCTGGTGGCCGGGTTGCGCATCGTCGCGAGGGTACTTGGTGCCCGTAGGCTGCCGTCCGGAAGGCCAGCGGCACCAGCCCCGTTCGGAGGTCTGACATGACCCTATTCGCCCAAGCGACCGCGGTCTGCGGCGACGACGAAGGACTGTCCTCGAACTGGCTGTGTGAACTGGTCCTCGATCGCACGGGCAACGAGTGGCTGGCCCGGGTCAGCGGGTTCGGGACCACCCTGATCCGCGTGGCGATCATCCTCGTGGGTGCGTTCCTGGTCAGCCTCATCCTGCGGCGTTGGGTGACGAGGTTCGCAACCCGTATGGAGGGGAAGATCACCGAGCGGCTCGGTCGTCTCGAAGACAGCCAGAAGTACCGCGTGCGGCGCTTCCAACGACTCCAGGCCATCGCCGGCGTCCTGCGAGGGGCGCTCGCCGTCATCATCTGGCTGACCGCTGTGCTCATGGTCATCGCGACCCTCGGCTTCCCCCTGCAACCGCTGCTCGCCGGTGCGGGCCTGGCCGGCATCGTGCTCGGCTTCGGTGCGCAACAACTGGTGCGCGACATCCTCGCCGGCATCGCCATGCTGATCGAGGACCAGTACGGCGTCGGCGACTGGATCGAGGTCGAGGGGCAGATCGGCATCGTGGAACGGGTCGGGCTCCGCAGCTCGAGCTTTCGGGACATCGACGGGGTGCTACACCACGTCCTGAATGGCTACATCCAGCGGGTGGGCAACCTCTCCCAGGAATGGGCGCGTGCCACCTTCGACGTCCCGGTGTCGCTGGATGCCGATCTGCTCGCGGCCAAGCAGGTGATCTACGAGGTCGCCAACGAACTCGCCGAGGATCCCGTCTGGGGGCCGGACATCATCTCGCCCCCGGAGATCTGGGGGGTCCAGGAGTTCGGCCCAGAGGGCATCAAGATCCGGCTGGTCCTGCCGACCAAGCCGATGGTCAACTTCGATGTCACGCGTCAGCTCCGGGAACGCATGAAGCTGGCCTTCGACGCCCACGGCATCCGCATGCCGGCGCAGCAGGTCGACCTCGGCGGGATGCGCACGGGGTTCCCGGTCGCGACCTCGACCACCGACAAGCGGGGTCGCTACGAGGCCGATCCGGAGAGCACGTCGGACGGCTCATCACCCCGCGACATGACCGACGAACTTCGCATCAAGCGGGGGGACCAGGTGCGCCCCGACTGACGAACGGCGGGACCTCGTCAGGCGTTGGGCAGCACCTCGCGCAGGAATTTGCCGGTGTAGCTGCCAGGCGCCGCGGCGACCTCCTCCGGGGTGCCCGACGCGACCACCAGTCCGCCCCCGTGACCGCCTTCTGGACCCAGGTCGATGAGGTGATCGGCGGTCTTGATGACGTCGAGGTTGTGTTCGATCACGATCACGGTGTTGCCCTTGTCGACCAGGCGGTGCAGGACCTCCAGCAACCGGCGGACGTCCTCGAAGTGCAGGCCGGTGGTGGGCTCGTCGAGGATGTAGACGGTCTGCCCCGTGGCGCGTTTGCGCAGCTCGCTGGCCAGCTTGACCCGCTGTGCCTCGCCCCCGGACAGCGTCGTCGCGGGTTGGCCGAGCCGGACGTAGCCGAGCCCGACGTCGTGCAGGGTCTGCAGGTGCGACGCGATCGACGGGTGCTTGGCGAAGAAGTCGAGCGCCTCCTCGACGGGCATGTCGAGCACCTCGGAGATGGTCCTGCCCTTGTAGTGCACCTCCAGCGTCTCGCGGTTGTAGCGCCGTCCCTTGCAGACCTCGCAGGGCACGTACACGTCGGGCAGGAAGTGCATCTCGATGCGCAGCGTCCCGTCGCCCCGGCAGGATTCGCACCGACCTCCCTTGACGTTGAACGAGAAGCGACCCGGTTGGTAACCACGCACCTTGGCCTCGGGGGTCGCGGCGAACAGCTTGCGCACGTGGTCGAACAGCCCGGTGTAGGTGGCCGGGTTCGAGCGCGGTGTGCGGCCGATCGGCGACTGGTCGACCACGACGGCCTTGTCCACCGCGTCGAGGCCGAGCGTGCGGTCATGCCGTCCCGGTGCCTCGCGCGAGCTGTACACGTGGCGCATGAGCACCTTGGACAGGATGTCGTTGACCAGCGTGGACTTGCCGGATCCGGACACCCCGGTCACGCAGGTGAACGTGGCAAGGGGGAAGGCGACCTCGAGGTCCTGCAGGTTGTTCGCCGACGCACCGACGACCGTCATCGCCAGGCCGTTGCCCTCGCGACGCCCGGCGGGCAGTGGGATGGACCGCTCCCCCGACAGGTACGCGCCGGTGAGGGACTTGCGGGTGAGGCGCTTCAACCCGTCGACCGAGCCGGAGTGGACGATCTCGCCCCCGTGTTCGCCCGCCCCCGGCCCGATGTCGACGACGTGATCGGCGGCCTCGATGGTCGCCTCGTCGTGCTCCACCACGATCAGCGTGTTCCCGAGGTCGCGCAGGCGGAGCAGGGTCTCGATCAGCCGTTCGTTGTCGCGCTGGTGCAGTCCGATCGACGGCTCGTCGAGCACATAGAGCACCCCGACGAGGCCGGCACCGATCTGGGTCGCCAGGCGGATGCGCTGGGCCTCGCCACCGGACAGCGATCCCGCGGCGCGATCCAACGTCAGGTACTCGAGCCCGACGTCGAGCAGGAACCGCAGCCGCGCCCGGATCTCCTTGAGCACCCGTGCGCCGATCAGCTGCTCGCGCTCCGTGAGCTCCAGACCCTCGACGAACGCCTCGGCGTCGGCCACCGACAGACCGGTGAGCTCCGCGATGTTGCGGTCGCCCACGGTCACCCCGAGCACAACGGGCTTCAGCCGCTTGCCGTCACAGGATGGGCACGGCACCTCCCGCATGTACTGCTCGACCTGCTGCCGGACGTGGTCGGACTCCGTCTCGGCATGCCGACGCAGCAGGGACGGCAGCACCCCCTCGATGCGGGCGCGGTACGAGCGCTTGCGCCCGTACCGGTTCGTGTAGGAGACCTGCACGCGGTCATCCAGCCCGTGGAGGATCGCGTCCCGGATGTCATCGGAGAGCCGCCGCCACGGGGTGGTGGGGTCGCCACCCACGTGGGCGACGGTCGCGCGCAACAGCTGCCGGTAGTAGTTGGACTGCACGCCCGTCCCCCACGGCAGCACCACCCCCTCGTCGACCGAGAGGTCGGGGTCCCCGATGACCAGATCCGGGTCGACGGTCAACCGGGTCCCGAGGCCCGAGCAGGTCTCGCAGGCGCCGTAGGGCGAGTTGAACGAGAAGTTGCGTGGTGCCAGCTGATCGAAGCTGACCTGGCAGTACGTGCAGGCGAGGTGTTCGGAGAACGTCAACTCCTCCGCCTGAGGTACGGGATCACCCGCAGCCTCGGCCTCCTCGACCGCCTCCCGGGACGGCAGCACCTCGATCATCGCCACGCCCTCGGCGAGCTGCAGGGCGGTCTCGATCGAGTCCGCGAGCCGCCGGCGGATGTCCTCCTTCTTCACCAGGCGGTCGACCACCACCTCGATGTCGTGTTTGAGGTTCTTCTCCAGCTTGGGGGCCTCGTCGATCGGGTGGACGCCACCGTCGACCCGCACGCGGGAGTATCCATCGGTGGACAGCTGCTGGAACAGCGCGCCGTACTCCCCCTTCCGACCCCGCACCACCGGGGCCAGGACCTGGAACCGCGTGCCGGTGGGCAGTTCGTGGACCTGGTCGACGATCTGCTCGGCGGTCTGGCGGGCGATCGGACGACCGCAGTTGGGGCAGTGCGGTTGGCCGATCCGCGCGTAGAGCAGTCGGAGGTAGTCGTAGATCTCGGTGATCGTCCCGACCGTGGAGCGCGGGTTGCGTGACGTCGACTTCTGGTCGATCGAGATCGCGGGCGACAGCCCGTCGATGAAGTCGACGTCCGGCTTGTCCATCTGCCCGAGGAACTGCCGGGCGTAGGCGGACAGCGATTCGACGTAGCGACGCTGGCCTTCGGCGTAGATCGTGTCGAACGCCAGGCTCGACTTCCCCGATCCGGACAGGCCGGTGAACACCACCAGGCTGTCGCGGGGGATGTCGAGGTCGATGTCCTTGAGGTTGTGCTCACGCGCACCACGCACGGTGATGCGGTCGCGGTGGGAGCTCGGTCGTGCCACGGGTCGTCACCTCTGAGGGTTCGTGCGATGGGCGGGGCGCGTGACGGCCCGGGTCGTCAGGCGGCCGAGGGTACCGAGCAGGACCCTATGCTCCCGGGCCCCGTACGTCGAACGCCTGTTCGCCCCAGCGCCTCGGCCCACATGACAGCATGCGACGGGTCCTCCTACGCTGGCGCCGACCGACCGCCACCTTCGGATCGTTCGACCCTCGGAGCCGTCCATGCAGATCGCCGTGTTCAGTGCTCGGGCCTACGACCGGCGGTTCCTGTCGGAGGTCGCCGAGCGGGATGGTCACGAGCTGACCTTCCTCGAGCCGCGGCTCGACCGGCACACCGTCGCGCTCGCGGACGGCTACGAAGGCGTCTGCATCTTCGTCAACGACACCGCCGATGCCGAGGTGATGGCCGCGTTGGCGGCGGGTGGGACGCGCCTGTTGACACTGCGGTCCGCCGGTTTCAACCACGTCGACCTGCAGGCTGCCGAGCAGTACGGCATCACCGTGGCACGGGTCCCGGCCTACTCCCCCTACGCCGTGGCCGAACACACCGTGGCCCTCATGTTGGCGGTCGAACGCCGGTTGCACCGCGCCTACAACCGTGTCCGGGAGGGCAACTTCGCGCTCGAGGGTCTGCTCGGCTTCGACCTGCGCAACAAGCGTATCGGCATCATCGGGACCGGGCAGATCGGTCAGATCGTCGCCCGGATCATGCGGGGCTTCGGCTGTTCCCTGCGTGCGTACGATCTCTACCCGAACGACACCGTCCGTGACTACGGCGTCCGGTACGTCGACCTCGACACCATGTTCGCGGACTGCGACGTCATCACCCTGCACTGCCCGCTGACGCCCGACACCTACCACCTCATCGATGCCGAGGCCATCGCCAAGATGAAGCCCGGGGTGATGATCGTGAACACCTCACGGGGTGCGCTGATCGACACGCCCGCGGCGATCGAGGGGCTGAAGACCGGCCAGATCGGCAACCTGGCACTGGACGTCTACGAGGAGGAGGGTGACCTGTTCTTCGAGGACCTGTCCGACCGGGTCATCCAGGACGACGTGTTCTCGCGGCTGCTGACCTTCCCGAACGTGTTCATCACGGCACACCAGGCCTTCTTCACGGAGGAGGCGCTCGCCAACATCGCGGAGACCACCCTCGGCAACGCGGCCGCCTTCGCCGCAGGCGAACGCTCCGGCAACGAACTGACCCACGAACTGGTCACCGGGGATGCCGGGGCCGGCGCACGCGATGCCGGCAACGCCTCCGACGGTCCGGCCGACACATCGACGACGGGAACCTGACGATGTCGAACTACACCGGCGACGTGGAACCAGACGGCGACTGGCAGGAACGGCGGGACGGTCCCCTGCGGGTGCGCAAGCTCTCGGTCGAGGAGATGGACAACAACATCTACGTCATCGCCTGCGACCGGACCTCACAGGCACTGCTGGTGGATGTCGCGGCACGCCCGGAGCGGATCGCCGAAGCGCTCGCCGACGTGGAACCGGTCGCGGCCGTGCAGACCCACGGACACTGGGACCACGTTCGCGCGTGGGACGGGGTCCGCGACGAGCTCGGCATCCCCGTCTGGGGGCATCCCGGCGACGACGGACTGTTCCCCCGCCCCGTCGACCGCGAGCTCCGGGACGGCGATGTCCTCACCGTCGGCGACCTCGAGGTCGAGGTGATCCACCTGCCGGGGCACACGGAGGGCTCCCTGCTCTACCTCGTCCGCGGTGACGAACGGCCCCACCTGTTCAGCGGTGACACCCTGTTCCCCGGCGGGCCGGGCAACACCTTCGGCAGTGCCGAGAACCACGCACGCATCATGGACGGGCTTGAGGAGAGGATCTTCGGCCCGCTGCCCGACCACACCTGGGTCTACCCCGGACACGGCGGCGACACCACGCTCGGTGTCGAACGCCCGGACCTCCAGGAGTGGCGCGACCGCGGATGGTGAGCGCGCCGATCCGCCAGCGTCGCCGCGACGCCCATCACGCCGACACGACCCACGAGGTCCGCTCATGAGCCCACCGACCAACGTCGATGCACTGACCGCCACACGCGAACACCTGCGCGAGACCTACATGGCCACGGCCAGCACACGACCCGCATCGACCGCCCGCGGGCTCCACCACACCGCCCTGATCTCCTCGGATGTCGGACAGACCATCCGGTTCTACCAGGGCGTGCTGGGGTTCCCCCTCGTGAAGATGTTCGAGAACCGTGACTACCCCGGTTCGACCCACTTCTTCTTCGACATCGGCCACGGCAACACGATCGCCTTCTTCGATCTCCCGGGGCTCGACCTCGGTCCCTACCGGGAGGTCATCGGCGGTCTGCACCACGTGGCCATCTCGGTGGATCCCGACACCTGGCAGGTCCTGCGGGACCGGTTCGACGAGCAGGGGATCGACTACCTGCTCGAGAGCGAGGTCTCGCTCTACTTCACCGATCCGGATGGCGCCCGCCTCGAGTTGATCGCCGATCCCCTCGGGGAGATGTACGGCGATCAGATCCTCTGATCTGCCGGTGCCCGGGTCAGACCGGGGCGCTGGCGACGCCGATGGCGGCCAGGATCAACACGAAGCTCAGGACCAGGCCGCGACCCGCGAGCCGGTGGGCGTCGGCGGCCATCCGGGTCTTGCGCGCTCGACCGAGCAGCGCCTGCCCGACCCCGAGCGCGGCGATCGCGAGCAGCGGGTGGACGTAGGCGATCAGGGGCGCCGCGTTCCAGTACCCGTCCAGCCCGTAGAGCGCCAGTCCGATCAGCACCTGCACGCTCAGCAGGATGAAGGTCAGGCGGTACAGGCCGGGTTCGAACTCGCGGGAGTCCTTGGCGCGACCGAACGCGATCACCGCGACGACCAGGACGATGACGGACACGAGGTAGCCCGTCCATTGGTGGACCAGGAGCAGGTTGGACACGGGAGATCCCTCGACGGGGTGGGTGATGCAGCGATCCTAGCCGGCGGCGTGATCCACTCATCGCGTGAGCGCTCGACGCAGCAGGAACGTGGCAGCGCCGAGCAGCACGACGGCGAACCCGGCGAGCACGGCGAGTTCGGTCGCAACGTCCACGATCCCTCCATCGCGGCGAACGATCTCCGCCATCGCGGTGTTCGCCCAGGCGTGCGGTGTGAAACGCGCCACCACCAGCATGCCGTCCGGGAAGATCTCCAGCGGGATCATGGAACCGCCCAACGCAGCGAGCACCAGACCCAGACCGACGCCCGCACCGGATGCCTGGCTGTCGTTGCGGAACACCGAACCCAGCACCATCGCCGCACCGGTCGAGACCAGGCAGAACAGCAGCACCAACACCGAGGTGGTCAGCGGATCCCCCCAGTCGACGCCGAACGCCACCGTGGTGACCGCGATGATGTACAGCGCCTGGAACAGGGCCACCGCGAACCGTCCGCCGGCCAGACCGGCGAGGATGACCGGCAGGCGGGTCGGCGTCGACAGCATGCGGGTCGCGACCCCGTACTGGCGCGACTGGATGAGCGCCGCGCTGCCAGCCAGAGACGTCAGGAACACGAACAGGAACAGTTGGCTGGACGCACCCAGATCGAACTGGCCCAGCGCGCTGAACTCCTGGACCAGCTCGTCACCACCGACGGCCTCGGTGCTCACCGTGACCCCCGGCATCCCCTCACGCACTCGTGCCGCCAGGTCCACGAGGTCGGCGACCGGTCGGTCGGTCACGTCCGCGGCCAGGCTCGCCGCACCGCTGATGGCGGCCTGGTCCGCAACGACCGCATCGACCACGGTGCGCAGTGACTGTGCCGTGGCGTCGGGACGGCCGAGGAAGCCGACCTCGAAGCTCGCCCCTGACCGCAGCGCGTCCTCGTAGCCTGCGGGGATGAGCACGCCGCCGCTGAGGTTGCCTCGCGAGACCAGCGAGCGGAGTTCGTCCTCGTCGTCGATGGGCACCACCTCGATGCCGTCGGCTGCGTCCAAGCGGTCGAGGAGCTGGGCTGCCGCGTCATCGTCGGTGACGACCGCTCCCAGCTGGGTGCCGGTCGTGCCCCCGAACTGCAGGCCGATGAAGATCACCAGCGCGAGGGGAAGGACGAACACGAAGAAGATGTTCGATCGCTCGCGGAGGAAGCGCAACAGTTCGATCCGCGAGATCTGGATGACCGCACCGATGGTCCGCATCACGCGGTCGCCCGGCGCATCCGCAGGGCCCCGGGCACCGCGAAGACCACCCCGAACGCCACGAGCGCACCGGCGGCCGGGAGCACGACGGTCCAGTGGTCCGACCCCACCAGGTCACCGAGCCCTCGCAGGAACCAGCCGTGCGGTGAGAACAGTGCCAGTTGACCGAGGAACCCGGCACCGACAGGGAAGAACACGCCCCCGGCCAGACCGAAGACCAACGCGACGATCGACTGGAGGTTGCCGGCCTGTTCGGCGGTCCGAGCGAAGGACCCGACGAAGGCCATGACGCCGAGCGCCGAGATGACGCCGGCGACGATCAGCACCGCCACGCCGACCGGATCACCCCACGAGGCCCCGAGCAGGGTCGCGCTGGCGATCGCGAGGACGGTCATCGACACGATCCCGAGCACGAACGCGCCCATCGCCTTGCCGAGGTGCACCGTGCCGATCCCGATGGGGGCGGCCAACAGCCGGTGCAGGGTCCCCTGTTGCCGCTCCTCGAGGAAGCCCGTGATGCCGAACGTGACCGTGAAGAACAGGAAGAACACCGCCATGCCCGCCGCCAGGTAGCTCGTTGGGTCGAGCTGCTGGTCGGCGGCGATCAGCTCGGTCGTGGTCACCGTCGGGGCCTGCGCGGCGGCCAACCCCGCGATCTCCTCGAGTTGCTGCGTGGACAGGGCCCCCTGCGCCGCCGTGGCCGTGGTCGCCACGACCAGGCTGATGCGGTCCAGTTCAGCCCGGTAGCCCTCCGCGATCCCGCGGGCCACCTCGACGGAGAGGGCGCGGTCCGGGTTGACGAGCACGAGGATGTCGCCACCGTCACCGGCCGCGACCCCGTCGCTCAACCCCGGCGGCAGGATCCAGGCGGCGGCGATCTCGCCATCCTCCAGGGCCGCACGGGCGGCCGCTTCGTCGCCGAAGGTCGTGGCATCGACCAGGCCATCCGCCACCAACGCGGGCACGACACCGTCGGTGAAGCCTGCGGCCACCTCGCCGCCATCGAGGTCGACCACACCGGCGGTGAGTTCGAAGTCCTCCTGGGTCGGGAACAGCTGGGCGAAGACGAAGGTCAGGGCCAGCGGGACGACGAACGCGAACAGCAGCACGCTGCGATCACGCAGGCGCAGGCGCAGGTCCTTGCGCAGGATGACGGTCGCGGCACGCAGCATGGCGATCAGTCCCGCAGGGCTTTGCCGGTGAGGTGCAGGAAGACGTCTTCGAGGTCCGGTTCGCGCACCTCCACGCCGCTGACGTCGGCGTCCGTCGTCCCGACCGCGGCCAGCAGTGCAGGCAGGCGTGGCGCGGCCTCGTCGACCAGGCACACGACCGTGTCCTGCTCGACGTCGGTGGAGGTGACCCCGTCGACGACCGCGCAGGCCGCCTCGGCCGCGGCGACATCCCCCACCGTCTTGAGCCGCACGACATCCTGCTCACCGATCATGCCGACGAGATCGCGACGGGACCCCTCCGCGACCAACGTGCCCTGATCGATGATGCCGATCCGGTCACACAGCCGTTCCGCCTCCTCCATGTAGTGGGTCGTGTACAGCACGCCCATCCCGTCGGTGGCCAGCGTCTCCACGGATTCCAGGATGGCGTTGCGCGACTGGGGATCGACACCCACGGTCGGTTCGTCGAGGATCAGGAGTCGGGGTTCGTGCAGCATCCCGATCCCGATGTTCAGACGCCGCTTCATCCCGCCGGAGTAGGTCCCGGCGCGGTCCCCCGCCCGGTCGGTGAGCCCGATGACCTCCAGGACCTCGTCGACACGCTGCTTGCGTCGACCGCTGACGAGCCCGTACAGACGTGCGAAGAAGTCGAGGTTCTCGCGGGCGGACAGATCCGGGTAGATGGCCAACTCCTGGGGCACCAGCCCGACCTCGCTCTTCGCGGCGCTGGCGCGCGGACCCATCCTCTGCCCGGCGACGGTGACCGTACCGGCATCCGGTTCCAGGAGGCCCGCGATCATCGAGATGCAGGTGGTCTTGCCCGCACCGTTGGGCCCGAGCAGCCCGTAGGTCTCCCCGACGTCGACCGAGAGGCTCACCCCCTGCACGGCCTTGAGCTCACCGAAGGACCGTTCGAGGCCAACACACCGCAACAGTTCACTCACCGGCTCGCTCCGTGGTCCGCCTACGCCTGTCGATGCGCCGTGTCCCGCGTCGCTGGCGGCAGGACCGGTCGACGGGGGTTCACACGAACCTACGCACGGTGCCCTCGGACGCCGTCATCCGGAGGGACGACCTTCAGGACCTCCGCGAGGGCGACTAGACGTTGGCCGCCTGCATCGATGCCAGTTCGCGTTTGAGGTCGGCGATCTCATCCCGGAGCCGTCCGGCGTACTCGAAGCGCAGTTCGCCGGCGGCCTCGTGCATCTCCTCCTCGAGGCGCTGGATCAGCGCGGTCAGATCCTCCTGGGGCAGCTCGCTGGCGTCCACCGGGCTGTCGCCGACGGGCGCGACACCGTCGTCCGGCTGGTAGTCCTCGCCGAACTCCTCGGCGCGGACCGCGGCGATGATGTCACCGACCCGCTTGCGCACGGTCTGTGGATCGATGCCGTGTTCGAGGTTGTGTGCGACCTGCTTCTCGCGACGGCGGTTGGTCTCGTCGATCGCCTGTTGCATCGCGTCCGTGACGTGATCGGCGTACATCACCACCTTGCCGTCGACGTTGCGTGCCGCACGACCGATGGTCTGGATCAGCGAGGTGCCGGACCGCAGGAACCCCTGCTTGTCGGCATCGAGGATGGCGACGAGCGCGACCTCCGGCAGGTCGAGACCTTCACGCAACAGGTTGATGCCGACCAGCACGTCGAACTCGCCGAGCCGGAGCGACCGCAGGATCTCGACCCGCTCCACGGTGTCGATGTCGGAGTGCAGGTAGCGGACCCGGACGCCGTTCTCCAACAGGTAATCGGTGAGGTCCTCCGACATCTTCTTGGTCAGCGTCGTGACGAGCACACGCTGTTTGCGTTCCGTCGCCGCGCGGATGCGTTCCATCAGGTCGTCGATCTGCCCGGCGGTCTGTTGGACCAGCAGTTCCGGGTCGACGAGTCCCGTCGGTCGGATGATCTGTTCGGCGATCGTGTCGGACTCCCGCCGCTCGTAGGCGCCCGGCGTGGCGGAGATGAACAGTCGTTGGCCGATCCGTTCGAGGAACTCGTCGAACATCAGCGGACGGTTGTCACGCGCCGACGGCAACCGGAACCCGTGCTCGATGAGGTTGTCCTTGCGGGAACGGTCCCCCTCGTACATCCCACCCACCTGCGGCACGCTGACGTGTGACTCGTCCATGAAGACCACGAAGTCGTCGGGGAAGTAGTCCAGCAGGGTGTAGGGCGACTCGCCCGGCGCCCGTCCGTCGAAGTGGCGCGAGTAGTTCTCGATGCCGTTGCAGAAGCCGACCTCGCGGATCATCTCGAGGTCGTAGTGGGTCCGCATCTTCAGCCGTTGCGCTTCGAGCAGCTTGCCTTCGCGCTCGAACTGCGCCAGGCGTTCCTCGAGTTCCTGCTCGATGCTGACCACGGCACGTTCCAGCGCCTCGCGGGAGGACACGTAGTGGGATGCGGGGAAGATCGCCACCTGGGAGACCGGCCGGGACACCTCCCCGGTGACGGTGTCGACGCGCACGATGCGCTCCACCTCGTCCCCGAAGAACTCGACACGGACGGCCTTCTCGTCGTCGGCGGGGAACACCTCGAGGGTGTCGCCCCGGACCCGGAAGGTCCCCCGGACCAGGGTCAGATCGTTGCGGGAGTACTGCAGGTCGACGAGCTTGCGCATCGACTCGTCGAGTCCCGCCTCGGCGCCTTCCCTGAGCGCCAGGACGTGATCCTCGTACTCGAAGGGCGAGCCCAGGCCGTAGATGCACGACACGGACGCCACGACCACCACGTCCCGTCGGGACAACAGGCCCATCGTGGCTCGATGGCGCAGGCGGTCGATCTCGTCGTTGATCGACGAGTCCTTCTCGATGTAGGTGTCACTGGAGGCGATGTAGGCCTCCGGCTGGTAGTAGTCGTAGTAGGAGACGAAGTACTCGACCGCGTTGTCCGGC
>JAWLFE010000127.1:0-6486 GCA_041685735.1 Nitriliruptoraceae bacterium
CCGCAGGTGGTCGGACTGCGTGGTGACACCCTGACGCTCGGCCGCTCCGGCTACGTCGACATCCCGATCGAGGACGTCTACATCTCCGACGAACACGCCAGCATCCAACTCGACGGTGACGGGTGGGTCGTCCGGGACCTCGGCTCGACCAACGGCACCTTCCTCAACGGCGCCAAGGTCGCCCGCCCCACGCCGATCGCAGCCGGGGATCAGCTGCGCGTCGGCAAGACCAACATCGAGGTACGCCGATGAGACGCTTCATCGCCGCCGGCACCTCCGACGTCGGGCGCGTTCGCGAGGGCAATGAGGACGCCTACCTCGTTGCCGACAGTGTCGTCGCGGTCGCGGACGGGATGGGCGGTCACCTCGCCGGCGAGGTCGCATCCTCGACCGCACTCGAACCACTCCGCGAGCTCGACGGCCGGGTCTTCCCCGATGCCAGCGACGCGCTCGCGGCGCTGCGGGACGCGGTCGTGGCCGCCAACCAGACCGTCGTCCAGATGGCCGCTGACGAACCGTCGTACCGGGGCATGGGCACGACCCTGACCGCAGCGCTGCTCGAAGGCCGACGGCTGCACGTCGCGCACGTCGGGGACTCACGCGCCTACCTCTTCCGTGACGGGACGTTCAGCCAGCTCACCGACGACCACACCTTCGTGCAGCACCTGATCGACGAGGGGCAGATCACGCGGGAGGAAGCCGCCAACCACCCGCAACGGTCGATGATCACCCGGGCGATCGGGGTGTCCGAGGAGATCGACGTCGATGCGATGACCCTCGATCTGCAACCCGACGACGTGGTGTTGTTGTGCTCGGACGGCCTCACCGGCCCGGTGTCCGACGAGGACATCGCCGGGGTGCTCGAAGCTGCCGACGACCTCGAAGGGTCCCTCGATCAGCTCATCGAGATGGCCAACGAAGCCGGGGGTCCCGACAACATCACCGCCGTCATCCTGCGGTTCGAGGACACCGAGGCCGACGCGGTCCAGGGCACACAGCCCGTCACGATCCGCACGCGCGAGGACCGCGGCGGCGACGACTGGGCCAGCCGCCTGGGATCGTTCGGTTCGATCGGTAGTGGGAGCGGGAGCCTCACCGCCAACCAGTCGTCCGATCGGGACGACCCGACCCGCTTCGGTGGCTTGGTCCTGCGATCCCTGGCGATCGTGATCGGCATCGCCCTGCTCGCCGGTGGGCTCTACGCAGGAGGTCGGTTCCTCCTCGCACAGAGCTACTTCATCAGCCTCGAGGACGAGCAGGTCGTGATCTTCCAGGGGATCGACGCGGACCTCGGTCCCCTGAGCCTGTCGTGGGTCTCCGAGCGTTCCGAGTTGACCATCGACGACGTCGCCCCGTACTACCGGCCCACGCTCGAAGAGGGGTTCCCGGCCGCCGACATCAACGATGCGCGTCGGTTGGTCCGCGGCATCCCGCTCCGGGAGGACCAGAGCGAGGACGGTGAGGACGAGCCCGGGACCGACGGCGCCACGACCGGCGACGACGATGCCGCCGGCCCGGCTCCGGGGACCACCGGCGACGGGACGTCATGACCACGAGGAACCGTGCGGCGTCCGAGGCCTCCCGCAACCGCGCATCGGACGGGACGGTCAACCCTCGCCGCATCGAGGCACGCCTGCTCGCCGGGGCGGTCGTGCTGACGGGCCTGGCCGGGACGCTGCTGGGCTGGTCGGTCGCGCCGGATCTCCCACCCGCCGCGATCATCACCGGCGTCGCCCTCGCCGTGATCGCGATCGTGGCGCACATCACGGTCCGCTACGCCGCCCCGGACGCCGACCCGGCCCTGTTACCGCTGGCGTTCCTGCTCAACGGTCTGGGCCTGGTGTTCGTCCGCCGCGTCGATCTGGCCGCCGGCACGGAACTCGCCGCCGCCCAGATGGTGTGGACCGCCGTCACGGTGGGCGCGATGTGCGTCGCGCTGCTGTTCGTGGCCAGTGTCCGCCCGCTGGCGCGCTACCAGTACACGTTCGGGCTGGCGACGATCGTGCTGCTGGTCCTGCCGGTGGTCCCGCTGCTGTCCGCCGGGGTCATCAACGGCGCACAGCTGTGGATCGACCTGTTCGGTCTGCGGTTCCAGCCCGGCGAGATCGCCAAGCTCACCGGGGTGCTGTTCCTCGCCGGCTACCTCGCCCGCAACCGCGACGTGCTGTCCGTCGCCACCCAACGCGTCGGGCCACTGCTGGTCCCCGCCGCCCGCCACCTCGCCCCGGTGTTCGTCGCCGCGATCGGCGCGATGGTCATCATGGCCCAACTGCGCGACCTCGGATCGGCGCTGCTGTTCTTCGGCACGTTCATGGCGATGCTCTACGTCGCGACGGGCCGGTTGGCGTACCCGGCCGTCGGCGGTGCGCTGTTCGCGGTCGCCTGCTACCTCGCGTACGTGTTCTTCACGCACGTCCAGGTACGGGTCAACATCTGGATCGATCCCTGGGCGGACGTCCAGGGAGCGTCCTACCAGTTGGCGCAGAGCCTGTTCGCCCTGGGGACGGGCGGGCTCACCGGCACCGGGCTCGGGCTCGGACGGCCCCAGGATGTGCCGTTCTCCGCCACCGACGCGATCTTCGTGGTGATCGGGGAGGAGCTGGGCCTGCTGGGGGCGACCGCGGTGCTCGTCGCCTTCCTGCTGCTGGTCGCGCGGGGGCTGCGGATCGCCCAGACCGCACGCGACGAGTTCAGCACCCTGCTGGCGCTCGGGCTGACCGTGACGTTCGCGTTCCAGACGTTCGTGATCGTCGGTGGCCTGACTCGGCTGGTCCCGCTGACCGGGATCACACTGCCGTTCGTGTCCTACGGCGGGTCCTCGCTGCTGGCCAACTACCTGATCATCGGGGTGCTCCTGCGCATCAGCGACGAATCCCGCGGCGCCGCCCGCGGACGCGAACCCCGCGGCACCAGTACCCCGGCACGCAAGCGCGCGGTCGCACGTGAAGAGGCAGCGGCCAAACGTCGTGCCCTGTCCACCCAACGGGTGACCGGCGGGGACGACCCACAGGACGACGACTGGACGGACGGCCCATGAACCGCTCGATCGGTCGGGTCGGTGCCGCGCTGTTCGTGCTGTTCGGCGCGCTGTTCGTCAACCTCAACGTGATCGCGCTGTTCCAGGCCGACGACCTCGCGACGCACCCGGCCAACCGGCGCCTGATCGTCCAGGAGTACGGGATCGCGCGGGGTCCCATCGTGGTGGGTGACGAAGCCATCGCGAGTTCGACCCCGACGGACGGTGAGCTGCGCTACCTGCGGACCTACGCCGCCGGCCCCCGCTACGCCCACCTCACCGGCTACTACTCCGTGGTGCTCCAACGTTCAGGACTGGAGGCGGCGTTCAACGAGTCGCTCACGGGTCGACCGACCGAGGTGGTCGCCCAGAACCTCGGCGAGTTGCTCGGCAGCGCCAATCGTCCCGGCAACGCGGTCCAACTCACCATCGATGCGCGGATCCAGGAAGCGGCGCAGTCAGCGCTCGGGGACCGTGAAGGCGCGGTCGTGGTCATCGATCCGCGCTCCGGCGCCGTGCTGGCCAGCTACGCCAACCCGACCTACGACCCCAACCCCCTGTCGAGCCACGACCGCACACAGATCCGTGACGCGTGGGATGCCCTGCGCGATCGTGAGGATCGTCCGCTGGTCGACCGCGCCACCCGCGAGGTCTACCCGCCGGGATCCACGTTCAAGCTGATCGTCGCGGCCGCGGCGCTCGAGGCCGGGATGACCCCTGACGCCCTGTTCCCCGACGAGGTCGTCTACGACGTGCCGCAGACGACCGCGGACATCGGCAACTTCTCCGGCGGCGCCTGCAGCAACAACGCCGATATCAGCCTGCAGGACGCCTTCGCGGTGTCGTGCAACACGGTGTTCGCGCGCCTGGGTGTCGAACTCGGGGACGATGACCTGGTCCGACAGGCCGAGCGCTTCGGGTTCAACCGGGCGATCCCCTACGAGCTCACGGTCAGCGACAGCGTGATCCCGCGCGAGCTGGACGCGCCGCAGACGGCCCAGAGCGCCATCGGCCAACGGGACGTCCGCGCCACCCCGATGCACCTCGCCCTGATCGCCGCATCGGTCGCGAACGGTGGTGAACTGCGTCGACCCCACGTCGTCGCGAACGTGCGCAACCCGGAGGGTGAGCTCGTCCTCGGCCCGGAGGATGGGCGGTGGACCGGCGCCGGTGGGGACGGCCGGCCGGTGTCGGCCAGGACCGCCGAACAGCTCCGCCAGATGATGATCGCCGCGGTGAACGCCGGGACGGGCCAGGCCGCGCGGATCGACGGGGTCGAGGTCGGCGGCAAGACGGGGACCGCCCAGACCGGCACCACCCCCGTCGCCTGGTTCGCCGGGTTCGCGGGCAACGAGGTCGCCATCGCCGTGATGCTGCCCGACGGCGGTGAGAACGCCACCGGTGGCGCGCTGGCGGCACCGATCGCCCGCGAGGTCCTGCAGGTCGCGGTCGCGCGGGAGGCACAGCGTTGAGCCGACCGCGGCCCCACCTCGCCCCGACGCCGGTCGGGCGCGGTCGCCGAGTAGGCTCCGGGCCGCTATCCCCGTCTCCCAGCGGAGGCTCCGCGTGAGCGTTGGCCGCGTCCTGTCCGAACGGTACGAGCTGCTGCGTGTCATCGGGCGTGGCGGCATGGCCGAGGTCTACGCGGCACGCGACCTGAACCTCGGACGCGAGGTCGCGATCAAGCTCCTGCTCGAACGCTTCCGCGACGACGAGGGCTTCACGCGCCGCTTCCAGGAGGAGGCACGCAACGTCGCGCGGCTCAACCACCCGAACCTCGTCGCGGTCTACGACACGGGACTCGATCAGGGACAGTCCTACATCGTGATGGAGCTGGTCCGTGGCCGGTCGATGCAGCAGGCCATCACCGCGGGAGGCCTGACTGAGGACCGTGCGCTGGAGGTGGCTGCGGACGTCTGCTCCGCCCTGGCCTACGCCCACCAGCACAACCTGGTCCACCGGGACATCAAGCCTGGCAACATCCTGCTCGCCGACGACGGCACGGTGAAGGTGACCGACTTCGGGATCGCCCGCGCGATCGACAAGGACACCGTCACCCAGACGGCCGCGGTGCTCGGCACGGCCGCCTACCTCTCCCCCGAACAGGCGCAGGGGTTGGACGTCGATGCTCGCAGCGACATCTACTCGCTCGGCGTGGTGCTCTACGAGGCGCTGACCGGCCAACAGCCCTTCTCCGGCGACTCACCCGTCACCGTCGCCTACCAGCACGTCCAGGAGAACCCACGCCCGCCCCGCGACGTCAGCGCCGGGATCAGCCCCGCCGCCGAAGCCATCGCGATGCGGGCCCTCGCGAAGAACCCGGCCAACCGGTATGCCAGTGCCGGGGACATGCGAGCCGACCTGCTGAACGCGCGGGTGGGCGGCCCGGTGGCGGCCCCCGCCGTCATGTCCGCCGCGGACACCGCTCTGCTCGCACCCACACCCTCACCACGGCCGGTGCGGGGCGCCGACGAGGTTCGTCGACGTCGGGGTGCCGTGTACGGCGTGCTGACCGTCCTGGCCATCCTCGCCCTCATCGGCGGCACGTGGTTCCTGGTGGGGGCCCTGAGCCCCGACCAGGAACCCCAGGTGGCGGTGCCCGAACTGATCGACCTGCCCCGGGAGATCGCCGAAGCCGAGATCCTGCGTGCCGGGCTGGTCGTCGGCGCGGTCACCTCCGAGCCGTCCGACGAGGTCGACGTCGGCATCGTCATGCGACAGACCCCCCTGCCGGATCGGTCCGTGGCTGAGGGCAGCGAGGTCGACCTGGTCGTCTCCGCCGGCCAGGACGTCACCGACGTCCCTGAGATCGTCGGGTTGACCGAGGAGGAGGCGCTTGCCGAGCTGCGCGAAGCCGGGCTCATCCGCGGGCAGCGGGACCGCGAGTTCGACCCCGAGGTCGAGGAGGGCCTGATCATCTCCCAGAGCCCTGAGGCGGGCTCTGAGTTGGAGGTGGGCGGGGCCGTGGACTTCGTCGTCAGCCTCGGCGAGGAACTGGTGACGGTCCGGCCGGTCGTCAACCGCTCCGAGGAGGATGCGATCGCCCGGCTCGAGGATCAGGACCTGGAGCCGTTCATCGAGCGGGAGTTCAGCGACACCGTCGCCGAAGGGTTCGTCATCAGCCAGGACCCGGCCGCCGGCGAGCAGGTCCCGACGGGGACGATCGTCACGATCGTCATCAGCGAAGGGCCGGAGGAGCCCGACGTTCCACCATGCGAGTTCGACCCCTCCCTGGATGCGGACGATCCGGACTGTGTCCCACCGCCGCCGGTGGAGATCGAGCCGTGCCCGTTCGACCCTGAGCTCGATGCCGACGACCCGGCGTGCGTCGAGCCCGAGGATCCGGGCGACGGGAACGGCGAGAACGGCGAGAACGGCGGGGATGGCGGGAACGGCGAGGACGAGGGCGCCGCCTGACCCGGACACCGTCGAGCGGTCCGTGCCCGCTGCACACGCGCCCTGCGACCGGC
>JAWLFE010000128.1:0-6375 GCA_041685735.1 Nitriliruptoraceae bacterium
GTCGGGCAGGATGGTCGCGACCGCGTCGAGGTAGGTGCGGAACGGGACATGGCCGCCGACGACGTTGGCGACGAAGACATCGCGGGACGCGCCGGCGGCCACGACCGCGTCGACCAGGTCGTCGACATGCACCCACCCGAACGTCGTGTCGGGATGGATCGGCAGGGGATGCCCATCGAGCAGACGGCGCGGCACGCGCGTCCCCCACGTGGACGTCGGACCGGCGCCGAGGATCGCCGGGGGGCGCAGCACGGCCGCGCACAGACCGGCGTCGACGGCGCGCTGGACCTCGCCCTCCGCCTCCGCCTTCGTCACGGCGTACGCGTTCCCGACGCTGCTGGCCGACCCCTCCGCGTCCCCGGCCGCGACGAGCGGCGCATCTTCGTGCAGCACGATGGCTTCGCCGTCGGCACGGTCGTAGACCGACGTCGTCGAGATGTGCACGAACCGCCCGACACCGGCCGTGCGCGCCGCGTCGACCATGCGCGCGGTGCCACCCCGGTTGACCGTCCGTGCCTGGTCGAGGTCCGGTCCCGTTCCAGCGGCCGCGTGGACGATCAGGTCCATCCCCGCACAGAGGCCGGCGTCCACCACCTCGAAGCCACCGTCGAGTTGCAGGACCCCGATCTCCTCGAGCGCGGCCGAGGCGGTGCGCACGACGGCGGTCACCTCGTCACCCCGCTGCACGTAGCGGCGGGCGACACGGCCGCCCACGAAGCCGGTGGCGCCGGTGATCAGTACACGCAAGGCTCATCCTCGGATCGACGTGGTCGGGCTCGGGTCGTCGCGATCGGGGCGTCCCCACGGCCGGGCGCGGCGCAGGTCCGAGTCAAGCACGTCGGTGGAGCTCGCACCGTCGCTGCCGACCTGCGCCCCGTGGGGACCGACGATGGGTGCCGACGATGGGTGCCGACGATCGTCCAGGTGGTCGCCGATAGGCTCGGTGGTCACACCGTGTTGGTCCGGGTCGCACCTCGCCCCACCCGCCGAGTGCGCCCGACCCACCCGGTTCGCCCCATCCGGGCCCGCCCCACCCACGCAGGAAGGAACAGCATGTCGCAGGAGATGGAGTACCGCCGCCTCGGTCGTTCCGGGATCAAGGTCAGCGTCCTGAGCTTCGGCTCGTGGGTGACCTTCAAGAACCAGGTCGACGTCGACAAGGCCGTGGACTGTATGGCCGCGGCGTACGACGCCGGCGTCAACTTCTTCGACAACGCCGAGGCCTACGCCGGTGGTGAGTCCGAACGCATCATGGGCGAGGCGATCCGCAAGCTCGGCTGGCCCCGTCACAGCTACCTCGTCTCGAGCAAGTTCTTCTGGGGCCTGCACGAGGGGCCGAACTCCCGCAACACGCTCAACCGCAAGTACCTCCTGGAGGCCGTCGACGCCTCGCTGGAACGCTTCGGGATGGACTACCTCGACCTGATCTACTGCCACCGCGCCGACCCCGACACCCCCATCGAGGAGACCGTCCGGGCCCTGTCCGACGTGATCGACCGGGGCAAGGCGCTGTACTGGGGCACCTCGGAGTGGACCGCCGACGAGATCCGCGCCGCGTGGGACGTCGCCGACCGCAACGGCTGGCACAAGCCGGTCGTGGAGCAGCCGCAGTACAACCTGTTCCACCGTGAACGCGTCGAGACGGAGTACGCGCGGCTCTACGAGGACATCGGACTGGGCACCACGATCTGGTCGCCGCTGGCGTCGGGGCTGCTCACCGGCAAGTACCTCGACGGCATCCCGGATGACAGCCGCGGCGCGCTCGAGGGCTACGACTGGCTCCACGACAAGCTCACCGACGGTGAATCGAACGCGAAGGTCCGCGCGCTCAAGGACGTCGCCGACGAACTCGGGGTGACGCTCGCGCAGCTGTCCATCGCCTGGTGCGCACGCAACCCCGATGTCTCCACGGTCATCACCGGGGCCTCGCGGGTGGAGCAGGTGCACGACAACATGGGCGCCCTGGATGCGCTGGCGAAGCTGACCCCCGATGTCGCCGAGCGGATCGACACGATCTTCGCCTGAGCGGGAGTCCTTCCGGTCAGGTCACGTTGCGGTGGCTTCAGCCCCCGCGTGCTGGAGCAGGGACCCTTCCCGGTCCCGTAAGGTGCGATCATGATCAACGTGCGTCACGCCGGTCTCGCCGATCTCGGGGTGCTGATCCCGTTGTTCCGTGGCTACCTCGACTTCTACGGACAGCCGGCCTCCGAGCCGGACGCCGGGGCGTTCCTGGCAGCGCACCTCGATGCCGGGACCTCGATCATCCTGGTCGCTGAACGCGATGGCGCCGGGGTTGGCTTCGCCCAGCTGTATCCCACCTGGGACTCGTTGTCGCTGACGTCGAGGTGGATCCTGTTCGACCTGTTCGTCGATCCCGACGCTCGACGCAGCGGGGTCGGACGGGCGCTCGTGGCGTCGGCACTCGACGTTGCGAAGGACAGCGGTGCCGGATCGATGTCGCTGGATACGGCGGTCGACAACGAACCGGCGCAGGCGCTCTACGAGGCGATGGGCTTCGAGCGGGATGAGGTGTTCGTCACCTACCACCACGCGCTGTCGGACTGACGCCGGTGTGCCCTGCGGCGGCGATACCACGACGCCGCGCCGAGCGCCGGCCGGTCACCAACCGCGGTGCAGGGGTCGACCCTCAGCGAACCCGGAGGCCGCCTGGACCCCGATGACGGCACGCTCGGCGAACGCGTCCAACGTGGCCGCGCCGGCGTAGGTACAGGCACTGCGGACCCCCGCCGCGATCACGTCGACGAGGTCCTCGACCCCGGGCCGGTCGGGATCGAGGAACTGCCGGCCGGAGGAGATCCCCTCCTCGAACAGGGCCTTCCGCGCTCGGTCGAACGCGCTCTGTTGCTCGGTGCGGCGCTGGACGGCGCGTGCCGAGGCCATGCCGAACGACAGCTTGTAGGCCCGACCGTCAGCGTCGTGTTCGAGGTCGCCGGGTGACTCGTAGGTCCCGGCGAACCAGGACCCGACCATGACGTTGGAGGCGCCGGCGGCCAGCGCAAGAGCCACGTCGCGGGGATGGCGGATGCCCCCGTCGGCCCAGACGTGGGCGCCGAGCCCGCGGGCTTCGTCGACCGTCTCCAGGACCGCGGAGAGCTGCGGCCGACCCACGGCGGTCATCATCCGGGTCGTGCACATCGCGCCGGGACCGACGCCGACCTTCACGATGTCCGCGCCGGCGCTGACGAGGTCACGGACGCCACGCCGTGTGACGACGTTGCCGGCCACCACCGGCACCTGGGGATCGAGCCCGGCGACCTCCTGCAGCGCGTCGAGCATGCGGTCCTGGTGGCCGTGTGCGGTGTCGAGGACCAGGACGTCGGTCTCCGCGTCGAGCAACTGCTTGGCCCTGGCGGCCACATCGCCCCCAACGCCGATGGCGGTGCCGATCCGCAGGCGGTTGCGTGCGTCCAGCGCCGGGTCGTACAGCGTCGATCGCAGGGCACCGGTCCGGGTCAGCAGGCCGACGAGCCGACCCCGGTCGTCGACCACGGGTGCCAGCCGGTGGCGTGCCTCGGCCAGCAGGTCGAAGGCAGCTCGCGGATCGACGTCGCGCGGGAGGGTTGCGAGCGCACGGGCCATGACCTGGCTGATCTGGGTGAACCGATCGACCTCCCGCAGGTCGCGGGGGGTCACGATGCCGATCGGCACCTCGTCCTCGACCACCACGGCCGCCTGGTGGGCGCGCTTGGGCAGCAGGTTCAGCGCCTCACCGACCGTGTCGGTCGGCGACAGCGTGATGGGCGTCTCGAACACCGAGTGGCGGGACTTGACGTCCGCGATCACCTCACGGACCACGGCCAAGGGGATGTCCTGCGGGATCACCGCCAGCCCGCCACGGCGTGCGAGCGTCTCGGCCATGCGTCGCCCCGACACCGCCGTCATGTTCGCCGCGACGAGCGGGATGGTCGTCCCGCTGCCATCGCTGGTCGTCAGATCGACATCCAGGCGTGAGTTGACGTCGGACCGGCCGGGGACGAGGAACGCGTCCTCGTAGGTCAGGTCGTGTGGTGACTGCCGGTCGTCGAGGAAGCGCATGGGGGACCCTTCGATCGCCGATCGCTGACCGTACCGGCCGACCACGCACCTGGTCCGCTCAGCCTCCGCGCCCCCGGAAGGCCCGCAGATGCTGGCTTCCACCCGGCGGCGGGTTCGGTCCGGGGCGCGGCGTCGATGAGGTGACATCGTCGCCACCGCACGCCCAGCAGTAGTGGACGAGCCGGATCCCGGACGGTGCCCACTGCTCGCCGCGCCCCTTCTCCTGCAGTGTCGAGGTCGGCACGCCTTCGACGTCCTCCGAGCCACAGAGGCCGCAGCGCAGGCTCACGTCCCGGTCCCAGGTCTGCCCGCAGCGGCCGCAGGTCAGCAGCAGGCGGCCGTCACCTCCCGGACCGTCCTCGCGACGGCCCGTGAGGTCGTCGTCCTCGCCACAGGCGGGGCAGGCGACAACCGGCACGGCGTGGACCTCAACGTGGGGCGTGGTCGTCCGGGTGGGACGCTCGAGGGCGCGTCACGGTAGTGGCGACTGGACGGCGACAGTGACTCGACTACAATTGAGTCAATGGATACTGATACGATCGACGATGCCTCCAGATGGGGTCCGGCGCCTGGTCCGGCTGCTGGTCCCGAGCGCGCGGCCGGAGAGGGACGAGGCCTCACCGACCTCGCCCGCCGCGCAGAGATCCACCATGCCCTCGGCGAGCCACATCGCCTGCGGATCGTCGATGCGCTGTGGTGCTCGGATCACACGCCGTCGGAGTTGGCCGCACTGACCGGGATCGCGTCCAACCTCGTGGCCTTCCACCTCAACGTGCTGGACGATGCCGGCCTCATCGCACGGACCCCGTCCGAGGGTGACGCTCGCCGCCGGTACGTGCGGCTCGAGGCGGACCTCGCCACGCTGCTGGCACCCCGCGCGTCCTTCACGGCTGCTGATGTGCTGTTCGTGTGCACCCACAACTCGGCCCGCTCTCAGTTGGCCGCAGCACTCTGGCAACGGGTGACCGGTCGCGCTGCTCGCTCCGCCGGTCACGACCCGGCCCCTGCGGTGCACCGGCTGGCCATCGACGTGGCTGCCGACCACGGACTCGATCTGTCCGCTGCCCGCCCGCAGGGGTTCGACGCCGTGGCCGACCAGCCGGCGGATCTCATCGTCTCGGTGTGCGACCGCGTTCGCGAGGCTGGCTGGCCCTTCGAGGCCCCAGCGTTGCACTGGTCGGTGCCGGACCCCGTCGGCGCCGGTCGCGATCGCTTCGAAGAGGCCTACGAACGCCTCGCCGAACGCGTCGGTGCACTGGCGGCGCTCGTCCGGGCTGCCTGATGGCGTCCGATCCCCGCGCGGGTCCCCGTTCACCCGCCCCGCCCCAACCGCCCCGCCCCATGGATCACCAGGGGCGCGCATCCCACCCGGAAGGTCACGTCATGTCCGACACACCCTCGGTGCTGTTCCTCTGCGTCCACAATGCCGGTCGTTCCCAGATGGCAGCCGGCTTCCTACGGCACCTCGCCGGTGACCGGATCCAGGTCCTGTCCGCCGGCTCCGAACCGGCGGACCGCATCAACCCCTCGGCGGTCGAGGCGATGTCCGAGAAGGGCATCGACATCACCGACCAGACCCCGAAGCCTTGGACCGATGAGACCGTCGGGACCGCCGACGTCATCGTCACGATGGGGTGCGGGGACACCTGCCCGGTACTTCCCGGCAAGCGGTACGTCGACTGGGAACTCGAGGATCCCGCCGGCAAAGGCGTCGAGTCGGTCCGCCCGATCCGCGACGACATCGAGCAGCGCGTCCGCGGCCTGATGGCGGAGCTTGCGGTCAGCCCGCAGGACGACTGACCCCCGAACCGATGACCCGGGGGACCTGCTCCAGCGTCGCTACGGGAGCAGCGGTCCGAGCGGTCGCACCGCGCCTACGTGCGGGTGGCGGGCGGGGGGGTGGGTGCAGCGCCCTGACGCGCCTCCCGCCGTTCGCGCATGCGTGCCATGCCGCGACGTGCCAGCCGGAACACCGCGAACGCCAGCAGGGTCCCGGCCGCCAGCAGCACGACGACGATGGCCAGTGCCAGCAGCGGGTTGGTGAACATCAGCCACACGACCCCCAGGACCAGCCCGTCCTCGAAGAGGCTCGCGCCGATGTTGCTCAACGGTTCGGGCGAGGTGTTGATCGCCGCCCGGGTCGTGGCTTTGACCAGGTGACTCGCTGTCGCCATTCCCCCCGCGGTGACGCCACCGATCGCCTGGTCGAAGCCCGCGGCGTCGCCGGTCAGCAGGACGCCGATGACCGCGGCGCCGATGGGCCGGATGGCGGTGTGGACGACGTCCCAGGCGGAGTCGAGGTAGGGGATCTTGTCCGCG
>JAWLFE010000040.1:0-2675 GCA_041685735.1 Nitriliruptoraceae bacterium
CCTCATCTGCCAGGGGTCCTCATCTGCCAGGGGTCCTCATCTGCCAGGGGTCCTCATCCGCAGTGGGGTGACGCTATCCGACCCGAGCGGTCGCGCGGGGACGGGCCCGGTCCCGCGTCCGGCGGGCCAACTGGGTTGCGCTCGGCAGCTTGATGTCACGCGCGAGCCCCACGAGCGACAACGTCCTGATCACGAGCCAGGAGCTGTCGAACTCCCACCACCGCAGCCCGTGCCGCGCCGACGCCGGGAAGGCGTGGTGGGCGTTGTGCCACCCCTCACCGAACCCCAGGATGGCCATGACCGGGTTGTTGCGCGCCTCATCGTGCGATTCGAACGGCCGGGTGCCGAACACGTGGCAGATGGAGTTGATCGACCAGGTCACGTGGTGCAGGAGGAAGATCCGGACCAGACCACCCCACAGGAAGCCGGTCAGTGCACCGGTGAACGACATCGTCAGCAGACCACCGAGCACGGCAGGGGCGAGGAACGACGCCACCACGATCTGGGGGAACCAGCGGGACACCCGCGCGATCGCGGGGTCCTTGAGCAGGTCCGGGGCCCACGCCTGCCGCACGGTCTGATCGGGCGAGAACAGCCAGCCGAGGTGCGCGTACCACAGGCCGCGCAGCATCCCGACGGTGCCGCCGGCAGCATCGACGTGGGGGGAATGGGGGTCGCCGTACTGATCCGAATAGGCGTGGTGCCGGCGGTGGGTCGCCACCCAGTCGATGATCGCCCCCTGGATCGCCAGCGACCCGGCGACGGCGAACGCCACCCGGACCGGGGTCGGCGCCTTGAAGCTCTGGTGGGTGAACAGGCGGTGGTACCCGACCGTGATGCCGAGTCCGGTCACGATGTAGAACCCGAGGAACAGGCCGAGGTCGACCCCGGACATGCCCCATCCCCACGTCGCCCACATGGCCAGGCCGAGACCGACCAGTGGCAGGATCGTGGCGAACAGCATCGCGAACCGTTGCCAGAACAGTGCGCGGGGACCGGCGATGGTGACCCCACGCAACGTTGGCGTCTCATCGAGGACGGACGGTGGAGCGGTCAACTGGGTCACGGAACACCTCGAGAACGGGCAGCGAGCGGAGGTCGGTCGCGGTGGAAGGTGGCGCCGTGCGCGCAACCTACGGATGCGTAACTTACGGTTCCGTAGGTGGCCTCCGCAACCCTGCCGGTCGACGGAGCGCCGGAGCGGTCGCAGGCCGCACGATGCTGAGCGATAACGTGTCTGCCACCGGCCATGCTCCTCCACAGACCGACGGTGCACGGTGCCGATCACCGACCAACGACCGAGGACCGACCCCTTGTCAGTACTCAGCCCAGCGGCGGCCGCGGAGGTCGCGGCCGGACGGCCGGTCATCCTCGGGGCGCTCGACGACCTCCACGACCTGCTGCTCGGCGCGAGCGGCGAGGTCGATGCGAGCGCGAAGACCGATGGGACCCCTGTCACCGCGATCGACCACGCGGTCGACGAACGGCTCGCGGCGGCGATCCACCGTGCCCTGCCTGGGCACGGGATCCTCAGCGAGGAGCGGGACACCGTCGCGCCGGACACCGAGTGGACCTGGGTCATCGACCCCATCGACGGCACCTCGAACTTCATCGCCGGCCTGCCCTGGTGGTGTGTCTCCGTCGCGTTGAGCTTCCAGGGTGTCCCCGTGCTCGGCATCATCGACGCACCGGCGCTCGGGCGCCGGTACGTCGCCGTCCGTGGCGAAGGTGCGCACCGACAGGGCCGTGTGCTGCGCGTCCGCCCGACCGTCGACTGGCGGTCGCCCCAGCACCGCCACCTGCCCGTCATGCTCACGACCGGGACGGCCAGGCGGGCGCGTGCCGCCGGCCTCAGACTCAATCCACGCGTGATGGGTTCCACCGCCCTGGATCTGGCCATCGTGGCCGAGGGCGTGGCGGTCGCCTCGGTCGCCGTGGCTCCCCACATCTGGGACGTGGCCGCCGGGATGGTCCTGGTGCAGGAGGCCGGCGGCGAGGTCGTGACCCCGGCCGGCGAGCCCTGGACACCGATCGAGCCTGGCACCGACCACCAGCAGGTGGCGACGACCACCGCGGCAGCGGCGGACGGCGGCTACGCCACCCGACTCGTCGCTGCGCTCCTGGCCCAGGCGTGACCGACCCCTGACGTCCGCCGGGACCTCGACCGTCTACAGGTCAGCGACCGCGTCCGCGATCGGCCGCTCCCCGCTGAGGACCTCGAAAGCGACCCCGC
Source organism: Nitriliruptoraceae bacterium (assembly GCA_041685735.1). Classification (GTDB taxonomy): domain Bacteria; phylum Actinomycetota; class Nitriliruptoria; order Nitriliruptorales; family Nitriliruptoraceae; genus CSSed11-175R1. The sequence goes on from JAWLFE010000040.1 coordinate 2,234, forward strand.
GACCAGCCTGCTGCTCGAGGCAGGCGACCATCACGGCGGCCACATCGGCGCGGGAGATCTGCCCACGATGATCCAACGCGGGGACCCCGATCTCGACCGTTCCCGTCGGCGGCTCGTCGGTCAACCCGCCCGGCCGCACCACGGTCGCGTCCAGGCCACTGCCGAGCAGGATCCGGTCGGCGGCGTGTTTGGCCGCGAGGTAGTGGCGGATCGCCTCGGAGCCGCGCATGGGGTCGTCGGCGGCCATGGACGACAGCATCACGTACCGGGGGACCCCTGCCGCGACGCAGGCATCCACGGTCCGAACGGCCCCGTGGAGATCGACCCGCAGGGTGGCGTCCGGGCCCGTCTTCGAGCCCGAGCCGGCGCAGAACATCACCGCGTCGACGCCGTCGAACGCATCACCGAGGTCTCCTTCCAGATCCGCCTCGACGGTGGTCGC
>JAWLFE010000040.1:2775-25738 GCA_041685735.1 Nitriliruptoraceae bacterium
TCGAGGTAGCGCCGCCGTTCCGCCGGATCCAGGTCCCGGCGCAGCAGCAGCTCCACGAAGCCGACGATGCTGGTCAGCGGTGTCCGCAGTTCGTGCGACACGGCCTGCACGAACCCGGTCTTCAGGTCGTTGAGCTGGCGCTGCTGCTCGACGGCTTCACGCAGCGCCTGCCGCTCGCGGTACTGGCTGGTCACGTCAGTGGCGACCGCATGGATCGCGACGATCTCTCCGGACTCGTCACGGATCCCGTTGCCACGGAGCCGCAGCCGCAACGTCTGCCCATCACGGCGCCGGAAATCGACCTCGACCACACCGGCCTCGATCGCACCACCATCCAGGCTCGCCCACATGCGGGCGCGGTCCTCCTCGTTGATGCCGGACCGCAAGAGCTCCGGATCGGCGTAGAGCTCGTCGAGGGAGCACCCGATCGTGCGCGCCATGGCGGGGTTGAGGTACTCGAACCGGTTGGTCGGCCGGACCTGCTGGACGAAGATCCCCTCGCCCGAGTACTCCGCGAGGGTCCGGAACCGACGCTCGCTGGCACGCAGCGCCAGCTCCATGCGGTAGCGCTCGGTCACCTCACGGACCGCCACGAGGTGCATCCCAGGGAGCACGTCGGCGACGGCGCGGACCTCCAGTCGCAGGACCCTGCCACCCGGCGCCTTGGCCTCGACCTCACCCTGCAGTCGACCCTCTTCACGCAACGATCGCCACGCCTGGTCGAAGGGACCGATGGTCTGCTCGGATGGCTCGTACAGGGTCCGCAGACCGATCCCGATGAGCTGGTCCCTCGCCATGCTCATCAACGCGGCCAGAGCCGGGTTGCCCTGGATGATGCGGGCATCGTCGTCGACGAAGGCAACCGCATCCAGTTGGTTGTCGAACATGGCGATGAGTCGTGCCTGCGAGAGCTGCTCCTCGACCGGATCCGTCGCTGATGGGCAGCGCTCCGAGGCGGCGCGGTGATGCTCACGTCGGACCGTGCGGACGAGCAGATCGACATCACCCACCGCGATGACATCGGCGGCACCGATCCGGATCGCCTCATCGAGGAGGTCCGCGGTCACCCGTCCGGTCTGCAGGACCACGACCGGCCTCGGCGCCACGTCACGCACCACGGCCGGTAGATCCCGCAACCCGCGATCGCCCGGTTCCAGGATGACGACATCCACCGCGTCACCCCGTCCATCCGGCACCGACCGCGGCCCCTCCGTGGGAAGGACGCGGCGTTGCAGCTCGAGCCCGGGCAGTGGACCCGGTGGGGCTGGCGCATCGGTGTCCCCGACGAGATGGAGGACACGGGACACCGAACTCACGGCAGGTCGGCGAGTTCGGTCGTCAACGATGACAGGACCTCCTTCGCATCCCCGTACAGCATGACCGTGTGGTCGCGTTCGAAGAGGTCGTTCTTGATACCGGCGTACCCGGGCGACAGGCTGCGCTTGATCACGAACACGCGCCGAGCGTTGCCGACCTCCAGGATCGGCATCCCGGCGATCGGGCTCCCGGGCGTGTCGTTGGCCGCCGGGTTGACCACATCGTTGGCCCCGACCACGACCGCGACGTCCGTCTGGGCGAAGTCCGGGTTGATCTCGTCCATCTCGACCAGCAACTCGTAGGGCACCTCGGCCTCGGCGAGCACCACGTTCATGTGCCCGGGCATCCGGCCGGCGACCGGGTGGATCGCGAACCGAACCTGCACCCCCCGATCGAGCAGGGCCCGCGCCAGATCGTGGGCAGCGGTCTGCGCCCGGGCGGCAGCCAGCCCGTAGCCGGGCACGATGATCACCGACTGGGCGACCTCCAGCACCATCGCCGCGGACTCGGGGTCCGTGGAGACCACATGCCCGTACTCACCGTGCTCGGCCGCCGCCCCGGTGAAGCCCCCGACGAGCACGTTGACCAGCGAGCGGTTCATCGCGACGCACATGATCTGGGTCAGGATCAGGCCGGCTGCGCCGACGACCGTGCCCGCGATGATCAGCAACTGGTTGGTCAACGCGAACCCCGCCGCCGCAGCCGCCAGCCCGGACAGCGAGTTCAGCAGGCTGATGACCACCGGCATGTCCGCACCGCCGATCGGCAGGACCAGGACGACCCCCACGACGAGGCTGACGACGAGCAGGCCGAGCACGAGCGCCGCGGCCAGCGTCGGATCGTCGACCACGAAGACCGCGGCGCCACCGAGGACCAGCCCGGCCACCAGCAGCAGCCCCATCACGACCGCGCGCACCGGCACCCGGGGTGTGCCCGAGATGGTTCCGCGCAGCTTCAGTTCGGCCAGGATGCTGCCCGACAGCGTCGAGGCACCGATCAGCACCGACACCACCAGGGTCACCGCGGAGGTCGCGCCGAGGGCCATCGCCGCCGTGCCGTCACCGGCGGTCTCCACGATCTCCATCCAGAACAGCGACAGCGCGACCAGTGCCGAGGATGCCCCGCCCAGCCCGTTGAACCGGGCCACGATCTCCGGCATCTGCGTCGCCTGCGCCCGCAGCACGATGGCCACACCGATCGCAGCCCCGACGACCAGCCCGCCCACGATCCAGCGGTAGTCGACCAACCCGATCTCCACCAGGGTGATGACCACCGCGAGCAGCATGCCGGCCGCCATCAAGGCGTTGCCGCTCCGGGCGGTGCGGACCTTCGACAGCCGCTTCAGACCGACGACGAACAGCGCGATCGAACCCAGGGCCAGGAACGCCGTGATGTCGGGGTCGATCACCTGCGGCTCCCGAAGGTGGCCAGCATCCGATCGGTGACCAGGAAGCCCCCGACCACGTTGATCGTCGCCAGGATGAGTGCGGTGACACCGAGCAGGATGCTCACCGACGGTGCCGCGACCGTGACCAGCGTCAGCGCTCCGACGATCGTGATGCCGGACATCGCGTTGGCACCGGACATCAGCGGCGTATGCAGGGTCGGCGGCACCTTGGTGATCAACTCGAACCCGAGGAAACCGGCCAGCACGAACACGTACAGGCTGATCAGCAGGGGGCCCATCATGGCGCGTCTCCTTCCAGCAGGGCGGCCGTCCGTTCGTGCACGACCCGCCCTTCGTGGGTCAACATCGAACCGGCGACGACCTCGTCGTCACGGTCAAGGTGGATCCGCCCGTCACGGATCAGGAGGTCGACGAACGTGGCGATGTTGTTGGCGTACATCGCGCTGGCCTCCGACGCCATGCTCGACGCCAGGTGGTGCCCGGGCAGGATCCGGACCCCACCGTGCTCCACCGGTCCAGCGGTGTCGGTCAGCTCACAGTTCCCACCGTCGGCCGCGGCCAGGTCGATCACGACCGACCCCGTCGGCATCGCCTCGATCATCGCGGTCGTCAGCAGCATGGGGGCAGGTCGGCCGGGGATCTGCGCCGTGGTGATCACGGCGTTGGCGCCCGCCAGGTTCTCCGTCAGGATGCGCCGCTGGCGGGTGAGGAAGTCCTCGTCGGCCTCCTTGGCGTAGCCGCCTTCACCGGTGAGGTCCTCGTCGGACGGCACGTCGATGAAGGTCCCACCGAGCGACTCGACCTCCTCCTTGGCCGCCGGGCGGATGTCCGAGACCTTGACGAGCGCACCCAGCCGCCGAGCGGTCGCCACGGCCTGCAGGCCGGCCACACCGGCGCCCAGCACCACGACCGTCGCGGGACGGATCGTCCCGGCGGCGGTCATGAACAGCGGGAAGTACTTGTCGAGCTCGTACGCGGCGGTGATCACCGCGCGGTACCCGGAGATGTTGGCCTGCGAGGACAGCGCGTCGATCGATTGCGCTCGACTGATGCGCGGGACCAGTTCCATGGCCAGGGTCGTCACCCCGCCCTCGGCCAGGGCCGCCACCACCTCGAGGTTGCGGTGCGGGGCGACGAAGGTCAGCAGCACCGTGTCGGCGGGAAGGGCGCGCGCCTCCTCGACGGACGGCGGTGCGACGCGCGCGACCAGGGCCGCCCGAGCGACCGCGTCGGCGTCACCGATCTGCGCGCCGGCCTCCGCGTAGGCCGCATCGGTGATGCCGGCACCGACGCCCGCGCCCGACTCCACGACGACGGTGAGCTCCTGTCGCACCAGCTTGGTGACCGATGCCGGGGTCACCGCGACGCGGCGTTCTCCGGGTGCGGTCTCTCGCGGTACGAACAAGCTCGCCATGCGCCACTCCCGTTGCGGTCCAGCTTCCCGCCGGTCGGCGTGCACCAGCCGCCGAGCCGTTCGGAGCGTTCCGCCCGTGAGGATCGAGTCTACGCCCCGACGCCGCGTTCGGTCGGGCAGGCGAGCTCGTGGCCCGAGCGGGTTCCCGCCGTCGGGTCGGCGCGCGTAGGCTCGCGTGTCGATGGACGCGGCGCTCGCCGCGATCGCGCCGGCTCGTCACGCCGAGCGGCGCACGTCGACCCCACCGAAACCCGCTGCAAGGAGCCCTGCCATGGCCACCATCTACTACGACCAGGATGCCGATCTGTCCCTGATCCAGGGACGCAAGGTCGCCGTCCTCGGCTACGGCAGCCAGGGCCACGCCCACTCGCTGAACCTCCGTGACTCGGGCGTCGACGTCCGCGTCGGCCTGCGTCCCGGCTCGGCATCCCGTGCCCGGGCGGAGGAGCAGGGACTGCGCGTGCTCGACACCAACGACGCCGCGGCCGAGGCGGACGTCATCGTGATCCTGGCGCCGGACACCCACCAGAAGGGCATGTGGGAGGACGGGGTCCGGGAGGCGGTCGAACCCGGCAACGCGCTCGTCTTCGGGCACGGCTTCAACGTCCGGTACGGCTTCATCGACCCGCCGGAGGGCGTGGACGTGTTCCTCGTCGCGCCGAAATCACCCGGTCATATCGCCCGGCGGCTGTACGAGCAGGGCCAGGGGGTCCCGGGCCTCGTCGCGGTGCACCAGGATGCGTCCGGCACCACCCTGGAGCTCGGCAAGTCCTACGCCGCCGCCCTCGGCCTGACCCGCGCCGGTGTCCTGCACACCACCTTCACCGAGGAGACCGAGACCGACCTGTTCGGCGAGCAGGCCGTGCTCTGCGGCGGGATCAGCCACCTGATCCAGGCCGGGTTCGAGACGCTCACCGAGGCCGGCTACCAGCCGGAAGCCGCCTACTTCGAGGTCCTGCACGAGACCAAGCTGATCGTCGACATGATCTACGAGGGCGGCATCTCCTGGATGCGCCACTCGGTGTCGACGACCGCCGAGTACGGCGACTACGTGTCGGGGCCGCGGGTCATCAACGAGTCCTCCAAGGAGGCGATGAAGGACATCCTGGCCGAGATCCAGGACGGCTCGTTCGCCAACCGCTTCATGGACGAGATCGAGGGTGGCGGGGAGTTCTTCGACGGCAAGCGCGCCGAGGGCAAGGACCACCCGGTCGAGGTCGTCGGCCGCCAGCTCCGCGCGATGATGCCCTTCATCGAGACACCCACCGAGGACCACTGACCAGCGACCTGGACATGTGGAAGGGCCGGCCGGGATCCCGGCCGGACCTTCCACACGTCAGGCGCCATCGCTGGTCGCGGGAGCGGTCGGGGTGAGCCCGGCGAACGCCCAGCCATCGGGGATGACCGGATCGTCGGTCCACCACGGACCGCCCAGGACCTCCTGGAGCTGCACCGTGAGCCAGGCCGCCGCCAGCCTGCGTCCGACCAGGCCTCCCCCACCCGGGGCCGGCGCGCCAGCGAGCTCGAGGTGCTCGGCGACCGTCCGGCGGACCGGTCCGTCAGCAGCGACGACGAGGTGGCCCGTCGGTGCGCTGGAGCGCGCGCGGTCGAACGCGACGACGAGTTCGAGCAGATCCTCGACGCGGACCGGGGCGAGCACCGCTCCGCGTGCCCGTGGCCCCAAGCCGGCGGTGGCCAGCGCATCGCGGATGGCGGGTGTATCGAGCAGCGAGGTCCGCACGACCACGGTGGGCAGGGCGGCGGCAGCCAGCCGTTCCTCCACCTGCCCCTTGGCCCGGCGGATCGCGTCATCGGCGCCGGGATCCGCGCCGGGCAACGACAGCGCGATCAGGCGCTGGACACCGGCGCCGGTCGCCGCACGCACGACCACCTCGACGTCCTCGACCATCGCTGCGGGATCCCGGCTGAGCAGCCCACCGCCGACGTGCACCATCGTGTGGACGTCCGCGGCGGCGGCCTCCAGCCGGCCCTCGTCGTCGCGGGTTCCCGACGCGATGAAGACACCGGCGGCACGCAGCGCGGAGGCTTCGCCGTCGCAGAACGCACGCACCTCGCCGCCCTCCTGCACGAGGCGGGCGGCGATCTGGCGGGCGAGTGGCTGCTCGGCAGCCGTGACCAGGACAGGCACGTCGTGCAGGCTAGCCACCGGTGCCCGCAGGCAGGTCCCGACGCACGCCGGTGCCGGGCGTGGCACCCTGTGGCCCACCCCGCCACCTGGCGAGGTCCGGCTGCCGGAGGAACCCCGTGATCTCGATCGAACTCGCCCGCGAGCTCCGTGACGCCGGTCTGGTCTGGCACCCTGCAGACGGGGACCGGTTCTTCCTCCCCGACCGTGAGATGGACGACAGCGTGTTCACGATCTCCGAGATGGTCGTGGAGGTCAAGACCGCGCCGGTCGGCTCGATCATCGCGTTCAACGGCACCACCGAGTGGGCGCTCGACGCGATCGAACAGGCCGAGGCCATCTGGATCCCACGGGAACACCAGCTGCGTGAAGCACTCGGCGACGCGATGCTCTCGCTGGTCCGGACCGACGACGGCTGGCGCTGCACCACCCGGACCGACGGGCAGCTGGTCGAATCCAGTGATGCGTCCGCCGAACTCGCGTACGCGCGCGCACTGCTGCGGCTGCTCGACGCCCGGCGGACCGCCTGAGCGACCTCCCGGGCGACTACCCTCTCGGCGACCGGGAGGATGTCCGTGACCTACGCGGAGCGCAGCGACGCACACCTGCTCGAGCTGTCCCGTCAGGGGCTCGCGTCGGCGTTCTGCGTCCTCGTCCACCGGCATGGCCCCACGGTCCTGCGCCACGCACAGAGGGACGACGATCCGATCGGTGCGACCACCGCAACGTTCATCCGCGCGATGCGCACGCTGCCCGACGCGGATCGCGATGACGTGGCGGGGTGGCTGCTGGACCTCACCGCCGATGAACTCGGCGTCGACCGCGGGACCCTCGGCGACGACGCGACCGGGCCGATGCTGCCGGCGTCCCCGCACGGACCGGCATCGCCCACCGCCACCATCTCCATCGACCCCCGACTGGATGAGGTGTGGGCAGACCTCGCTCCGCGGTGGCCCTCGGGGACCAAGCGTCGGCACGTTCCGTCCTGGGCGATCTGGCTCGGGACGATCCTGGTGTTGATGGGGCTCGCCATCCTGGTCCCCTGGGCGGTCCTCGGATCGCACGGCAACGCCGATCCGGTCATCCCGGAGGTGCGGGCATCCCCCGTGCTCGAGGATCGGCAGGTGGAGGAGGAGCCGATCGACGACGAGGACGAGGACGAGGACGAGGAAGAACCAGAACCGCTCCCGACCTTCGAGTTCCCCGAACCACCCGACGGGGACGGCTCCGTGCCGGAACCGTCCCCGGACCCCGAGCCGACCCCCCCGCCGGACCCGACGGACGACACGCCGAGCGAGCCGCCACCGGACCCGGGCGACGACGCGCCCGCCGACACGGACCCCGGCGACGACACGGACCCCGGAGATGACACGACCCCTGAGGACGACACGGACCCCGGCGACGACACGACTCCCGGCGACGACACGACTCCCGGCGAGGACCCGGACCCGTCCGATGCCGAGCCGGCCGACGGTTCGACGGACGACGATCCGGCGGAGGACGCGAGCGCGGGCGACGCACCTGCGGACGATCCGTCGCCGGACCGCGCCGATGACACCACCGGGGGCGACGCGGCCCAGCCCGTCGTCACCGAGGGCGAGACCCCCTGACGGCACTGCCGCGACGAGCACCACACCGACCTGCGCGTTCCCTCCTGACGAAAGCCAGCACGTGACGACCCCGAACAACGACGGCCCCGAGCGCGACCGCCGGGACCTGCACGCCCTCGATCCCGGGCAGCTCGGCCTCGGCGACATGGATGCCGACGCGTTCCGACGACACGGTCATGCCGTCATCGAGTGGATCGCCGACTACCTCGACGGTGTCGAGAAACTGCCGGTGCTCGCGCAGGTCGAACCCGGCGACATCCGCGGCGCGCTGCCGGTGAGCGCCCCACAGGACCCAGAGCCCTTCGAGCAGGCACTCGCCGACCTCGATGACATCCTGCTCCCGGGCATCACCCACTGGAACCACCCCGCGTTCCACGCGTACTTCGCGATCACCGGGTCCGGTCCCGGCATCCTCGGGGAGGCGCTCATCGCCGCCCTGAACGTCAACGGCATGCTGTGGCGAACCTCACCCTCCGCGACCGAACTCGAGGAGGTCGTGGTCGACTGGTTGCGGCAGCTCCTCGGGCTACCGCCCGTGTTCCGGGGGATCATCTGCGACACCGCATCGATGTCGACGCTGATCGCCCTGGCTGGTGCCCGGGAAGCTGCCGACCTCGACGTCCGTGACCGGGGCCTGGCCGGTCGCGCCGACCTGCCACTGCTGCGCGTCTACACCTCGGAAGAGGCCCATTCATCGGTCGAGAAGGCCGCTATCACGCTCGGACTCGGTCGGGATGGCGTCCGGCTGATCTCGACGGACGCCGACCACCGGATGGATCCGGATGCGCTCACCGCGGCGATCGAGGAGGACATCCGGTTCGGCTACCAGCCGCTGGCGATCGTCCCGACCGTCGGGACCACATCCACCACCTCCATCGATCCGGTCGCGGCGATCGCCGACATCCGGGACCGCTTCAGCGAGGAACTCGGCCACCGCATCTGGCTGCACGTGGATGGCGCGTACGGCGGGCTCGTCGCGATCTGCGAGGAACTGCGGTGGGTGCTCGACGGCGTGGACCGCGCCGACTCGTTCGTCACCAACCCCCACAAGTGGCTGTTCACGCCGATCGACTGCAGCGTGCTGTTGGTGCGCGATCCCGCCACCCTCACCCAGGCGTTCTCGCTCGTTCCGGAGTACCTCACCACCGACGACGACGGTGTCACCGACTACATGGACTGGGGCGTCCAACTGGGGCGTCGGTTCCGCGCGCTGAAGCTGTGGTTGGTGATGCGCTACTTCGGGGCATCGGGTCTGGCGGCACGCATCCGGGAGCACATCGCCCAGGCACAGCGCATCGTGGCGTGGATCGAGGCCCATCCGGACCTGGAGGTGGTCGCTCCGGTACCGATGTCCACCGTGTGCTTCCGCGCCATCCCCGACTGGGCCCCGGTGCCGAACACACCCGACGACGACCCTGAGGCCGATCCGCGCGCGGAGGCCCTCGATGCGCTCAACCAGACCCTGCTCGGCCGGATCAACGCCTCTGGCGAGGCCTACCTGTCGCACACGGTGCTCGACGGGGCCTACGTCCTGCGACTGGCGACCGGCAGCCTGCGCACCACCGACGACGGACTCACCGCCACCTGCGCGCTGATCGACCGGGAGCTCGACGTCCTGCGGCCCACCTGATGGCACGGCGCCGGCGGCCCGCCCGTCGGTACGACGCCCGGCGGCCCTCGGTAGGGTGCTGGTCGCCGGTGGAGGTGGCACATGCCCGACGAGGGGCCTTCGATGTCCCCGGGATCAGCCGGTCGATGGGCCGTCCCCGGCCTCCTGCTGGTCGCGATCTCCTTCGGTGTATCCAGGTTCTCGTTCGGCTTCTTCGTGCCGGCGGTCCGGCCGGCGCTCGACCTCGATGCGTCGCTGGTCGGGGCCATCGGGTCGCTGAGCTCCCTCGGCTATCTGTGCGCGATCCTCGCGAGTTGGGCCCTCGCAGAGCGGTTCGGCCCCCGGTGGGTGGCCGTCGGAGCCGGCGCGACGGCGGCGATCGGCTTCGGTCTGGTCGCCGCGCTGCCGGGTGTCCCGGGCCTGTCTGCCGGGGTCCTCGTCGCGGGGATGAGCGCCGCCCTGCTGCTGCCGGCCCTGGTCGCGACCACCGCCCGGTGGAGCCGCGGCCCCCGTCACGACGCCCTGGCCATCACCCTGGGCACCGCGACGGCACTCGGGGTCGCCCTCACCGCACCCATCGCCCTGATCGGCGCCGGCCGCTGGCGACCAGGCTTCGCCGCCCTTGCCGCGGTCACGATCGGCGTCACGGCATGGTTCGCCCGCCGGTTCCCCGGCGATGTCCGGACGCGGAGCCGCCGGCTGCCCGACGACGTCACCACCTTCGTGGACAAGCCCCCACGAGCCATGCGCCTGATCGTCGCCGCGAGCAGCCTGGGGGTCGCGAGCTCTGCGGTCTGGGTGTTCGGCCGCGACATCGCCGAACGGCACATCGGTCTGTCATCGACGGCGTCTGCCACGATGTGGGTGGTGATCGGCTCGACCGGCGGCCTCGCCTTCGCCACCAACGCGCTGACCCGACGCTACGGACGACGTGGGGCATGGAGCCTGTCGATGGTAGTGCTGGCGCTGTCGACGGCGCTGCTCGGCACCACCTCACACCAGGGCTCGTTGGTGTTCATCGCGGCACCGGCGTTCGGCGCGGCCTACCCCGTGCTCACCATCCTGCTGCTGCGCTGGGGGGCACGGCTCAGCCCGGATGAACCGGTCGTCGGCCAACGGTTCGTCCTGCTGGTCCTGGTGCTCGCGCACACGGTCGGCGCGTTGCTCGTGGGCGAGATGTTGGAGGTCGGTCGGCCGGACACGGTCTTCATCACGATGGCCGCGGTGGCCGCGGCCGGGGCCTTCGTGCGTCCTGGTGGCCGATCTCCCGTGGATGCCTGAGCTCCGGGGCCGCGGATGCCTGAGCTCCGGGGCCGGGCTCAGCCGGCACCGTCGAGCGCCGCGAGCAGGTCGTCCGCGGCCGCGTAGGGGTCAAGGTCGCGCGCCGCGACCTGATCGGCCAGGGCGCGCAACCGGGCGTCGTCACCACGACCGAGTCGCGCGAACCGGCGCCGGACCGTCTCCAGGGCGATCTCACGGATCGTGTGTACCGCCCGGTCACGCTGCCGCTGCTCGCGTCGCCCGCTCTCCGTGAGGTGCTGGCCGTGCCCGTCGATCGCGGCCATCACCTCGTCGAGCCCCTCCCCACGGACCGCCACGGTGCGCACGATCGGCGGCCACCACCCCGGTGGCGCCTCCGGATCCTCGAGCTCGTGCCCCATCTCCAGCATGCCGCGGAGCTCCGCGGCCAGCTGCCCCGCACCCCCGCGGTCCGCCTTGTTGATGACGAGGACGTCGGCCACCTCGAGGATGCCGGCCTTCGCCGCCTGCACGCCATCCCCCATCCCCGGTGCAAGCGCCACGATGGTCGTGTCGGCGGTGGCCGCGATCTCGACCTCGGACTGTCCGACGCCCACCGTCTCGACGATGATGTCATCGAATCCGGCGGCGTCCATGACCAGCACCGCCTGGGGGGTGGCGAAGGACAGGCCTCCCAGGTGCCCGCGGGACGCCATCGACCGGATGAACACATCCGGATCGGCGTGGTGGCCCTGCATGCGGACCCGATCGCCAAGCAGCGCCCCACCGGAGAAGGGGGACGACGGGTCGACCGCCAGGATCGCGACCGACCGTCCCTGCGTCCGCAACGCCCCGGCGATGGCGTTGGTCAACGTCGACTTGCCGACACCGGGTGAGCCGGTGATCCCGGTCACCCGCGCACCGCCCGTCCGCGGGTGGATGGCGGCGATGATCTCACGCAGCCGGGCCGGGTCACCGTCCTCGACGAGGGTCAGGAGGCGGGCCAGGGCCCGGCGCTCCCCGCGCTCGAGCCCGGACAAGAGGTCCTGCACGTCGACGGCCACCGGCTCTCCTCACGGGCGGACCCGAGGCTAGGTCATCACCCCGACCCGGTGGTTCAGCCGGCGACCTCGACGATCAGCGCATCGCCCTGGCCGCCGCCGCCACACAGGGCCGCGGCGCCCGTCCCACCGCCGCGGCGGGTCAGCTCGTTGATCAGGCTGACGACGATCCGCGCACCCGAGCATCCGATCGGGTGGCCGAGCGCCACCCCACCACCGTTGACGTTGACGATGTCCTCGGAGATGCCGAGGTCGCGGGTCGAGGCGATGGCCACGGAGGCGAACGCCTCGTTGATCTCGTACAGATCGAACGACGACGGGTCCGCACCGATCCGACCGGCCGCGTCACGGATGGCGTTGGCCGGCTGGAGGTGCAGTGACGGGTCCGGACCGGCGACCGTTCCCCACGAACGGATCGTGGCCAGGACCGGCAGGCCCTGCGCGGCCGCGACGTCCGCATCGGCCAACACCAGGGCCGCCGCACCGTCGGAGATCTGCGAGGCGTTGCCCGCGGTGATGGTGCCCTCCTTGGTGAAGGCGGGGCGCAGCCCCGCCAGGGACTCCGCGGTCGTGCCCGGACGGATCCCCTCGTCCTCCTCTACCACGACCGGATCGCCCTTGCGCTGGGGGACCCCGACGGGGACGACCTCGTCGGCGAAGGCGCCGCTCTTCCAGGCCTCCGCGGCCCGCTCGTGCGACCGGGCGGACCAGGCATCCTGCTCCTCCCGTGAGATCTCGAGGTGCTTGGACTCCTGGTAGCCGTCGGTCGCCAGGCCCATCGCACAGCCATCGAAGGCGCACGTCAGCCCGTCGTGCATCATCACGTCCGTCAGGGTGCCGTCACCCAGCCGGTAGCCGAAGCGGGCCTTGTCAAGCACGTACGGAGCGTTCGACATCGACTCCATGCCGCCGGCGACCACCACCTCGAAGTCGCCGACACGGATCAGATCGCGGGCCCGGGCGATGGCGGTCATCCCGGACAGACAGACCTTGTTGATCGTCTCGCTGGCGATCCCCATCCCGATGCCGCCCTCGACGGCGGCCTGGCGCGCGGTGATCTGTCCCTGTCCGGCCTGCAGGACGTGGCCCATCACGACGTACCCGACCTGGTCGGGTGGGGAGCCGGCACGCTCCAGGGCCGCAGCGATCGCGCGCCCCCCGAGTTGCATGGCGCTCAGGGAGGCCAGACCGCCCCCGAAACGTCCCACCGGCGTCCGTGCGAAACCAACGACGACGACGTCTGCCACGGTGCCCATCCTCCGGTTCGGGGTCGAACCCCGAGCGTAGGTGCCCGGACCCCACCGCGACGACTCCGTGCCGCGCATGCCGCCCGGATCCTGACGCCTCAGTGCTGCCCGGGCTCCCCGAAGGCCAGCAACGACTCGAAGGTCGGGGCCGAGCCTCTGGCCAGCAGGGCCTGGACCCGGAGCATGGTGTCGGCGACCGGGGAGGGAGCCGGTGTCGGGACCGGCGAGCGGAGCATCTGACTGTCATCCATGCCAGCATCGTGGCAGGCGCCGCGGGTCGCGACGACCGATCGGCGTGAGAACCGTGCGAACCGCGTCCGTCCCCACCGCCCGGTCCGAACCGGACGGGCCGGTTCATGACCCGGCCCCGACCCACCGGAGGACCCTCGATGGCCACGATCATCGCCGTGCACGGCAACGGCGGGGGAGGTGAGCGGTTCATGCTGATCGGGCCCGTCCTCGAGCAACTGGACGACGCCATCGCGCTGCACGCACCGACCCTGCCGGGGTTCGGGGGTCGTCCCCTCGGCTCGATCACCGATCTGGACGGTCTGGCGGACGCCCTGGCGACCGAGGTGCGCTCGGTCGACGGTCCCCGCATCCTGCTCGGGCACGGCATCGGTGGCTCGGTGGCCCTGCACCTGCTGGCCCGCGACCCCGCCATCGCCGACGGTCTGATCCTCCATGCGCCCGTCGGGACCCGGTTGGACACGCGCTGGTTCCCCCGGCTGATGCGTCCATCGTGGATCCGGCGCCTCGTGCCCCGGGTCATCGCCAACCCGCTGGCACGGCCGGTCCTCCGGCGACTGGCGCTCCGGCAGGTCGATCCGCACGTCGCCGACCGGGTGCTCGCCGCGTACGGCCGCGCCGAAGCCTTCGGCAGGATGTTCGAGTGGTTGACCGCCGACTGGTTCGGCCGCCTGCCGGTGCAGGCCGACCTCCCTGCGATCGTGCTCTGGGGCCAGCGGGACGGCGTCCTGGACGCCGATCAACGGGGCGACTACCACCGCCTGCTCCCACGGTCCCGCGAGGTGACCGTGCCGGACTGGGGCCACTTCCCGATGCTCGACCGGCCGGAGGCCTACGCCCGGACCATCGCGGCGCTGACCCGGGAGCTCATCGATCGGCACCGGGGAGCGCCGGGGACCGGCACAGGCTCCGGCCCGTCCGAGCCGACCGGATCCTCCGATCCGCCCGGGGCGACGACCACCGCCGCCGGCGCGATGCTGCCGCTCGGTGCCGGAACACCGACCCCCGACGACGTCGGGCCGAAGGCGGCGCTGCTCGACCGCTGTGCCACCGCCGGGTTGCCGGTCCCTCCCGGGATGCTCGTCCGCGACGTGCGGCCGGAGCGCTGCCGCACGCTGGGTGCGCTGCTCGCCGCCTGGGGACTCGGGGACCGGCTCGCCGTCCGGTCCGCGTTCCCGGTCGAGGATGGCGGGTCGCGCAGCCACGCTGGGGCCTTCCGCACCCACCTCGATGTTCCTGGGGACGACCCGAACGCGCTGGCCAACGCACTGTCCGACGTCGCCGACTCCGCCACGACCAGCGACATCGAGGTGGCACGCACCGACGTCCTGGTGATGCGGATGGTCGCGGCGACACGGGCGGGAGTGGCCTTCACACAACGGGATCACGAGGACGACCTGGTCGACCATGTCGCGGGCCTGGCTGACGCGATGGTCGCCGGGCGCGACGCCGGCGAACGCACCTCCCTGCCCAAGCTCCGGCCGCTGGAGCGGGGACCGCGCGGGTGGCAGGGCCGACTGCAGCGGTTGCTCCGCGACGTACGCCGAGAACTCGGCGAACACGACTGGGACATCGAGTGGGCGGACGACGGGCGCACGTGCTGGCTGGTGCAGGTGCGGCCGATCACGGCACCGGTGTTCCGCGACGAGGCGCTCACGCTGGCCAACCACCGTGAGATCCTGCCCGACCTGCCGTCACGGCTCACGACGTCCGTGATCGCCGACGCCGCCCCGGAACTCTTCGGCTACTGGCGAGGGTTCGACCGTTCGCTGCCAGCCGAGCGGCACTTCACGGAGGTCATCGCCGGGCGACCGGTCATCAACCTGTCACTGCTGACCGACACGATGCGGATCCTCGGCCTGCCCACCCGGTTCGTCACCGACTCGATGGGTGGGTCCAGCGACGTGGCCGTCGGGTTCGCACCGGCGCGCCTGCTGCGCAAGGCTCCCAACCTCATCCTGCTCGGCGCCGATCAGCTCCGCGCCGTCGGCAACGGGCGGCGCGCGGCACGGCGCATCGCGGCAGCGGCGGCCGATCCCGGCGACGACCTCCCCACCGCCGTCGAGACGTTCCGGCAGGTCTACATCGACCTGATCACCGGGATGTTCGCGCTGACGACCGCGATCAGCGGCCCGCTGGCGATCCTGGACCGGTTGGGGGTCGCGGGCGTCCTGCACACCCGGCAGCGGACGGCCGGCACTCGGGTGATCGCGGACCTCGCACCGCTCCGGGATCTGGTGCGATCCCGACCCGACCTG
This sequence comes from Nitriliruptoraceae bacterium, assembly GCA_041685735.1. Taxonomy (GTDB): domain Bacteria; phylum Actinomycetota; class Nitriliruptoria; order Nitriliruptorales; family Nitriliruptoraceae; genus CSSed11-175R1. The sequence continues at coordinate 18,334 of JAWLFE010000040.1, forward strand.
GCCGATCGCATCCGCTCCGGCGACGTCCCGAGCGACGATCCGGCCTTCGCACGGTCGTGGGAGCGGTACCTCGCGCTCCACGGACACCGCGGGATCTACGAATCCGACCTGGCCCGCCCCCGGTACCGCGAGGACCCGGCTCCCCTGCTCGACGCGCTGCTGCATGCGCGCGACCTCCCCGGGCCGGCTGCCATGCCCCGGCTCGCCCGGTTGGTCTGGCCGTTGTGGCGGCAGGCCTCCCGCGCGATCACGGCGAGGGAGGATCTGCGCAGCGATGCCATGCGCGTGTTCGAGCGGCTCCGTCGGCACCTGCTGGACCTGGCGGACGAGGCGGTGGGACGCGGGGACCTACCCGACCGCGACGCCATCTGGGACCTGACCGTCGACGAACTCAGGGCGCTCCGTCAGGGTGCGTCGTACACGGCGTCGTTCCTCGCCGACCGGCGCCGCGACATCGCAGAACTCGCCGACTACCGCCTGCCGGATCTCCTGCACCGCTCGGACGACATCGGGTCCTACCGGCGTGGCCGGCACCGGCTGACAGCGACGACCGTCGGACCGCTGCAGGGCCTCGGACTGACCGCCGGCGAGGCCACCGGCACGGTGTGGCTGGTCGACGAACCCGCCCCCGTCCCGGACGAGCTGCGCGGCAGCGACGTGGTGCTCGTCACCCGGGGGGTCGATGCCGGGTGGGTCGGCGTGTTCGGTCAGGTGGCCGCGGTGGTCGTGGAGACCGGCGGTGAGCTGTCCCACGGGTCGATCATCCTGCGCGAGACCGGTGTGCCGGCGGTCACCAACGTCGCCGACGCGACCGCACGGCTGACGACCGGCGACCGGGTCCGGGTGCACGCCCCGTCCGGGTCGATCCACCTGCTCGATCGGTGACCGACCCCACGCACCTGGCAGGATGGTCCCGACCGACCACGACGAGCACCCGGAGCCTGCCATGGATGTCACCCGGATCGATCAGATCGCCATCGCCGTGCCTGACCTGGACGACGCGCTCGAGTTCTACGAGCGGGCGTTCGGGCTGACCCCCGAGTCACGCGAGCGGGTCGACTCAGATGGGGTCGAGGAAGCGATGCTCAATGTCGGTGGCGTGTACATCCAGCTGCTGCAGGCCACCCGCGACGACTCCCCGATCGCCCGCTACCTCGCGAAGAACGGGCCGGGGCTCCATCACCTCGGGTTCGGGGTGGACTCCGTCAGCGGCGCCCTGGAACACCTGCGCGACGAAGGCGTCGCCCTGATCGACGAGTCACCCCGGCCGGGGGGCGGCGGCCACACCGTCGCGTTCGTGCACCCGAAGGGAACCGGCGGGGTCCTGGTCGAGCTCGTCGAGGACGCCGAACAGCCCGACGTCGACAGCCACGGAGAGCGACACGGGACCGCGGACACGCATCCCGACGTGGGCGACCCCCGCGACCGTGGGTAGCCTGCGGCCAGGACATCATGCGATCACACGCGTCGAGGATCACCGTGGGCTTCAGCGATCGTCTCCGCTCCTGGTTCAAGGGCGAGGCCAAACGCTCGGCGCCGGGCAAGAGCAGCGAGCACTCCTCCCGCTCCTCCACGAAGGAGCTGGAGGAGTTCGTCCGCTCCCGCATCGGCGTCGAGGCGTTCCTGGAGCCCAAGACGGCGATCTACTCGACCACGCTGCTGCTCGTCGCCGACGACGGCGAGTACCTGCGGCGCCCCGTCAAGGACCGCGACCAGGCCGGCGAGTTCTGCGGGAAGATCAACATCCCCCTGTACGACGCGGCCAAGGTCGGCTACCCCAAGCGGATGCGCGACTACGACCAGGGCAACGCCCCGCGCAAGGTCGATCTGTCGGAGCTGCCCCCGTGGCCGGGCGACGACGATCAGCCGCCAGACGAGCCATCCGACGGGCCGCCCCCTCCGCCGACCCGGGACTGAAGGTGACCGCCACGATGCAGGCGCTGCGGCTCCACCGCGTGCGGACCGACGACCGCCCCGAAGAGCTGCGCGTGGATGAGGTCGAACGCCCCCGTCCGGGGCCGACCGATGTGCTCGTCGAGGTGCACGCGTGCGGGGTCTGCGCCAGCGACCTGCACGTCCTGCAGGGGGTCACACCCCACGGGCCGCAGCTGCCTCAGATCCTCGGTCATGAGCCCGCCGGGGTCATCGCCGAGGTCGGCGCGGAGGTCCGTGACTGGCAGCCGGGTGATCGGGTCGCCATCCTGATGGGACGCCCCTGCCATGTCTGTCCGGCCTGCCTGGCGGGACGCCAGAACCTCTGCAGTGCGCTCCGCGTGCCCGGGATCGACCACGACGGCGCGCTGGCCGGCTACGTCCTCGCTGATGCGGAGGTGCTGGTCCCGATCCCGCTGGACGTCCCGTTCGAGCAGGCCGCCATCACCACCGATGCGGTCGCCACGCCCTACCACGCGCTCAAGCGGGTGGGTATCGGCGAGAACGTCACGGTGGCCATCTACGGCCTCGGCGGCCTCGGGATGCACGCGATCCTGCTGGCGAAGCTCGCCGGCGCCCAGGTGATCGGCGTCGACCTCGATCCGGTCAACCTCGACCGGGCCCTCGACTGGGGTGCCGACGAGGTCGTCGACGCGTCGGACGGCCAGCCCGCACGCCGCATCCGCGAACTGACCGGTGGCGGCAGCGACCGCGCCCTGGAGTTCGTCGGGTCGGCGGCGACGGTCGACCAGGCGGTGAAGTCGCTGGCGCCGGGCGGTCGCGCTGCGATCGTCGGACTCACGGCAGAGCGGCTCACGACCGTGCCGATCGCACGGTTCGTGGCGCAGGAGACCGAGGTCGTCGGTTCCTTCGGCTCGACCCCGCAGGACCTCGGCGAACTGTTCGACCTGCTGGAGGACGGACGCCTCGACCTGTCGCGATCGGTCACCGCGACGATCGCGCTCGGGGGCGTCCACGACGCGCTGCGGGCGCTCGAGACCCGTGAGGGCCACCCGATCCGCACGGTGGTCACCGACTTCACCTGACCGGCGGTCAGCCCTCGGCGATCTCGATCGTGGAGATGACGACGTCCTCGACCGGCTTGTCGGCCCGGCCCGTCGCGGTGGTGGCGATGTCGTCCACCACGTCCTGACCGTCGATGGTCTTGCCGAAGACCGAGTACTGCGGCGGCAGGCCGTAGTCCTGGTGCATGACGAAGAACTGCGACCCGTTGGTGTTCGGACCCGCGTTGGCCATGGCCAGCGTGCCCATCTTGTAGCCGTGGTTGCGCGAGGCTTCGAGTTCGTCCGCGAACCTGTAGCCCGGCCCACCGGTACCCGTCCCGGTCGGGTCCCCGCCCTGGATCATGAAGCCCTTGATCACACGGTGGAAGATCACCCCGTCGTAGAAGCCCTCGCGCGCGAGGAACACGAAGTTGTTCACGGTGTTGGGTGCCTCGTCCGCGAACAGCTTCGCGGTGATGTCACCCTTGTTGGTCTTGATCGTCGCCGTGTAGGTCGCCGAGGGGTCGATCTGCATCTCGGGCGGTGCGGGATACTGCTGTGCCACGGTGGGCTCCTGGGTCGTGTGTCGGAAGGTTGGCGTGCACGTGGCACCAGCCTACGGGCCCACCGACGCGCCGTGGGCAGCCGACAGCAGCACCGCGGAGCCGGCGCAGGCTGTCGGTGCGCTCAGCCCTCGTCGATGGTCACCGAGGTGATCTCGATCGGGTCGAGTGGACGGTCCGCCTCGTCGGTCGGTGTCGCGGCGATCGCGTCGACGACGTCCATCCCGTCGATGACCTCGCCGAAGACGACGTAGGCCGGCGGCAACGGCGCGTCTTCGTGCACGATGAAGAACTGCGAGCCGTTGGTGTTGGGCCCGGAGTTCGCCATCGCGAGCGTCCCACGGACGTAGGCGCCCTCCGATCCGACCAGTTCCTCGGCGGGACCGAGTTCATCCTCGAAGCTGTAGCCGGGCCCACCCATGCCGGTGCCGGTCGGGTCCCCACCCTGGATCATGAACCCGTCGATGACCCGGTGGAAGATGATGCCCTCGTAGTAGCCGTCCCGGGCCAGGGACACGAGGTTGTTGGTCGCCACGGGCGCACCGGCCGCGTCGAGTTCGACCGTCACGTCACCCTCCGAGGTGGCGATCGTGGCTCGGTAGTTCGCACCGGGGTCGATGACCATCTCCGGCGGTTCGTCCGCACTGACGGTCTCGGTCGACGGCTCCATGTCGTTGGGTTCCGACGTGGGCGCGGCCGCATCCCCACGGCTCGCGAACCACTGGGTCAACGGGATCGCGAACAACGACAGCGCCATCAGCGCAGCCATCACGATGATGATGATGCGGTTGCGGGCGGCTCGGCGCTCGAACCGGTCGTTCCTGCGCTTCTGCTGCGCGCGCGCGACCTGTTTGCTGTGCTGCTTCTTGCTCACGACAGCTCCCTCGACGACCGTGCAGCGTATCCGGCAGGACGCGAGCGTCCCCGCCGCGGGGGCGGTCGACCGGCTGGAGCCGCGACGGCGGTCCCGATCAGGATGCGCGTCCCCGTCCGGCGGCGATGCGCCAGCAGTGGATGTGCCAGTGCCGACGATCGTCGGTCCGGTCGTCGGGCCAGGCGACGACGTGGCCGAGCCCCGCCGGGATCGGGTTGTGACAGCTCGGGCACACGTAGTCCTTGCCGGCCCGGAAGCCGGGGACGCGGGCCACCTGGTAGCCGTCGAGGTGGGGGAGCGACAGGTCGGGGGACGGAGGGGGACGCATCAGTCGTCGATGCCCGTCAACACCAGCAGCCAGATGAAGGATGCGTCGTCGCCTCGCCAACGTTCCCGGACCACGTCGTAGCCGGCGGCGGCCACCAGCCGCCGAGCTCCGAGGACGACGAGGGCGAGGTCGCCGACCGCACCCGGCGGCAACGGCCGACCGGTCAGCAGTCGCGGCACCGGGGTGCTCCAGACGAGTGCGGCACCCGCGGCGACCTTCGCGTGCCAGGGCACACGGGAGTCGGTCGTCAGCTCCCGCAGCAGATGCGCCCAGGCGGCCGCCGGACCCACCACCTCGACGCCGTCGGTGGCCATCAGTCGTACACGTAGAACCCGCGGCCGACCTTGCGCCCGAGGAAGCCGGCGTCGACCATCCGTCGGAGCAGAGGTGCCGCTTCGTACGACGTCTGCCGGTACTCCTGCAGCAGGCGTTCCATGATCGCCAGGGTGATGTCGAGGCCGACGACGTCCATCAGTTCGAAGGGGCCCATCGGATAGCCGCAGCCGAGCTTCATCGCCGTGTCGATCTCCTCGGCGGTCGCGTAGTGTGACTCGAGCATCTTCACCGCGTCGTTGAGGTAGGGGAACAGCAGGGTGTTGACGATGAAGCCTGCCCGGTCCCCGCACAGCACCCCGACCCGGTCGATGCGCTCGACGAACGCCCGAGCCTGCTCGGTCACCCGGTCATCGGTGCGGACCGTCGGCACGATCTCGACCAGCTTCATGACGGCCGCCGGGTTGAAGAAGTGCAGGCCCAGGACCTTCTCCGGCCGATCCGTGGCCATCGCGCAGGAGATGACCGGCAGCGACGAGGTCGTGGTCGTGAGGACCGCATCGGGCTTCAGGACCTCGGCGAGGTCGCGGAACAGCCCATGCTTGATCTCGAGGTCCTCGGCGACCGCCTCGATCACGAGGTCAGCCTCGGACAGGTCCGCAAGGTCGATCACCGGCCGGATGCGTTGCAGGACCTCGACCATCTCCTGCTGCGACATCCGCCCCTTGTCGACGAGCCGTTGCAGCGACTTCGCTGTGCCGGCCGCGACCGATTCGGCCTTCTCACGCGTGCGTCCCCGGAGGAGGACGTCGAAGCCGGCCTGCGCACAGACCTGCACGATCCCGGCGGCCATCGTGCCCGTGCCGATGACCCCGATCGTGGTCCAGTCGTCGACCAGCGAGGTGTCCGCCGGTGAACGGGTGTCCTGATCGGCGACGACCCGGGAGGACCCCGGTTCCTCGTAGGTGTAGAAGCCGCGCCCCGACTTGCGGCCGTTGAAGTCGGCTCCCGCCAGCTGCCCGAGGATCGGCCGGGGCGCGAACCGGGTGTCCTGGAACTGGGAGTGGATCGCGTCCATGATCCCGACGAACGTGTCGATCCCGACGAGGTCGGTCAGGGCGATGGGCCCCATCGGCAGTCCCGCACCGAAGCGCATCGCCGCGTCGACGTCCTCCTTGGTGGCGTAGCCGCCCTCGACCATCCACACCGCCTGGTTGAGGTAGGGGAACAGCAGCTGGTTGGCGATGAACCCACGCCGGTCGCCGACGACCACGGGCACCTTGCCGATCGACTCCGCGAACCGCCGAGCGGTGTCGACGACCGCCTCGTCGGTGACCACTGTGCGGACGAGTTCGATGAGCTTCATCACCGGTGCGGGGTTGAAGAAGTGGAACCCGAGCACCCGGTTGGGACGCCGCGTGTGCACGGCGATGTCCATCACGGGTAGCGACGAGGTGTTGGTCGCGATGATCGCATCGGGTCGGGCGTGCTCGTCGATCCGGCGGAAGGCCTGCTGCTTCCACTCGAGGACCTCGGGGACGGCCTCGACGATCAGGTCGCACACATCGAGGTCGCCGTACGCGGTCGATCCGGAGATGCGCGACATGATCTCATCGCGCTCCTCGGAGCTGAGCCGCTCGCGCGACACTTGGCGGTCCAACGACCCCGCGATCCGCGCCAACCCCTTCTCGACCGCCTCGTCGCTCATCTCGACGAACCGCACCGGTAGGCCGTTGCGTGACACGATCTCGGCGATCCCCGCACCCATCGTCCCGCAGCCGACCACACCGACGGCCTCGATGTGCTCGACGATCTGTTCCGCCACGACAAGCCTCCTGGATCCGGGTCGAACCAGGAGCCTACGGTCCGCCGGGCAGGTCCGACGAACCCACCACCGGCGACCGGCCGGTCAGGCGTCGTGGACCTTCACGCCTGCCCGCCAGGTGCCGGCGATCCTGACATCGGGGAGTTCGCGGGGTGCCACCAGTGCGAGGTCCTGGTCGGTGACGATCAGATCGGCCCGCTGACCGACGGAGAGTCGGCCGGCATCGTGTTCGTCACCCGCTTGGAAGGCCGTACCGGCGGTGTAGGCGGTCAGGGCCTCGTCGAGCGTGATGGACTCGTCGGGCAGGAACGCGTGCTCCGCCGCCGGACCCGTGCGACCGCGGCGCGTCACCGCGACGGCGATCCCGTCCAACGGGACGTGCGACGACACCGGCCAGTCACTGCCGAAGCTCACGCGCGCACCGGCACGGACGAGCGATCCGATCGGGTACTGCCAGGCGCTGCGCTCCGGACCGAGTCGCGGTGCGGTGAGCTCGCGCATGATCTCGTTGTCCTGGGCCCACAGCGGCTCGAAGTTGGCGATGACACCGAGCTCACGGAACCGGCGGCGATCATCCGGATGGACCAGATGGGTGTGCGCGACGAC
>JAWLFE010000129.1:0-6310 GCA_041685735.1 Nitriliruptoraceae bacterium
CCGCGACGGGGCCGTGCTCCAGATGCCGATCCGGACCTTCCAGGACGACGACCTGACCGCGAGGTTCCAGTCGCTGGTCGCCCACGAGTACCTGCACCTGTGGAACGTCAAGCGGCTGGTCCCCGCCGCCCTGGTCGCCCCGGACTACGAGCGACCGACCCACACGCCGTCGCTGTGGGTCGCCGAGGGCTGGACCGCCTACTACGACGAACTGCTCCCGACACGCGCCGGGGTCTGGACGCCACGCCAGCTCCTCGACACGCTGCGCGACACCTGGGACCGCACCGACACCACTCCCGGTGCCCTGTTGCAGCCGCTCCGGCAGGCCTCCCACGAGGCCTGGACCAAGCACTACATCCGCGACGCCAACACCCCGAACGTCATGACCGACTACTACGGCCACGGCTCGCTGGTCGCCTGGGAGTTGGACCTGCGCCTGCGACAGGCCGACCCGGCCGGCGACGGGCTCGACACCGTCTTCCGGCTGCTGTGGGATCGGCACGCCGGCAGCACCGCCGGCTACACGGAGGACGACGTCCTCGACGCGATCGCCTCCGTCGGGGGTGACGAACTCGCCGCGCTGATCGACGACCGCGTGGACCGCGCCCAACGCCCGGTCCTCGATGCCGAACTCCTGGCGGCCGTCGGACTGGAGCTCGCGGAGGCAGGCAACGGTCGTCCGGTTCCATCCCTCGGGGTGCAGCCCACCGAGGACGGCCAGGGCATCACGTTCGCATCGGTCCTGCGCGACGGGCCGGCCTGGCGAGCCGGCATCGCCGGCGGGGATCGCCTGGTCGCGATCGACGGCAGCACCGTCGGAGCGGGCGACCTGTCGCGGGCGCTGCTCGCCGCAGAGCCCGGTCAGGACGTCGAGGTGACCGTCACCCGTGGCCCCCGCTTGCTGCAGCGGACCGTCACACTCGGTGAGCCGCGGAGCCAACGGCGGTTGCGGGCCCTGGAGACCACCACCCCGCAGGCGCGGCAGGCGTTCGAACGGTGGACGGGCCACGAACTCACGGAGCTCTGATCCGGCCGGGGGCACGGACCGGGGGCACGGACCGGGGGCACGGGGCCGGCCGGGGCGTCGGTCCCGTCACCGACGCGATCAGCCTGCTGCGAACGCATCGTCCTGCGGTGCGTAGCCGAGCACGTCCCGGGTCCGGGCCAGCGACAACCGCTTCGAGGCGTTGTCGGAGATCCCATGACCAACCGTGAAACCCGTCACGGGCGCGACCAGCGAGCGTTCCAGCAGTTGGTTGGCATCCCGGACGCTCAGCCAGGCCATGCGCTGGCGGAGGGGCTCGGTCGCCGGTGGCGGATCCTGGTTGTAGTACGCGATCCTGAGCGCGACGAAGCTGGTCGGCCCTCCGGCGCGCGAGGCGCAGAGTGCCTCGCCCAGAGCCTTGCCGACGCCGTAGTCATTGGCCGGTCGGGGGGCATCGGTCTCGCGCACCTGATGGTCCCGCGGGTAGCCCTCAACGGCCTGGGCGCTGCTGGCGAAGACGAACCGTCCGACGCCCGCGTCGATCGCTGCCTCGACCATGTTGAAGGTTCCGACGATGTTCAGCGGCACCACCCGCTCCAGGAACGGCGAGGTGGGTGACGGGTCGGCGGCCAGGTGCAGGACGGCGGCCACATCCTCACAGGCCCGACGGCAGGCGGCGGCGTCGGTGATGTCGAGGGACGTGAACGGGAACGGTGCGTGCTCATCCGGTCGGATGTCGCCGCGCAGAACGTCGAGTGACCCGCCGACACAGGACGCGACGAACGCGCTCCCGATCCGACCGGACGCACCCGTCACCAGCACCTTCACCGACACCCTCCCCGCTGATCCACACCGATCCGCTGATCCGCTACCCGCCGACCCGGGAACCTACCCGCCCCGCGGGAGGCCACGACCGTCGACCGGGTCGAGGCGGCGGTCACAGCAGGTCGCGGATCTCCCGGAGCCGGGTGGTCACCTCGGCGAGCCGCGTCGTCGCAGCCGCCAGGTCGACGGGGTGGGTGTCCTCCGCCGTCAGCCGATCGGTCAGCACCTCGACCTCGAGGGTGAGCAGCTCGACCTCCGAGCGGACGCGTTGCGCCTCGGTGACCTGGCTGAGCGGGCGGGCGAGGACCGCCTCATGGAGGACCTTGAGGATCCGGTCGTCGCGGTGGAGCAACTCGTCCGGGACCCCGGCGCGATCGAGGAGGTCGGGAAGGTCGGGAAGTGCCCGGTCGTACGGGAGGGACAGCAGCAGGTCCTCCAGGCGGATGCGGACCGCATCGGCGTCCACCGGACCGGGTGTCCCGTCGCGGTCGTCGTGGCCGTCGTCGCCTCGCATCGCGGCACCTCCCTGGGCTCGAAGCGTACCGTCGGGCGTGGTCCCTCGACAGGCACCTCGCCGATCAGCACGACGCGAAGCTGCACGACTGCGTCCCATCCGGCATCCTGCCCGTATGGAACACGTCCCGTCGGTCAAGGAACTGCGCTCCGCGGCGCGGGCCTGCACGGTCATGGCCTATGCCGCGGGTCTGGCCGGCGTCGCCGCCGGCACCCTGGTGCTGCGCGACGGTGACCTGGCGTTCGCGATCATCCTGTGGGTCATCACCTTCGCCGTCGGTGCCGCGCTGATGGGGGTCGCGGTGGTCGTGCGTGCCGTGGCGGCAATGACCGCCGAACTCCGGGCGATCTCCTCCGATGTCCGGGTCCTGGTGGCGGATCGGGGCCGCGACGACCGACGGACCCCACCCCTGGATGACCCGTGGAGCGGCCACCCGCCCTACTGATCGGCGTCCAGCGGTCGGTCGGTATCCACCGCATCGGCAGGCTCGCCAGCATCGGGGTGCTCGCCAGCATCGGGGTGCTCGGGAGCAGCGGGGTGCTCGGGAGCAGCGCCTCCACGGTCGGCGTCACCATCCCCGGGTGCACGCAGCTGCGGCGACCCCAACCCGTCGACGAGCCACAGGGCGCCGATCGTCGCCACCACGAGGGCCCCGACCGCGCCGAGCCACCCGGCCGGCGTGGAGACCACGACCTCGTCCTGGCTGACGGCGATCAGGGTGGCGACCGCCTGGACCAGCAGCGGCAGCGCGATCAGCAGGGCCATCGCTCCCGCCGCGTCGCGTCGCAGACCAGGGGCGACCACCAGCATCGCGGCCAGGAGGGCGGCGCTCACGATCCCGATGACCGCGCCCCAGCCACCGGAGACCGTCCAGATGAACTCGACGAAGTGGCGGGCGCCGACGCTGGTGCCCTCGGCCCCGACGGGCACGAACTGTGTCGCGGACAGGACCGACGGTAGCCAGGCCAGGAAGGCCGCGACCGTGTAGAGGTTGCGGCGATCGGGTGCTGCGACGCGCCACGCGACGCGCGGACGGGCGAGCCAGGCCAGGACACCGGCGGTGACGATCAGCAGGACCGTGACGACACTGCCGGCCAGTTCGACCCACACGAGGTCGGCGAAGACGAGGTCGGCCTCCACCGACCCCGGGTCGAGGAGCCACTGCAGCGACAACAGCGATGGTGGCAGACGCAGCAGGGCGGCCGGCACGATGATCGCGGTCCCCAGGTAGCGACGCCCGGCCAACAACAGCACCCCACCGACGAGCCAGGGGATCCAGAACGCCGCCACCGTCGGCAGCCGGGTCCAGATGGAGCCGAACGACGCGCCGAACTCCGCCGCGGCACGGCCCAGGCGCACCTCCGAGGCGATGAAGGTCAGGACCTCGACCGCGGCGACGGCCACGCTGAGAAGTGCTGCCGTGCGGCGCATGGATCTCCTGGGACGGACAGAAGGTACCGACGGGCCGGCACCCGGCGGCCGGGCGATCCGATCCCGCGGGCGATCCGATCGCGATCAGCAGCTCAGCAGCCAGGGAGCCGTTCGAGCAGGTAGCGCTCCAGCTGGTCGATCGCGACACGGTCCTGCCCCATGGTGTCCCGGTCGCGGACCGTGACCGCCCGGTCGTCGAGCGAGTCGAAATCGACGGTGACGCAGTAGGGGGTACCGATCTCATCCTGGCGGCGGTAGCGTCGACCGATCGACTGGGTCTCGTCGTACTCGCACATCCACCGCTGTTTGACGATGTCGAAGACCTCCTTGGCCGCCGGCGTCAGGGTGTCCTTCTTGGACAACGGCAGCACCGCGACCTTGTACGGCGACAGGCGAGGGTCGAGCTTCAGCACGGTGCGTGACTGCATCTCTCCCTTGGCGTCCGGTGCCTCCTCGACGCGGTAGGCATCGAACAGGAACGCCAGCGTTGCGCGTGTCGCTCCGGCCGCCGGTTCGATGACGTACGGGTGGTAGCGCTCACCCGCGACCTGGTCGAAGTAGGTCAGGTCCTGTCCGCTGGCCTGCTGATGGGCCTTCAGGTCGAAGTCGGTGCGGTTGGCCAGCCCTTCGAGCTCCGACCAGCCCATCGAGGCGTCCGGGAAGTAGTACTCGACGTCGACGGTGCGCTTCGCGTAGTGCGAGAGCTCGTCGTCGTCGTGCTCCCGGATCCGGAGGTTCTCACGCCGGATCCCGAGGTCGGCGTACCAATCCATGCGCGCATCGATCCAGTACTGGTGCCAGTCCTCGTCGGTGCCAGGTTCGACGAAGAACTCCATCTCCATCTGCTCGAACTCGCGGGTGCGGAAGACGAAGTTCCCCGGGGTGATCTCGTTGCGGAACGACTTGCCCATCTGGGCGATCCCGAACGGGGGCTTCTTCCGGCTCGTGCGCTGCACGATCGGGAAGTTCACGAACATGCCCTGGGCGGTCTCCGGACGCATCCACACCGTCGAGCCCGACGATTCGATCGGCCCCATGTTGGTCTTGAACATGAGGTTGAAGTTCTTCGGGTCGCCGAGCTCCTGCTTGCCACACGACGGGCACGTGAGGGTCCCCTCGGCGCGCTCGCCACCGAGCTGGGATTCGCGCAGGTGGTCCTCGCGGAAACGCTGGTGGCAGGCTGCGCACTCGACGAGCGGGTCGGAGAAGTTCGCGAGGTGACCCGAGGCCTGCCAGACCTCGGTCGGTCCGAGGATGGCCTGCTCCATGCCGACGACGTCGTCTCGCAACTGCACCATCGTGCGCCACCACTGCCGCTTGACGTTCTCCTTGAGCTCCACCCCGAGCGGGCCGTAGTCCCACGTCGACCGGACACCGCCGTAGATCTCCGCGGTCGGGAAGATGATCCCCCGGGTCTTGCAGAGCTCCACGATGGTCTTGAGTTCGACGGTGACGGTTGGCTCGCTCACGGTGGTTCCGATGGTCTGACGACGGACCCCGCCACTGGCGGTGGGGGGCGGGTGGGGAAGGTGATGGGCGGGTGGGGAAGGTGATGGGCGGGTGGGGCGCCAGGCCGCACGCAGGCGAAGACCCCGGGCGAGGTGACCGCAGAGCGCGGAGGGCCGGCGCACACCGATGTGATGGCGCGAAGCGTAGCCGCCACGGACAGGCCCTCCGGGTGCGGGCGCCGCGCACATCGACGTCCGAGCCTGAACCGCTACGGTCCGCCGCCAGTTCGCAGCTCCCAGCGGCAGGAGACCACCGGTGCCCGCATCCCGGTTCGAGCGTGACACGGCCGTCACCGCGGTCGGCGGCGGGCGCTACCAGGGCGCCATCGACCCCGGGTGGGCCGTCATCGACGGCGCGGCCCCGAACGGTGGGTACGTCATGGCGATCGCGGCACGGGCGATGCGCGACCCGCTACCCCACCCCGACCCGGTCACGCTCACGGCGCACTTCCTGGCGCCACCCGAACCGGGCCAGGTCGACATCGACATCGAGGTGGTGAGGACGGGACGGCGCCACTCCACCGTGACGGCGCGTCTGCACCAGGGTGACCGGGAACGGGTGCGGCTGTTGGGCACGTTCGCGGACCTCGCCACCGCGACGGGTGACGACCGCCGGGTGGACCGCATCCCGCCCGCGTGGCCACCGGTCGAGGGGTGCGTCGACGCGACCGCGGACGGAGCCTCGCGGGCGGAGGACGGCGGCTATCCCGCACCACCGATCCTGCTGCGTTTCGACCACCGCATGCCCGAGGAGCTGACCACCTGGGCCCAGGGCAGCCCGCTCGGACACGGCGAGGTCGGCGGGTACGTCGACTGGGCAGATGACGGCGCGATGGACACGCTCGGGCTGCTGGTCGTCGCCGACTGCTATCCCCCCGCGGTCTTCAACACCGGCGATGCTGCGCTGGGCTGGGTGCCCACCATCGAACTGACCGTCCAGATCCGCCGACGGCCCGCGCCCGGGTACCTCACGACCCGGTTCACCACGGAGGCGATCACCGCGGGCGGCTACCTCGAGGAGGACGGTGAGCTCTGGGACGCCGACGG
>JAWLFE010000130.1:0-6256 GCA_041685735.1 Nitriliruptoraceae bacterium
GGCACCGTGCGCCGCCCGCCGACCGTCAGCCGAGCCCCGGCACGCCTCGGTTGACAGCCAGAGGAGCGACCCACCCGCGACGACCGATCAGTCGTGCTGATCAGTCGTGCTGTGGAAACCCGAGGTTCAACCCACCGTGGCTCGGGTCGAGCCAGCGGGAGGTGACGACCTTGCCGCGGGTGAAGAAGTGGACCCCTTCCGTGCCGTGGGCGTGGCTGTCCCCGAACAGCGAGCCCTTCCAGCCACCGAACGAGTAGTAGGCCATCGGGACCGGGATCGGCACGTTGATCCCGACCATCCCGACCTCCACCTCGTACTGGAAGCGGCGGGCGGCACCACCATCGTTGGTGAAGATGGCGGTGCCGTTGCCATACGGGTTGGCGTTGATCAGTGCCAGGGCGTCGTCATAGGAGGTGGCGCGGAGCACGCTCAGGACCGGGCCGAAGATCTCATCGGTGTAGATGGACATCTCGGGCGTGACATGGTCGAAGAGCGCCGGCTTCAACCAGAAGCCGTCCGGTTCACCGTCGATGTCTTCGACATCGCGGCCATCGACGACCAGCGTCGCGCCGGCCTCTTCACCAGCATCGAGGTAGGACGCCACCCGGTCGCGGTGCTCCCCGGTGATCAGCGGTCCCATGTCACAGCCGCGGCGTCCGTCACCGACCGTGAGGCCCTTCATCCGCTGCTCGATGCGGCTGACGAGTTCGTCGGCGACCGGCTCGACCGCCACCACGGCCGAGATCGCCATGCAGCGCTCCCCCGCGGATCCGAACCCGGCGTTGACCGCTGCGTCGGCAGCCAGGTCCAGATCCGCATCGGGCAGGACCAGCATGTGGTTCTTCGCGCCACCGAGCGCCTGCACCCGCTTACCGGCCTGGGCCCCCTGTTCGTAGACGTACCGCGCGATCGGAGTGGAGCCCACGAAGGACACCGATGCGACATCCGGGTGGTGGAGCAGCGCGTCGACCGCGACCTTGTCACCCTGCACGACGTTGAACACCCCGTCGGGCAGGCCGGCTTCCTTCCAGAGCTCCGCCATCCACACCGCCGCCGACGGGTCCTTCTCGCTGGGCTTGAGGATCACGGCGTTGCCGCACGCGATCGCCACCGGGAAGAACCACATCGGGACCATCGCGGGGAAGTTGAAGGGGCTGATGATCGCCGAGACCCCGAGCGGCTGGCGGATCGAGTAGACGTCGACGTCCGTGGACACGCCTTCGGAGAACCCGCCCTTCAGCAGGTGCGGGATCCCGCAGGCGAACTCCACGACCTCCAGGCCACGCGTCACCTCACCCAACGCATCCGACAGCACCTTGCCGTGCTCGGCGGTGATGATCGCCGCGAGCTCCTCCTTACGTTCATCCAGGAGCTGGCGGAACGCGAACAGCACCTGCCCGCGCCGACTCAACGACATCCGCCGCCAGCCGTCTCCCGCCGCCACCGCCGTCGCAACCGCGCTGTCCACGACGTCCGCATCCGCGAGGTCCACGTGCCCGGAGACCTGCCCGGTTGCCGGATCGAACACCTCCGCGGTCCGACCCACCGGTCCGTCGTGGGCGCTTCCCGAGATCCAGTGTGTGATGCGATCGATCATGATGGCAGCTCCTCACAGCGCCTGCTGAGGCACGACGGTGGGTAGCAACGGCTCCCGGCGTGACTCTACGACAACGGGGTTCGAACCGATCGTCCCTATCCTGCGAAGCCGCAGTCCGGATCCACCTGCGGATCGGAGACGACGATGACGGTCGAGGTGTTCGACGGCCATGCGTGCGAGCTCGGCGAAGGGCCGGTGTGGGACGATCGGACGGGTGAGCTGCTCTGGCTCGACATCCTGCGCGCGCAGGTCCACCGCCGTGCACTGGACGCGGCCGCGTCGCGCACCACGGAGACCTTCCGGGACGCGGTCGGGTGCGTGGCCCTGCGGGACAACGGCGGTTGGGCGATGGCGATGGCGGCGGGGCCTGCCCTGCGCTCGCCCGGGGGCGACCCGCAGCTGCTGGCGACCTACGCGGACCTCGACGGGGCCGAGCCGCCGACCCCGGTCCGGGGCAACGACGGCGGCGTGGATCCGGCGGGACGGCTCTGGTTCGGCACGATCGCGTGGGACATGACCCCGGAGGTCGCCTCGCTGTACCGACTGGACCCGCACACGGGTCGGACCGTGCGCATCCTCAGCGGTGTCTCGGTCAGCAACGGGCTGGGCTGGTCCCCCGACGGCGCCACGATGTACTACATCGATTCGCCGACCCGCCGGATCGACGCGTTCGACTACGACGTGGACACCGGCAACGCGACGGGGCGCCGGACCCTGGCGGTCACGCCGGAGGGGCTCGGCCTGCCGGACGGCTGCTGCGTGGACGCCGACGGCGGCGTGTGGGTCGCGATGTTCGGAGGTGGCTGCGTGCTGCGGTTCACCTCCGACGGCGCGCTCGATCACCGCATCGACCTGCCGACACCGCAGATCACCAGCTGTGCCTTCGTCGCAGCGGACCTCGACCGCCTGGCGATCACGACCGCCGCGGTCGAGCTGCCGGATCCCGGCGAGGTCGACGGCGCGACCTTCCTGGCCGACCCCGGGGTCCGGGGCCTGCCCGTCCCACGGTTCAGCGGATAACGCGAGCCCACTCACCGCATATGGTTCGGTGTACGAACCGGTCGACGCGGCCGCGCAACCGAGCCATCGACAGGAGCCGTGACGTGAACTGGCCCTGGTGGGCCGTGGTGCTGGCCGCGGCGCCGGTCCTGCTGCTGACGGCGATGGTCCTGCGATCCCAGCCCGTGACGCGCACCGCGTGGCTGGCCTCGGGCGTCGCGGCCGTCACCGCGATGGCGGGCTTCGGTCTCGACCTGCTCGAGGTGGCGATCGCGGTCACCCGGGGACTGTGGACGGGCGGCTGGATCCTGCTGATCGTGCTCCCGGCACTCCTGCTCTACGAGGTCCTCGACCGATCCGGTGCGTTGGATCACCTCGCGACGGCCGCTGACCAACTCGCCCCGACGGAGGGTCGCCGCCTGCTGCTGCTCGCGTTCGTGCTGCCATCCTTCCTCCAGGGTGCTGCCGGTTTCGGAGCGCCGATCGCGATGAGCGCCCCGATGCTGGTACGGCGGGGCATGGCCCCGGTCGCGGCGGTCGCGGCCTGCCTCATCGGCTACCAGTGGTCGGTCACCTTCGGGTCCATGGGTTCGAGCTACTTCATGGCCGAGGCCACCGCCCGGTTGAGCGAACCGGAAGCCCGATCGCTGGCGCTGCGCGCCGGCATCGTGCTGGCGATCAGCGCGGTGGTGTCGGGGTTGCTGGTGCTGACCCGCGGCGCGAAGGCCGCCGGTGACCGGTGGCGTGCCGTGGCGATCGGCGGGACCATGGGCCTGGTACTCATCGGGGTCGTGACCGTGCAACCCGCCCTCGGCTCCACGACCGCCGGCCTGGCTGGGCTGGGTGCCTGCTGGTGGTTGCTCCCCGGCCGCGGCGAACCCCGGCCCGGCGGTAGCGACCTCCTCGTCGCAGCGGCTCCCTACATCGCGCTGACGGTCGCGGCCGTGATCGGCTTCGCGGTGCCGCCCGTCCGCGCCGTCCTCGAGCGGGTACCGGCGATCGACCCCGTCCTGCCCGGCGTCGATGCCGCCTTCGGTTTCGCCACCGACGCGTCCACGGTGACCCCGATCTTCCGACCCCTGCTGCACCCGCTCCCCTACCTGCTCCTCGCCCTGGCCGTCGCCGTCGTCGCCTACCGGCGACGCGGTTGGTGGCCCGCGGGTAGCACCGCTGGTGCGTTGACCGGGTGGCTCAAGCGTGCGAAGAAGGTCGCGCTGTCGATCGTCGGTCTGACCGTCCTTGCAGCGATCCTGACCGAGGCCGGGATGGTCGCCGCCGTGGCCGAGGCGCTGGCCTCGACACTCGGGCTGGCCTTCGTCGCCGTGTCGGCGCCCCTGGGCGCGTTCGGCACGATCCTGACCGGGTCGACGACCGCGTCCAACGCACTGTTCAGCTCCCTGCAGGCCGAGGTCGCCGTCGCTCTCGCGGTGCTGCCGGCCATCATGGTCACCGGCCAGACGGCCGGCGGGAACATCGGCAACGCCCTGTCGCCCGCCGTCGCCGCGGTCGGGACCGCCTCAGCTGGGGCCGTCGGCCGTGAAGGCGAGATCATCCGACGCAACCTCGGTGCCGCGGCGCTGCTGGTCGGCACGGTCTTCGTCGCGCTGGCGATCCAGGTCTGGCTGGCGATGTGAGGCCCAGGCGACCATCACCGACGGTGGTGGCGCACCTGCACGGGGCCGGTGGTGTGGACCCAGGCCGCGGTGGGGAACACGGCCACACGGACGTCGATGTATCGTCGACACGCCGTCCGCACCAGGAGTCCGATCATGACGCTGAAGGTCGAGATCGAGGGGCTGCGCGCCCTGTCGATGGATCCGAGGACGCCGGCACCCTGGCCGGGCATGGTGGTCCTGCACGAGGCCGCCGGACTGAACCTCGACATCAAGCGGATCGTGGAGCACCTCGTCGGCCTCGGGTACGCCACCGTCGCCCCCGACCTGTTCAGCGGAGCCGCGAAGCCCCTGTGCATCGCGCGGGCGGTCCGCGACGCGTTCATCGATCCCTCGGGTCGCACGACGACCGACCGGATCGAAGAAGTCCGGCAGTGGCTCGCGTCCCGGGACGAGGTCGACGCGCAACGCATCGGGGTGATCGGGTTCTGCATGGGCGGTGGCTTCGCCGTGGTCGCCGCCGCTCGCTCTCCGTTCACCGCGGCCGCCGTCAACTACGGGCGCGTCCCCACCGACACCTCGCTGCTGCAGGGCAGCTGCCCGGTGGTCGCGAACTACGGCGCCGAGGACCGCCTCATCCCCCGCGGGACCCCGGAGCGACTGGAAGCCGCACTGACCGCGCAGGGGATCCCGGTCGACGTCGAGGTCATCGAGGGCGTCGGGCACAGCTTCATGAACCATGAGCCCGCGATCGCGCAGGCACTCGGCATCGGTTTCGACGCCGTCGCGGCGGACCGTGCCTGGGACCGGATCGAGCGGTTCTTCGCGCATCACCTCGTCGCCGGCGCGGCGTGAGACGCCCGTGTCAGGCCCGTGACACGCCCGTGACACGCCCACCTGACAGGGTGGCCCCACTGCAGCGTGGGGCCACCCACCAGGGTCGCGCACCGACCAACCAGGGGTACGCAGGGGCGAACCACCAGGGGAGCACCGGGGCACCGGACCGCACCGTCGACCGCGACACCGCGTCGACGGTGCGGTCCGTCGTCTGCCGCGCCGCGACAGCCGCGCGCACCCCAGTACGCTCTCCGCGGCCGACCGTGACCGGGTGATCGCCCGCCCGGCTTCTCCGGGGCCATCTGGCCTCGATGTGGTGGTTGCCCGGATCACAGAACCGGTGACGCGTCCTCGGCTCGTGGAGCAGGCGTCCACGGGCGTGATCACGGTGGTCGAAGGCCAGGCGGGCGCCGGGAAGTCGACGCTGCTACGTGAGGTCATCACGGCGCACGACGGACCCGTGGCGCAGGCCTCGCTGGCCGGTCGCACCGCCGGTCGGGGACAACTGCGACGGCGGCTCCATGCCTCGCTACGCCTCAACGGGCTCAGCGACCTGACCGCGGTGCTGGAGCAGGCGGGTGACACCGACCCCGTCCCGGATCTCGTGCGCTGGCTCGCTGGCCACGACGAGCCCCTCCTCATCACCATCGACGACGTCCACCTCGCAGACACCGACCTGGCCCACCTGCTCGCCGCACTCGCCGAGAGCTTGCCCGTGCCGCACCGGCTGCTGCTCGCCGGTCGCCGGGTGCCCGACACCGTGCGCGCGGCGCTTCGCACGATCACCCACACGTTCATCGGTCCCGCGGATCTGCGGTTCACCACCGATGAGACCCGCTGCATCCTGCACAGCGATGTCGCCCGCCGGTTGACCGCCGACGACCTGGCCCTGCTCACCGACCGGTGCGACGGGTGGGCGGCAGCGGTGGTCCTGGCCGACGCGCACCTGCAACGTGCCCTCGCCACCTCCGGGGACGGGTTCTCCCGGCAGCTGTCCCAGCTCCTCGCGCAGCCGACGACGTTGCCCGACCTGCTCCGGTCGCTGCTGGATGACGTCCCTGCCAGGGAGCGCGCCGCGGTCGTCGATCTGGCCGTCCTGCCGATGTTCGACGACGAGCTCGTCGTCGCGGCGGGCGTGGGCGGCGGGGCCGCGGCCGTGGCCGACCTGGGGATCCCCCTCGAGGAGGTGCGTGACGGGCTGTGGACCTTC
>JAWLFE010000131.1:0-6229 GCA_041685735.1 Nitriliruptoraceae bacterium
CTCGATCACGATCGGCACGGTCGCAGCCAGCGCGAGTGCCGCCAACCACTGCGGTCCGGTCAGCGGCTGGGTCATCAGTCCGGCCTGCAGGACGCCGAGCTCGGTGGACAGCACCAGCAGGGCGGTCGGGATCGTCAGCGTGCGTAGCGCTGGGAGCACCGGTTCGGTCAGTCCGCTCGACGGCTCGCGGCGCAGGACCAGGCCCGAGGCGATCGTGGCCAGGCCCACCACCACGAAGGTCATCGTCATCGACGCGCTGGCCACGTCAGGGCTCGGGGTGTCGGGGCCGGCAACCAGCGGCACCAGCGACGCGGCGAACAGCACCCCGCCGTAGAGCAGCCAGCGGCTGACCGCGGTGCGGTTGGTGATCGTGACTGCCGGGTCACGCGGCGGTTGGCGCATCACGTCGGGGTCACCGGGATCGGTGGCGATGACCCAGACCGGGAAGCTGGCGATGAAGAAGTTGAGGAACAACACCATCAACGGGGTCATCGCCACGCCGTCGTTGAGATCGAACGCGGTGGCGGCGACGAACAGCAGCACCAGCGACAGCAGTTGGCTCATCTGGTAGCGGATGTAGGCCACGATGGTCGCGTAGATCCGGCGGCCGAGCTCGACCGCGCGCACCAGGGTGTCGAAGTTGTCGTCGGTGAGGATCATGCGGGCCGCCTGCTTGGTGACCTCGCTCCCGGACCCCATCGCCACGCCGATGTCGGCCTGCTTGAGTGCCGCCGCGTCGTTGACCGCGTCCCCGGTCATGGCCACGATGCTGCCCTGCTCCTGCATCACCCGGGCCAGTCGCAGCTTGTCATCGGGGGTGACCCGGCCGAACACGTGCAGCTCGGGCAGTCGGCGGGCGAGCTCCTCGTCGGACATCGCCTGCAGTTCGGTGCCGCTGATCGCGCCGGTCCCAAGACCGAGTTCCCGTCCGATCGCGCCGGCGGTCACCGCGTGATCGCCGGTGATCATGCGGACCTCGATCCCCGCCCCGAGTGCGGTGGCCACCGCCCGCTTCGCGGCGGGACGCAGCGGATCGATCATCCCGACCATGCCCACGAACACGAGGTCACGCACGAAGGCCATCGGGTCCGCACGCACGGCGGGCAGATCCTCCTCGTCGAGCAGCCGGGCGGCGAACGACAACACACGTAGGCCCTGCTCAGCCATCCGGGCGTTGGCCTGGTTGAGTCCGACGCGGTCGGTGTCGGTGAGCGGCGTGGTGTCGGTGAGCGGACCGCCCTGCTCGGTGCAGCGTGCCTTGACGACGTCGGGTGCCCCCTTCACCAAACAGATGATCCGTTGGTCGTCCCCCACCGGCACGCGGTGGAAGGTGGCCATGAACTTGTACTCGGAGTCGAAGGGCACCTCGGCCAGCCGCGGGTAGGCGCGCCGGGTCTCGGTCGCATCGATGCCGAGCTTGGCGGCCAGCACGATCAGCGCGGCCTCGGTCGGATCGCCGACCACCTCGCCGTCGTCGGACACGGTGGCGTCGCTGGCCAGGACCAGCCCGTAGGCCAGGCGCGTGAGGTCGGGGACCGGCACGCCGGCGACCGAGCGGATGCTGCCGGACTTGCGGTAGCCCTCTCCCTCGACGGTGAACCAGTTCCCGGTCGCGTACAGGGTCGAGACCATCATCTCGTTCAGGGTCAGCGTGCCGGTCTTGTCGCTGTTGATGGCGCTGGTCGCGCCGAGCGTCTCCACATCGGCCAGGTTCTTGACCACCGCCTTGGCGTCGGCGAGCTGCTTCGCGCCGCGGGCGAGCATCGCGGCCACGAAGGTCGGCAGCCCGGTCGGGATCGCTGAGATCGCCATCGCGATACCCAGCAGCAGCACGTCGGAGGGCTCGAGTCCCCGGGCGATGCCGGCGACCACGATCACCGCGACCGCCGCCCACGCGATCGCGCCGAGGAGGCGGGTCAGACCGTCCAGCTCCTGCTGCAGGGGCGAGCGGGTGCGGCTGACCGAGGTCAGCATGGTCGCGATCTGCCCCATCTGGGTCCGCATCCCGGTAGCGGTCACGACCACCAGGGCCGTCCCACGGGTCACCGAGGTGTTCTGGAACAGCAGGTTGGTCCGGTCCCCGAGGACGACATCGGGGGAGTCGAGCACCCCGGCGTCCTTGGCCACCGGCACGCTCTCGCCGGTCAGCGCCGCCTCCTGTACCTCCAGGGTCGCCGAGCGCACGATGCGCCCGTCGGCGGGGACGATGTCGCCGCCCTCGACCTGGACGAGGTCGCCGGGTACCAACTCGGTCGCCGGCAGTACCGCCACCTCGCCATCACGCACCACGCGGGCACGCGGCACCTGCATCCGCGACAGCGCATCGACGCTGGCCCGGGCCTTGAGTTCCTGCCGCGCGCCGATGACCACGTTGAGCACGACCAGGGCGGCTACCACCAGCCCGGTCGCGATCTGATCGATCACCAGCCCCACGACCGCGACCGCGACAAGCATCAGGTTCATCGGGTCGCGCAACTGCAGCAACGCGACCGCGACCAGCGACGGCGGCTGCTCGCCGGTGATCTCGTTGGGGCCGTAGTGGGCGAGCCGGTCGGCCGCGGCTGCCGCACTCAGCCCGTTGGCGACGTCCGAGCCCAACTCGGCCACCACCTCGGCGGCCTCACGGGCATGGGGAGCGGTGAGGACCGGCTCCGGACCTTCGGCGGTGCTCGGTTGCTGGCTCATCGTGGGACTCCTCCGAAGGGTCGTCCGCGCCCGTGGCTCCATGCGCGGGCACAGACGGTAGAGGGTCGCCGCTCCCCGATCCCAGTGTGGGCGGACCTGCCGCCTCCTGTTCGGGACTTGTCGGCTCGGGACGTGTTGGCTCAGCGATCCGTCCGGGACGCGGGACGGATCGCGTGCTCGTCGCTGGCCGGATCGTCGTCGCAGCGGGGCTCAGCAGCTGAACTCGGCCGGGATGGAGAGGTCGAAGGACGCCGAGACCTGGTCGTCGCTGCCGACCGCCCCGAGGTCGCCGGCACCGGTGGCGCGGTCGTTGACGACCTCGACCGGCACCTGGTCGAGCGGCGCGTTGGGGTCGCGGAAGAACCAGTCGGTCTCGTCGGGGAGGCGCGTGAAGTCGCCGCCATAGAGGGCGTCGGTCGCCCCGTCGTTCCAGGTCAGGTTGGCCGTGGCCCCGGTGGTCTCGGTGAACGAGACCTGGAAGCGGCCCTCCGGCGCGATACCCACCAGGATCAGGGTGCTGTCGCCGTCCTGGTCGGCGCCGTTCTGGGAGTCGCCGGCCTCGAACGGTTCGCAGCGCTCGACGGTGTCGAAGGTGATGGTCTCGCCATCGATGGTGATCTGGCCGTCGCCGGTGCCGCTGGTCCCCGGGTCCGATGCTTGGTCGCTGTCCGCGTCGGCGTCGGCGGACGGCTCGGCGGGATCGTCGCCGTCGGTGTCGCCGTCGGTGTCCGAGGTGGCCCCGTCGGCGTCGTCCTCGGCAGCGCTGGCGTCCGGGTCAGCGGCGTCCGGGTCAGCAGCGTCCTCATCGGTGACGACACCATCCTGATCGGTGACGATCGTGGTGCCGCCGTCCGAGCTCTCCGCATCGTCACCGCCGCACGCGGTGAGCACGAGGCCGACGGTGAGCAGTAGGTAGAGCAGGAAGGGTGATCGCAAGCGCATGGCCAGGCCTGTCTGTTGGTGGGGGTGTCGTGCGGGGGCGAAGCTCGCGGTGTGGGCTTCTCCCTGCGCTGAGGTGTCCGCGCGATGCTGACGCCACCGGCCTGTTCCCACACAGACATGCAACCAACAGCGCGGGTGACCCTACGCGGTCGTACCGGCTGGCGCTGACACCCCGGCGGACCCGCCGGTGCTCGGCCGTCGAGGTTGCCCGTGCTCTCGGGCTGCTCTGACAGGTCCGTTCGCCGTACGGGTCAGCACCCTGGAAGTGCGCGGAGCTGGTAACCCTGTTCGGTCAGGGTGGCGAGCAGACGCTCGGTTGCGGCCACCGTCTGCCCGCGGTTCCGCAGGCCGTCATGGAGGAGGATGACCGCGCCGGGCCGGACCCGTGCGAGGACACGGTCGACGATCGTGGCGGTGCCGGGCCGCATCCAGTCCTCGGGGTCGACGCTCCACAGGGACATGCGCAGACCCAGCTCGGTCACGCGGGCGTTGACCGTCGCGTCGCGGTCCCCGTACGGCGGCCGCAGGCAGGCAGGGGTGACGCCTGCGGCGCGTTGGATCACTGCTTGGGTGTCGAGGACCTGCTGGTTCAGTACCTCGCCGGTCACGGTGGTCAGTCGCGGGTGTGACCAGGTGTGGTTGCCGATCGCGTGCCCTTCGCGGGCGATCCGGGCGGCGATGCCCGGATGCCGCGCCACCTCTGAGCCGAGCGTGAAGAAGGTCGCCTGGGCGTCATAGGCCGCCAGGAGATCGAGCAGCTGCGGTGTGTAGCTCGGGTTGGGACCGTCGTCGTAGGTCAGGTACACGACGCGTTCATCACCCGAGGTCGATGACGGCGGGGTGGGAGGTGGCGGCGGTGGCTGGCGGGTGCCGACCCGCACCACCTCGGTGACGGTCTCCTCGGCCACGACCTCGGCGATGCGCACGCGGGACTCCTCGGTCCCGTCGACCAGCACCACCTCGTAGGTGTCGCGGCGGAGCCCGTCGCGGCCCTCCACCGCGACCTGTCGTTCGCCCTGGAGCAGCTCGTCGGTGCGCTCCTCGACACGGTCGTGCTCGAGCACGACGTCGATGACCTCCTCCAGCTGCTCGACCCGGGCGATCGCGATGACGTCGACATCCCCGAGCGGGGTGGCCGGCAGCGGGTCGATGCGGTCGAGGGCCGCCAGCGTGATCCCGGCGTCGGCGATGGCGCCGGCCACGTCGGGAGCGAACGTGGCGAGGGTCAGCTCTTCGCCGTCGACCCGTACCGTCACCGGGACCGCCACCTCGACCTCGAGCACCGCCCCGTCGCCGACCGGTGCACCGAGCGCGGGCTCGAACGAGGCCTCCACGTCCAGGGCACCACCAGCCGGACTGGCGAGGAGCGCGTCGCGCATGGTGTCGAGCACCGCGGTGACCTCGAACTCACCAGCATCGAGGTCGAGCAGCCCGGCCCGGTCGTCGACCACCACCGTGGCGGTGACCGCCCGCTGCACCGTCACCACGAGCCCATCGGCCAGCGTGGTGTCGACGCTGGGATCGACCTCGTCTGCGACGGCGAGCCCCACCTCCAGGCGGGCCAGGAGGTCACCGACGTCGGTGGCCAGGGTGCGTACGGCGATCACCTCGCCGTCGGCATGGACCTCGACGGCCGTGGTCAGGCCGAGGTAGAGGCCCACCACGAGACCAGCGATGCTGATCCCCGCCAGGAGCGTGCGCACCAGGCGCCCGGCGCTCATCAGACCCTCGGACGACCCGCACCCGGGCCCGCGGCACCGAGGCGGTCGCGAACGATCCAGCGGCACCGTCGAGTTCCACCGAAGCTGGCACGTCTGCCGGTAGCGCCACGGTCGAGGGCGGGACCGAGCAGCGGCATGGGCAGTACCCCCCTTTGCGATGGCGGACGAGAGCACAGGCGATGGCGGGGCCGGTGGGTCTGTCGCGGTCACCATCCCGATCCCGCTGGCAAGGCGCCCGGGAGCATCGGGGCCGAGGTGTCTACCCGCCTCACCCGGGACAGGTGAAGTCTGGGCTCCTCACGGAGCGCAGCAGGGGTGTCGGTCCGCTCGATCGAGCGGGATGCCAGCTTCCTGACGCTGCCCGACTGACCCGCGGGTGGGATGTCGTTCCTCGTTGCACCGGTGCTCAACGGTGGCGTTACGGCGTGTCGAGGTCGGCGAGGAGCCCGAGGACAGCGGTGGCGACCTCGCGGGCATGGTCGCGGTCGTGCGCCACGACCGTGGTGGGGGCGGCCAGCTCACGGTGCAGCCAGGCCATGGTGGCCGCGAACCCACCGCTGACACCGGTCGTCATGGCCGCGTTCCGGCGGTGCTCGCATGGGCTCGATCCGGACATGAACCCCTCCTGAGGCCGGGGTATCCCCAGCTCAGCCGGAGCGGACCTCCATCCCCTGGTCGTCACGTGGGGGTGGCTCGAGCAGGAGCTGTCCGATCCGGTCGACCGAGCGGGGGTCGTTGGCGAGGACCGCGACGGCGCGACGGGCGGCCGGGTCGAAGCCGACGTAGCTGCGGAACCCGCCCGTACCGCCGTTGTGCCACCACCAACGGGCCCCGCCCTTGCGGTCCAGGATGTGCCAGCCGAGCCCGACGGCGAGCGGCCG
>JAWLFE010000132.1:0-6214 GCA_041685735.1 Nitriliruptoraceae bacterium
CTAGCGCGGGCGGTGCGCCTGCGATGCCTTCAGGCGCCGGTGCGCGCGTGCGACCTCCCGTCGCTGCTGCCCAGCCCGCTCCCCGCCTCCTGGGACTCCCTGACCCGCCACCCCGCGGCCTGCCGCGAGAACCTGGGCGGTGGCCCAGGTTCTGGGGTGTTGGGGGGTGCGGTGGGCGCGGTTGGGGGCGAGAACCTGGGCGGTGGCCCAGGTTCTGGGTGATGGCCCGGCCCACCGCCGGGGCGTCGGTCAGCGGCGCATCAGGAACTGCAGCACGTACCAGAACAGCAGCGCGAGCGAGCTGAACAGGCTCATCGCCGCGGCGATCTCCAGCTCCGGGGGATAGTTGCGGTAGATCTCCTGCGTGCTGTAGAGGATCGCGGCGCCGGCGAACGCGATCATCGCGACGCTGAACCACAGGCCGAGCGTGACGCCGAACAGCACCGACCCCACGATCAGCGCCAGCACCAGGATCCCGCCCCACATCAGGATCCCGCGCAGGAAGCTGAAGTCCTTGCCGGTGGTCAGGGCGATGAACGACAGGCCGGCGAAGCCCAGGATGGACAGCACGGCCGCCTGGAAGATCACACCCTCGTAGAACTCGTTGGCGATCCACAGCGGCGCGGCGAACAGCAGGGCGTTGGCGCCGATCAGCACGCCGTACCCGACCAGCTGCTTGCCCCGTGAGCCGCCCCCGTGTCCGAGGTTGTTGGCGAGCCACGACACGACCATGAACCCGCCGAGGATGAGCAGCCAGTTCGTGTCCACGACGATCTGGGCGATCGCTTCCGCGATGCCGTACTCGAACAGCAGGTACTGCATCGCCATGAAGGCGCCGATGCCGCCGATCACCAGGCCGTAGACCCGGGTCATGAACTGGCCACGGACCTCCGGCGGCTGCTGGGCGATGGGCGTGCCCGTGGGGCGGGGCATCCCCTGCGGTTGTGCGCTCATGTGCCATCTCCTTGGGCCGTGTCCGGCCACGAACATCGATCTTCACGTGGGTCCGCACGTCGCGGGGGCCACCCGGACGCGGGGTCCGGGGTGTGGCTGCGTTCGCGTGCGTGGACCGGGGGGCGCGGGCGGTCCGCGATCTGGCCGCCAAGTGTGCCCGATGGGAGCGCGGTCCACCACGTCCCTGCGCCACAGGGGCATAGGGTGGCGCAGGGAGCGGGAGGACGGCCATGAGCGACGACCTGAAGACACAGTTGCGGACGGCGCACGCCCGGGTCTACGCCGGGCTGCTCGACGCGGTCGCGGACCTGGACGCGCAAGGGTGGGCGACCCCGACCGGGTGTCCCGGTTGGGATGTGCACGACCAGCTGGCGCACGTGATCGGCGTCGAGCGCAGCATGCTCGGCGACCCTGCCGACGAGGCGGAGCTGCCCGACGAGCTTCCGCACATCCGCAACGACTTCGGCCGTGCCATCGAGGTCGCGGTCGCGGCCCGACGGGACCGGTCGCCCCTGGAGCTCACCGAGGAGGCCCGCGAGACCTTCGCGCGACGGCTGGCGGCGATCGACGCGCTGCCCGCCGCGTCGCTCGGCGAACCGCTGGATGGCCCGGCGGGGATGCGGATGAAGGCCTCGCAGATGCTGCGCACCCGGGTGTTCGACATGGTCAGCCACGAACAGGACGTCCGGCGGGCGCTCGAGCGTCCCGGTGCCACGAGCGGCCCCCACGTGGACATCGCCGTCGAACAGGTCCTGCGCGCCTGGGCGAAGCTGCTACCGCAGCGCCACGGGCAGGACGGTGTGCTGGAGGTGGTCGTCTCGCAGGGAGACACCGGGGGGCGGGAGGACACCGGCGGGCGGGAGGACACCGGCTGGCGGGAGGACACCGGCTGGCGGGAGCACACCGGCGGACAGCGGGCCACCGTCCGGATCGACCTCGGCGACGGTCAGCTGCATCGAGGTGGCACGGGACCCACCCCGACCGCGACCATCCACCTCGATGTCCCTGGGCTGTTGGCGCTGGCGGGAGGGCGGACCGACGCTCCCGATCCCGCCGCGGTGACGGCGGGGGGCGACGACGCCTGGGCGGTGCGGGTCCTGGCGGACGCCGTGATCACCCCCTGACGGATCCGGGAGACCTCTGGTACATTCCCTTGGCGCGTTCCCCCGGGAACGCGTGTCGTGCGATGGCGCTTCGCAGCTTCCGCTCCCGCCTCCCACGACCTTGCCAGCCACCACCGACTCCTCGGCTCTGCCGCGTGGAGGACATCATGAAGCAGGACATCCACCCCGAATACTCCCTGGCGACCGTCACGTGCTCGTGTGGCAACACCTTCGAGACACGCGCCACCGTCGACTCGATGAGCGTCGATCTGTGCAACCAGTGCCACCCGTTCTACACCGGCAAGCAGAAGCTGGTGGACGCCGGTGGGCGGGTCGATCGGTTCAAGCGTCGCCTCGAGAAGGCCGACCAGAAGAAGTAGCGCAACGCTCCGTCACGAACGCCGCCGGGTCCGCCCGGCGGCGTTCGTGTCCGTCATGCGCGCGCGGCCGTGCCCTGCCCGGCGAGCCGGCCGCGTACGGTAGGGGCGCGAACCGGCCAGCAGCACCCGTCCGACGCCACACCGACCCGTGGAGGGTGACCACCTCGTGAGCGACGTGAGCGATGATCCCCGCGACCTCGACCCGATGGAGATGGCGCCCCACTACTACGGGGGTCAGGCGGTCATCGAGGGTGTGATGATGCGCGGATCCGACCGGTGGGCGGTCGCGGTCCGTCGACCCGAGGGCGACATCTGGCTCGAGTGCCACCACACCTCCACCCTGCCGACGCGCAAGCCGTGGCTGAAGTGGCCGATGATCCGAGGCTGCTATGCGCTCGGTGACTCGCTGGCGATCGGGATGAAGGCGCTCGGCATCTCCGCGACACGCGCGATGCCCGAGGACGAGGAGGAACTCAGTAGCGGTGCGGTCGGGGCGTCGTTGTTCCTCGCGATGCTGGTGTTCATCGGCATCTTCATCTTCCTGCCGTCTGCCGGGACCAAGGGGCTGGATGCGCTCATCGGCAACGTCATGGGCGATGGTGTCTGGTTCCACATCACCGAATCCGTCGTCCGGATCGCGATCTTCCTGGCCTACCTGTGGTCCATCTCGCTGATCGCGGACATCAAGCGGGTGTTCCAGTACCACGGGGCCGAACACAAGACGATCGCGGCGTGGGAGCACGACGAGGTCCTCGAACCGCAGAACGTCGACAGGTACTCGACGCTGCACGTCCGGTGTGGGACCAACTTCCTCATCCTGGTGATGCTGCTGGCCATCTTCGTCTACACGGCCGGCGGACTGCTCGTGCCGCCGCCGGAGGGCATCGCCTGGTACTGGGCCGTCGGCTACCACGTGGTGCTGCGCATCGTGCTGCTGCCGGTGGTCGCGGGGCTGGCCTACGAGGGGCTGCGCATCGGTGCCCGGTACGACAACTGGTTCGTGCGCGGCATCATGAAGCCGGGCCTGTGGCTGCAACTGATCACGACCAAGCAGCCCACGGCCGATCAGATCGAGGTCGCGATCCGCTCGTTCGAGGCCGTCGTACCGGCCGACGAGCGCGTGGGGCGCGTGCCGCAGACGCTCGACAGCCTGGTCACGATCGCCCGCGACAGCCTCGAAGTGACGCTCGAGTCGGCGGAGGTCCGGATCGATCCGGACCCGGCTGCCGGGGAGGCGCCCGCCGAGGATGTGCCGAGCCGGCAGGCCGACGACGGGACCTAGCGGCGTGGTGCCTACCCCCGTCCGAAGCCGCCCGCCCGTCATCCGAGGTCACCGTGTTCGACAAGCTCGATCAGCTGGAGTCGCGATCGCGCGAGCTCGAAGCCCAGCTCGCCGATCCCGAGGTGGCCGCTGACGGTCAGCGCTACGGCGACCTCGCGAAGCAGCACGCGGAGCTCGCCGAGGTCGTCGCCACCTACCGTGCGTGGCTGGAGGCGGGTGAGAACCGCGATGCGGCCCTCGAGATGCTGGACGAGGCATCGGGCGAGGACCGGCGGCTGCTCGAGGCGGAGATCGCGGAGCTCGCCGAGGAACGCGCGACCCTCGAGGAACAGCTCAAGCTGCTGCTGATCCCGACCGACCCCAACGACGCCAAGGACGTGATCGTCGAGATCCGGGCGGCGGCCGGCGGTGACGAGGCCGGCCTGTTCGCCGGTGAACTGCGGGACATGTACGAGCGCTACGCGCAGAGCCGCGGGTGGACGACCTCGACCCTGTCGTCGTCCCAGCAGGGGATCGGCGGGGTCAAGGAGGTCATCCTGGAGATCGCCGGGAGACAGGCCTACGCGCACCTCAAGCACGAATCGGGGGTCCATCGCGTCCAGCGTGTGCCGTCCACCGAGTCGCAGGGGCGGATCCACACCTCCACCGCGTCGGTGGCGGTGCTCCCCGCGGCTGAGGAGGTCGAGTACGAACTGGCGTCCAGCGATCTGCGCATCGACGTGTTCCGGTCGTCGGGGCCCGGGGGGCAGAGCGTGAACACCACCGATTCGGCCGTGCGGATCACCCACGTCCCCACCGGTGTGGTGGTCTCCTGCCAGGACGAGAAGTCGCAGCACCAGAACCGGGACAAGGCGATGCGCATCCTGCGTGCCCGGCTGTTGCAGGCGGAGCAGGAGCGCCAGGACCAGGCGCGCGCGGACGCCCGCAAGGGCCAGATCGGGACCGGCGACCGGTCCGAGAAGATCAGGACCTACAACTTCCCGCAGAGCCGGGTCACCGACCATCGCATCGGGTTCACCTCGCATGCGCTCGACGACATCCTCGGCGGCGCCCTGGATGACCTGGTCACCGCCCTGCGGCAGGCGGAGCGGGAACAGCGGCTGGAGGAGTTCCAGGACGACGAGCCGCACTGATGACCGCCGCAGGGCCCGTGCGCGCCGACGCACCGCTGCGCGAGGCCGTCGAGCGCATCGCCGGGCTGCTGCGGGCCGCCGGGGTGCCGAGCCCGGCGGTCGACGCGAGGTGGTTGGTCGATGGCATCGTGGGGGTCGATCCGCACGGCCACCCGGACGCACCGTTGCCTGCGGCGGCGCTTCCGGCCCTGCGCGAGGCCGTGGCACGTCGTGCCGCGAGGGAACCCCTCCAACTGATCCTCGGCACGGTGGCGTTCCGGGGGCTCGACCTGGTGTGCCGGCCCGGCGTCTTCGTGCCGCGGCCGGAGACGGAGATCGTCGCGGGGCTGGCGGTGGACGTCGCGAAGCGGGTGGGCTCCGCAGCGCCGATCATCGCCGAACCCTGCACGGGGACGGGCGCCATCGCCTGCGCCCTGGCGGCCGAGGTACCCGGCGCACGGGTCCTTGCGACCGAGCGGGATCCTGCGGCCGTCGATCTGGCACGGCACAACGCCGACCGGCTCCGTCGTGGGCTGGCCGGCCCCCCGGGGTTCGCCCGCGGTGCGCTGCTCACCGTCCATGCGGGCGATCTGCTCGACCCGCTTGACCCGGCCCTGCGCGGCCACCTCGACGTGCTGGTCGCCAATCCGCCGTACCTGCCGGCCGGCGACCGGGGTTCCTGGGACCCGGAGGTCGCCGCGCACGACCCGGACGCCGCGCTGGTGGGAGGTCGCGACGGTCACGAGGTCGTCGAGGCACTGCTGGCGCTGGCCGCCCGGTGGCTGACACCGGGCGGGACCGTGATCCTGGAGATCGACGAGCGGCGCGGCGCGGATGCGGCCGGCGCCGCTCGACACGCCGGTCTCAGCGACGTCGAGGTGGCACGGGATCTGTCCGGCGCCGACCGGGCCCTCGTCGCTCGGCGTCCCGTGTAGCGTCGTGCCGGCAACCACACGAGGAGCCCCCGTGGACGAGATCCTGGACGCCACCGGACCGGGGCGTGACGAGGTCGTCACCCGCGTCGCCGCAGCGCTCCGCGACGGTGAGGTGGTGGTGCTGCCGACCGACACGTTCTACGGCGTCGCCGCGGACGCGTTCAACCCGGCCGGGACGCGACGTGTCTTCTCGGCCAAACGCCGTCCCCGGTCGTTCCCGCTCCCCGTGCTGGTGCGATCGCCCAAGCAGCTCCCCGGCATCTGTCCCGAGCTCCCGGAACAGGCGGAGAACCTCATGGCCGCGTACTGGCCGGGCCCCATGACCCTCGTCCTGCCCGCGCAGCCCGGGCTCATGTGGGACCTGGGCGACAACGACGGCACCGTCGCGGTCCGCATGCCGCTGGACGACGTGGCCCTGGCCATCATCCGCGAGGTCGGCCCGTTGGCC
>JAWLFE010000041.1:0-24925 GCA_041685735.1 Nitriliruptoraceae bacterium
GTCACCGACCCCGTCACATCCGTGGTCCGGAAATAGAACTGCGGCCGATAGTTGTTGAAGAACGGCGTATGACGACCACCCTCCTCCTTGGACAACACATACACCTGCGCCTCGAAATCGGTATGCGGCGTGATCGACCCCGGCGCAGCCAACACCTGCCCACGCTCGATGTCCTCACGCTTGGTCCCACGCAACAAGATCCCCACGTTGTCGCCCGCCATCCCCTCATCGAGCAACTTACGGAACATCTCCACACCCGTGACCGTGGTCGAGGTCGTCGCCGTCAACCCAACGATCTCCACCGTGTCACCAACATTGACCTTGCCACCCTCGATCCGACCCGTGGCAACCGTCCCACGACCCGTGATCGAGAACACATCCTCCACCGGCATGATGAACGGCTTATCGAGCGCCCGCTCCGGCTCCTCGAAATACTCATCAACCGCCGCCATCAACTCCAACACACCCGACTCGAACGCCTCATCACCCTCCAGCGCCTTCAACGCCGACACCTTCACCACCGGCGTGTCATCCCCATCGAACTCATACGCATCAAGAAGCTCGCGGACCTCCATCTCCACCAGCTCCAGAAGCTCCTCATCATCGACCATGTCGACCTTGTTCAACGCCACGATCAACTTCGGCACCCCAACCTGACGCGCCAACAACACATGCTCACGCGTCTGCGGCATCGGACCATCCGCCGCAGACACCACCAAGATCGCCCCATCCATCTGCGCCGCACCCGTGATCATGTTCTTCACATAATCCGCGTGCCCCGGAGCATCCACATGCGCGTAATGCCGCGCATCCGTCTCATACTCCACATGCGACACATTGATCGTGATCCCCCGCTCACGCTCCTCCGGCGCCTTATCGATCGCATCGAACGCCATCGACTGCA
Source organism: Nitriliruptoraceae bacterium (assembly GCA_041685735.1). Taxonomy (GTDB): domain Bacteria; phylum Actinomycetota; class Nitriliruptoria; order Nitriliruptorales; family Nitriliruptoraceae; genus CSSed11-175R1. Next base: position 905 of record JAWLFE010000041.1, read on the forward strand.
CATTCGGATTCGCCTTATGCAACACCGAGGTGATCGCCGCCGTCAACGTCGTCTTCCCATGATCAACGTGACCGATCGTCCCGATGTTCATATGCGGCTTCGTACGATCGAACTTTTCCTTGGCCATGACTGGCCTCCTTTTTCCTACGCAGCGTGATGGCGCTGGTCGTTGACGGTTGCGTCGGTCACTCGCCGCGTGCCTTGGCGACGATCTCTTCCTGGATGCTGGCAGGGGCAGGCTCGTACGAGCCGAACTGCATGGTGTAGCTCGCACGGCCCTGGGTGGCCGAACGAAGATCGGTCGAGTAGCCGAACATCTCCGAGAGGGGGACACGCGCGTCGACGACGGTCGCGTTCCCGCGCGGCTCCGAGCCCTGGATCAGGCCACGGCGACCGGAGAGGTCGCCCATGACGTCACCCATGTAGTCGTCGGGCGTGACCACCTCGACGTCCATGACGGGTTCGAGCAGCTGGATACCGGCGATGCGGCAGGCTTCCTTGATCGCCATCGAGCCGGCGATCTTGAACGCCATCTCGGAGGAGTCGACGTCGTGGTAGCTGCCGTCGACCAGCGTCACCAGCACGTCGACCATGGGGTAGCCGGCGAGGATGCCGGTCTCCATGGACTCGCGGATGCCCTGGTCGACCGACGGGACGTACTCCTTGGGGATGGAGCCACCCACGGTCTTGTTGTTGAAGTAGTAGTGGTCGTCGGCCTCGAGTTCGAGTTCCGCCTTGAGCTCGTCGGTCAGCGGCTCGACGTCGATAACGACGTGGCCGTACTGCCCGCGACCACCGGTCTGGCGCGCGTACTTCAGGTCGACCTTCTGCACCTTCTTCTTGACCATCTCGCGGTAGGCCACCTGTGGGCGACCCACGTTGGCGTCGACCTTGAACTCACGCAGCAGCCGGTCGACGATGATCTCGAGGTGGAGCTCGCCCTGCCCACCGATCAGGGTCTGCCCGGTCTCTTCGTCGGTGTGCACGCGGAACGACGGGTCCTCCTCGGCGAGCTTCTGCAGCGCCGTGGAGAGCTTCTCCTGGTCGGTCTTGGTCTTGGGCTCGATGGCGATCTGGATCACCGGGGCCGGGAACTCCATGGACTCGAGCAGGATCGGCGCTTCGGACGTGGTGATCGTGTCACCGGTCGTCGTGTCCTTCAGGCCCACCAGCGCGACGATGTCGCCGGTCATGCAGCCCGCCATCTCCTCACGGGAGTTCGCGTGCATCTGCAGGATGCGACCGACGCGCTGCTTGGCGTCCTTGGTGACGTTGACGACGTGCGAACCGGCTTCGAGCGTCCCGGAGTACACGCGGGCGAAGGTCAGGGTGCCGACGTACGGGTCGGTCATGACCTTGAACGCGAGCGCCGAGAACGGCTCGTCGTCGGACGGGGCGCGGGTCGCCGGCTCGCCGGACTTGGGGTCCTTGCCGTTCATCGGCGGGACCTCGAGCGGTGACGGCAGGTAGGCGACGACCGCATCGAGCAGCGTCTGCACGCCCTTGTTCTTGAAGGCGGAGCCGCAGAAGACGGGCACGATCTGGTTGGTGATGGTGGCCTGACGCAGGCCGGCCTTGAGCTTGTCGTTGGGGAGGTCGCCCTCCTCGAAGAACAGCTCGAGCAGGTCCTCGTCGGTCTCGGCGACCTTCTCCGCGAGTTCCGCGCGGTAGAGCTCGGCGTCCGCCTTGAGGTTCTCCGGGATGTCGACGACCTCGAAGGTCGCGCCGAGGTCCTCTCCGTGCCAGACGACCGCGTTCATCGCGACGAGATCGACGACACCTTCGAGCTTGTCCTCGAGCCCGATCGGCAGCTGGGCACGGACCGCGTTGGGGGTCAGGCGTTCACGGATCGAGTCGAACGAGTACTCGAACGAGGCACCCGTGCGGTCCAGCTTGTTGACGAAGCAGATGCGCGGCACGCCGTACTTGTCGGCCTGACGCCACACGGTCTCGGACTGCGGCTCCACGCCGGCGACCCCGTCGAACACGGTGACCGCACCGTCGAGCACACGCAGCGAGCGCTCCACCTCGATGGTGAAATCCACGTGGCCGGGCGTGTCGATGATGTTGATCGTGTGGTCGCCCCACTTGGTGGTGGTGGCGGCCGAGGTGATCGTGATGCCGCGCTCCTGCTCCTGCTCCATCCAGTCCATGGTCGCAGCGCCGTCGTGCACCTCACCGATCTTGTAGGTGCGCCCGGTGTAGAACAGGATCCGCTCGGTCGTGGTGGTCTTGCCCGCGTCGATGTGGGCCATGATCCCGATGTTGCGGAGCTGGTCCAGTTTCACGGTCCGCTTGAGCGCCATCTGTGTCGTCTTCCTCGTCGAGTCTCGTCGCGCCCCGATCGGGGGCTGGTGGTGGAACATCGGCACCGACGCCAGCACCCGGGTCGCGGGTTGCCGGCGGATGCCGGTGGGGTTGCGGGTCGGGTGGTGGGGGCGGTTCGCCGGACCCACGACCCGGTGGGATGCTGCCGGGGTGCGGTGAGCGGGGGGAGCTCACCCGGCGGTCTCGGCCCGCGCTCAGCGCGCGGGCGCCTACCAGCGGTGTCGCCCGTGCTCGGGGCGCGGTGAGCGGTAGCTCACCATCGGTGTCGCCCCGTGCTCGGGGCGCGGTGAGCGGTAGCTCACCATCGGTAGTGGGCGAACGCCCGGTTGGCTTCGGCCATCTTGTGGGTGTCTTCGCGACGCTTGACCGCCGCCCCGACGCCGTTGGAGGCATCGAGCAGTTCGCCAGCGAGGCGCTCACCCATCGAGTGTTCGCGACGGATCTGTGCGTAGCCCACGAGCCACCGCAGCGCGAGGGTCGTGGAGCGGGACGGGCGGACCTCGATGGGGACCTGGTAGGTGGCCCCACCGACGCGGCGGGACTTGACCTCGAGTTGCGGCTTGACGTTGTCGACCGCGCGCTTGAGGACGCTGATCGGGTCGCCACCGGAGGTACGCGAGCCGATGTTGGCCAGCGCGTCGTAGACGATGCGCTCCGAGGTGGAGCGCTTGCCGTCGCGCATGACGCGGTTGATCATCTGGGTGACGAGCACGGACCCGTACTTGGGGTCCGGCACGACCTTGCGGTGACCCGGGGAGCCTTTGCGAGGCATATCAGCCCTCCTTCTTGACGCCGTAGCGGGACCGCGACTGCTTGCGGTCACGCACCGGCGATGCGTCGAGTGCACCGCGGATGACCTTGTAACGGACACCCGGCAGGTCCTTCACACGACCACCACGCACGAGCACGATGGAGTGCTCCTGCAGGTTGTGCCCCTCACCGGGGATGTAGGCCGTGATCTCGATCCCGGAGGTCAGCCGGACACGGCAGACCTTCCGGAGCGCCGAGTTCGGCTTCTTCGGGGTGGTGGTGTAGACGCGGGTGCAGACACCACGGCGCTGGGGCGAACCCTTGAGCGCGAGCGTGGTGTTCTTCTTGGAACGGCTCTGACGGCCGTTCCGCACCAACTGCTGGATGGTGGGCATCCCTTGGCTTCTTTCGGTCGGTGTGTCCCCACGGCTCGGGGCCGGTTCGGACGGTGGGTCAGGTGGCGGGTGGTAGCTCGTACGACCGCGTGGCCGTGGCCCTCCCGCCGCCCGGATCGGGTCGGGGCGGGCGGCGCTACCGGTGCGATCCGGTCCGACCCACGGGGCCGGGCGTTCCGCACTTGCTCGGTCGATCCGGGGCAGCACGCAGTGTCGCGTGGAGTCCGAGGAGGTCGGCGCGGTTGCGCCCGGATACCGCGCCACAGCAGAGTGCTCCCGTGGCACGGGCTCCCGAACCGTACCTCGGGTCGCTGGAGGGGTCAACCCGACGCCCGGGTGGCCGCCTGGATCTGGCCGCCTGGATCGGGGCTCCACACCCTATCCGCATCACCTCCGCTCCATCGGAGCGTTACATCGCCCCGCACCTCAGGACGGCCGTCGGGAGAACGCGGTGGGACAGACCGCCGGACACGAGATCGACGACCCCGGCGCCAGGCGTGCCGTCGAGTTCCTCCTGCAGGCCGCCCGACGCCGACTGGCGATGGATGCCGCCTACCTGTCGGAGCTCACACCGACCGAGCAGATCTTCGTCGCGACGACCGGGCCGTCCGCCGCGGCGTTCGGCGTCGAGCCCGGCGGCCGCGTGCCGCTGGCTGACACCTACTGTCAGCACGTCCTGGCCACCGACGCACCCTTCGTGATCCGTGACACCGACGCCGAGCCACGGGTGGCCGACATCCCCAACCGGGGGATCGCCGCGTACGTGGGCGTGCCGGTCCGCGCGCCGCACGGCGAGGTGTTCGGGACGCTGTGCTGCGTCCACCACGAAGCGCGCCAGGAACTCGCCGACCACGACCTCGCGGTGATGGAGACCCTGGCGGACATCCTCGGGCAGCACCTCGAGCAGTTGGCTCGCCACCGTGCGAGCCTCGGTTGGCTCGCGGCACAGGTCGCGGAACTCACCGAGGTCATGGAAGATCGCGACCTGCAGATCGAGGTCTTCCAGCACATGGTCGACCGCAGCCTGAACGTGATGCTGCTGCTCGATGCCTCGACCCTGTCGATCGCGTACGCCAACCTCACGGCTGCCGAGCTCGTCGGGCGGGACCGGTCCGACCTGCTCGAGCAGGTGCCGTGGCAGCTCCACGCCTGCTGGGACGAGACCACGCTCCGTGCCCAGGTCGTCGAACTGCAGCACGACGGTGCTCCTCCGATCACCACGACCATCCCCGCGGTCGCGGGGCTCCGTCCCTGGACGTCGAGGTGCAGCGGATCGCCCGGCCGGGCGGCGGGGCCTACATCCTGTGGAAGGGCCACGACGTCGACAGTCATCAAGCGGCGGCCGAGGGGCTGCGGGCGGCGCTCACCCGTGAACAGGCGGCAACGGAGCAGCTGGGCGAACTCGATCGGACCCGACGCGCGTTCCTCGACGCGGTGTCCCACGAACTCCGGACCCCGCTGACCGTGCTCAAGGGGGTTGCCGAGCTGCTGCAGCGCGGTTCCCACCCGCCCGAGACCGCCGAGGGGCTGCTCGAGCGGCTCGTGGTCAACGCCGACCGACTCGACCCGGTGACCGTCGAGGTGGCACCGGTCAAGGTCGAACGGATCGTGACCAACCTCGTCACCAATGCCGTGATCCACACCCCGGCGGCGACGCCGATCACCGTGACGCTCAGCGCGGAGCCCGACGGGGCGCTCGTGACCGTCAGCGACCGCGGTGACGGGATCCCCCCGGTCGAGCGGGAGCAGATCTTCGGACCGTTCCACCAGGGTGGGACCGCGCCCGCCCATCGTCCGGGAACCGGGATCGGCCTGTCGCTCGTCACCGCCTTCGCACAGTTGCACGGCGGCCGGGTCTGGGTCGAGGACACCCCCGGCGGCGGGACCACCTTCAGGGTCCTGCTCCCCGGACGGGACCGCTGACCGAACGCGCTACCGGGCGGCCGCGACGCCACGACGCACGAGCCGCATGAGCGCCGCGACCTCGATGCGGTCGAGCTCCGCCACGGCCTGCTGGACCTGGCTGGTGGCGTCGGCGTCGAGCCACCGCCCCGCGTTGTCCCGGAACTTCGTCGCGAGTTCGTCATCGCTGAGGGGATCGTCGGGGGATCCCCGGTTGACCAGCACCCGCTCCTCCAGGACGCGACCGTCCGTGGTGGTGACCGTGAGCACCGCCGGGAAGTGCCGGGGGTAGATCGCGTCGCAGTCCGGATCTCCGGTGACCGTGATCCTGGCCATCAGTGCACGCCGGACCGGGTCCTGCGCCAACGCATCGGTGAAGTCGTCGAGGTTCACAGCCAACCCGCCGCCACCGAGCAGGCCCGCAGCGACGGTGTAGGGACCGCTGAACTGTGCCTGGTACCCGGTCTCGGGCTGCTGCTTGATCTCCAGGGGCTCGCCGATCGTGCGGACCGTCGAGGTCGCGACCCGCAGCTCGGCGGTGTCGACCTCGTCGGGTCGCAGACCACCGGCCCGGAGCCTGCGTGCCGCGTCGATCCCGCAGTGGGTGAAGTGGTTGGCCGGATAGGGCTTGAAGAAGATCCCGGGGACGGCCCAGACGACCCCAAGGTCCGCGGTCACGCCTCCGGTGTCCTCGGCACCGTGCAGGAAGGCCTCGAACAGACCGAAACGCCCCTCCAGCGCCGTCGGGGGGCCGGTGAAACCGTGGTCGACCAGCAGTGCCGCACTGACCCCGGCGTGCGCCGCCCACCCGCAGTGCAACCGCTTGACCGTCCCGCCGGTGCGGTTGGCTTCGATGATGCCGCTGGCCATGCTGGCCGCGACCGCCATCGCGTTGGCCACGTCGGTGGCATCGCCGCCGGCGACCAGTGAGGCGGCCGCCGCCGCACCCAACGTGCCGCAGATCGACGTCGCGTGCTGCCCGTGGGCGAAGAAGACCGAGTCGTTGGTCGTGCGGTCGTAGCCGGCCATCCCGATCCGGACGGTGATCTCCAGGCCGGTGGCGATCGCCGTGGTCACCGCGGCTCCGCCTGCGCCGCTGCGCTCCGCGGCGGCGAGTGCCGCAGGGACCACCGACGCGCTCGGATGCAGGATCGACGGCAGATGCGTGTCGTCGTAGTCGAGGGAGTGCGCCAAGACACCCCCGACGAACGCCGCCCACACCGCCGGCAGCGGCTCCTCCAGCCCGACCGCGGTGGCTTGCCCGGCCCCACCCTGCTCGGCCGCGAAGGCCAGCGCGGACCGACTGGTCGGCAGCGGCAACGCCGCCAACTGCAACCCGATCACGTCCAGGACCCGCTGGCGGACGCTCGCGGCGACCTCGTCGGGGATGCCCTCATCATGGGCGGACACGGCGAACGCGGCCAGCTCCTCGACCAGGGAGGGGTCAGCCACGCTCGCTCACCGCCGCGATCGGGCGGACCGGCGAGCCCGTCGCACCCACGAGCGGCAACGGCGCCACGAACAACGTGAACTCATGGACGCCATCGCTGGCCAGGCGTTCGAGGTCCATCGTCTCGATGATGTTGATCCCGGTCTCGACGAGCAGGACACGGTGGGCGGGTAGGACGGCATGGCCGGCCCCAGCCGGCAGGTGCTCGAAGGCGATCGTGTCCGCGCCGACCGCGCGCGGGTGGTGGTCGACGAGCCAACGGGCTCCATCGGCACCGACGCCAGGCACCCCGCTGTCGTGCCCGACGTACGCCACCGGGTCCTCGAACCGCGTGGCCCAGCCGCTGCGCACGAGCACGATGTCGCCGGGTTGCAGGTTCACACCCTGGTGCTGGACGGTCACCTCGAGGTCGTCGGGCGTGATCTCCTGGGCCGGGTCACACCCGTCCTTGCCGAACGCAGCCGGCACGTCCAACAGCACCCCGCGGGCGATCATCGGGGGAACCTCGTCGATGCCCTTGCTGGCGAACCGACCACCAACCTGCGCCGCCTGTGCGTCGAGGCCTCCGTGCAGCAGGCCGTCCTGGGAGACATGTGCCAGGGCATCCATGTGGGTCCCGACGTGGGTACCCATGGTGATCAGGTCGTTGGCCGCCGAGCCTCCATCCGCACGCACCTTGTCACCATGGCGGCGAGGCAGCGTGTGCCAGTAGGGCGGATGGTTGGGTGACTGCGCCATGCCGATCCTGTACGGACGCGACAGGTCGTAGGTGCGCAGTCCCCCGGCCACCGCCGCCAGCAACCCGTCCATGTCGGACCTGTCAGACATCTCGGACCTCTCCTCGACGGTGTGGGGCGTCCCGGCGCCCCGTGGGTTCAACGCACAACGGATCGCTCCCGGAGTTCCTCGAGGTAGGCGCTCGACAGGCCCAGCTCGGCACCGAGGACCTCGTCGGTGTCCGCGCCGATCGAACGGCCCGTTGACCGGATCGATCCCGGCGTCTCGGACATCCGGAACAGCACGTTGTGCTGGAGCAACGTGCCCAGATCCTCGTCGTCGACCTCGATGAGCATCTCACGTGCCACCACCTGCGGGTCGCCGACGAGGTCGGCCGCGTCGTAGACCGGGGCCACGGCGGCGCCCGCCTCGGCGAACGCCGCCGTGACCTCGTCACGGGTCCGCTGCGCGATCCAGTCCCCCACGTAGGCATCGAGCTCGTCGGCGTGTTCGGCCCGTGTGGCGCCGGTCGCGAACCAGGGCTCGTCGATGACCTCCTCGTGACCGACCAGACGCAGCACGCGCTCCGCGATCACGTTGGCGCTGGTCGACACCGCGACCCAGGCCCCGTCCTTCGTGCGGTACAGGTTGCGCGGTGCGTTGTTGGAGGAGCGGTTGCCCTGCCGCATCTGCACCTGACCGGTCTTGGCGTAGACGGTCGGGGCTGGGCCGACCGCGGTCATGATCGGCTCCAGCAGACTGAGGTCGATGACCTGCCCGGTGCCGCCACGGGCATCCCGGTGGTAGAGCGCCATCGACACGGCCGACGCCCCGGCCATCGCCGCGATCGAGTCCGCCAACCCGAACGCGGGCAGCGTCGGCGGTCCATCGGCCTGCCCCGTCAGGTGGGCGAAGCCGCTCATCGCCTCGACGAGCGTGCCGAAGGCGGGTCGGTCCGCGTACGGGCCCGTCTGGCCGAAGCCCGTGACCCGCACCAGGATCAGCCCGGGGTTGACCTCCTTGAGCCGTTCCCATCCGAGCCCCCAGCGTTCGAGGGTCCCCGGCCGGAAGTTCTCCACGAGCACATCGGCGCTCTCGACCAGGCGCAGGAAGATCGCCGCACCGTCGTCATCACCGAGGTACAGCCCGATGGTCCGCTTGTTCCGGGCGATCTCCTTCCACCACAGCCCAACGCCGTCGACACTGGCACCGTGCCCACGCATGCCATCGCCGCGTGCCGGGTGCTCGATCTTGAGGACATCGGCCCCGAAGTCGCCGAGGATCTGGCACACCATGGGTCCGGCCAGGATCGTGGAGCAATCCAGGACGCGCAGGCCGGCGAGGGGTCCGGCCGGATCCTCGGTTGCGTTCGGTTCCGCCATCGCAGGCTCATCTCGTCACATGGTCTGGGCTGTCCCGAGACTAACGGCTGCTCGACACCGGCAGAACGCGCTCGGATCGTGGGATCTGGCGCGCACGTCGCCCCAGGAGGCCGTCGACGTGCGTTCTGCCCGTTCGGACCATGGTCGAACGGGCCGGGTACTGCCCGGTTGGCCACGTTCCGCGGTCAGATGGTTCGGGCACAGTACGACCACGCAATCGAGGAGACACCACATGAAGCGCACGATGGCAGCCAAGGTCATGCTCGCTGCGGGTACCGCATCGGTCGCCCTGCTCGCGACCGCCTGCGAGATCGAGGAGGGCGGGGCCGGCGACACGGAACTGGAAGACCCGCTCCTTGAAGAGGACGAGGGCCTGTAAGGCCTGGTGTCACACCACGACGAGAGGCGCCCCCGATGGGGGCGCCTCTCGTCGTGGTGTGCCGCGTGGGTTCCCGCGGGATCAGTTGGTGTCCTGCACCTCACCGGGGAAGTCCTCGAAGCCCCAGCCGCCCTCGAACCCCCAGGACCCATCGCCCTCGTAGGACTCGGTCGAGGCGAGGAACTCCGCGATATCGGCGGGCAGTGCCTGCTCTGGCATCTCGGTGTGTGCCACCTCGACGTTGCGGTAGGCGTCGATCCCCGTCCCTGCCGGGATCAGCTTGCCGATGATCACGTTCTCCTTGAGGCCGACCAGCGGATCCGAGGCGGATTCGAGCGCCGCTTCGGTCAGCACGCGGGTGGTCTCCTGGAAGGACGCCGCGGACAGCCACGAGTCGGTGGCGAGCGACGCCTTGGTGATCCCCATCAGCAGCGGTCGGGCCGCGGCTGCCTGGCCACCCTCGGCGGAGACGCGGTCGTTCTCCTTGTTGAACCGGACCCGGTCGACGTTGTCGCCGGGCAGGAACATCGTGTCGCCGGCGTCGACCACGTTCACGCGTCGGTACATCTGGCGAACGATGAGCTCGACGTGCTTGTCGTGGATCGGCACACCCTGCGAGCGGTAGACGTCCTGCACCTCCTTGACCAGGTGCAGCTGCGAGGCACGCACCCCGAGCACGTCCAGCAGTTCGTGGGGATCGATCGCACCCACGGTCAGCTGCTGGCCGACCTCGACGTCGACGCCGTCGGCAACCTCGATCGAGGCGTCATCCGACCGGTACAGACGGGCACCTCGAGGCAGTTCGTGCTCGTCCACCTGGTCGCGGGATCCCTTGATGCGCAGGATGCGACCCTGGTCGGTCTCCTCGATCTCCACGCGCCCGGCGAGGCGGGCGATCTCCGCCTTGCCTCGCGGCGAGCGGGCCTCGAACAGCTCGACGATACGCGGCAGACCCTGGGTGATGTCGTCGGCCGACGCCACACCACCGGTGTGGAAGGTCCGCATGGTCAGCTGGGTACCGGGCTCACCGATCGACTGTGCAGCGACGATCCCGACGGCTTCGCCCATGTCGACCATGGCACCGTTGGCGAGGAGCTCGCCGTAGCATGCGCGGCAGACCCCGATCTCGGTGTCGCAGGCCAGAACGGAGCGCACCCGGATGACGCGATCATCGTCGTCCGCGGTCTTGTCCAGCGGCTCACCGGTCTCCGGGTCGATGCCCTTGACCAGCACGTCACGCAGGATGCGCACCTCGGTGTCGGCGACGACGGTCTTGGCCGGCAACACGACCTTGCGACGGCCCGGGTACAGCACGTCCTTGGCCAGGATGCGGCCGTAGAGCTGCTGCGAGTCGTGTTCACCGACGACGATGTCGACTCCCCGCTCGGTCCCGCAGTCCTCTTCGCGCACGATGAGGTCCTGCGAGACGTCGACGAGTCGACGGGTCAGGTAGCCCGAGTCTGCGGTCCGCAGCGCCGTGTCGGCCAGCCCCTTGCGGGCACCGTGCGTGGCGATGAAGTACTCGAGGACCGACAGGCCTTCGCGGTAGTTCGACTTGATCGGGCGCGGGATGATCTCACCCTTCGGGTTGGCCACCAGACCACGCATCGCGGCGATCTGCCGCAGCTGGGTCATGTTGCCTCGTGCACCCGAGTTGGCCATGATGAAGAACGGGTTGGTGACCGTGAAGTTCTCCTCCATGGCATCCGCGACCTGGGTCGTCGCGTCGGTCCAGATCTCGATCAGTTCCTGACGGCGCTCCGAGTCGGTGATGACCCCGCGCGAGAACTGCTTCTCGATCTTGGCCGCCCGCTCCTCGGATGCTGCCAGCACCTCGGCCTTGAGCTCCGGGGTCTCGACATCGGAGATGGCCACGGTCGTACCCGCACGGGTCGCGTTCTTGTAGCCGAGGTCCTTGAGCGCATCGAGCACCTCGACGACCTGCCACCGCGGGAACAGGTCGGTGCACTTGTTGACGATGTCGCCGGCCCCCTTCTTGGTGACGACGTCGTTGACGTACGGGTACTGCGCGGGCAGGGCCTCGTTGAAGAACACGCGACCGGGGGTCGTGATGATCTTGATCGGCTCGCCGCTGTCACGGAACTCGGCCCAGGCCTCGTCGTCCTCACGGAACTCGGCGGGGCGGTCCGCCACCTCGAGCTCCTTGCCGCGCAGGCGCATCACGATCGCGTCCTGCATGTGGATGACGTCATCATCGATGGCGCGTTCGACCTCGCCCACGGAGGAGTAGATCCGCAGACCCTGCCGGTCGCGCTCCGGTGAGGTGTCCTCGCCGGTGTAGGTCAGCCAGTAGATCCCGAGCACCATGTCCTGGGTCGGCGAGGCGATCGGACGCCCGGTCGCCGGCGACAGGATGTTGTTGGTCGCGAGCATCAGCACGCGTGCCTCGGCCTGCGCTTCGGCGGACAGCGGCAGGTGCACCGCCATCTGGTCACCGTCGAAGTCGGCGTTGAACGCGGTGCACACCAGCGGGTGCAGCTGGATGGCCTTGCCCTCGACCAGGGTCGGCATGAACGCCTGGATCCCCAGTCGGTGGAGCGTCGGCGCACGGTTGAGCATGACCGGGTGATCTTGGATGACCTCTTCGAGGACGTCCCAGACCTGTGCCCGCGACCGCTCCACCATCCGCTTCGCGCTCTTGATGTTCTGCGCGTAGTTGAGGTCGACGAGCCGCTTCATGACGAACGGCTTGAAAAGCTCGAGCGCCATCTGCTTGGGCAGCCCGCACTGGTTCATGCGCAGGGTCGGACCGACCACGATGACCGAACGGCCGGAGTAGTCGACGCGCTTGCCGAGCAGGTTCTGACGGAACCGGCCCTGCTTGCCCTTCAACATGTCGGACAGCGACTTGAGCGGACGGTTGCCCGGCCCGGTGACCGGACGTCCACGACGGCCGTTGTCGAACAGTGCGTCGACGGCCTCCTGGAGCATCCGCTTCTCGTTGTTGACGATGATCTCGGGCGCGCCGAGGTCGAGCAGGCGCTTCAACCGGTTGTTGCGGTTGATGACCCGTCGGTAGAGGTCGTTCAGGTCGGAGGTCGCGAACCGACCACCATCGAGCTGCACCATGGGGCGCAGGTCCGGCGGGATGACCGGGATCGCTTCGAGGACCATCGACGCCGGCTTGTTGCGCGTCGTGCGCAGGGCCTCGATGACCTTGAGCCGCTTGGTGGCGCGCTGCTTCTTCTGGCCCTTGCCGTCCTGGATGACCGCACGGGCTTCCAGGGCCTCAGCCTCGAGGTCGATGGACTCGAGCAGTTCGCGGACCGCTTCGGCGCCCATACCGCCCTTGAAGTGATCGCCGAAGCGGTCACGCATGTCGCGGTAGACCAGTTCCTCGGCCACCAGCTGCTTCTTGGACAGCTTCTTGAAGGTGTCCAGGACCTTGTCGAGGTGCTCCATCTCGTTGTTGGCACGCACCGAGACGGTCTTGAGCTGCTTCTCGATCTCCTTGCGTTCCTTGCGCACGACCTCGGGCTTCTCGCCCTGCGCCTCGAGGTCCGCCAAGGTCGCCTCGAGCTGCTGCAGCAGCTCCTGGCGATCGAACTCCAGCTGCGCCTCGATCTCCTCCTTCTCCGCCTTGATCTCCTCGGCGAGTTCGGGCAGCGCAGCGTGGCGCGCATCCTCGTCGACCTCGGTGATCACGTAGGCCGCGAAGTAGATGATCTTCTCGAGGTCCTTGGGGGACATGTCGAGCAGGTAGCCCAGGCGCGACGGCACACCCTTGAGGTACCAGATGTGGGTCACCGGAGCGGCGAGCTCGATGTGGCCCATGCGCTCACGACGCACCTTGGACCGGGTGACCTCCACACCACAGCGCTCGCAGATGATGCCCTTGAAGCGCACCCGCTTGTACTTGCCGCAGTAGCACTCCCAGTCCCGCGTCGGACCGAAGATCTTCTCACAGAACAGCCCATCCTTCTCGGGCTTGAGCGTGCGGTAGTTGATGGTCTCCGGCTTCTTGACCTCGCCGTTTGACCACATGCGGATCTGCGGGGCCTCGGCGAGCGAGATCCGCAGCTGGTCGAAGTGGTTCACGTCCAACATCGAGGACGTCCTCCCTACCTCATCATCCCCCACTCCCCTACCTGCGGGAGCTGGAGGTGCGGCCTCGAGGACCGCAATGTGTGTGTTGTGTCCATGTGTGCGGATCCATCGGGGCCGGCGAGCGGTGGGGCTCGTTGCCCCGATGGCGGCGACTGGTGGGTGGGCGGGTCAGTACGGAGCCGACAGCGGGGCATCGAGCCCCACCGCGGTCACCCGCCAACTACCCGTCGGCGGTCGGGCGTTCAGGCCGCGACAGGTCGATCCCGAGCGCCTCGGCGGCGCGGAACGCGTCGTCCTCCGACTCCCGCAGTTCGATCTGTTCGCCGCCGAACCCGAGCACCTCGACGTTCAGCGACAGGGCCTGCATCTCCTTGACCAGCACCTTGAAGGATTCCGGGATGCCGGGTTCGGGGATGTTGTCACCCTTGACGATGGCCTCGTAGACCTTGACCCGCCCGAGCGTGTCGTCGGACTTGATGGTCAGGACCTCCTGCAGGGCGTAGGCGGCGCCGTACGCCTCCAGGGCCCAGACCTCCATCTCACCGAAGCGCTGCCCGCCGAACTGCGCCTTCCCACCCAGCGGCTGCTGGGTGATCATCGAGTACGGGCCGGTCGACCGCGCGTGGATCTTGTCGTCCACGAGGTGGTGGAGCTTCAGGATGTACATGTAGCCGACCGTCACCTGCGAGTCGACGGGCTTGCCGGTGCGGCCGTCGATGACCGTGGCCTTGCCATCCGGCCCCACCAACCGAACGCCGTCTGCGGTCTCGCGGGAGTTCTTCAGCAGGTCGTTGAGCTCGTCCTCGGTGCAGCCGTCGAAGACCGGCGTCGCGAAGCGCACGGGACCCTGGACGTCCTTCTTGTCCGCGGTCCAGCCGACGTTCTTGAACCAGTCGGGGGTGGTCTCGAAGTGCCAGCCGTGTGCGGCCGCCCACCCGAGGTGGGACTCGAGCACCTGCCCGACGTTCATCCGGGACGGAACACCCAGCGGGTTCAGCACGATGTCGACGGGCGTGCCGTCCTCCAGGAACGGCATGTCCTCGACCGGCAGGATCTTCGAGATGACACCCTTGTTGCCGTGGCGTCCGGCGAGCTTGTCGCCCTCGGAGATCTTGGACTTCTTGGCGATGTAGATGCGGACCATGTCGTTGACGCCCGGGGACAGCTCGTCGCCGTCCGCGCGGGAGAACCGCTGGACGCCGATGACGATCCCGCGGTCACCGTGCGGAACCTTCAGCGAGGTGTCGCGGACCTCACGCGCCTTCTCACCGAAGATCGCGCGCAGCAGCCGCTCCTCAGGGGTCAGCTCGGTCTCACCCTTCGGCGTGACCTTGCCGACGAGGACGTCGCCAGGCTGGACCTCGGCACCGATGCGGATGATGCCCTCTTCGTCGAGGTTGGCCAGCACCTCGTCGGAGACGTTGGGGATGTCCCGGGTGATCTCCTCGGGGCCGAGCTTCGTCTCGCGGGCGTCGACCTCCAGCTGCTCGATGTGGATCGAGGTCAGCACGTCCTCGCGGACGAGCCGCTCGGACAGGATGATCGCGTCCTCGAAGTTGTAGCCCTCCCAGGACATGAACGCCACGAGCAGGTTGCGGCCGAGCGCGAGCTCACCGTTGTGGGTGGACGGACCGTCGGCCAGCGGTTCGCCGACCTCGACCCGGTCACCCTCGGTGACCAGCGGACGCTGGTTGGAACAGCTGCCCTGGTTCGACCGCTGGAACTTGGTCAGGTAGTAGCGGTCGATCTGATCGTCATCGGTGCGCACGACCACGTGGTCGGCGGCCACCTCGACGACCACGCCGGCGTTGCGCGCGATGACGACGTCACCGGCGTCACGCGCGGCCTTGGCTTCGATGCCGGTGCCGATGAACGGCGACTCGGCCCGCAGGAGCGGCACGGCCTGGCGCTGCATGTTCGCGCCCATGAGCGCGCGGTTGGCGTCATCGTGTTCGAGGAACGGGATCAGCGCGGCAGCGATCGACACGGTCTGACGCGGGGAGACATCCATGTAGTCGACGTCGTCCGGCGTGACCTCGCGGACCTCGCCGCCCTTCGCGCGCACGAGCACCATCTCGTTAACGAACTTGCCGGACTTGCGGTCGACCGGCGCGTTGGCCTGGGCGACGACGTAGCGGTCCTCCTCGTCGGCCGTCAGGTGCTCGGCCTCGTCGGTGACCTTGCCCTTGACCACCTTGCGGTAGGGGGTCTCGACGAAGCCATACTGGTTGATGCGCGCGTAGGTCGCGAGCGAGCCGATCAGGCCGATGTTCGGGCCCTCCGGCGTCTCGATCGGACACATGCGCCCGTAGTGCGACGGGTGGACGTCGCGGACCTCGAAGCCCGCACGCTCACGCGACAGACCACCGGGACCGAGCGCCGACAGCCGGCGCTTGTGGGTCAGCCCGGCGAGCGGGTTGGTCTGGTCCATGAACTGCGACAGCTGCGAGGTTCCGAAGAACTCGCGGATCGCAGAGACCACGGGACGGATGTTGATCAGCGTCTGCGGGGTGATCGCTTCGAGGTCCTGGGTGGTCATGCGCTCGCGGACGACCCGCTCCATGCGCGACAGCCCGATGCGGACCTGGTTCTGGATCAGTTCCCCGACGCTGCGCAGCCGGCGGTTACCGAAGTGGTCGATGTCGTCGGTGTCGTAGTCCGGCTCGCCGGCGTGCAGCTTGACGATGTAGGACATCGTCGCGAGGCAGTCCTCGCGGGTCAGCACGTGGTCGTCGCGACGGTCGAACCCGAGGGCTTCGAACTCGTCGGTCAGCTTGCCGTGCTTGACCTGACCCTGCCCGTCGTCCTCCAGCCCGGAGATCTTGTAGCGACCGACGCGGGCGAGGTCATACTTCTTGTTGGCGAAGAACATGCCGAGCAGCAGCTGGCCGGCCTGTTCGGCGTTCGGCGGCTCGCCCGGTCGCAGCTTGCGGTAGATCTCCTCGAGCGCCTGAGCCGGCGTGCGGCCCGTGTTGTCCTTCTCGAGGGTCAGCTCGATGGACTCGGCGTTGTTGAAGAACTCGAGGATCTCCTCGTCCTCGACCTCGGTGTTGAGCACCTCGGCCGGGGCGAGCTCGTAGCCGCCGAGCTCGTCGTTCCACTCGAAGGCCTTCAGCGCGCGGTAGAACACGCTGATCGGCTGCTTGCGCTTGCGGTCGACGCGGACCGCCACGAGGTCGCGCTTGTCGACCTCGAACTCCAGCCAGGCGCCACGCGCCGGGATGACCTTGCAGCCGTAGACGTCACGACCGGTGGTCTTGTCGACGGAGGTGTCGAAGTACACGCCCGGGGACCGGACGAGCTGCGACACCACGACGCGCTCGGTGCCGTTGATCACGAACGTCCCACGGTCGGACATCACGGGGAAGTCACCCATGAACACCGTCTGGGACTTGATCGTGCCGTCTTCCTTGTTGAGGAACTCCGCGGTGACGAACAGCGGCGCGGCGAAGGTGTAGTCCTTCTCCTTGCACTCCTCGAAGGAGTACTTCGGGTCCTCGAACCGGTGGTTCAGGAAGCTCAGGGCCATCTTGCCCTGCGAGTCCTCGATCGGCGAGATCTCGTTGAAGATGTCACCGAGGCCCTCTTCGATGAGCCAATTGAAGGAATCGCGTTGGATCGCGACGAGATCCAGTTCTTCGATCGGCAGAGCTTCGTGGATCTTCGCGAAGCTGAGACGCTGGTCGACGACGGTGCCAGCCAACAGGGACCTCCCTGGAACGTGGTGTTCGATGCAGCGGGGGACGGCAGTCAAACCCCGGTGGGCGAGGAAATGCGATCGAGCGGCGGCTGCGTGATGGATGGGGCGCCACCCCGTTCCATCACGGGTACAGACCATCCCGGAGACGACACACTCAGGGTCCGGCAGGCTCGAGGGCTCCGGACAGACGTCGACCGCACCACGGAAGCGGGCGCGGGCATGACGAGATGGCGGAAGCCTTGGTTCAGCGGGCGGGACGCACGGAGTGCGGGGACAACGGAACGACAGGACACACGGCGGCCCTGGAGTATAGGGCCGCCAACGGTAGCACGTCAACCGCCCTCGGCGGTTCCCGAGGGCGGCCGATCGGACGCAGCCATCCTCGGCCGGCCCGGTGCCTGTTGACGGTGCGCACCGACGTCGGGAACGGCCCGGGGGCCGCACCCGACGAGCGGCGTCACTTGATGTCGATGCTCGCGCCAGCCGCCTCGAGCTTGTCCTTGGCCTCGTCGGCGGCATCCTTGGCAACACCCTCGAGGATGTTGGCCGGGGCGCCTTCGACGAGCTCCTTGGCCTCCTTGAGGCCGAGGTTGGTGAGGCCGCGGACCTCCTTGATGACCTGGATCTTCTTCTCGCCGGCGGAGGTCAGCACCACGTCGAACGCGGTCTGCTCCTCCTCTTCCTCAGCGGCGGCTCCGCCGCCACCGGCCGCGGCGACCGCGACGGGGGCTGCAGCGGTGACCTCGAAGGTCTCCTCGAACTTCTTGACGAGCTCGGAGAGCTCGATCAGGGTCAGTTCCTTGAATGCATCGATCAGTTCGTCGGTGGTCAGCTTCGCCATCGGTTCTCCTCCTGGAGGCGCGGTCCGCGCCAGTGGGTCATCAGGTCGGGCTGCGGGATCACGTGATCCCGCACATCGGGTGGTCGCCTACGCCGTGGTGTCCGTGTCCTCGGACGCCTCGGTGTCAGCGGCGGCGGGCTCCGCGTCGGCGGCGGGCTCCGCGTCGGCGGCGGGCTCCGCGTCGGCGGCGGGCTCCGCGTCGGCGGCGGGCTCCGCGTCGGCGGCGGGCTCCGCCGCAGGGGCAGCCGCCTCGGCAGCGTCGTCCGCGGGTGCAGCAGCCGCGTCCGCGGCCTCGGCGGGAGCGTCGGCCGGCGCACCAGGTGCACCGCCGTCGTCGAGCAGGGCCTGCATGAGGCGGGCCTGCTTCTCCGGCAGGGCCTGCAGGAGGCGAGCCGTGTTGGCCAGCGCTCCGTACATCAGGCCGGCCATCTTCTCGAGCAGCTCCTCACGGCTCTCGAGGTCGGCGAGCTTGATGGCCGCAACCTCGTCGAGCACCTCACCGTCGAGGAACCCGCCCCGCACGGTCAGGCCGGGGTGATCCTTCGCGAACGCCTTGAGGACCTTGGCCGGTCCGACCGGGTCCTCGGCGCACAGGATGAGGCCGGTGGGACCGACCAGCAGGTCGTTGATCCCCTCCATGCCGGCCTTGGAAGCGGCCCGCCGCGTCAGGGTGTTCTTGACGACCTTCATCTCGGCGTTGGCTTCGCGCAGCTTGGTCCGCAGTTCGCTGATCTCGCTGACGGAGAGCCCGCGGTAGTGGGTCAACAGCGTCGCGGCCGCGCCGGACAGCTGCGTGCTGACCTCTTCGACCTTGGCGACCTTCTCTGGCCGTGGCATGGGTGCTCCGTTGACGTTTCGGTGACCGCCTCGCGAGGCCCCGAGAACGACGGAACCCCCTGGCGCGGACGCACAGGGGGAGGAGGCGGGGAACCATGGAGGTTCCGCGGATCCGTTCCTGCGCGGGACGCGCGGGGTGCTCGCGATCTCACATGCCGTTCACATGCGCGGGGCACCGTCGCGACCTTCAGCCCTGGTGGGCGTCCAGCGGTCTTCGGCTCGGTTGGGTGGAAGCGTAGCGGTGTTGTCGGGACCCGTCGAACCCGCCGATGCGGTGCGCGGGGGCCGCGCTCAGACAGGGTCGCCGTACGAGGTCGGGGCCAGCAGCCCCTCGATGCGTCGGAGCAGCGCGAAGGACGTCGCCGGCATGGCGACCGCTGCGTCGATGGCCTGACCGGGATCGTCACCCGACGCGGATCGCGGTGCGAGCAGCAGCGTGCGGATGTCGGCCGTCTCCGGCTGTGCCCGCAGCGACGCCGCGAACCCGTCCGCACTGCCATCGGGCAGGTCCCCGTCCAGCACGACGAGCGCGGGAACACGGTCCGCGACCGCGGTTGCCGCGCTGTGGATATCGGGGACCTCGACGACGTCGAACCGGTCCTCGCCGAGGGTGAGACGCAGTTGCGCCCGGACACCGTCATCGGCGGAGACGACGACCACGTGCGGTCGCTCTTCCACGTGAACTCCTCACACGTCGTGGGCGAACCCTCGTCCAGCAGGGCCGCTGCGGATCGCACCTCCCCCACAGGGGGTGAACCGGCACGCAGCGTAGTCGTTGCGCCGCGTGCCGGGCCCGGGCCTGCTCGTCCCCGAGCAGGTCGCGGGCCTACTCGTCCTCGAGCAGGTCGCGGGCCTTGGCCGGGTCGAGCGGGATGCTCGGAGACGCCGAGGTGGACACCGATGCGCTGCGGATGTAGCGACCCTTGGCCGCGGACGGACGCTGGCGCATGATCTCCTCGAGCAGCGCGGTGTAGTTCTCGACGAGTTGCTCGGTCGCGAACGAGGCCTTGCCGAGGACGGCGTGGACGTTGCCGTTGCGGTCCGCCCGGTACTCGACCCGCCCGGACTTGATCTCGGTGACGGCCTGCGCGACGTTCATCGTCACCGTGCCGGACTTCGGGTTCGGCATCAGGCCGCGCGGCCCGAGCGACTTGCCCAGTCGGCCAAGCTTGCCCATCATGTCGGGGGTCGCGATGACCGAGTCGATCTCGTCGAGCAGGTCGCCCTGCCCGAGCAGTTCGACGAGGTCATCGTCACCCACGTGGTCCGCACCGGCCTCGCGGGCCTCGGCCGCCTTGTCGCCGGACGCGACCACGGCGACGCGGACCTCCTTGCCGATGCCGTGCGGCAGGGACACCGCACCACGGACCATCTGGTCGGCCTTGCGGGGATCGATGCCCAGCCGGAACGCGCACTCGACGGTCACGTCGTAGGTGGTCTGGTCGATCTCCTTGAGCAGGGTGAACCCCGCCTTCGGACCGTAGAGCTTGTCGGTTTCGATCTTGGCGACCGCATCGCGGTACTTCTTGCCTCGCTTCGCCACAGTTGCACTCCTCGTGGTACCGACGACGGACCGGGTCCGTCTCCCACGGTTGGAAGGTTGGTGGGGATCAGCCCTCGACGGTGATGCCCATGGATCGTGCGGTGCCCTCGATGATCCTCATGGCCCCGTCGATGTCGTTGGCGTTGAGGTCGGGCATCTTCTTCTCCGCGATCTCCTGGACCTGGGAGCGTGACACCTTGCCGACCTTGGTGACGTTGGGCGTGCCGGAGCCGCCCTTGAGCCCCGCAGCCTTCATCAGCAGCTGTGCCGCGGGCGGGGTCTTCATGATGAAGGTGAACGACCGGTCCTCGTAGACCGAGATCTCCACCGGGACGATGTCGCCCTGCATGGCCTGGGTCTTCTCGTTGAAGGCCTTGCAGAACTCCATGATGTTCACGGAGTGCTGCCCCAGGGCAGGACCGACGGGCGGCGCAGGGTTCGCCTGGCCGGCCGGGATCTGTAGCTTGATGAAGCCAACGACCTTCTTGGCCATCTTCGGTTCTCCTCGCGTGGTCCAGCGGCCGCGTCATGCGGCCTCCCACGATCGATTTGGGATGTACCAGAGCCCTCGTTCTAGAGCTTGGCGACGGTGTCGAACGGCAACTCGAGCGGGGTCTCGCGACCGAACACGCTGACGAGCACCTTGAGCTTGGCTTGATCGAGGTTGATCTCCGCGATCGTGCCGGTGAAGTCCGCGAACGGTCCCCCCGTCACGCGCACGGTCTCGCCGACCTCGAGGTCGATCTCCGCCACGACCTTGGTGGGCTCGGTCGCGGCCGTTTCGTCCGGCTCGACCTCCTCGACGTACTCGGCGGGGAGCTTGAGTGTGGCTGCCACCTCACGCAGGGGCAACGGGACGGGACGCGTACCGGGCGAACCGACGAAGCCGGTCACCGCCGGCGTGTGACGCACGATCCCCCAGACCTCGTCGTCCATCTCCATGCGGACCAGCACGTAGCCGGGCAGGAACTTCTTCTGTGCGGTGGTCTTCTTGCCCTTCTTGTACTCGGTGACCTCCTCGGTGGGGATGGTCACCTCGTAGACGCGGTCCTCGGCCTCCAGCGCCTCGACGCGGCTGGCGAGGTTGTCCTTCACCCGCTGCTCGTAGCCGGAGTAGGTATGCACGACGTACCAGTCGCCATGGAGGCGGGCGAGGTCCTTCTGGTCGCGCACATCCTCGAGTGAGCGGGGCCGTGGGCGGCGGGCCGGCGGAGCGTCCGCAGCCGGTGCCGCGTCGTCGCCCGTGCCCTCGTCCGACGTCTGTTCAGCGACGGACCCATCCGGGTCGGCGGGTGCGTCGTCGGGAACCGCACCTGCCAGACCGAGCAGGTCGTCGAGGTCGTCGCCGTCGGTCGCCCCGCCGTCGCCTCCGCTCTCGGAGGTCAGGTCGCGGTCGGGCTCGGAGGCCTGCTCCGGCTCGGTCGCGGCCGACGTCGTGTCGGTGGTTGGCACGTCGGACTCCTCGGACGCCTCGGTGGACGCGGTCTCTTCGGTGGTGGGATCGGTCGCCATATCGATCATCAACCGAGCGTGTTGACGACGGCTTCGCGGATCACGAAGTCCATGCCCCACACGATCATGATCAGGACGAACGAGGTCACGAGCACCACGACGGAGTAGGAGGTGACCTCCTGCCGGTCGGGCCAGGCGACCTTGCGCAACTCGCTACGCACCTCGCGCAGGAACTGCGCGAGACCGGCCTTCTCCTGGGTCCCCGCCTCGTGGGCGGCGCTCGGCAGATCGGCGGTGCGGGCTTCCTCACGCTTGGCGCGGCGCTTGCCTTCGCGGCTCATGGTGACTCCTGCTCCCCTCACGGTTCGGGGTCGGGTTCTGCGTGGTCGGCGTCAACGACGGGTGGGCGAGGTCAGCTTCGGCCAGCGGTGGTGCGGGGCGCCGGCGACGCCGGTGACCCGTCAGCGGATCGGGTGGGGGATCGGGGTGGGTTGATCGTGATGTGCGTCGCCCACGTCCAGCGTGGGCGCGGGTGGGTCGCACGGGAGGAGGGACTTGAACCCCCAACCGCCGGTTTTGGAGACCGGTGCTCTGCCAAATTGAGCTACTCCCGTCCGTCCCGGCCGAGAGGCGACCGGCGACCGCTCCGGCGCACGCGTTCGTGGTCGAGCCGGCCGGGTCTTGCGACCCCTGACACGGGAACGCTGCCCCCGTAGGAGCAGCATCCCTGCAGGGTAGCCCTCCGTGCGCCCCCACGACAACCGCGACCCCGTGCACCGCACGGGGCTCGAGCGCGCGGGCGGTGCCGGTCCCGTCGCTACACGGCGATACGGCCCGTTCCCCGCAGGATCCGGTTGCCGTCCTCGTTGTCACCCCACAGTTGGACCGTCGCGATCCCGTCCTCGATCCCGGTCACCTTGCCACCGAACGTCGAGGTCGTGCCGAGTGGCCAGGGGCGGGTGAAGCGGACCGAGACCTCCAGCACCTTCTCCGGTCCCCCGGCGAATGCGGTCAGCGCGCGGGAGGCCAGCCCCATGGAGAACATGCCGTGGGCGATGATGCCCCCGGTGGGACTGACCTGACCCGCGAAGTCCTGGTCGTAGTGCAACGGGTTGAAGTCACCCGATGCCCCCGCGTACATCGTGGAGGTCGTCAGGTTCGAGGCCTGCACGACCGGTTCGAGTTCCATGCCAACGTCGATGCGGACAGGATCGGTACTCATCGGGCAGCCTCCGCGGTGTCCGCCTCCGGCGCCGAACCGAGGAACACGATGACGGCCTCGGAGGTCACGGCGTGGTCACCGGTGTCGTCGAACCGGCACTCGATCTCGATGGTCATCATCTCGTTCGCGCCCCGGACGCTGATGTCGGTGATCGACGGGGTACAGACGAGTCGATCCCCCGGACGCAGTGGCCGCTGTCCGAACCGGAAGCCATGCGAGCCGTGCACCAGCTTGTGGTGTGCGCCGAGGTCGTCATCGGCGAAGATCGACGCACTGCCACGCATCACGGTGAAGCACGCCGCGAAGGTCGGTGGCGCGACGCAGTCGTCCCCGTCGCTGACGTAGCGCGGGTCGGTCTCACCGAGCGCGATCGCGTACTCGCGGATCTTCTCCCGTGACACCTCGTAGGTGTAGGACGGGTAGGTGGTGCCGACCTTGGACGCGTTCAACGCCATCGTTGCCTCCCGGGCGTGTCATGAGCGACGGTACGCCGCCAGCCTAGTGATGGGGACATCCGACCACCGGTCACCCGCAGCGTTCCATCCGTTCCATGCGTTCCATGCGTCGAACGGCCCGCCGTCACCGGCGGGCCGTTCGACAGGGCAGACAGCGCAAGGCGATCAGCGCGTCTCGCGGTGCAGCTCGTGGGTACGGCAGCGGGAGCAGTACTTCTTCAGTTCGATGCGCTCACGCTGGTTGACCCGGTGCTTGGAGGTGATGTAGTTGCGCTCCTTGCACTCCACGCAGGCCAACGTCACCTTCGGTCGGTTGTCGTTCTTCGCCATGACAGGACTTCTCTCTCTAGAAACACCACCGCCGGGCCGACGGGCGCGGGGTGGGAGGTCGAACCGACAGCGTAGCCGGGGAGGCGGGACCCGAACCCGGGGCCACGCGGGGTGCGCACGCCTCGGACGGGGTCCAGCTCTCCCCGGCGGGAGACCGGATCTCTACTTGAGGATCTTGACGACGCGGCCAGCACCAACGGTGCGGCCACCCTCACGGATCGCGAACTTCAAACCCTCATCCATCGCGATCGGAGCGATCAACTCCACACT
>JAWLFE010000042.1:0-2059 GCA_041685735.1 Nitriliruptoraceae bacterium
GGACCGACGGGCTGTGCAGGCCAGCAGGAGCGCGGCTTCGTTCGCCTCGGTGCCGGAGGTCGTGAAGAAGACCTTGGCGTCCGGCATCGGCGCGAGCTCGGCGATGCGCTCGGCCAACTCGATCTGCTCCTCGATCAGGTACAGCGTCGAGGAGTGCAGGATCCTGCCGGCCTGCTCCTGCACCGCCTTGACCACCTCCGGTAGGGCGTGCGCCGTCATCGTGGTCAGGATCCCCCCGAACAGATCGAGGTAGCGGGTGCCCTCGACGTCCCAGACGTAGCAGCCCTCGCCGTGGTCGAGCGCGATGGGCTGGTCGTAGTAGAGCGCCAACCAGGACGGCAGCACCGCGCGGTGACGGGCCAGGAGCTCGGCGTGCGTGGTCATGTGATCACGTCCTTCGACGGGTCGGCGGGGGAGACGGCGGCGGGGTCACCGGGACCGGTCATGAGTCGAAGCCGATCCCGACGCGGTCCAGGGTGGTCAGCCAGGGGCCACGCCGGCCCTCGCGACGATCGGCGCGTGCGATCGCCCGACGTGTCAGGGACACGCCGACCCACCGCAGCGGTTCCGGTGGGAACGGCACGGGCTTGCTGGACGTGAAGGCCAGGTCCAACAGGCCCGAGCCGGGATCGAGCAGCTTGTCCGTGAGCACCCGGGCCGCGAACCGCGTGGTCGCCACCCCCAGGCCGGTGTAGCCCAGCGCCCACACCACGCGTCCACCGAACTCGTCACCGAAGGCCACGGTGAACCTCGAGGTGGTGGCGATCGGACCTCCCCACCACCGCTCGAAGGGCACGTCGTCCAGCTGGGGGAAGGTCGTCCGGAAGTGGCGAGCGAGCAGGTCGTAGGTCGCGCGACGGTGGTCGTCGGCGGGACCGACCCGCCCACCGAACCGGTAGATCGCGTCGTACCCACCCCACAGGATCCGGCCGTCGGGGGTGAGCCGGTAGTAGTGGAACTGGTTGGCGCTGTCGGCCACCCCCTGCCGGCCCTCCCACCCGATCCGACCGAGCTGCTCGGCGGTCAACGGGGCGGTGACCAGCACGTAGTCGTGGACGGGGACGAACCAGCGACCCGTGCGTCGGAGCACCCGGTGGCTGTAGGCGTTGGTGGCCAGCACGGCGCGATCGGCCCGGACGACGCCATCGGGGGTCGTCACGATGACGCCAGCACCAGCGGGCGCGATGCCGGTGACGGGGCTGTCCTCGTGGAGGACGACGCCCCGCTCCCGCGCCACCCGCGCCAGGCCGCGCACCAGTGCCCCCGGGTCGACCGTGCCGCCGGCATCGGGTCGGTGCAGGCCGGCCAGGTACGTCGGCGAATCCACCAGCTTGCGGGTCTCCTCGGCATCCAGCAGCTCGACCCGCTCGCCCGCCGCTCCGTAGACGTCGACCGCGGCGGCGAGTTCCTCGGCCTGCCACGGTTCGGTGGCCACATCCAGCGCACCGACGCTGTGCAGCTGCGCGTCGATGCCGTGCGCGTGCACGAACGCGACGAGTTCGGCGTAGTTGTCGTTGCCCAGGCGGATGAGGTCGTGGATCTCCGCGGGGAAGTGCGACAGCCCGTTGTGCAGCCCGTGGGTCAACGACGGGTCGACGAACCCGCCGTTACGGCCCGACGCGCCGTGGCCGACCGTCCTGGCTTCGAGCACGACCACGTCCAGCGACGGGTCGCGATCGGTCAACGTGAGCGCGGTCCACAGGCCGGTGAACCCGGCACCGATGATCACGACGTCCGCGCGGCGATCACCGCGCAGCGGCGCCTGCGACGGTGGTGCCCCGTCGAGCCACGTCGTGATCGCGCGTCGGCTCACGGCGTGTCGATCCGCGGCCGATCCGGGAACGCGTCAGCGACCGCCGGATGCACGATCCTGCCGTCCGCGACGTTCGACGCCCCGGTCAACTGCGGCGACTCGTCGGGGGTCCCGGCCCGCCCGGCCGCAACGTCGTCCGCCAGCCGTAGGAGCCGGGGGGTCACGGCGGCGGACAGGGCGGCGGACGCGGTCCGGGGGAACTGGCCCGGCACGTTGGTCACGCAGTAGTGGACCACGCCGTGTTCG
>JAWLFE010000042.1:2159-24116 GCA_041685735.1 Nitriliruptoraceae bacterium
AGGAGCCGGGGGGTCACGGCGGCGGACAGGGCGGCGGACGCGGTCCGGGGGAACTGGCCCGGCACGTTGGTCACGCAGTAGTGGACCACGCCGTGTTCGAGGTAGGTCGGGTCGGACAGCGTCGTCGGCCGCGCCGTGGCGATGCAGCCCCCCTGATCGATGGCGAGATCGACGATGACCGACCCCGGCCGCATGGCCGCGACCTGATCCTCGGACACGACGATGGGCGCACGGGCGCCGGGGACGAGCGCGGCGCCGACGACCAGGTCGGCCTCCCGGACGTGCTCGCCGACCAGCTGTGGCTCGCTGATCTGCGTGGCATCGACCGTGCCGTCGAGATGGTGGTCGTAGAGCCGCTGCAGATCGACATCGACACCGGTGACGTGGGCGTCCAGGCCCCGCGCCCCACGGGCCGCCATCGTGCCAGCGACCCCCATACCGATCACGACGACCTTCGCGGGAGGCACACCGGCCGCGCCGCCCATCAGCGTCCCCGACCCGCCGTTCGCCGAGGACAGCGCGGCGGCACCCATGATCGTGGCGGCGCGACCCGCGATCTCCGACATCGGAGCCAGCAGCGGCAGTCCATGACGATCGGTCAGCGTCTCGAAGGCGTACCCCGCGGTCCCGGAGGACAGCAGCGCATCCGTCAGGTCCGGCTCGGCGGCCAGATGCAGGTAGGCGAACAGGGTCAGGTCCGACCGGAAGTGGTCCTGCTCCGCAGCCTGGGGTTCCTTGACCTTGACGACGACATCGGCACCCCAGACCTCGGCGGCATCGGTGACCATCTTGGCCCCGATCGACTCGTAGGCCTCATCGGGGACACCGGCACCGAGCCCCGCGCCCGCCTGCACGAGGACCCGGTGACCACGATCGATGGCCAGCGCCACGGCGGACGGCGTCAGCGCCACCCGACGTTCCTGGTCCTTGGTCTCGGTGGGCAGCCCGATCGTGACCACGGTCATGCCTCCATCTGCTTCGCGGCTTCACCCAGGACCTGGTCAAGGATCCCGATGATCTCTCCCAGTTCCTTGCGGGTGGCGATCAGCGGGGGGGACAGCTGGATCACGGGTTCGTCGCGGTCGTCCGCCCGGCAGATCAGACCGAGCTCCATCAACCGGTTCGACAGGAACCCACGCAGCAGCCGCTCGGTCTCGGCGTCGTCGAACCCGATCTTCAGCTCACGGTCCTTGACCAGCTCCAGCGCCCAGAAGTAGCCGGTCCCACGGACGTCGCCGACGATGTGATGCCGGTCGTACAGGTCGTGCAGCTGCTGACCGAACCAGGCTCCGTTGGCGCGCACGTTGCCGAGGACGTCGTCCTTGTCGAACACCCGGAGGTTGGCCAGCGCCACGGCGGCGGCGACCGGGTGCCCGCCCCAGGTCGACCCGTGCAGGAACATCGAGGTGGTGTCGGCCGCCAGCACCTCCTTGATGTGCGACCGGAACGCCAGGCCACCGAGCGGCTGGTAGGCGGAGGTCACCCCCTTGGCGAAGGTCAGGATGTCGGGGAGGTAGCCGTACGCCTCCGCGCCCGTCCAGTAGCCCAGCCGGCCGAAGGCACAGATGACCTCGTCAGAGACCATCAGGATGCCGTACTTGTCGCACAGTCGACGAACCTCGTCGAGGTAGCCCTCCGGCGGTGTGAAGCATCCGCCGGCGTTCTGCACGGGCTCGACGAAGATCGCGGCGATCTGGTCGGGCCCCTCCGCGAGGATGATCTGCTCCATGGAACGGGCACAGGTCAGGTCACACGGCGGGCACGCGCCGCTGACCATGCAGCGGTACTCGTTGGTGTTCGGCGCGTGGAAGTGGCCGGGGCGCAACGGCTCGAACATCTTGCGCAGTCCGGGCAGCCCGGTCATACCGAGCGCCCCGAACGTGGTGCCGTGGTAGGCGTAGTTGCGCGAGATGAACTTCCAGCGGTCCTCACCCCGCATCCGGTGGTACTGGATCGCGAGCTTCATCGCCGACTCGACGGCCTCGGAACCGGAGTTGACGAAGAAGAAGTGGTCGAGATCCCCCGGGAAGCGCTCGGCGAGCGCCCCCGCCAGGTCGATCGCCGGCTGGTGCGCGAACGACCAGTTGGTCGCGAACGGCAGCGCGGCCATCTGCTCCGCGGCGGCATCGACCAACTCCTGTCGGCCGTAGCCGATCTGGGCACAGAACAGGGCCGACAGGCCGTCGAGGTAGCGGTTGCCCTCGCGGTCCCAGACGTAGCAGCCCTCCCCGTGGTCGAGCACCGGGACCGACGGCTCGTCACCGATCCAGTCCGACGACCGGGTGAAGTGCAACCACAGGTTGCCGTCCTCGAGTTGCGCTGCCATCCGAGCTCCTCCTCCACACCATCCCGACGTCTACCGCGGTGGCGTTCCGCGGGTGGGTCCGGGGTGTTACACCTCGATGTTGCTCATGACGTGCTTGACCCGCGTGTAGTCCTCCAGGGAGTACACCGACAGGTCCTTGCCGTGCCCCGAGTGCTTGAAACCGCCGTGGGGCATCTCCGCGACGATCGGGATGTGGGTGTTGATCCACACCGTGCCGAAGTCCAGGCCACGGGCCACGCGCATCGCCCGGCCGTGATCCTTGGTCCACACGCTGGAGGCCAACCCGTACTTCACGCCGTTGGCCCACTCCAGGGCCTGCGCCTCGTCGTGGAACGGCTGGACGGTGACCACCGGCCCGAAGATCTCGGTCTGGATCATCTCGTCGTCCTGCTTGAGGCCCGCAACGACGGTCGGCTCGAAGAAGAACCCGTCACGGACCAGTGGGCTGCCGCCGGCGACCACCTCGACGTGGTCGGGCTTGCGCTCGAAGAAGCCCTTGACCCGCTCGTGCTGATCGACGTTGTTGAGCGGGCCGTAGTCGGGTGCCTCCTCGGCGAACGGGTCGCCGGTCCGCGTCGCCGCGGCCTGCTCGGCCAGCGCGGCCACCAGGTCGTCGTGGATCTTCGGACCGGCGAGGACGCGCGTGGCCGCGGTGCAGTCCTGACCGGCGTTGAAGTATCCGGCACCGGCGATGCCCTCGGCGGCCGCCTCGATGTCCGCATCATCGAACACGATGACCGGGGCCTTGCCACCGAGTTCCAGGTGGGTCCGCTTGAGGTCCCGGGCGACGGACTCGGCGACCTCCATACCGGCACGGACCGATCCGGTCACCGACACCATCTCCGGGATGTCGTGGGTGACGAGCGCGCGGCCGGTGTCGCGGTCACCACAGACGACGTTGACCACGCCGTCGGGGAGGAACTCGTCCATGATCTGGCCCATGAGGACCGTGGACAACGGGGTGGTGTCCGACGGCTTGAGCACGATGGTGTTGCCGGCGGCGATGGCGGGGCACCACTTCCACACGGCCATCATCATCGGGTAGTTCCAGGGCGTGACCTGCGCACAGACCCCGATGGGCTCGCGGCGGATCATCGAGGTGTGGCCGCGCATGTACTCGCCGGACGCCCGGCCCTCCAGGACGCGCGCGGCTCCGGCGAAGAAGCGGATCTGATCCAGCGCGGCGCCGAGCTCCTCCTCTATGGTGAGCTGGAAGGGCTTGCCGGTGTTCTCGCATTCGAGCCGGATCAGCTCCTCCCCCCGCTCCTCCATCGCATCGGCGATCCGCAGCATCGCCATGCTGCGCTCGGCGGGCGTCGAATCACGCCAGCTGACGAACGCATCGGCGGCGGCCCGACAGGCGGCGTCGACATCCTCGGTCCCGGACAGCGGGGCGGTGGCGAACACCGCTCCGGTCGTCGGGTCGATGAGATCGGCCGTCCGACCGTCCCGTGCCGCCTGGAGCTTGCCGCCGATCAGGTTGCCTGTCTCACGCATCACTACCTCCACGTTCGCCCATGTCGGTCATGTCGGTCATCTCCGGGTCGCCGGCGGGTCCCTCCCGGGCCGGGCGTCCGGTGGCGTCGGCCCGAACCCTACGACCGGTGTCGGTGGTCTGTCGCTGGACGCTTGGCTCGTGCGGAAGCGCGCACGTTGGCCAGGTGGAGTATCGCCCATGGGACGGGCCGCACGGCGACACCTGTGCGCTCCAGCCGCTCGTTCGCGACCGGCGACGCGCATGGTGATCCGCTCGACCGCGGACCAGCGCACCGGGAGGTCATCCACGTGGAGCACGCGCCTGGCGGGATGGCCCGCCCGGGGCTGGTCGGCAGTACCCTCAGGGGTCCTTCCGTCCGAGCGATGCCCGAACGACGAGCACCCATGGCGCTGTGGCTGACCGACCTGCTGGCCGACCCGGGACTCGGGGCATCGGTGGTCGCCGGACACGCGGGGGTGGACCGTCGCGGTCCCATCCGTTGGGCACACATCTCCGAGCTCGCGGATCCGACCCCCTGGCTGGAGGGCGGCGAACTCCTGCTGACCACCGCGCTCGGCCTCAAGGACAGCCCGCAGCGGCAACGGGGTTTCGTCGCACGCCTGGCGGACGCCGGGGTGGTCGCGGTCGGCTTCGCGATGGGGGTCTCGCTCCCCGATGTGCCGGACGCCATGGTCGCGGCGTGCGACGAGCACGACCTGCCGCTGTTCACCGTGCCCTACGAGATCCCGTTCATCGCGGTGACCCGCCGCGTCGCCCACCACGTCTTCGAGGAGCAGGACGACGCCCTGCGACGGGCCGTTGACCTGCACCGTCAGGTCCTGGCCACCGTGGTGGCCGAGGACGGCATCCAGGGGGTGCTGGCCACCGTGGGACGCGCCATGCCGACCAGCGCGCTGGTCGTCCTGGACTTCGCCGGCGGTGAACTCGCCCGTCACGACCCCTCCGGGGTCGCGGACGGTGTGGGTGCGCGCGAGCTGCGTGCGGTGATCCCGCCGCACCGCGCGCGTGGCCACGGCCGGATCGACGGGTGCGCGATCCGGAGCGCGACCGTCCTGTTGGGCAACCACACCGAGGCGGTCGTGGCCGCGATCACCCCGGATCCCCTGCTCGAGCATGAGGAGCTGCTGTTCGAGCAGGGGGTCGCCGGCGTCAGCCTCGAGCTCGCCCGGCACCGATCCGTCCGCGACGCCAACCGCGCGCGGGTCGACGAGTTACTGGACGAGATCGTCGCCGGGCGCGCGGACAGGAGCTCCGTGGCCCGGGCCCTCCGGCGCCTCGGCCTCGACCCGGACACCCCGTTCCGGGTCCTGGCCGTCCACCGGCCTGCGGAGGTCACCGACCGTGCGCTGTGCACGGTGATCGAGGACACCCTCGTACCGCTGCACGCACCGCTCGTCGGGCACCTGGATGGATCGATCTACGCGGTGGTGCCGGATGGCGGCGATGCGGCTGAGCTCATCGCCAAGGCGGTCCAGCAGCATGGCTGGACCGGCGTGCGACTCGGTCGGAGTCGCGCGAAGACGGACCTGGATGCCCTGCGCGCCGCGATCCGGGAAGCCACCGTCGCCCTGCACCTCGCGGATGACGGGGTGATCCGCGATGTCGAGGCGCTCGGCCTGTCGGGGCTGCTCGCCGGCATCCGCGACGACCTCGGGGCAACGGATTTCGTGACCCAGGTGCTGGGCCCGGTCGTCGAGCACGACGCGCGCGAATCGAGCCAGTTGGTCACCACCCTGCGCGCCTACCTGGCCCACGGCTGTCGGCCGGGGCCGGCCGCTCAGGAGCTGTGCATCCACCGACACACGCTCACCTACCGCCTCGAACGGGTCCGCGACCTGACCGGCCGGGACCCACGCTCCGGCGCCCACCTGGTCGAGTTCGGGTTGGCGCTCGCCCTGCTGGAACGGTCGGAGCGATGACCATCAGCCATTGGCTCACGACCGCCGACGACGATCTGACGCCACGGGAGCCGTTGGACGGGTCCCGCGACGTCGATGTCGTGATCGTCGGGGCGGGGTTCACGGGCCTGTGGACGGCCCGCGAGATCCTGCGTCGGGACCCGTCCCGCTCCGTGCTGGTGTGCGAGGCCAACATCGCGGGGTTCGGCGCGTCGGGCCGCAACGGCGCGTGGCTGTCGGCGGGGATCGCCGTCTCACCCGCGGAGCTCGCCCGTCGCACGTCACCGACGGTCGCACGCGACACGATGCTGGTGATGCGCGACACCGTGCAGGCCGTCATCGACGCCTGTGACGCCGATGGCATCGATGCACAGGTCCGCCGGGGCGGCATCCTGCGCATCGCCCGCGGCCCGCAGGAACTCCCGGCCATGCAGGCCGGCTTCGACCAGGTGGCGGCGTTGGGCGTCGCCGACGATCTCCAACTGCTGTCCGCCCGGGAGACCGCCGCCCGTGTCAACGTGCAGGACGCCCGGGGCGCCCTGCACGACCCGCACGCCGCAGCGGTCCATCCGGGCCGCCTGGTCCGCGGGCTGGCCCGGTCGGTCGAGGCGGCTGGCGCGACCATCGCCGAACACACACCGGTGACGCAGGTCCTGCCGGCGACCGCCGGTCACCGCGCCGGCGTCACCACACCGACGGGCCGGGTCACCGCGGACGCCGTCATCGTGGCCTGCGAAGCCTGGGTCTCGCAGCTGCCCGACCGACGGCGGGACGTCCTGCCGCTGTACTCGCTCATCGTCCTGACCGACCCGATCGGGGACGACGTCTGGGAGCAGATCGGCTGGACCGGTCACGAGCTGCTGTCCAGCCACCGCTACACCGTCGACTACCTGTCGCGCACGGTGGATGGCCGCGTGCTGTTCGGCGGGCGCGGGGCCCCCTACCACTTCGGGTCCCGGATCGACCCGTCCTACGACCGGCACACGGTCACCCACGACCTCCTGCGTGACCAGTTGCGCACCTGGTTCCCCGCGATGGCGGACGTCGGCTTCGCGTCCGCCTGGGGTGGACCTCTGGCGATGCCCCGTGACTGGATGCCGACCTTCCACTTCGATCC
Source organism: Nitriliruptoraceae bacterium (assembly GCA_041685735.1). Classification (GTDB taxonomy): domain Bacteria; phylum Actinomycetota; class Nitriliruptoria; order Nitriliruptorales; family Nitriliruptoraceae; genus CSSed11-175R1. The sequence continues at coordinate 8,999 of JAWLFE010000042.1, forward strand.
CACGACCGGCATCGGCGGGGCGTACGGCTACACGGGGCAGGGGGTGGGGACCAGCAACCTCGCCGGCCGGGTCCTGGCGGACCTGGTCGTCGACGGAGCCACACCGTTCCAGCACCTGCCGATGGTCGGTCACCGTTCACGCCGGTGGGAACCCGAACCGCTGCGATGGCTCGGTGCGCGCTACCTCCAACGCTCCCTGGCGCGACTCGATGCGCGGACGGCCCGCACGGGCAGCGCCGCGACGGGCCGGTCGCTCGCCGAGCGCCTGCTCCGGCACTGAGTCCCGCCTCGGCCACCGGCGGGACGGGGGTCAGCTGATCCCGGTGACGCGAACGGCCAGGCTGACCGACCGCAGCCACGCCACCATCTCGTCGAGACCGAACCGGTCGACGACCAGAGCCAGGGACAGCGATGCCCCGTTGAACACCGCGTGCCCGACGATCGGGACCAGCAGGTTGCCGGTGTAGTGGAACGCCAGCGCCAGGGCCAGACCGACGGCGAACAGCCCGCCGAGCGCGATCGGTTGGCTCGTCACGACCTCGATGTGGATGAGGGCGAACACCGCCGAGGAGACCACCGCGCCGACCCACAGGCCGATGCGGTCGGCGAGCGCCCGGAACAGCACGCCCCGGAACACGATCTCCTCGACGATCGGTGCCACGACGACGGCGATGATGCCCGCGAGCAGCAGGGTCACGCCCCCACCGAGGGCATCCTGGAGCAGCTGTTGCTCGACGGGATCGTCGGTGCCGGCGACCAGGGCCAGCACGATGTTGACCCCGTAGGCGGCGAACAGGGCGATGATCCCCGCGAGCAGGCCGAACCCGAGCGCCAACCACGACCCCGTCGGCTGGGAGGGGCCGAACAACCGCCGATCCAATCGGCGCCGGATCAGCAGCGGCACCATCGCGGCCACGAAGATGATCAACTGCAGGACCAGCGCGACGATCAACCCGAAGACCAGCGACCCTCCCGTCGGCTCCGCCTGCACCGGCACCCGACCCGCGACCGCGCGATCGAGGAGGTAGAACACGACGTTCGGTGCGGACATGATCAGCAGCACGACCGTTGCCAGGAGGACCGAGTACGGCGACGCCTGATCACGCAGGCTGTGCAGACCGGCGAGCCCCGTCGGGGTGGGGGTCGACGGCGCACCAGGCGGCGGTGGTGGTGGCGGCGGTGGTGGCGGTGGTTGGGGCGGCTGCGGCGGAACGCTCATCGGGCTCTCCTGATCACGAGGACACCCGCGAGGCCCAGCGCGGCCATGCCCAGCACGATGGTGACGGGGCGCAGCGGCACGCCGCGGTCGGGCGACGGTTGCGGAGCGGTCGTGGTGGCATCGGGTTCGTCCGGGGGGTCGAGGGGGACGGTCACCTCCAGGGCCGTTCCGTCACGGTCGCCGGCAGGATCCTCGCCGATGAGCGCGACCTGGTACGGGCCGGGCTCCACCAGGGAACCGTCTGCGTCCTCCAGGCGCCAGATGGCGGCATGCGAACCGGACTCGGCGACGCCGACCGGCCGGCGGAGGACGGGTTCGCCCGCGGCGTCAGCGACCTCGAGGTACAGCCGGACCGGCTTGTTGACCTCGGCTTCGACCGCGACCGCATCGTCGAAGGAGCCCAGGTGCGACGCGAACCGTGTCGGGGAGATCTGCAGGGCGGCGCCGTGCCCCTCCGGTGGCTGCACGACCCAGCCATCCCCATCAGGCCGGACGGTCCAGGTACCGAGTGCCGCTTCCTCGATGACGGTGTCCCCGGCGGTGATCCGCATCGGGCCGTCCCCGCGGAGGCGGACCTCAGCCGGCGCCGACATGCCGACGCGTATCCGGTCAGGGAGTTCATCCGACGTCGTCGGCGTCCGCCCGTTGTAGTACGCCGCCAGGATCTGGCGGTGGTCCTGACCATCCTCGGCGCGGCCCCGTGCGCCGTACTGTCCGAGCCCGACGCCGTGGCCCCAGCCCTGCCCGTCGAGCACCACCTCGTCGTCCCCGAACCGGATCGCGAAGCGCGACGAGGGGATCGTCGATGGCAGGCGGGACCGGCCGTCGTCGCGCAGTTGGGGGAAGCGGTCCGGGAAGCGCTGGGGTGCCACGCTGGAGACGAACCGCTGGAAGTCCCGGGCGTCGACGTCGACCTCGGTCCCGTCGGCGCCCACGACCGCGATCCGCGCCCCGGGGTCGTCGGTCGCACCCAGACGTTGCACGTCGGCCACCGGGACGGCCGCGGCCAGGGTCTCGCCACGGGACAGGATCTCGTCGAACTCCGCCCGGGTGAAGGTGGCCGTCCAGCGGTGGAACGGTGACACCTCGTCGTAGGGGTCCTCGATGGCGACCAGTTCGTCGCGCGGGCCGGAGGACGGGAACGCCTCGTCGTTGGCGTAGGTGCGTCCACCGGAGGTCGAGAAGTACCGCGCCAGGACCGGCCCCCCATCCCGGTCCAACAGCACCTCGCCGGACGTCGCGTCGACGGCCGCCCGCCACCGCTGCCCCATGGGCGCATCCAGCACGTTGTCCGCGCCCTCGAAGACCTGGCAGGAGACGGTCGCACAGATGTCGTAGCCGTCGTAACTGCTGGTCGTCGCCACGTACCACCCGTAGGTCCTCGCGGCGACGGCCTGGGCCTTGAGCGCCTCCTGCGGCCACCGCGCGGGCATCTCCGCGATACCGGCGACGTAGTCGTCCATGGACAGTTCGTTGACCAGGACGGGGCCGCCGCCCGCGTGGCGGACCTCGATGGTGTCGAGGTAGCGGGAGCGGCCGCCCACCTCCAGCAGATCACCCTCGGCGACCTCGAACCGGACCGGATCACGGACCGGGCCCTGCGCCCCGACCGGTGCCGGTGCGCCGAACACCACCGCGAACAGCGCGGTCAGCACGGTCACGGCGATGCTCACCGACGCGTGACCGCGTGGTGTGGAAGGTCCGGCCGGCATGCCACCCGGACCTTCCACACCGCGGGCGCCGGAGCTCCCACGAAGCCGATCAGGCATCGTGGTCGCTGACCCCGACGCGCTCGACGTCGGCGCCGAGCGCCTGCAGACGGGGGATGAAGTCCGCGTACCCACGGTCGACGTGGTGGACGTCGCGCACGATGGTCTCGCCGTCCGCGACCAGTCCTGCCAGGGTGCCCGCTGCGCCGGCACGGACGTCCAGGCCCGACAACGTCGTGCCGTGCATCCGGACCGGTCCACGGATCCAGGCGTGGTGTCCGTCGATCTCCACATCGGCGCCCATACGGGCGAGTTCCGCGACGAACGAGAACCGGGATTCGAAGACGTTCTCCGTGCACCGACTCGTGCCCATCGCGCGGGTCAACAGCACCATCATCTGCGGCTGCAGGTCGGTCGGGAACCCCGGGTAGGGCAGGGTGACCACGTCCACCGCCTGGAGGTCACCAGCCTTCACCCGGAGCGAATCCGCTCCTTCGTCGACGACCACGCCGGCAGCGCGCAGCTTGATGAGCGGCATCGTGAGATCCGCGGGGCGGACCCGTTCGATCACGACGTCACCCCCGGTCAGGGCGGCGGCGACGGCGTAGGTGCCCGCCTCGATGCGGTCGGGACACGTCTCCCAGGTGACCGAGCCCAGGCCGTCGACCCCGACGATCTCCAGGGTCGGCGATCCGATGCCCTCGATCGTGGCACCCATGGCGACCAGCATGTGGCACAGGTCCTGGATCTCGGGCTCCCGGGCAGCGTTGTCGATCACCGTCGTGCCCCGGGCGCGGGTCGCGGCCATCACCAGGTTCTCGGTCGCCCCGACCGACGGGAAGTCCAGGGTGATCATCGCACCGGCCAGCTCCCGGGCGATCACCTCGACCTCATCGCTGCGCTGGATGATCGTGGCACCCATCGCGGCCAGCCCGCCCAGGTGCAGGTCGATCGCGCGCGCACCGATGCGGTCCCCGCCGGGCAGCGCCAGGCGGGCGCGGCCGGTGCGACCGACCAGCGGCCCCAGACACGAGATCGACGCCCGGATCCGGGTCACGGCATCGGCGGGGGCGTGCCATTCCGGTTCGTCGACGGCCCGGAACCTGCCGTGTTCCCGTGCCAGGTCGAGCTCGACCTCGACGCCCAGTCCCCGCAGGACGTCCGCCATCACCGGGACGTCGGCGATCCGCGGGATGTAGGACAGATCGATCTCACCCTCGCAGAGCAGCGAGGCGGCCATCAGCTTCAAGGCCGAGTTCTTGGCCCCTGACAGGCGGACGGTCCCTCGCAGCGGTTCACCGCCACGGACCCGGAAGACATCGTCGGGCGAGGGCAGGTGGACGGGGGTTGCAGACATGCCGCGAGGTTACCCATGCCTGGTTGTCCGCCCGGTTCAGCGGGTCTGTCCGACCGGCCAGCAGGTCACGCGTCGGCCGGCGAGGCGTGGTCGACGACCTGCAGGCGCACGTTCTGCTTCGCGAGGGACGCGCGGAGCAACTCGTCCTCACCCTGTTCGAGGCGCTGTTCGAGCTCGTCACGCTTCCGGCGTGCCCGCTCCGGATCGATATCGGACTCGAGCTCGGCGATGTCGGCGAGCAGGATGACCTTGCCCTCCTGATCCACGAACAGCGTCCCCCGGTGGACCGCGATGCGCTGGGAGGTGCCGTCCGCGAGCACGACCCGGACCGGCGAGATGTCCAACGCGATGACGGCGGGTTGGTGCCCCGCCAGGATGCCGATCTCGCCTTCGACCGACCGGGCGTACACCTCGGTGACATCGGCGGACAGCACGTGGCTCTCGGCCGACACCACCTCGATGTGCATGGGTTCAGCCGCCATCAATCATCCATCTCAGACGCGCGGCGCTGCACATCGTCGACGTTGCCGGCATACAGGAACGCCTGCTCCGGGAGCTCGTCGAGGTCGCCATCGATCAGCGCCTTGAAGCCCTCGATCGTCTCGCTGACCGGAACGTAGACCCCGGGGTTCCCGGTGAACTGCTCGGCGACGTAGAAGTTCTGGCTGAAGAACCGCTGCGCCTTGCGGGCCCGGGAAACCACGACCTTGTCCTCCTCGGACAGTTCGTCGATACCGAGGATCGCGATGATGTCCTGCAGGTCCTTGTAGCGCTGCAGGACCTCCTGGACGCCCGTGGCGACGTTGTAGTGCTCCTCGCCGAGGATCGCCGGATCGAGGATCCGCGACGTCGAGTCCAGCGGGTCGACCGCCGGGTAGATCCCGAGCGACGCGATGTCACGGGACAGCACCGTCTGCGCGTCGAGGTGGGCGAAGGTCGTGTGGGGCGCGGGGTCGGTGATGTCATCCGCCGGCACGTAGACCGCCTGCAGCGAGGTGATCGACCGCCCCTTGGTGGAGGTGATCCGCTCCTGCAACTGCCCCATCTCGTTGGACAACGTCGGCTGGTAGCCCACCGCCGACGGCATACGGCCGAGCAGGGTGGAGACCTCCATGCCGGCCTGCACGAAACGGAAGACGTTGTCGACGAACAGCAGGACGTCCTGGCGCATCTCGTCGCGGAAGTACTCGGCCATGGTCAGCGCGGAGAGCGCGACACGCAGCCGGACCCCCGGCGGTTCGTCCATCTGACCGAAGACCAGCGCCGCCTTCTCGAGGACGCCGGACTCCTCCATCTCGAGCATGAGGTCGTTGCCCTCACGGGTGCGCTCACCGACGCCGGCGAACACGGACACACCACCGTGCTGCTGGGCGACACGGTTGATCATCTCCTGGATGACGACGGTCTTGCCGACCCCGGCACCACCGAACATCCCGATCTTCCCACCCTGCACGTAGGGCTCGACGAGGTCGATGACCTTGATGCCGGTCTCGAACATCACCGCCTGTGGTTCGAGTTCGTCGAACGGCGGCGGCTCGCGGTGGATCGCCCACCGCGTGTCCGGGGAGATCTCGCTCTCGGCGACGTCGAGTGGTTGTCCGAGCACGTTGTAGATGTGCCCGAGCGTGCCCGGACCGACCGGCACGGTGATGGGAGCACCGGTATCGGTCACGTCGGCGCCGCGGACCACACCATCGGTCGGCTGCATGCACACCGCACGGACACGACGGTCACCGAGGTGCTGGGCGACCTCGGCGGTGATGGTCGAGGTCTCGCCCTGGTAGGTGCGTTCGAACGTCAACGCGTTGTTGATGTGCGGCAGGTCGCCGGGTGGGAACTCGACGTCGACCACCGGGCCGATGACGCGGACGATGCGACCGGCCGTCTCAGACGTGAGACGCTCCTCGGGAGCGGTCTTCGTGGTCATCTGCTGGACTCCTCGTGTTCGTGCTGCTCGTGATCGCGGGACGTGTGGTCCGCGGTGAACGTCTGGTGGGGGATGCTTCGGGGGGGACTGGGCACGGCTGCGGTCAGCCGGACTGCAACGCTTCGGCGCCACCGACGATCTCGGAGATCTCGGTCGTGATCTGTTCCTGTCGGGCCTGGTTCATCACCCGCGACAGCGACCCCGCGACCTCCTTGGCGTTGTCGGTGGCCGACTTCATCGCCCGCTGACGAGCGGCGTGCTCGGATGCAGAGGATTCCAGCAGGCTGTGGAAGACCTTCGCCTCGACGTACCGCGGGATCAGGCGTTCCAGCAGGACCGGTTGGCTCGGTTCGAAGATGAAATCCGGGTTGATCTCCTGCCCGCCCTCGAACTCCACCGGCTTGACCGGCAGCAGTTCCATGCGGACCGGGGCCTGGACGAGCGACGACTTGAAATCGGTGTAGACCAGCCAGACGCGGTCGAGTTCGCCCTTGGAGAAGCGGTCCATCAGGACCTCGGCGATCGCGTTGCAGTTGTCGACCGTGGGTGTGTCCGAGATGCCGGTCCAGACGCGCTCAGCGCGCTGACCCCGGTAGGCGAAGTACCCCGCGCCCTTCTTGCCGACGACGTAGAGGTCGATCGACCGACCGGCGTCACGCTCGGTGCGCATGGTGCGCTCCGCGACCTTCAGCACGTTGGCGTTGTAGGCGCCGGCCAGGCCCCGGTCCGAGGTGTTGACCACGACCGCGACCCGTTCGACCTCACGCTGGATCAACAGGGGGTGCTGGCGGACCTCGTTGGAGACCGCCAGGCCCTTGATCACCTCGTGGATCTGTTCAGCGTAGGGACGGGCGTTGCGCACGCGTGCCTGCGCCTTGATGATCCGGGACGCAGCGATCATCTCCATGGCACGCGTGATCTTCTGCGTGCTCTGCACGGAGCGGATGCGCCGCTTGAGCTGCCGGATCTGGCCGCTACCTGCCACCTTGTGCCTCCTTCACGGCGCCGGGCTCGCCGGGCCGCGACCGTCTCACGACGGTGCTGCTGATCAGTCCACGGACTCGCTGGTGGCCGCCATCGCGTCCCAGCCCTCGTTGACCTCTTCGCCCTCGTCCTCGACCTCGGAGGCCTGGAAGGTCTCGTGGAACGCGTCGATCGCCGAGGTGATCTGCTCGCGCAGGTCATCGGTCAGCTTCTCGCGCCGGAGCGATTCGAGCACCCCCGCATGCCGCGACTGCACGTACTCGTGTAGTTCCTTCTCGTAGCGCCGCACGTCACCGATCGGGATCTCATCGAGCCGACCCGTGGTCACCGCGAGCACGGAGGCCACCTGCAGGTCGACCGACAGGGGCTGGTACTGGGGCTGCTTGAGGATCTCCACGACCCGCTGCCCACGCGCGATCTGCCGCTGTGAGGCCTGGTCGAGGTCCGACCCGAACTGGGCGAACGCCTCGAGTTCGCGGTACTGCGCGAGCTCCAGTCGCACCGTCCCGGAGACGGCCTTCATCGCGGGGCGCTGGGCGGACCCACCGACCCGGGAGACCGAGATCCCGGCGTTCATGGCCGGTCGCACACCCTGGAAGAACAGGTCGGTCTCCAGGAAGATCTGACCGTCGGTGATGGAGATCACGTTGGTGGGGATGTAGGCCGAGACGTCGTTGGCCTTGGTCTCGACGATCGGCAGGGCGGTCATCGATCCCCCACCGAGTTCGTCGTTGAGCTTCGCGGCGCGCTCCAGCAGGCGACTGTGCAGGTAGAAGACGTCGCCCGGGTAGGCCTCACGCCCCGGAGGACGACGCAGCAGCAGCGACAGTTGCCGGTAGGCGTCCGCCTGCTTGGAGAGGTCGTCATAGATGATCAGCGCGTGGTCGCCCTTGTACATCCAGTTGGCCCCGATGGCGGCACCGGCGTAGGGCGCGATGAACTGGAACGGCGCCGGCGAGGACGCCGGTGCGGACACCACGGTCGTGTACTCGAGCGCCCCGTACTGTTCGAGGGTGGCGACCACCTGGGCGATGGTGGAACCCTTCTGGCCGACCCCGACGTAGATGCACTTGACCTGCTCGTCGGTGCCCCACAACGCCTTCTGGTTGATGATCGTGTCGATCGCGATCGCGGTCTTCCCGGTCTGACGGTCACCGATGATCAGCTCACGCTGTCCCCGTCCGATCGGGGTCATGACGTCGATCACCTTGATCCCGGTCTGCATGGGCTCGCCGACCGGCTGCCGGTCGACGACGCCGGGCGCCTGGACCTCGAGGGCACGCTCACCGTCGAGCTTGTCGGGATCGAGTGGCCCCTTGCCATCGATCGGCTGACCGAGCGGATCGACCACGCGACCGAGCATCGCGTCACCGACGGGGACCGACAGCACGCGCTCGGTGCGGCGGACCGTCTGACCCTCCTCGATGCGGGCGGCCTCGGAGAAGACGGCCGCCCCGATCTCGTGCTCGTCGAGGTTCATCGCCATGCCGAACACGCCGTCACCGAAGTCGAGCAGCTCGTTGGCCAGCGTGCCGGGCAGGCCGCTGACACGGGCGATGCCGTCACCGGTCGACAGCACGCGCCCGACCTGCTCGGTCGCCAGGTCCGGTTCGTAGCCTTCCAGCATCCGCTGGATCGCGTCGGAGATGTCCTCCGACCGGATCGTCAGGTCAGCCATCTGGGTGTCTTCCTCGTGGTCGGTGGGGGCGCGGTCGCCGGAAGCGACGCGCGGTGCGACGGGGTGGGTCAGGCGCCTGCGCGGGTGCGCAGGGAGCCGAGTCGGTTGGCCAGGGAGCCGTCGATGACGGTGTCGCCGATCGTGGCGCGCACGCCGCCGACCACGGACTCGTCGACGTAGACCTTCAGCTCGAGCTTGCGGCCGGTGGCGCGCTCGAGCGCGTCCTTGAGTGCCTGTTTGCGGGCGTCGTCGATGGGGACGGCGACGTAGACCTCGGCCAGTTCCTCATCCCGCGCCGCGGCCGCCCGTCGTGCGAGCTCCTCGGCCACCGTGGTCAGCTCGCCGACACGGTCGGCAGCGATGATGAGGGCCAGGCAGGACCGGGTCGCCGGGTGTGCGGCCGTGAGCACCTCGGACTCGACGAAGGTCAGCCGCCGACCGACGGGCAGGTTGGCGTCGGTCAACTGCCGTCGCAGCGACTCGTTGGACTCGATCGCCCGCGCGACCGTGAGCAGCTCGCTCTCGACCGCGTCGAGCGCATCCTCAGCGGTCGCGATGGCGACCAGCGCCTCCGCGTACCGGTTGGTCCGTTCGTTGGTCATCGACGCATCCTCATGGCTGCTGGCCGGCGGTGCTGCCGACCTGATGCCCGGAGCGGGCGGTTGGCCCGCAAGGTGTCAGTTCTGGTTGGACAGGCGCTGGATGTACTCGTCCACCAGGCCTTCGTGGGTGGTCGCGTCGAGCTCGCGCTCGACGATCCGTGACGCGAGCTCGACCGACATCGTGCCGACCTGCGCGCGCAGTTCCTGCACGACGCGCTGGCGTTCGGCCGCGACCTCGCTCTGCGCCCGCTCGATGATCTGTGCCGCTTCGGTCTCGGCCTTCGCGAGGATGTCGGCCCGCAGTGACTCCGCGGTCGCCTTGGCCTCGTCGATGATCCGCGTGGCCTCTCCCCGAGCATCGTCGAGGCTGGCCTCGTAGTCGCGCTTGGCGGCCTCGGCTTCAGCCAGCTTCGCGTCGGCCTCCTCCATCTTGCCCTGGATCTGCGCGCCGCGCTCCTCGAGGGTCTCGTTGAGCTTCGGGAAGACGAACTTGAACATCACCGCCATGAGCAGCAGGAACGCGACCAGCCCCATGACCAGCTCGGAGAGGTCCGGGGCCAGCTGGAGGCCTTCGCCGTTCTCGGCGACCGCCAGGTGGATCGTGGTGAGCAACATGTTGGCTCCCTCGGTGACGCTTAGATCGCGAACGCGAGGACGAAGCCCAGCAGGGCGAGCGCCTCGACAACGGCGATACCGATGAACATCGTGGTGCGGACCATGCCGGCCGCTTCGGGCTGGCGAGCCATCGATTCGACGGACTTGGCGATCAGCAGACCCAGTCCGATGCCAGGACCGAGCGTGGCCAGGCCATAGCCGATGACGTTGAGGGAGCCTTCCATGGTGTTTCCTCCTGAGGCGTCACGACGCGCGACGCGGGTTGGCAGTTCTGGGGGACGTGCGTGATCGGGCGGTGTTGGGCGCGGACGGGAACTAGTGCGCTTCCATCGACGAATCGATGTAGACGGCGGTGAGCATGGTGAAGATGTAGGCCTGCAGAGCGATGATGAACAGCTCGAAACCGAACACCAGGGGCCCGGCCAGGACCGCGAAGACGCCGATCGGCCATCCCGCGGGTGACGGCAGGAAGATCCATGCCGTGACCAGCGTGATCACGACCAGGATGTGCCCGGCGGCCATGTTGGCGAACAATCGGATGGCCAGGGTGAAGGGCCGCAGGATCAAGGTCGAGACGATCTCGATGGGGGTGAGGATGACGTACAGCGGCCACGGCACACCACTCGGGAGTGCGATCCCCTTGAAGTACCCGATGAGCCCCTGTTCCTTGATCCCGACACCGACGTAGATGATCCAGGCGATCAACGCGAAGAACAGCGGCCAGGCGATCCGCCCGGTCGGCGGGAGCATCAGGAACGGCGTGATCTTGGCGAGGTTGAGCGCGAAGATGGCCACGAAGAACGTGGTCAGCATCGGGACGAACTTCAGCCCCTTGGGCCCGATGATCTCCACGGCGATCTGCCGGTTGAACTCGACGACCATCTCGAGCGCCGCCTGCAGCTTGCCGGGGACCACGCTCGCGTTGCGCATGCCGAGCACGAAGATCAGACCCACGATGAGCGTCATCAGCCAGGCGATGAGGATCGTCCGGTTGATCCCCCACTCCATGCCGAACAGCTCGAAGCCGACGAGGTACGGGAAGTCGAACAGCGCGTTGATGTCGTCGAGTACCCCGTCGAACTCTCCGCCCCATTCGGCGACAGCAAGGGTCAGTGTCTGGTTCACAGCGATCAACTCCGAGTCGCGTTCGAGACCGCCGAGGGCCGGACGGCCTCGGGGTCGATCCAGAACATCCGTGGTGAGCGGGCGATGAGCCACAACTCGTAGGCCAGGGTGACAGCGACCGCGGCCGCCGTTGCAAGAGCGAGCGAACGTCCGTGCACCCAGGAGAGCTGGTTCAGCAGGGTCAGGACGACCAGGTAGAGCACCAGACGCACGGCCGCCCCGACGACCAGGGTCGCGATCCCGGCACGGCGCTGCCGCGCGGCACGCACCAGCAGGAGTGCGGACCCGCCGAAGAGGAGCCAGACGAAGAGGAGCCCGACCATCGCGCTCAGGACGGCGTCCCATCCGACGGCCAGGTAGGCGATCGATCCCGCCGGCACGCCGACCGCGACGACCGCGGCGGTGGCGCCGGCGACCAGTGCACGCTCGTCACGGCCCGGAACGACGGCGTCACGGAAGGCAACGGCGCCGTCCGAGGTCCCGCGGCCATCGGCTTCAGGCGTGTCAGGCACGGCGACCCGGCTCGGATCAGCTGCCATCGAGGGGCCGTTCCTTGGCTGCCTTCACGCTGCCCGCCGACCTGGGAAGGTCGCGGTAGCCCTCCAACTGGTTCGCTCGGAGGAAGACCAGGTACATGCCCGCGGCGTTGCCGATCACGGCGCCGACGACCAGGCCCCAGGGGGCCGTTCCGACCCAACCGTCGACCAGCCATCCGATGCCCGCCCAGAGCAACACCGCGGCGATCAGTTCCATGCCCATGACCGACGCCTGATCGAGCCCTCGCATGGACGACCCCACGACGGACGTGACCGTCGACGGCCGCATGCCAGCAGGGGGAGAGGTGTTCGCCATGTTCCGATTCGGTGTCGACGTTGGGCAGACGAGTCGCGACGGCCCCGGCCAGGATCAGCGCATCACAGGCAGCAGCGACCGGCGGGGGAGCAGAGGCGCGAGTACGCTATCAAGCTCGCCGGAGGACCGCCAAAGGAGCCCGCGCGGGGGACGCTGAGCGGCCGTCGACGGTCAGGCGGGATCGGCCCGCCGGGCCTCGGATCGGTCGACATCGTCCGGGACGACGCGACCTCGATCCGTGCCGAGCAGCGTCACCGCGATGCCGAGCGACACAGCGGCGACGGCGTAGGGCGCCAGCCGGGGAAGGGACACGAACGCCGGAGCGACCGACCCGAACGCGATCACCGCGGACCAGTAGTAGAGGATCAGGACCGACCGGCGATGCGAGTGCCCCATCAGCAGCAGGCGATGGTGCAGATGGCCCCGGTCGCCGACCGCCAGGGGCTCGCGTCGCAGCAGCCGACGCGCCACGGCGTAGGCGGTGTCGAGGAACGGGACGGCCAACACCAGCGCCGGGATCAGCAGCGGGATCGCACCGTAGAAGTCCACCTCGGAGGGGGCGGGGGTGCGACCGACATAGGACACACCCGCGGCCCCCAGGAGCAGCCCCAGGAGCATGGCACCGGTGTCCCCCATGAAGATCCGGGCCGGGTGCCAGTTGTGGACGAGGAAGCCCAGCGCGACGCCCACGACGATGGCGGCCACCAACGTCGCCGAGGTCGGGATCGCGTCACTCCCGAGCTGCGTGCGCAGCGTGAACAGGAAGAAGGCGACGCCGGCGATGGCAGCGACCCCCGCCGCCAAGCCGTCCAGCCCGTCGATGAGGTTGACGGCGTTGATCATCGCCACCAGGGCCAGGACCGTCAGTGGCAGCCCGAGGTCCCCGGACAGCGACACGATCTCCACCCCGGGGATCCAGAAGTGGACCAGCTGGATCCCGAAGATGGCCACGACCAGCGCCGCGACGATCTGGCCGGCGAGCTTGACCGTCGGGGGCAGGCCGATGAGGTCATCCGCGACCCCGATCGCCACGATCACGAGGGCACCAACCACCAGGGCGATGGGTTCCGACGTGGCGGAGAACAGCGGCCCGAAGGCGGTGAGCACGGACGCCAGGCCGAGCGCCACCAGGAGCCCCAGCAGCATGGCCAGGCCACCCATCGTCGGGGTCGGCACCCGGTGGATGCGTCGGGGCCCTCCCGGCTCGTCGACCGCACCGACGCGTCGGGCCAGCCGGGCGATCAGCGGCGTGGAGGCCGCCGTGACCACACCAGCGGTGAGCGCCACCGCCACGTGAGCGAGCACGTTCACCTCCTGAGCGCCGACCTCCGGGTCGCGACCTGGCTGGTCCTGGGCGTGGTCAGCTCCCGGTCGGGTACGCCGGGAACCTGGTGACGAGCTCCCCGACCTCGCCCCGAACGGCGGCGCGATCGTCGTCGGTGCCGGTCAGTGCCCGGTCGATCAGGCTAGCGACGGCGGACAACTCATCCGGACCCATCCCCTGCGTCGCGACGCACGAGGCACCGGCACGGATGCCCGAGGCGACCGCCGGAGGGTTCTGGTCGAACGGGATGGCGTTCTTGTTCAGCACGATCCCGGCATCGTCGCATCGCTGCTCGGCGTCGGCGCCGGTCAGGCCCTTGGGCGTGACGTCGGCCAGGAACAGGTGCGTGTCGGTCCCGCCGGAGACGATCCGGTAACCACGCTCGATCAGCCCGTCGGCGAGGGCACGGATGTCGTCGAGGATGCGCTGCGCATACTCCTTGAACGAGGGCTCCATCGCCTCTTTGAGGGCGACGGCCTTCGCGGCGATGACGTGTTCCAGGGGACCACCCTGGGTGCCGGGGAACACGGCCTTGTCGATCGGCTTGGCCCACTCCTCGTTGGTGAGGATGATCGCGCCGCGGGGTCCCCGCAGGGTCTTGTGGGTGGTGAAGGTCACGATGTCGCAGTAGGGCACCGGGGACGGGTGCGCCCCGCCGGCGACCAGTCCGATGAAGTGGGCGGCATCACACATCAGCGTCGCGCCGACCTCGTCGGCGATGGACCGGAACGCCTCGAAGTCCAACGCCCTGGCGTAGGCGGACCACCCGGCGATGATGAGCTTCGGGCGGTGTTCGAGCGCGAGCGCACGGACCTCGTCCATGTCGATCGTCTCGGTGTCCTCACGCACGCCGTAGGACACGATGTCGAACCACTTGCCGCTGAAGTTGATCTTCATCCCGTGGGTGAGGTGCCCACCGTGGGGCAGCGACATCGCCAGGACCTTCTCCCCCGGCAGGACCGTCGCGAAGTAGGCCGCGATGTTCGCGCTGGCGCCGGAGTGTGGTTGAACGTTGGCGTGGTCCGCTCCGAACAACTGCTTGGCGCGGTCGATCGTCAGCTGCTCGAGGGGGTCGATGACCTCCTCGCAACCGCCGTAGTAGCGCTTCCCCGGGTAGCCCTCGGCGTACTTGTTGGTCAGCACCGATCCCTGCGCCGCGAGGACGGCCGGCGAAGCGAAGTTCTCGCTCGCGATCAGCTGGAGTTTCGTGCGCTGCCGATCGAGCTCCGCCAACAGCCCGTCGGCGACCTCCGGGTCGGTGGCGCGCAGCGCGTCGAAGTCGGGGCCCCAGAAGGTGCTCAAGGTGGACTCACTGGTTCGAGGTGGTGGGACCCGAAGGCTACCGCTGTGGGTCGTCGCCGTCTGCTTCCGCGTCCGGGTCGTGCAGCCGCCCGGACGCATCCAGCGGGTCGAGTTCGCCACGGGCGACGGCCAGCGCATCCTCCTCGCTGACCACCCCCACGCGGAGCACGCGCGCGTCACCCCGCGTCAGATCGATGATCGTGGACCCGACACCGGAGGTCCGCGGTCCGTCATCCACGTAGTGGCGCACACGGGAGCCGAACTGCTCGTGGGCCTCGGCCGCGGTGGTCGCCGGGGACCGCCCGGACAGGTTGGCACTGGTCACGGCCAACGGGCCGACCTCGCGGATGATGGCCAGGGCCACGTCGTCCAGCGGCATGCGGACCGCGACGGTGCCGTCGTTGTCGCCCAGGTCCCACATGAG
>JAWLFE010000133.1:0-5743 GCA_041685735.1 Nitriliruptoraceae bacterium
CAGCTGATCGGTATCGGCTTCGTGTCCGGCACCCGGTGCATGGTGATCGCCAACGACTCCGGCATCAACGCGGGTGCGCTCACCCCGATGGGGGGCGAGAAGTTCCTGCGCGCGCAGCGGCTCGCCCTCGAGAACCGGCTGCCGCTGCTCATGCTGGTGGAGTCCGCCGGCGCGAACCTGCTGGAGACCCAGGTCGAGTTCTTCGTCGGGGGTGGCGCCTTCTACGCCAACCTCGCGCGGCTGTCCGCCGCCGGTCTTCCGGTCATCACCGTGCTGCACGGTTCCTCCACCGCCGGTGGCGCCTACTTCCCGGGGATGAGCGATGTGGTGATCGGGGTCCGAGGCCGCGGACGGGCGTTCCTGGCGGGGCCCCCGTTGCTGAAGGCGGCCACGGGCGAGGTCGCCGACGACGAGGAGCTCGGCGGCGTCGACATGCACGCGACCACCTCCGGCCTCGTCGAGTACGTCGCCGAGGACGACAACGACGGCATCCGCATCGCGCGGGAGGTCGTCGACCGGATGCGCTGGGGCCGGTCCTGGCTCCCCGAACCCGCCCGCGACTTCGACGAGCCGCGCTACGACCCCGACGAGCTCTGCGGCATCGTCCCCCTCGACTACCGCCAGCCCTACGACATGCGTGAGGTCGCCGCACGGATCGTCGACGGCTCCGAGCTGCTCGACTTCAAGCCGGGGTACGGGTCCGCCACGGTCTGCCTCGAAGCCCAGGTCCACGGATACCCGGTCGGGATCATCGGCAACAACGGTCCGATCGACAACGACGGCGCGACCAAGGTCACGCACTTCATCCACCGCTGTACCCAGCTCGGCACACCCCTGGTCTTCCTGCAGAACACCACCGGGTACATGGTCGGGACCACCACCGAGCAGCGCGGCATGGTCAAGCACGGTTCCAAGATGATCCAGGCGGTGACCAACGCGCCGGTCCCGCGGTTCACCTTCATGATCGGCGCGAGCTTCGGTGCCGGCAACTACGGGATGTGCGGACGCGGGTACGACCCCCGCTTCCTGTTCACGTGGCCGAACGCCCGCACGGGGCTCATGGGCGGTCCGCAGGCCGCGACGACCATGCGCATCGTCGCGGAGCAGCGCGCCCAGCGCAGGGGCGAGGTGCTCGACGAGGACGCCGTCGAGGCGTACGTCGAGCAGATCGTCCGCCACCACGAGGGACAGCAGTCGGCCTTCGTGACCTCGGGTCGGGGGCTCGACGACGGGATGATCGACCCGAGGGACACGCGTCGGGTGCTGGGCTTCCTGCTCGGGACCGTGCACGAGGCCGATGCCGCCGACGTCAACCCCCTGACCTTCGCCGTCGCACGACCGTGATCCGGAAGGACCAAGATGGCTCCGCCGATGCTGCCCGAGACACCCACGCTGCTGACCTCGTTCGAGGATGGCCTCCTGCGTGTGACCCTGAACCGGCCCGAGCGCCGCAACGCCATGTCGGACGAGATGCTCGTCGACCTCCTGGCGGTCATGAGCGCGGTCAGAGACGACCCGCTCGTACGGATCGTGGTGCTGCGGGGTGCCGGTGGGATCTTCAGTGCCGGCGGCGACCTCAAGAGCTTCCGCTCGATGGCCGGTTCCCGGGACACGGACCGCGCGCCGGTGATCCGGATGAACCGGCGCTTCGGTGACCTCATCGAGGTCGTCGACGAGCTGCGGGCCGTGCTCATCAGCGTCATCGACCGCGCAGCGCTGGCCGGGGGCATGGGGCTCGCCGCGTCCTCCGACGTCGTGATCACCGAACCCACGGCGCGGTTCTCGCTCACCGAGACCACGCTCGGGCTCGTCCCTGCCCAGATCGCGCCGGTGATCGCCCGTCGGATCGGTGTCGTGGCGACACGACGGCTGGCGGTGACCGCATCCCGGTTCGATGGCGTCGAGGCCGAACGGCTGGGCCTCGTGGACATCCTCGCCGAGGACCTCGATGCGGCACTGGAGAGCGTGATCGCGGACGTCCGCCTGTGCGGCCCGGACGCGAACGCGGCCACCAAGCGGCTCATCAACCAGATCGGGACCCTGTCGACGGCCGCCATGTTCGACCGCTGCGCCGAGGTGTTCGCCGACGCGATGCTCGGCTCCGAAGCCGCAGCGGGCATCGACTCCTTCCTCGAGAAGACGCCGCGGCCGTGGGCGTCGGGGAGCGACGACGACGCATGAGCGGCTTCGACACCCTGCTGGTCGCGAACCGGGGCGAGATCGCCGTCCGGATCATCCGCACGGCCCGTGACCTCGGCTACCGGACCATCGCGATCCATTCCGACGCCGACGCGGCTGCGCCACACGTGCGGCTCGCCGACGACGCCGTGCGCGTCGGTCCCGCACCGGCGGCCGAGTCCTACCTGCGTATCGAGCACGTCCTCGACGCGGCGGTGGCATCCGGTGCCCAGGCGATCCACCCCGGGTACGGCTTCCTGTCCGAGAACGCCCGGTTCGCCCAGGCCGTCCTCGACGCCGGCCTGGTGTGGGTCGGCCCGCCGCCTGCGGCGATCGAGTCCATGGGGGACAAGGCCGCGGCGAAACGCCTGATGCGCGACGCCGGTGTCCCCCTGCTCCCCGGGTACCAGGGCGTCGACCAGTCCGACGAGCTCCTGCTGCGCGAGGCCGAGCGGATCGGCGTCCCGTTGATGGTCAAGGCCGCAGCAGGTGGGGGCGGCAAGGGCATGCGGCTGGTGACCGACGCCGCCGGCCTCCCGGATGCGATCGGTGCCGCGCGTCGCGAAGCGGCCAGCGCGTTCGGCAACGACGACCTCATCATCGAGCGCGCGCTGCTGCGGCCACGCCATGTCGAGATCCAGGTCCTCGCCGATCACCACGGCAACGTGCTCTCCCTCGGCGAGCGCGACTGCTCGATCCAGCGCCGGCACCAGAAGGTCGTCGAGGAGGCACCCAGTCCCGCGGTCGATGCCGCACTGCGTTCGACCATGGGCCGGGCCGCCGTCGACGCCGCTGCCGCCGTCGGGTACGTGGGAGCGGGCACCGTGGAGTTCCTCCTCGATACCGACTCGGTCGATCCGGACGATCCGTCGCGTCCGGGGTTCTTCTTCCTCGAGATGAACACGCGCCTGCAGGTGGAGCATCCGGTCACCGAACTGGTCACCGGGCTCGATCTCGTCGAGTGGCAGCTGCGGGTCGCCCAGGGCGAGGCCCTGGGGTTCACCCAGGACGAGGTGGCCATCGACGGTCACGCGATCGAGGTCCGGCTCTACGCCGAGGATCCCGCCAACGACTTCCTACCAGCCTCGGGGACGGTGGCCGCGTTCGAGGTCGGTGAGGGGGTCCGGGTCGACACCGGCGTCGAGGTGGGCAGCATCGTGGGCGCGCACTACGACCCGATGATCGCCAAGATCATCGCGCACGCCCCCGATCGGGACACGGCGCGACGGCGCCTGCGCAGCGCGCTGGCCGACGCCACCGTCCTCGGGCTGACCACGAACCGCGCGTTCCTCGTCGACGTGCTGTCCCAGGAGCTGTTCGCGGACGGCGGGGCGACGACGGCCTTCCTCGACGAGGTCGACCTCGCCGCCGCCGACCCGGTCGACGCGGCGACCGTGGCCGCAGCAGCAGCCGTGATGCACCGTGAGCGTTGCCTGGTGGCTGAGCGGCGCACGCCGGGCCTGTCCGAGTGGGACAGCCGCGGTGCGCGCGATGTCACGATGCGGCTCGCGGTCGGCGACGACCTGCATGACGTGGTCGTCCATACCCACCTCGGACGCACACAGGTGCGTCTCGCCGACACCGTGGTCGCGACCGACGCACAGGCTGACGTCGTGATCGTCGGCGACCGGCGTGTGCCGTACCGGGCGGTGGTCCGCGGCCAGGACCACCTGCTGCTGCGGCTCGGTACCCGCGACCTCGAGGTGCGTGACGTCCTGCTCGCACCGCCCGAGGACACCGTGGTGCGCGGCGAGGGGATCCTGCTCGCACCGATGCACGGTGGTGTGACCGCGGTGCACGTCGCACCCGGCGATCGGGTCCGCCTCGGCGACGTGGTCGCCGTGCTCGAGGCGATGAAGATGGAGCACACCATGACCGCGGACGTCGACGGTCTCGTCGCAGAGGTCTGCGTCAGCGCAGGCTCGCAGGTCGCGACGGACGACGTCCTCGTACGCATCACCCCTGACGAGGAGCTCGATGATGAGGAACGATGACGTCGTGACGATCGGCAGCGCAGCCGGCGCGTGGGGCGACACGATCCTGTCGACGCCGCAGCTGCTGGCCTCTCGCCGCTGCGACTACATCATCTACGAGGGTCTCGCCGAGATCACGATGGGCATCCTCACGCGGCAGAAGCTGCGGGACCCGTCACGCGGCTACGCGACGGACATCATCCACACGATCGCCGACCACCTGGCCGCGTTCACCGAACAGGGCATCAAGGTCGTCACCAACGCCGGCGGGATCAACCCAGGCGCCGCCGCCCAGCTGATCCGCGAGGCGGCCCAGGAGGCGGGGATCGAGCTACGGGTCGCCTCGGTCGTCGGCGATGACCTCTCCGGACGGTTGGAGGAACTCCGCGATCTCGAGCTCTCGGAGATGACCGACGGCGGGCCACTGCCGGACGAGCTGCTGAGCTTCAACGCCTACCTCGGGGCGCGCCCGATCGCGGCCGCCCTGGACGCCGGGGCCGACATCGTGGTGACCGGACGTGGTGCCGACTCCGCCCTGGTGCTCGGGCCGCTGCTGCACGAGTTCGGGTGGGCTCACGACGACTGGGACCGTCTCTCCCAGGGCAGCCTGGCAGGCCATCTGCTGGAGTGCGGACCGCAGTCCACGGGCGGGCTGTACACGGACTGGGAGTCGTTCCCCTCGTGGGCGGATATCGGCTACCCGCTGGCGGAGTGCCGCCCGGACGGCAGCTTCGTGCTGACCAAGCCGGACGGCACCGGCGGGCTGGTGAGCGAGGCGACCGTCGCCGAGCAGCTGCTCTACGAGATCGGCGACCCGACCACCTACCTGCTGCCGGACGTGACCTGCGACTGGACGCAGGTCACGCTCACCCAGGTCGGTGACGACCGCGTCGAGGTGACCGACGCTCGCGGCCGGCCGGCCCCACCCACCCTCAAGGCCTGCGCGCAGGTCATCGACGGCTTCAAGGCGCGTACGACCCTGTTCGTGCTCGGCCGCGACGCAGACCGCAAGGCCCGCCGGTTGGCCGACGACATCCTCACGCGTTCCCGGATGATCTTCGACCAGCTCGGGGCCGGGGACTTCCGCGAGTACGACGTCGAGGTGATCGGCGCCGAGGCGACCTACGGAGCGAACTCGCGGGTGTCGGGTCCTCGTGAGGTCACCCTCAAGATCGGGATGTCCCACGACGACGAGCGGGCACTGCGCAAGGTCCTGCGTGACCCGCCGTCCTTCGGCCTGGCGGTGCCCGGCAGCAGCGCCGGCGGTGCGGTGCCCCGGCCGACGCCCCGCATGCTGCTGCGCTCCTACCTGGTGCCGCGGCAGCTGCTCCCGGCCAGCGTCGATATCGAGGGTGAGCAGGTCGAGGTCGACGAGCTGCCCGTCGCGTTGGCGACCGGCCCGGGGCCACGATCACCGGTCGAGGCCGCCACGGCCGCCGCTGCGAGCGCTCCCACCGTGACCCTCCCGCTGGTCGCGATCGCCCATGGGCGGAGCGGGGACAAGGGCATCGACGCGAACATCGGGATCCGTGCGCGCCACCCGGACTTCCTCCCCGTGATCCGTCACTCGGTGACGGCCGAGCGGGTCGCCG
>JAWLFE010000001.1:0-70720 GCA_041685735.1 Nitriliruptoraceae bacterium
GCCCCCCGGACCACACATGCACGAGACCGTGCACGAGACCGCCGCCGACCGCCGCCAGCATGGGAGGACGACGTCCCGCCCCGAAGGCGGGGTCAGATCGTGCCGGTCATGTCGATCGCACCCCGGATGGCGCGGGCAGCGACCGCGATGGCGTCGAGCTGTTGGGTCTCGGCCTCCAGCAACTGGCTCGTGATCGACCCGGCGCGGGTGATGCCGACCTCGCGTGCCTCGAGGAAGGACCGCACGGCCTTGGTGTGGTCGGTACCTCCCTCCGCGGTCAGCGCGATGAGGGCTGCGTTCCGGCGGACCCGACGGAGGTCGGCGGCGATGCCGTCACGTTGTCGACGGCTCCACGGGTCATCCGGTCGGGTCCGGCTCAGGCGTTCCTCCAACCGGTCGACACCCAACTCGTCCCCGAGGCGCAGGCAGGTGTCCAACACCGCGACCGCCGAGATGGTCGGGCCCACCGTGGTCAGGACGTGATCGACATCCGGGAGCAGCGTCAGGTCGCGGGCACCAGCCAGCATGACGGCCAGATCGTCATCGACGAGGTCGTCCATCAACCACCGTGCGTGTGCCGTGCGCGCCTGACGCTGAGCGGGCGTCCCGAGGTCGAGCAGATCAGCGGTGACCGACGTGACGATACGTACGAGTCGGTCCTGCAGGCCGGAAGGGTCAGCCCGCAGATCCGGGTGACCGGCGAGCGTGGTCGTCGTCGCCTCGATCAGGCGGGCGAGGTCGGCCCCGAACTCCTGCAGCCGCTGCGGGTCTCGGGTGGCCTCCATGTCACCGAGCCGTTGCCACCACCGGGGTGCGTCGATGGCGGACCGGACGATCCGGTAGGCAACCACCACCTCCGGGGTGGACACGCCGGTCGCGTCGGCGATCTCCCCGATGAACGTCACACCCATGCGATCGACCACGTCGTTGGCCAGTGACGTCGCGATGAGTTCGCGGCGGAGCCGGTGTCGGGGCAGGAGGTCGCCGAAGCGTTCGATGGCGGTCGGTGGGAACGGGTCAGCGGCCGCAGGGGTGAGCAGATCGATGTCGAGGAGATCCGATCCCAGCAGGGCTTCCTTGAGTTCCCGCTTGGACCAGGCGAGCAACGTCGCGAGCGAGGGACGGGCGAGGCCTGCGCCGGTGTCGGCACGCTTGGCCAGCGCCGCGGACGATGGCAGGACCTCGACGTCACGATCGAGATCGTGCGTTGCGGCCAGCCGGTCCATCATGTGGTCGTAGGCATCGAGCCGTGTTGGGCTGAGTGCGAGTTCGCGGGAGAGGGCCGCCGCCTGCAGGTCGACGCCGTACATCACCCGGTCGACGGTCTCCTCCGCGAGTTCCGCCAGGGTGGCGTCCCGTTGGGCCTGGTCCAGGCGGCCGGCCGACTGGGCGAGGGACAGCAGGATCTTGAGGTTGACCTCATGATCCGAGGTCGAGACACCGGCGGCGTTGTCGATGGCGTCCTGGTTGATCCGGCCACCACGGCGGGCGTACTCGATACGCCCTCGCTGGGTGATGAACAGGTTGGCGCCCTCCCCGACGACGCGTGCCCGCAGGTCTCCGGCATCGACACGGAGTTCGTCGTTGGCGCGGTCCGCGACGTCCTCGTGTCGCTCGGTCTTCGCCTTGACGTAGTTGCCGATGCCGCCAGCGAACAACAGGTCGACCGGTGCGCGGAGGATCGCACGGATCAGGGCCGGGGGCGTGAGGACCTCATCGTCGATACGCAGCAGGGTGCGAACCTCGTCCGACAGTTCGACGCTCCGCGCTGAGCGGGGTGCGATGATCGCGCCGGGGCTCAGCAGGTCGCGGTCGTAGTGCTGCCAGGACGACCGAGGCAGGTCGAACAGGCGTTGACGCTCATCGAACGAGCGCTCCGGGTCCGGATCGGGATCGATGAAGATGTCCCGGTGGTCGAAGGCCGCGACCAGGCGCACGCTCCGGGAGCGCAGGAGGCCGTTGCCGAAGACATCGCCCGACATGTCGCCGACGCCGGCGACGGTGATGGGGTCGGACTGGACGTCCAGACCGAGTTCCCGGAAGTGGCGGGCGACGGCCAGCCAGGCGCCCTTGGCGGTGACCCCGAGCGCCTTGTGGTCGTATCCGTTCGATCCGCCGGACGCGAAGGCGTCGTCCAGCCAATAGCCGTAGCGCTGTGCCAGCGCGTTCGCCGTGTCGGAGAAGGTGGCGGTACCGCGGTCGGCAGCGACGACGAGGTAGGGGTCGTCGCCGTCGCGACGGACGACGCCCGGTGGTGGGACCAGCGCGTCGCCATCCAGGTCGTCGGTGAGGTCCAGCAGCCCCCGGACGAAGGTCACGTACTGGCGCCGAATCTCATCGCGGAGCGCGGCCGGATCCTCGGGCTCGTGGGTGAGGACGAACCCGCCCTTCGCGCCCGTCGGAACGATGAGACCGTTCTTGAGGATCTGCGCCTTGACCAGATCGAGGACCTCGGTGCGCACGTCATCCCGTCGGTCCGACCAGCGCAGCCCGCCTCGGGCGACGGGGCCGCCCCGGAGATGGATGCCTTCGACGCGGGGGGAGTGGACGAAGACCTCGCGGTGTGGGACGGGGAGCGGTACCTCTGAGATCAGGGAGGGGTCGAGCTTGAACGACAGGTAGGGCTCGCCGCTGCCGTCCGCGTACGCGTCATCGCGGAAGGCGTTGGTCCGCAGGGTGGCGTCCATCAGTTCGAGCAGGCCCCGCAGGATGCGGTCGTGGTCGAGGCGGGTGAGGGCATCGCACGCGGTGACGACGGCAGCGTGCGCCGCCGCCTCGAGCACCTCACGGTCCGCCTCCCGGCCGAGTAGCGCGTCCTCTGGAGCGAAGCGGGCGTCGAACAGGTCGATCAGTGCCCGTGCGATGTCGGGGTGTGCCACGATCGTGTCGTTGACGTACTCCGGCGTGAAGGCCGTGCCGAGTTGGCGGCGCAGCCGACGGTACGCGCGCAGGATGGCGACCTGGCGCCAGGTCAGCCCGGCGACGAGGACGAGCTGGTTGAGCGCGTCGACGGTCAGGTGGCCCCGCCATGCGGCCAGCACCATGTCCGCCAGTCGATCCCCATCGGTGTCCGGGTCGATACCGGTGGCCCGGACCCCGAAGTCGTGCAGGCTCAGGGGCTCGCCACCGATCAGGCGGTGGGGCACCTCCTCGACGACCGTGAGGCCGAGGGATTCGAGGATGGGCAGGAACGCCGACAGTTCGAGGACGGGGCCTTCCTTGGCGACGCGCAGGCGGGCCGTTCCGGGTGCGTGGTCCGGGCGGAACGAGACCACGATGGGGTCGGGCGATCGCTCGAGTGCGTGCAGGAGGTGGAGGTCCGCGAGCGCATCGTCGATCGAGGCGACGTCCTGGTAGGAGCGCGGTAGTCGTTCGGCGAGCGTGAGCAGGCCCCGCCGTGTGACCTCGTCGTGGGATCCGGTCTTGAGCCGGTGGACCACGTCGTCGAGCCAGGAGCGTGACAGCGCTCGGATCTCCCTGCGCAACTCGGTGATCGGGACCTCGGGGATGCGGCGATCCTCGAGGTGGAGGAGGAACCGGACGAGAGCGTCCTGGCGGTCCGCGAGCGACAGCTCGACGTCCACCCGATCGGCTCCGTAGCGTTCGACGAGGTGGGCCTGGATGCGGTGGCGCAACTGGGTGCCGTAGCGCTCCCGGGGCACCGCGACCACCACCGACACCGATGAGGTGCGCAGATCGGGGCGCACGAGGGTGCGGACCTCACCGTGTTCCTCGGATCGGAGCAGATCGACGAGCATGGCCTGCAGCGTGTCGGTGCTGGCCTGGAACAGCTCGTCCTTGGGCAGCGCCTGGAACATCGCGGTGAGCACGCCCTCGTCGTGGGACCCGGGGACGACGTCCTCGCGATCGAGGATCGTCGCCAACTTACGGCGGAGGACCGGCGTGGTACGGGCCGGTTGCGCGAGGGCGGAGCGGGTGAACAGACCGAGGATCCGGTACTCACGGTCGGGGCGTCCGCTCGTATCGCGGCGGGTCAGCGCCAGGTACTCCATCCGCACGCGTCGCTGCACCGTCGACGGGCGGCTGGTCCTGGTGACCATCAGCAGGGGGGTGGTCGGGAGTCCACTGCGGATGTGGGCCGGCAGCGAGGCGACCGCGACAGGTTCCCGGAACCGGGAGGTGTCCGCATCGCGGAGTAGGCCGAGCCCGCTGTCCGGGTCGACCTGGACGTGCTCATCGCCGACGGGGCCGGAGAAGCGGTACTCGCGCATGCCGAGCAGCACGAGGTTGCCGTCGCGCAGCCACCGCAGTAGATCGGCGACCTCCTCCGCCTCCTCCGGCTCGGTCGCGGGCCAGGCGCCGGAGCGCAGTTCATCGGCCAGCACCGTCAGCCGGCGGCGCATCGCGTCGAAGTCGTCGGTCGCCCGTATGACATCGTCGATCAGTCGGTGCAGGTTCGCGATGAGCTCGTCATCCTGCGCCGGGTCGGAACCGTCGTCGAGTTCGAGGTGGACCAGTGACTCCCGTTGGTCCGCGGTGCGGGCGGCAACGATGCCGGTGAGGCGACCGTCGGCGCCCCGTTCGACACCCACGATCGGGTGGAGCGAGCGCACGACCCGGTGTCCGGTCCGCTCGAGCTCATCGGTCAGCGTCGACAGCAGGAACGGTCGGTCCTCGCAGGCGACCTCGACGACCGTCGGACCGGGTCTGCGGCCGTCGAGGGTCGTCGGCGGCCGCAGGACGCTGATGCGCACCTCGCCAGGACCGCGCTGATCGACGGTGTCGAAGCCGTCGCGGAGGCGACGGGCCGCGGCCGCAGGGTCGGCGATACGCAGGTCGTCGGGATCGATCCGACGCATCACCGCCTGCGCGAAGCCGGCGAGGACGTCCGGACGGTCATGTGGCAGCGCCGCGAGCGCGTCGAGGACCCGTTGCTGCGCGGCGGCTGCATCGTCCCGGTTCAACCTGGGGCTCCCGCGGCCGGAAGGTTCGGTGCGATGACCCTACTACGCCCCGCACAGGAGAAGGACACCCCGACCAGGGTGTCCTTCGTATCCTGCTGGGCGGGCGGTGGCTGCGCGGTCGACCGTGGACGGCGAGCGAGCCGGCCTACCCGAGCCGGATCACAGGGAGGCGAGCCGCTTGGCCATACCGGACTTGCGGTTGGCGGCCGTGTTGCGGTGTACGACGCCCTTGCTGGCGGCCTTGTCGAGCTCGCGGGAGACGGTCTGGAACGCGGTCTCGGCCGCTTCCTTGTCTCCGGCGTCGACCGCCTGACGGAAGCGGCGGCTGTGGGTACGCAGGCGCGAGCGCACCGCCTTGTTGCGTTCGTGGCGCACCAGGTTCTGCCGGTTGCGCTTGATCTGTGACTTGATGTTCGCCATGCGGTGGTCTCGTCTCGTGCTCGGGCGCCGCGGGGGGCGCAGGGTGCGTGTCGATCGGGCCGGTGCGGCGGACAGGCGGACGGCGCCGATCTTGGGTCTCGGCCTCCGGTGTCGGCACAGCGCAACGGCGCAGGAACCGCTGGTGCACGCCACGGCGGGTTCCGGGCAGCGCGACACAGCGCCACCGGAGCGGGCCGGCAGGTGAGGATAGCACCGATGCGGCCCAGACGGATCAGACGGGTGCGAACGACGCCTTGATGATGCCGTCGGCGCGTGCCGCGAAACGCTCGAACAGATCCGGGCCGTCCGACAGGGGGAGGTTGCGGTGGGTGATGATCTGCGCCGCGGGCACCGGCACGACGCCGTCGATGACGCGGGGGAGCAGGTCATCGAGGGTGCGACGCACCGAGGCACGGCCGGCGTGGATCGTGAGGTTGCGGTCGTAGGCCTCGATCGGGGTGAACGCGAAGGATGACGTGGTCTGCACCGAGATGATCGACAGGGTCCCCCCGGGTCGGACCAGGTCGGCGGCCGAGCGTTGCGCCGGCGCGGTTCCGGCGGCTTCGACCACCGCGGGTGCGGCGTCGATCCGGCCGACATCGGTGGGGTCGGCGACGACCGTCGCGCCCAGTCGGGTCGCACGGGCACGGCGTTCGGGGACGGGGTCCAGACCGATCACCGGCGCAGCGCCGAGTGCCTGTGCCGCGACGACGGCACAGAGCCCGACCGAGCCGAGCCCGACCACGATCAGTGGCTGGTCGGGGAGGGGCATCGCCCGGTGGACGGCTTCCCAGGCGGTCGGGAGGTTGTCGGTCAGCAGCAGGGCGACGTCGGCATCGAGGTCATCGGGGATGGGCACGAGCGTGCCGTTGGCCAGGGGAACCCGGACGAACGCTGCCTGGGCACCCTGGAGCGCCGTCGACCCGAGGTCGTCGGGGTCTCCCCACCCGAACAACTGGCCCCGTTCGCAGCGCGCCGTCAGGCCGCGCTGGCAGGGTGGGCACGCGCCGCAGGAGGTCGTGAAGGGAACGATCACGCGGGCGCCGACCGCGACGGTCGAGACCTGTGCACCGATCGCGACGACCTCACCGACGGCTTCATGACCGGGCACGACCCCGGGACGAGCGGGCTCGCGTCCCTGGTAGGGGTGCAGGTCGGATCCACACAGGCCACTGTGGGTCACGGCCACGATCGCGTCACCGGGCTCTTCGATCCGGGGGTCCGGAAGATCGGTGCGGTACGCGACCGATCCGGCACGCTCGAAGATGAGGCCGTGCATGCGGGCTCCGGGAGGTGTCAGACGCGCGCCGCGGGAACGGGCGCGGTGCGGGTCGCGATGGGCAGGGTCAGAGCTTAGGACGGCATCGCCGCGACCAACCGTGCGCCGCGTTGGGGGCGACGGCCCCACCGCTACGCTCGGTCGTGACGCGTCGCCTGTCGGCACCCCCCACCTCGAGGTCCAAACACCACCGTGACCTACCCGATCGAGCGGATCCGCAACTTCTGCATCGTGGCCCATGTGGACCACGGGAAATCGACGTTGGCCGATCGGATGCTGCAGCTGACGGAACTGGTCGATCCACGCAAGATGCGCGAGCAGTACCTGGACAAGATGGACATCGAACGCGAACGTGGGATCACGATCAAGGCGCAGGCCGCCCGCCTGCCCTACAAGCCGCTCGGTGACGTCGACGACGAGTACCTGCTGAACCTGATCGACACGCCCGGACACGTGGACTTCTCCTACGAGGTGTCACGGGCGCTGAACGCCTGTGAAGGGGCGGTGCTCCTCGTCGATGCAGCGCAGGGCATGGAGGCGCAGACCATCGCCAACCTCTACCTCGCGTTGGAGGCGGACCTGGAGATCATCCCGGTCCTGAACAAGATCGATCTGCCGGCAGCCCGCCCCGATGAGATCGCGCGTGAGATCGCCGCGATCATCGGCGGTGAACCCGACGACGTCCTGCGGATCAGCGCGAAGACCGGCGACGGGGTCGCCCAGGTCCTGGATTCGATCGTGGACCGGGTACCGCCTCCGTCGGGCAACCCGGACGGACCGACACGGGCGCTGATCTTCGACTCGATCTACGACGCGTACCGTGGGACGCTGGTGTACTTCCGGGTCGTCGACGGTGGCGTCAGGCCGGGGGACAAGATCCGGCTGCTGGCGACCGGCTTCGAGGGCGAGATCGACGACCTCGCGGTCAACTCGCCGGAAGAGACCCCGATCGCCGCGCTCGGCGTCGGTGAGGTCGGGGTGCTCTCCGCCGCCATCAAGGAGATCAGTCAGGCCAAGGTGGGCGACACCATCACCCTCGCCGGGAAGAACTCCCGCGAGGTCGAGCCGCTGCCCGGCTACCGCGAGCCGCTACCGATGGTGTTCTCCGGGCTCTACCCGATGGACTCGGACGATTTCCCGGACCTGCGCGAGGCGCTCGATCGCCTGCGACTCAACGACGCGTCGTTCACCTACGAGCCCGAGACCTCCGCGGCCCTCGGGTTCGGCTTCCGCTGCGGGTTCCTGGGGCTGCTCCACCTGGAGATCATCACCGAGCGACTGGACCGGGAGTTCAACATCCCGCTCGTGACGACCGCGCCGTCCGTGCGCTACCAGGTCACCCTCGAGCAGGCGATCGATCCGGACACCGGCGAGCCGAAGGTCGTCGAGGTCTCCAACCCGCAGGACCTGCCGGACCCGGGACAGATCGCCTCGATCGCCGAGCCGACGGTCAAGGCCATGATCCTGACCCCGTCGGCGTACGTCGGGGCGGTCATGCAACTGTGCGAGGGCCGTCGCGGCACGATGGTCGCGATGGACTACCTGACCGAGGAACGGGTCGAGTTGCGCTACCAGCTGCCGTTGGCCGGGATCATCACGGACTTCTTCGACCAGCTGAAGTCGATGACCCGGGGCTACGCATCACTCGACTACGAACGGGGCGGCTACGAGGTCGCGAACCTCGTCCGGGTGGACGTCCTGCTCAACGGCGAACCGGTCGATGCATTCAGTTCGATCGTGCACCGCGACGAGGCCTACCCGTTCGGCAAGAACATGGTCGAGAAGCTGCGTGAGCTGATCCCGCGGCAGATGTTCGACGTGCCGATCCAGGCGGCGATCGGCTCGAAGATCATCGCGCGTGAGACCATCAAGGCCAAGCGCAAGGACGTGTTGGCCAAGTGCTACGGCGGCGACGTCTCCCGGAAACGCAAGCTGCTGGAGAAGCAGAAGGAAGGCAAGAAGAAGATGAAGTCGGTGGGGTCGGTCGAGGTCCCACAGGAGGCGTTCGTCTCCGCCCTGCGCAGCACCGGTCCGAAGAGCGACTGACCGCGTAGCCTGGTGGGATCCGACCGCTCGAGGAGTCGCACGTGAGTCAGTCGCCTGACAGACACCCGCATGAGCCTGACGACGTGGCGCCCGACGGGGGGCCGACCGCCACCGGACCGATCGACCTCGACCACGCGGATGCGCGCGAGGTCCTGACGGAGGACGAGCAGGCGGTCCTGGACCACTCGAAGGCCGTGCCGCAGGGCTCCGAGGCGGACCTGTGGGCGTTCGCCTTCGATTCCTCGCTGCGCGCACAGGAGGCCCTGTTGGCCGCGATGCGCCTGGTAGCTCGCCAGCACCTCGACATCGAGGATGCGGCGATCGTCACCCGTGTGCGGGGCCGCGTCCGGATCACCCAGACCAAGGACATGAACCCGGCGCAGGGCGCGATGGGCGGTGCCTGGTTGGGGATCCTCGCGGGACTGTTCCTGGGCCCGGGTGGTCCGCTGGTCGGTGGGGCGCTCGGCGCCGCTGCCGGTGGGCTGTTCGCCAAGCTGCGTGACATCGGGATCGACGACGATCAGATGAAGCAGATGGGTGAGGAACTGGGCGATGGCGAGGCGGCACTGTTCCTGCTCGTCGAGGACTGTCACCGGATCCGGGTGCTGCACGAGGTGTCGCGCTTCCCCGGCCGCATCCTGGCGTCGACGGCGGATCCGGAGCTCGTGGAGCAGGTCCGTGGCAAGCTCGCGCTCGACCCCTGGGGCTGACGGGCGTCGTGATGGCACCGCTGACCGCCGCGGACGCACGGGCATGGCTGCTCGATCCGGTCGAGAGCGGCGCGGCGGCCGGGTTCGGGCTGTACCTGCACGTGCCGTTCTGTGACCACCGGTGCGGCTACTGCGACTTCGCGACGGCGGCGGTGGGCGACCAGGCACAGGCAGACCAGCAGGAGCTGTTCGACCGGTACCTCGATGCGCTGGTGGCCGACCTCCGGCGGCAGGTCGCCGCCGGTCCGCGCAACCACGCGCCTGACGGCGTCGATGCTGCGGTCGGGACCGCCTGGCCGGTGGTGACCTCGGTCTTCATCGGCGGTGGCACCCCCACCCTGCTCGGCGGCGAGCGCCTGGCCACGCTGCTGGGTGCCGTGCACGACTGCCTCGCGGTCGCTGCGGATGCCGAGGTGACCGTGGAATGCAACCCGGAGACGGCATCGGTGGATCTGTTCGGCCACCTCGCCGCCGCGGGGGTGGGGCGGCTGTCGATGGGGGCCCAGTCGTTCGCGCCGCACATCCTGCGCACCCTGGAGCGGGGTCACGACGCCGAGCGGCCGGTGACCGCGATGGCGCAGGCCCGTGAGGGCGGCATCGCCGAGGTCAACCTCGATCTGATCTTCGGCACCCCGGGCGAGACCGACGACGACTGGCGCGCGACGTTGGAGGCGGTCCTGGTCGCCGGCACCGATCACGTGTCCGCCTACGCGTTGACGATCCACGACAACACCGCCTTCGGCCGCGCGGTCGCCAGCGGCGCCATGCCGCAGGTCGACGAGGACCTCCAACGCGACCGGTTCGACGTCGCGCGTGAGGTGCTGGGAGCCGGTGGCTTCGAACACTACGAGGTGTCGAACTGGGCACTGGGGCCGGCCCGGCGGTCCCGCCACAACCTGCTGTACTGGCGGCACGGCGACTACCTGGCGATCGGGGTCGGGGCGCACGGCCACCTGGCGGGGCGGCGCTGGTGGACCACCCGGTCGACCGCGCGCTACCTCGATGCGGTTGCCGCGGGCGACAGCCCCCTCGCCGGCAGCGAGGTGCTGAGCGATGACGAGCGTGCGCAGGAACGGCTGTTGCTGGGCCTGCGTGTCCGCGAGGGTCTGCATCCACACGACCTGCCCCCGATCGAGCCGTTGGCGCTCGAGGAGGCGATGGATGCGGGGCTCGTCGAGACCTCCTGTGGGCGGCTGCGGTGCACCGATGCGGGCTGGTTCCTGCTGGACGAGGCCGTGTCGCGACTGATCTGATGCGCGCGTCCTGATGCATGCGACGGCGGGCCCGCGGGGTCCGCGGAGGGAGAGGCACGTGACGGACGACGCGACCCACGACGAGCGGTTCCGCACGGTCCCCGCACCGGACATCCGGGTACCCGTCGAGACCGCGAGGCAGCGGGCGCGGACCTACGCCGCGACGATGGCGACGCGGCGGTCGATCCGGGACATCTCGGACGAACCGGTGCCCTTCGACCTGATCGAGACCGCGATCCGGGCGGCGGGGACCGCACCGTCGGGGGCCAACGTGCAACCGTGGCGGTTCGTGGTCGTGACCGATCCGGCTCGGCGGCGCGCGCTGCGGGAGGCCGCGGAGGCGGAGGAGCGGGAGTTCTACGAGCACCGCGCGCCGCAGGAGTGGCTGGACGCGCTGGCGCCACTGGGCACCGACCCGACCAAGCCCTTCCTGGAGCACGCGCCGTACCTCATCGTGGTCATGGAGGTCCACAAGGGGCCGTCGAGCCCCAAGCCCTACTACGTCAAGGAGTCGGTCGGCATCGCGGTCGGGATGTTGCTGTCCGCGCTGCACCACGCCGGCCTGGCCACGTTGACCCACACCCCGAGCCCGATGGGGTTCCTGACCGAGCTGTTGGGGCGGCCCGCGGAGGAGCGGCCCTACGTCGTCATCCCGGTCGGATCCCCGGCACGGCACGCCCGGGTGCCGGACATCCACCGCAAGCCGTTGGACGAGATCCTGGTGCTGGACACCCCGCGGTCGGATCCCGATGCCTGACGCGCGGACCGTGCCGGCCGACGGACGGTCAAGGTCGCGCGGCAGGTGCCGACACTCGAAAGGAGGGGGAGTCGGAGGACGACGGAGGTGGCACTCGGCCCGGCCTTCGACGATGTGCTCGCAGCCGCGCGGACGGGCGCGGCATGGGCCCTGCAGCGGCTCTACGAGGACCTGGCCGGCACGGTGACCGGGTACCTCCGGTTGCGCGGGGCGACCGACGCGGACGATGTGGCCAGTGAAGCCTTCCTCAGCATCTTCCGGGCCCTGCACGGCTTCGAGGGGGACGAGGCCGCGTTCCGATCGTGGGTCTTCACGATCGTCCATCACCGGCTGATCGATGAGCGGCGACGCGCTGAGAGACGCCCACGGACCGAGTCGGTCGACGAGGCGGGTGAGATCGCGTCCGGAGATGTGGAACGCGAGGCCCTGGATCGACTCGGAGGCAGCTGGGTGCAGGAGGTGCTCGGCACCCTGAGCGCCGACCAGCGGGAGGTCCTGCTGCTCCGGATCGTCGCGGATCTGTCGGTCGAGGACGTCGCCGGGATCCTGGGGAAGCGCGCGGGGGCCGTCCGCGCGCTGCAGTACCGCGGGATCCAGTCCCTGCGTCGTCAACTCGAGCAGCGCGGCTCGTTGAGCGGCCGTCCCGCAGGGGACGGCAGGTGAACGATCGCCTGCGCCGTAACGCCGGAGCTGACGCCGGCGATGACCAGGGTGAGATGAGCTTCCGACACCGCCCCGATCAACGCGTCCTCGACGCGCTGATCCAGGGGCGCCTCCCGGCCGAGCACGATGGGTTGGCCGATGTGGCCGCCTTCGTGGATGCGGTGCGGTTGGAGGCGACCGTCGTGCCACGTCCCACGGCCGAGCTGGCCGCGGTCCTCGACGAGGGGATCACCGTCGGACCGGCGGTCCGGCCGGTCGACGATGGCGCGGAACCCAGCCGCGGGAGGCGGCCGTCCGCCCGACCGGTCCGGCGCACGCGGCAGGCGTTCGGGTCGCTGGTGGCCAGCGTGGCAGCGATGGGTCTGGCCACGAAGGCGGCCGTCGCGAGCACGGCGGTGCTGGCCGCGACCGCTGGTGCGGGGTTCGGCGGTGTCCTGCCGACACCGGTCCAGGCTCCGTTCGACCAGGTCGTCGGCATCGATCGCACCGAGGAGGAGCTCGACCGTCGCGATGGAGGTCCCGCCACCCCAGACGACGCCCCGGGCAGCCCGGACGAGGGTCCCGCGAGCACCGGTGGAACGGTGCGTGACGGCCCGGACCGGTCCGGAGACGCCCGCCGCGATCGTCCTGAGGAGGGCACGCGGTTGGGGGATGGGGTGTCCGGAGATGCCACGCAGGAGGACGACCCGGGCGTCGACGGTGCCGAGGTCGGTGATGACGCGTCGGACGGCCAGAGCGAGGACGCACGTCACGGTGCCGGCGATCCCGGGGGCGACGTGGGCGAAGCACCACCCGAGGATCGCGGCGCCGAGGTCGAGCAACCTCCGGCGTCGACGGATCAGCAGGAAGCACCACCGGTGGATCCACCAGCTGACCCTCCACCAGCTGACCTTCCACCCGCCGACCCTCCACCCGCCGACCCTCAGGCCGGCGCCGACGGATCCGAGACGGCGCCGAGAGACGCGGTGCCATCATCGGAGCTGCAACCGGAGAACCAGCCGGCACCGGACCCCGGATCCGACGCGCGGCGCGGCGCGACCGGAGGGCGGCAGTAGTCTCCGCCATCCATCGATGAACCGAGGGACCTGATGCGCGGGGAGTCCGACCGTCGCCCCCATCGTCTCGACGATCTGATCCAGGCCGAGCACGACATGCTCGACAAGCTCGGTGATCTACCGATCGACTTCGAGGCGCTCGCGCTGGTCTCCAACCTCTACCGCGCCGTCGCGGCCATCCGCCGGGAGTTCGAACAGACCGTCCTCGCCGAGGTGCGGTTGTCGTGGACGGCGTTCACCGTCCTGTGGGTGCTGTGGATCTGGGGTGAGACCGAGACCCGAGAACTGGCCGACGAAGCCAACGTGACCAAGGGGACGCTGACCGGTGTCATCGACACCCTGGAGAAGCGGGGACTGGTCGAGCGGCGCCGGCGCGCGCGTGACCGTCGCCTGGTCGCGGTCACGTTGACCGACCCGGGCACGCTGCTGATCGCGGACGTCTTCCCCCGGTTCAACCTCGAGGAACAGCGCATCGCCGGGCTGGTGACCTCGCGCCAACGACGCGCGATGGTCGACGGGCTGCGGCGCATCCTGCGCGAACTCGACGGCTAGCGCAGCGTTCGGTCACGACGCCGGGTGATCGATGTCGATCGTGACCCGCTGTGGGTCCAGGAGGCGCTGCACGGTGAACGGGTGCCTGCCCGTGGTGCCGACGAACAGCACCAGCTGGCCTTCGAAGACCGAGTCGTTGACGACCTCGACGATGGTGTCACCGTCGAGGCTGATGCGGTCGTCGGTGAAGGCGTCGTCCTGCAGGTCGTCCGGGAGGAGCGTGGGCGGGGCGACACCGACGAGCACGACCTCCAGGATCGCGTCGCCCGCGACCTCGACGAGGTTGCCCGATCCCTGCTGACGGGCCTCGTCGACGTAGCGCACCCGCCAGCCGACCAGGTTGTCGTCGCCCTCCAGGGTCACGGTGAGCTGATCGGCGCTGTCCTGGACCGCCACCGTGAGGTCGGTCAACCCGAGGCTCTCGCCGAACTCGCCCTGCTGGAAGGCGACCGGGTCGAGCAGGCCGTCGGTGGCCAGCAGGTCCATCGTGCGGGCGAGGAAGGACCCCATCGCCTCCCGGGTGATCGGGGCGTCCGGGCTGTAGGTGTCATTGCCCGTGCCGGCGGTCACGCCGATCCCGGCGAGCTTGCGGATGTTGTCGGCGTGGACCCCGGAGATGTCGTCGAACACCGGGGCGGGTTCGAGGTCGGTGCCGGTGACCTCCTCGATCATCCGGACCACGAACGAGGCCATCTGCGCCCGGTTCAGGGTGGCGCTCGGCTGGAAGGTGCCGTCGGCCGTGCCCTGGACGATGCCGGCCTCGGCCAGACGGGTCACGTTGGCCTTGTGGGCACCGCCGATGTCGTCGGCGTCCGCGTACGGCGGATCCTCGATCGACCCGTCATCGACGCGCAGCGCGTACACGCTGGCAGGCAGGGCATCGATCGTGCGGGCGATGAACGATGCCATCTGCTCGCGGCTGACCGTCGCGCCCGGAACGTAGGTGAGCTCGCCATCGACGAACGAGCCGCGCGCGACCCCATAGACCCAGAGACAGTCGATGGCGTCGGCGTGGACGGAGGTCGCGGGGACGTCGGTGAAGGGCTCGCCGGTGTCGTTGTCCTCCAGGCACGCCGCATCGATACCGCGGTTGAACGGTGGCGCCTGCGCGGCGGCCGGGACCAGCGTGACCAGCGTGAGCGCCAGGGTGGTCAGCCCCACGGTGATCACCACACGCAGGGCGGGCAGGGCGGTCGATGACATGGGCTCCCCCGGGGGTCGTCAGTAGGCCGTCCGTGGCGGACGGCTCCATCGTCCCCGACCGGGGCCATCCAGCGCGGACGGCAGTATGCGTCCGGGATCGGCGGGTGGCAACCGACCCCACCAGGGGGAGGCCCAGGTGGGGTCGTGGTTGTCACTCGCCGGGCAGCAGGAACGGCCGGCGGATCACCTCGTCGAGCACGAGCAGGGTGAGCGTGCCGCGCATCCCGGTGATCGCCGTCAGGTCGTCGAGCAGGAAGCGGCGCAACTCGTCCAGGTCACTGACCCGGACGAGCAGCAGGACGTCGTGATCGCCGGTCACGAGGGCCGCGTACTCCACATGCGGGAGCGCGAGCAGTTGGTCGGTCAGCGGTTCCATCTCCAGGCGGGAGCCGGGCCCGGCGGAGAGCAGGACGAACGCCGCGACGCCGACCCCGAGTGTGGCCTGGTCGACGATCGGGGTGAACCCGAGCAGCGCGCGGGACTCGACCAGTGCGTTGAGCCGCTGGTGCACGGCCGACCGCGACAGGTGCAGGTCCCGGGCGAGCGAGGAGATCGACGCCCGACCGTCGTCGCGGAGCGTTCGGAGCAGCGCCAGATCGGTGACGTCGGGTGAGAACGACATGTCGAGCCTTCTCTGCGGATGGGGGGCGCAGAGTGTCGCACGGATCATCCTCCTGGTGGACGATCGTCGTCGTATCGTGGGATCTGCATCACGAACCGTCGGTCCGGGTTACCGTCCATCGCCGATGGCCGCTGAGCCCCGAGCGCCGGACGCGCAGCGCGTGCGGATGACCCGACGACCACCAGGAGGCGTGCCGTGACCCGGTTGACGGCGTTCGACCCGCCACCCGAGCAGACCGAGGAACTGATCCGGCTCGTCGGTGACCTCGTGGGGGAGTTGACCGCGACCGCGGCAGAGCGCCCGATCTTCACGGCTGACCGGGGCGATGACCTGGTCGCCGGGTTGCTGGACGTCCGCCCGGGGCGCGCGCCGGCTGACCTCGACGACACCCTGGCCCGGATCCGTGCGGTCCTGGCGACCGGTGTCGACAACGCCGCCGCCGGGGAGATGGCCTACATCCCCGGATCCGGTCTGCTGACCTCCGCGCTCGGGGATCTGATCGCCAGCGTCGCGAACCGCTACACGGGCCTGTCGGGTTTCTCGCCTGCGGCGATCGCCCTGGAGCTCGGCGTGCTCCGCTGGCTGACCGAACTGTTCGGCATGCCGGAACGTGCACAGGGCCTGCTGTTGTCCGGGGGGTCCGCGGCGAACCTCACGGCGCTCGTCACGGCGCGGGAGATCCACGCACCGGAGCAGGCCCACCTGGCCACGGTCTACGTCGGTGCCCACGCCCACGCCTCGGTGCGCAAGGCTGCGCGGATCGCCGGGCTGACCTCGGACCACATCCGGGTCTGTGCATCCACCGATGGCCTGCGCCTGGACCCGACCGCGGTCGAGGTGGCCATCAAGCAGGATCTGGCCGACGGGCTGCGGCCGACCGCGATCGTCGGGGCGGCGGGGACCACCAACACCGGCACGATCGATCCGCTCGACGACCTGGCGGACGTGGCCGCGGAGCACGGGGTGTGGTTCCACGTCGATGCCGCCTACGGGGGGTTCTTCGTCCTGACCGACCGTGGCCGGGAGCGGATGGCGGGGATCGACCGCGCCGATTCGATCACGCTGGACCCGCACAAGTCACTGTTCCTGCCGTTCGGTACCGGGGCTCTGCTGGTCGCTGAGCGCGACCACCTCGCCCTGGCCTACGCGGAGGACGCGGACTACCTGCGCGACCGCAGCGAGGACCTGGATGCCCTGCCCGACTTCAGCTCCATCACCACGGAGCTGACGCGCGAGTGGCGGGGCCTACGGCTGTGGCTGCCGCTGCAGCTGCACGGCGAGGACGCGTTCCGCATCGCCCTGGACGACAAACTCGACCTGGCGGATCAGGTATGGCAGACCCTGGATGCCGATCCGAACCTGGAGGTCCTTGCTCAGCCCGACCTGTCGATCGTCACCTTCCGGGTCCGCGGCGACGACGCGGCACAGGACGAACTGCTGCGGATCGTCCACCAGCACGGCCACGTCCGTCTGTCGACGACCGTGATCGAGGGCCGGGTCGTGGTCCGGCTGGTCGTGTTGTCGCACCGCACCACGGCAGAGACCGTGGCGCTGGCCATCCGACTCGTGCGCGAGGCAGCCGCGGAGGTCGTCAGCCGCTGATCCGCTCGGGGATCGCGGGCGATGATCGAGTAGGTCATGGGCTTCCCACAACATCGTCGAGGAAGCGCGTGACCAGCCTCGTGACGTCGGCCTCGGCCCGGTGACGGTGCTCGTGGGCATCCGTCAGGACCTCGGCGGCGGTGGTGCCTGCACCCGCCAGCGCCGCGACGGATCCCTGCCCGCCAAGCTCGATCCACATCCGGATGTTGTCCTCGTCGACCTCGGGGTGGAACTGCACGCCGAGGTTGCGTCGCAGCCGGAAGGCCTGCGGGCCGACGTCGTTGCGTGCCACCTCGACCGCGTCCGGTGGGACGATGAAGCCATCCGAGTGCCACTGCATCCAGGGGCCGGCCGGGACGAGGTCGGGATCGTCGGAGTCGATCGCGACCCAGCCGATCTCCGGGCGCGGGGCTGCGACCACCTGGCCGCCGTGCGCGGCAGCCAGTGCCTGCCCACCGAAGCAGATCCCGAGCACCGGGATGCCTCGCGCGTCGGCATCGCGGAGCAGGGCGAGTTCGCGATCGATCCAGGAGCCGACCTGGCTGACGTCGTACAACGACCAGATCGCGCCGAGCGGCACGACCAGGTCGACGTCGTCGAGATCCGGGAAGGCGCCGTGCCACGTGCCGTCGGCGATCGTGTCCGACATCCCGACGAGTTCGACGGTGAACCCGTGATCGGCGAGTGCGTCGCCGACGAGCCCCGGGTGGGATCCGGGGTCGTGCTGGAGGAACACGGCGCGCATCGGGTCAGCTCCGTGATGGGGGACAACGGCGGGGTGGGAGGGGGAGATGATGTGCGGGTGGGGAGGCTATCCCGGGTCCCGAAAGACTGTTCGGACCCGAACGACTCTGCTAGGTTCGCCCCGGTCGAGCGCGGGAGCGTGTCGATCGCAGGATCTGCGTGTGGGAGGTTCGACGGATGCCGACCCAGGTGAGCGAGACGCGAGCAGCCGGGACGGCCGGTGCGGGCCAGCGGGTGACCGGGGACCGGTGGATGGACATCACCGATCCGGACGTCTACCGCGGCGGCGTGCCGCACGCGACGTTCCAGCGCCTGCGGGACGATGAACCGGTCGCGTGGACCGATGAGCGGGACGGCAGCGGCTTCTGGTCGATCACCCGCTACCAGGACATCGTCGCCTGCAACCGCGATTTCAAGACGTTCACCTCCCGCCACGGGATCCGGCTGGAGGAGATGGACGAGCAGGAGACCGAGGCACGGCGCACGATGATGGAGATGGATCCACCCGAGCACACGCGCCTGCGCCGGTTGGTGCAGGGCGGGTTCACGCGACGGATGGTCAGCTCCTACGAGGACGCGATCCGGCTGCTCGCCCGGGCCGTGCTCGACGAGGCCTTGCCGACGAGGCGGTTCGACCTCGTGACCGATGTGGCCCGGCAGTTGCCGATGCGGATGCTCGGCCGGTTGCTGGGTGCGCCCGAGCAGGACGACGGCTACCTCGTCGACCGGGGTGACGCGATGATCGGCAACACCGATCCCGAGTTCACCGAGCACGTGGTCGGCGAGTCCGACACGGAGGAGTTCCGGCTGATGCCGTTCCGCAGTCCCGCGGGCGTCGAGCTGTTCGAGTACGCGCAGAAGCTCGCGGACGATCGTCGTGCGCACCCGAAGGATGACGTCGTCACCAAACTGCTCGCACCGACGATGGACGGTGAACCCCTCAGCGACCTCGAGTTCAAGAACTTCTTCACCCTGATGGTCGCGGCCGGCAACGACACGACCCGCTACTCGATGGTCGGGGGGCTCGTCGCCCTACTCGAGCGCCCGGAGGAACTCGCGCGGCTCCAGGAGCGCCCGGAGCTGATCCCGTCGGCGGTCGAGGAGATGCTGCGGTGGACCTCGGTGACGATGCACTTCCGGCGCACGGCGACAGCCGATGTCGAGCTGCATGGTCAGCACATCCGAGCTGGTGACAAGGTCGTGTTCTGGTGGATCTCCGGCGACTTCGACGAGCGCCAGTTCCCCGATCCGTACCGCTTCGATATCGCCCGTGACCCCAACGACCACCTGGCCTTCGGACGCGGCGGACCCCACCGCTGCATCGGTGAGTGGCTCGCCCGGCTGGAGATCCGTGTGCTGCTCGAGGAGCTGCTGCCGCACCTCGACCGGCTGACCGTCGTCGGGCCGGCCCAACGGATGCGCTCGAACTTCATCAGCGGGATCAAGCACCTGCCCGTCGAGGTGAGCTGACCCCGCCGCCCCGACCCCACCGACCGAAGGGACGCTCCTCCATGGCCGATCACGCTGACTACGACCGCATCCGGGTGCTGTGGCCCGACCACCTCGGCCTCGCGCGCGGCAAGTACCTCCCGCGCCGGTACGCCGGCCGGGGTGCGTTCCACTGCATGTCGCTGTTCGCGCTCGGCTACGACCGGGGGATGACGCCGTCACCGGCCAGCAAGATGCTGGAGGGCCTGCCCGACCTGCACGCCACGTTCGACATGGACGACCTGCGCCTCGGGTGGGAGCCCAACACCGCGGTGGCGGTCGCCGACATCTGGTTCCGTGGTGATCCCGTCGACGTCTCGGCCCGTCATGCGCTCAAGCGGGCCATCGCCGCCTGGGAGGAGCTCGGCTACACGCCGAAGATCGGCATCGAGTTGGAGGCGTTCATCCTCCAACGCAGCGACGACGGGCAGAGCTGGGTGCCCTGGGAGACGCCGGGCGGCTACGTCTACGGCACCGGGACCGCGGTCGATCCGATCGGTCTGCTCGACGAGATCATGCGGGAGGCCGAGGATGCGAACCTGCCGATCGAGTCGATCAACTCGGAGTACGACATCCCGCAGTTCGAGCTCACCCTGCACTACGACGACGCGCTGAAGGCGCTGGACGACGCGTTCCTGTTCAAGGTCCTCGCGCGTGAGATCGCGCACCGCCACGGCCTGTTGATGACCTTCCTCGGCAAGCCGATGGGGGACCGGGGTGGTTCCGGTCTGCACGTCAACGTCAGCCTGTCGGATGCGGACGGCAACAACCTGCTCAACGACACCGACGCTGATGACGGCCTGTCGTCGCTGGCCCGCCAGATGATCGCGGGGATGCTCGCGCACCACGAGGGCATGACCGCGCTGCTGGCCCCGACGGTCAACGCCTACAAGCGCCTCGGGCCGGGAACGCTCACGGGGTACTGGGCGAACTGGGGCTACGACCACCGCGGTGTCACCGTCCGGGTCAGCCCGGAGCGGGGGTCGTCGCTGCGCCTCGAGCACCGCACCGCCGATGGTTCCGCCAACATGTACATCGCCGCCGCGGCCGTCCTGCAGACCGCGCTGTTGGGGGTGAAGCACGGGCTGGAACTCCAGCCCGCCGAGACCGGCGACTGCCTCGAGTCCGCGGACGCCGAGGTCACCTGTCCGGCGACGCTGCGGGACGCACTCGATGCCCTGGAGGCGGACACGGAACTGATGGAGGTGGTCGGCAGGGAACTCTGCGAGCACCACCTGATCATCAAGCGAGCCGAATGGGAACGCTTCGCCCGCCACGTGACCGACTGGGAGCTCACCGAGTACCTCCCGTTCCACTGACCGTCTGATCGAGAGGGCCGGGTGCCTCAGCCGGGAACCGCGCGGATCTCCTGTCCCCGGTCCTCCAGGTGGTGGCTGATCCGGCTGCTGGCCAGTTCGGTCCGGAGCGCGGCGACCAGGGGGAGTGGGACCGCCAGGGCGAACCGGGCCCCGGCCGCGTCGTAGGTGCCCGGGGAGATGGTGTCGTCACCGAGTCCGTCGTGGGTCTCGGCCCAGGTCCGCAGCCAGTGCTCGAGCCGGCCGGCATCCTCGTGGGCCGCGAACAGCTCGAAGCGGGCCACCGGCCGGCGGGCGAGTCGTGTCGCCCGCTCGACCGCCGCGGTGACCGCACCGCCGTAGGCCCGGACCAGGCCGCCGGCGCCCAGCAGCGTGCCCCCGAAGTAGCGGGTCACGACCGCGACCACATCGGTGAGTTCAGCACCGCGCAGGACCGCGAGCATCGGTGCCCCGGCCGTTCCGGCGGGTTCGCCGTCGTCGTTGGACCGCTCCCGCTGGCCCTCCGGCCCGAAGACCATCGCGGTGCCGTGGTGGCCGGCGTCGTGGAACTCGCGCCGCGCCGCGGCGATGACGGCGTCGGCTGCGTCCCGATCGGTCGCCGGCGCCAGGGTGGTGATGAAACGTGACCTGGTGATGACCGTCTCGGTCCGTACCGTCTGCGCGATGGTGTCCAGGGGCGGCGCATCCTCGGTCACGGCGGCTCTCCCTCGCTGGTGGGTGACGGTGCGCGGCGGTCACCGTAGGCGCCGGTCTCGCCGGGTCGGGGTCCCGCGGGCGTGACGCACTACCTTTCGGACCCGAACGGATCGGGCCCAACGGCAAGGAGCGCAGCCATGACCGTCTCCCGTGTGGATGTGGCCGGCGTCGAGGTCGCGACCGAGCACTACATCGGCGGACGGCGGGTCGGCTCGCCCAGCACCTTCGAGGATCGCTCACCCCTCGGCTGGTCATGGAAGCTCGCGGACGTGGCGCGCGGCGATGCGCAGACAGCGGCGGCGGCCGTCGGCGCAGCCGTCGAGGCGTTCCCCGCCTGGGCGGCGCTGACGGTGGAGGAGCGCGCAGCGCACCTGCACCGCCTGGCCGATGCCATCGAGGATCGCATCGAGGACCTGGCGCAGGTCGAGTGCGCCGACATGGGGATGCTGCTGGAGAGCCTGCGCAAGCGCGTCATCGCCCGCGGAGCCGCCAACCTCCGCAA
The DNA here is from genome assembly GCA_041685735.1 of Nitriliruptoraceae bacterium. Classification (GTDB taxonomy): domain Bacteria; phylum Actinomycetota; class Nitriliruptoria; order Nitriliruptorales; family Nitriliruptoraceae; genus CSSed11-175R1. The sequence goes on from JAWLFE010000001.1 coordinate 21,834, forward strand.
CTACGCCGATCTGGCGGTCGAGCACGAGGAGCGCGTCTGGGCGTCCAAGGGGACCGAGAACCGGGTCCTGCGGATGCCGGCGGGCCCCGCCGTGATCATCACGCCGTGGAACGCGCCGTGGCTGCTGTCGACCTGGAAGCTGGCGCCCGCGCTCGCGGCGGGCAACCCGGTGATCCTGAAGCCCGCCGAATGGTCGCCACTGTCGGCGTCCCTGCTGGGCGACCTGGCGGACGCCGCCGGCCTGCCGGCGGGGGTCCTGAACATCGTGCAGGGCATCGGTGAGGAGGTCGGCGCCGCACTCGTCAGCGACCCCCGGGTGGCGCGCATCTCCTTCACCGGTTCGCCTGAAGCGGCCCGCCACATCGGACAGGCCGCCGCGCGCAACATCGTGCCGTTCACCGCGGAACTCGGGGGCAAGGGCCCGCTCATCGTGTTCGAGGACGCCGACCTCGATGCGGCGGCGAAGAAGGCGGCCGGCCAGTTCGACGACGGCGGGCAGGTCTGCCTCGCCGGCACCCGCCTGCTGGTGCACGAGTCCCTGCGCGACGACTTCCTCGAGCGTTTCCACCGCCACGTCGACGCCGAGGTGCTGGGCGACAGCCGTGATCCGGCGACCTCCATCTCGCCGTTGATCCACCCGGAGCATCTGGCCCGGGTCGACGGGTTCGTGCAGCGGGCCCGGGACGCTGGCGACCGGGTCGTGCGGGGCGGGCAGGTCGCCGAGGTCGGGGGATCACGGGACGGACTGTGGTACGAGCCGACCCTGATCGAGCCAGCGTCCAACGACGCCGAGGTGGTCCAGCAGGAGGTCTTCGGACCGGTCGTCACCTTCCAGACGTTCCGGTCCGAGGACGAGGCGATCGCGCTGGCGAACTCCACCGCCTACGGGCTGTCGGGGATCGTCTTCACGACGTCACGCGAGCGCGCGGAGCGGGTGGGGCGCGCCGTGCGCGCCGGGACGGTCTGGGTCAACACGTTCCTGGTGCGTGACCTGACCGCACCGTTCGGCGGGTGCGGCATCTCCGGGATCGGACGGGAGGGCGGCCACTACGCCCTGGAGTTCCACGCGGACCTCAAGACCCTGCAGATCCTCGAGGACTCGACCTCCTGACGGGTCACCCGTCGGCGAGGTAGCGCTCCAGGCCGGGGACGGCGAACGAGAACCGGCCACGTCCCGGTTCGTGGCGGATCAGGGCACGTCCGATCAGCGCGTCGACGGTCGATCCGAGCTGCGGGGAGGTGCGGCCGAGCGCCGCGGCGACGTTGCCGGTCGTCCGTGCGGTCGGCGGGAGCTGCGCGGCGGCGACGAGCCAGTCGTAGGCCAGGTCACCGAGGCCCCGTACCCGTTCTCCGTAGAAGCGCGCGAGGTCGATGGCCGCCTCATGGGCGGCCGCCTCGACATCGTCCAGGGTGATGACGTCCGAGGACCCCGCCGCCCAGGCGTGCTTGCCGTACAGGTGCAGGAAGTAGGGGTACCCGCCGATGTGTTCCGCGAGCAGGTCGAGCGCCTCGGGTTCGATCCCGACATCGACGTTGGCGAGCATCCCACGGATCGCCGCCTGGACGTCGGGGTGCCGGAGCAGGCCGAGGTCGAGCGGCAGCGAACGCTCGAAGAAGGTGGAGCCAGAGGCGCGGATGCGGTCCGGCAGCGAGGGCAGGCCCGCGAGGTACACGCCGAGCGGCAGGTAGGCGCGAACCGCTTCGCCACGGGGTCCGCGCGTCCGGTCGTGCCGGTTCTGCACATCGGCCAGGGTGTGGCACAGCACCTCCAGCGCGGCCGGGTCGATGTTCTGCGCCTCGTCCACGGTGACCAGCAGCATCCGGCTCCGGTCGGCGGCCTCGCGTGCGACCCGCTCCAGCAGGCGTGCGAGCGGTTCAGCGAGGCTCGGCATCGCCTTCGCCGGCGGGGCCGCACCGAGGTCCACCCGGACGCCGCTCGTGGAGACCGTCAGACCGATGCTGCGGCGCAGGGTGGCATCGAGGACATCGGTGACGGCAGCGGCGGCGGAGGTCCGATGCAGCACCCGTGCGAGCGCGGCGATCACGTCACTGACCACGTGGGTGCCGGTCCGCGCCGTCACCTGCACCGTGAGGTCGTCGGCCTCGTCGGCCTCGTCGGCGAGCTGCGCCAGGAAGACGGTCTTGCCGACGCCGCGGTTGCCCGTGATGACGCGGGCCTGCTCGTAGGTGCGGTTGCGCACGCGCGGCACCACGACCTCGTCGAAGTCGCGGAACTCCCGCTCGCGTCCCGCCCAGACCTGGGGCAGGATGCCGTAGCCGGGGGTGAACGGTGAGCTGGCGGCCTCACGCATGGTGGCCTCCGGGGGCACAACAGGCAGCTCCGTAACTGACGTAACGTTACATGGGATGTAAACTTACGTCCATTACGAGGGTGCGAGGTCGAGATCGAGGTGGTGAGCCGCTCGCCGGCCGATCAACGCTCTGGTGTGCGGATGCCGCGGAACTCCCAATCGCCGCCGAGTGCGGTCGACCGGACCTCCTCGGACTCGGTCGGCTGGGCGCCGACGTCGTCGCGGATCGCGGTCGGGCCGGTGACGATGGTGTTGCGCAGGGTGCCGAGGCCCTCGACCTCCACCTCGACGATGTCGCCGGGTCCGACGGGCCGCGAATTGGCCGGGGTGCCGGACAGGATCACGTCACCCGGTTCCAGGGTGATGGTGCGGGCGAGGTCCGCGACCAGGTAGGCCATGTCCCAGGTCATCTCCGCGGTGGTGCTGTCCTGCTTGACCTCGCCGTTGACCAGGGTGCGGATCCGCATGCCGTCGCGGGGGTCCCAGGTCGCCGCGGAGACGAGCCCGGGTCCGAGTGGGCACAGCGTGTCCGATCCCTTGACGCGCAGCATCGATCCGGCGTCGGTGTCGCGGAAGTCGTGCAGGCCGTAGTCGTTGGCGACCGTGTAGCCCGCGATGTGGTCCCACGCCTGGCCCTGCGAGACATTGCGGGTGGTCCGGCCGATCACGATCGCGATCTCGCCCTCGTAGTTCAGCCACGTGCAGCGTTCGGGCCGTACGACGTGGCCCTCGTGGGCGTTGAGGGCGCTGACCGGCTTGTGGAAGAACGTCGGTGCTGCGGGCAGCGTGGTCCCGAACTCCTCGACCCGGGACACGTAGTTGAGGTGGACACACAGGATCTTGGACGGCACGACCGGTGGCAGGTGGATGGCATCGGGGATCACGACCCGGCGACCATCGCCGGCGACCAGGTCGTCGCCGTCGCGCTGCACGGTCGTCACCACGCCGTCGAGCAGGATCCTGCGGGTCTCCATCGTTGACTCCTCACCGTTCGTTCGGTGCCGAACGGTAGCGGACGTCGGGGGGCGGAGAGGGCTCGCGCGCTCCGCCCGGAGGGACTATCGTTCGGGGCCGAACGTTCCGTAGCAACCGGTCCCCGGCAGGCAGGACATCGAGGTGCCAGAGCTCGCAGGCTTCACGTTCCCACGCACGCCCTCGGGCCGGGCATCGGTCCTGCCACCTCCGCCGTGGCACTACTCCGGCGACCTGCTGACCATCGAGTACCGCACCGACCCCGATCGTGTGATCGAGTTGCTGCCCGACGCGCTGGAGCCCGCGGAGGACCCCGGTGCCGTCGCACTGGTCTGGGCCGACTGGCAGTCGTGCGGGGACTCGCGCGAGGAGCTGCTCGACCCGGTCCGGGCGCAGTACAAGGAGGTGTTCTTCGTGATCCGGGGGCGCTACCGGGGCGAGCATGTCTCGCGCTGCGCGTACATCTGGGTCGACAAGGACTACGCGATGGTGCGCGGGCACTACCAGGGCTACCCGAAGAAGCTCGGGTCGATCCATCAGACCCGTCCGGTCGCCTACGGCAAGGCCGGTCCCCGGCTGGAACCCGGCGGGCGCTTCGGCGCGACCCTGGCCGCCTACGACCGACGGCTGGCGCAGGCGACGTTCACGATCACCGGGACCTCGGAGACCGGTGGGTTCGTCAACAGCCACGCGATGTACCACTCCCGGTTCGTCCCGGCCATCGAGCCGGACGGACCCCCGGCGCTCGACGAACTGGTCGCGATGAAGACCGTCGACGGGGAGGCCGGCCCGGTGTACACCGGCGATGCCGACCTCGAGCTGTTCAGCTCACCCACCGAGGAGTTCGACCGCCTGGTGCCGCGCGAGATCATCGGCGGCTACTACCGCCAGGTCGGCGCCACGTTCGCCGGCGGCACGACCATCGAGCGCTACGAGCACTGATCCACCTCACGAGCAAAGGCTGTAGTCATGGGAGAGATCGTCGGTGTCGGGCTCGTCTCGCACGTGCCCACCATCATGTTCGACGAGGCGACCCGTCGGGAGCTCAACGAGGGCAAGGAGATCTCGTTGGTCCCCGGCCACCATCGCCTGCGCTCCGAGGTGCTGGACCGGCTGCAGCCGGACACGGTCATCATCCTCGACACTCACTGGTTCACCACGGTGGAGCACGTCGTCTCGGCACACGCGCATCGGGACGGGAAGATGACGTCGTCCGAGCTGCCGCGCGGGATGAAGCAGATCCCCTACCGCTACGACGGTGACCCGGAGCTGGCACGCCTCATCGCCAAGCACGGCAACGCACTGGGCACCCCGACCCACGCCGAGGACGACGAGTACCTGCCCGTCTACTACGCGACGGTCAACCTGGTGCACTACCTGCAGAAGGACGAGCGGTTCGTGTCCGTGTCCATCGTGCAGACCGGTGAGGACGACGACTTCCTGACCCTTGGACGGGCCATCGGCAACGCCGTCGAGGCGTCGGACCGGCGGGTGGTGATCCTGGCCAGCGGTGGCATGAGCCACACCTTCCACCGGTTGAAGGTCATCGATCAGCACGAGGCGTCCGATCCCGTCCACATCGTCACCCCGGAGGCGCGGGACGCGGATGAAGCGCGGCTCGCGTGGATGCAGGCCGGGGACCATGCCCGGATCATCGATGAGATGGACGACTACCACCAGCACGCGCCCGAGGGCGGCTTCGGGCACTTCCTCGCCATGATCGGCGCGGTCGGTGGCCGGGACTGCGTCGCCCGCGGCGAGCTGTACTCCGACTACGAGAACGCCACCGGCACCGGGCAGGTCCACGTGTGGTTCGAGCGCCCCGATGGGGGGTGGACCGCGGGCTGACGTCTGCGCGGGTAGGCCGCCTGGCCAGGGCCGACCGACCCACGCTGGCCACTCGCACGATGTCCCGGGGGAGCGGCCGTGGTTGGCTCCCGACAGCCCCAGCGCGTGCCCGCGGGGACCAGCACAGGAGGACGCCCGATGGACTCGCACCTCGCGGATGTCTGGTTCGAACTCACCGACCTGCAGGTCAGCCATGGGTCCGGGGCGGTCATCACCACCACCGACGGCATCGAGCACCTCGATCTGTCGAGCGGCATCGGTGTGGTCAACACCGGGCACTGTCATCCGGCGGTCGTCGCCGCGATCCGCGAGCAGGCCGGGCGGTTCCTGCATGCGCAGGTGAACTGCTACCGCCACGATCTGCTCGAACGGCTGGCGACCCGGCTGGCCGGGATCACGCCCGACGGGATCGAGCGCTTCTTCTTCGGCAACTCCGGGGCGGAGGCGACCGAGGCTGCCATCAAGTTGGCCAAGCAGGCGAGCGGCAAGCCCGGGACCATCGTGTTCCAGGGGTCCTTCCACGGTCGCACGCACCTGACGATGGCGATGACCACGTCCAAGTCGGGGTACCGCGTCGGCCATTCCCCGCTGCCGTCCGGGATCTTCGTGGCGCCGTTCCCATACACGTTCCTCACCGGTGAGGACGAGGGCACCGCGGTCGCACGCTGCCTGCGCGAGTTCGACCTGCTCCTGACGACGCAGACCTCCCCGGCGGAGATCGGGTCGGTGATCCTGGAGCCCGTGCTCGGCGAAGGTGGCTACGTCCCCGCACCGCGTGCCTTCATCCAGGGCATCGCCGAGCGGTGCCGTGCCAACGGCATGCTGTTCATCGCCGACGAGGTGCAGTCCGGCTTCGGTCGGACCGGTGAACTGTTCACCGTCGATCACCACGATCTGCGCCCCGACATACTGGTCATGGCCAAGGGCATCGCGTCCGGGTTCCCGCTGTCGGCGATCGGCGCGTCGGCCGAACTGATGGACCGCTGGCCCGTCGGATCGCACGGTGGCACGTACGGCGGGAACCCCATGGGCTGCGCGGCCGCGTTGGCGACCATCGACGTCATGACCGAACCCGGGTTCCTCGACCACGCACGATCCATGGGGAAGCGGTTCCTCGACGGGTTGGAGGACGTCCGGTCCAGGTACCCCGAGGTGGTGGCGGAGAACCGTGGTCTGGGGCTGATGCTGGCCAGCGAGATCGTGGATGGCGACGGGAACCCGGACGCGCCGCGCGCCGCGGCCGTCCTGCGTCACCTGCTCCGCGAGGAGCGGATCGTACTGATGTCCTGTGGACCGTTCGGATCGACCCTGCGGTGGATCCCACCGCTGGTGATCAGCGAGCGCCAGGTCGACGGTGCCCTGCAGGCCTTCGACCGTGCGCTCGCCGCGACCTGATGGCGATGCGCCGGAAGGCGGGTGCACCGTGGCGGTGACCGAGACCGATCTGGTCCACCTGCGTCGGTGCGTCGAGTTGGCGACCGACGCGGTCGACGCCGGCGATGAACCGTTCGGATCGGTCCTGGTGGACGCGGTCGGTCAGGTGCGGTTCGAGGACCACAACCACGTGGCCGGGGGTGACCGGACGCAGCATCCGGAGTTCGCCATCGCCCGGTGGGCCGCGGCGCACCTGTCGCCCGACGAGCGCGCGACCTCGACCGTCTACACCTCGGGGGAACACTGCCCGATGTGTGCGGCCGCCCATGGATGGGTCGGGCTCGGACGTATCGTGTACGCCACCTCCTCGCAGCAGCTCGTGGCGTGGCGTGAGGAGATGGGCCTGCCTCCCGGTCCGGTGGCGCCCCTACCGATCCGGCAGATCGTGCCCGGCGCGGAGGTCGATGGCCCGGTGTCGGAGCTCGCGGCTTCGGTCCGGCAGCTCCACCGTCGATCCAGTGGCGTGCGCTGATCGGCAGGACCCGCGCGGCGACGGTTCAGGCGCCGGGGGCCCGCGCCACGATCGGCCGCTGCATGACGGTCGAGATCGACGGCGTCGCTGCGACGTCGACGATCGTGTCCAGGCCGTCCCCGCTGCCGTCGACCGATAGCTCGCCGACGACGAAGTGCACCACGCCGGCGCTGACGGCCTCCTCGACGGCGGTGAGCAACTGCGCACCGTCCAGGCGCCGCGGGGTCCGCATGCGGAAACCGTCGCTGTACCGGACCGCATCCTCGGGCTGCACCATCCCCACGTAGACGGCCCCCGGGTCCCGGTTGTAGGCCGCGACCTCGGTGTCGATGCGGGTCCGGATGATGTCACGCAGCGAGGCCTCGCCCGCGAGTCCCTCGACCGTTGCGCGGCTGAGCTCATGACCCGCGGGGGAGACCTCGCGCATGTCGATGCGTGGCATCAGTTGGAGTAGGTCCCGATCAGGCGGTTCTGCTCGATGACCGCATCGGCGTAGGTGTCGATGAACTCGCGGCGCGACGGCGTGCCCTCGACCGGCCGCGACAGTGCGTAGACCCAGAAGTAGTAGTGGTGGGTGCCATGCCCCGCCGGCGGACGCGGGCCGCCGTAGCCGGTCTTCCCGAAGTCGGTGGGGCCGGGGCGGAAGGTCGAGTCCGCGTCCGGACCGATGTCGTTGATCCCGGCCGGGATGCCGTAGAGGGTCCAGTGGGTGAATCCGTCGGGCAGCGGTGCATCCGGGTCATGGCAGATGATGGCCAGTTCGGTCGCGCCGTCCGGCACGCCGGTGACGTGCAGCCGCGGGACGTCGTTGCCCTTGTCCTGTGCGAAGCGATCGTCCATCCGGCCCAGGTGGTCGATGTCCGGGCTGCTGATCGCGAGGTCCTTGATGTTCAAACCCATGGTGGCTGTCCCTTCGATCGGTGGGGAGCAACCTTAGGGGACCGCGCTGCGTGCGCGGCCGTCAACGACCGTCCGGGTGGACGAGGGCGCGGGTCTCGCCGCACGGTCCAGCGGGCTAGCTACCGAGGTTCTGACGACCGAGGTTGTGGTTTCCACAATCTGATACGGGCCGAATCGGGAAATCCGACCATAACCTGGACAGCGCGTTGTCGGGAGCCCAACCTAGGGTGCAGATAGGTGCCCGGGGGAGACCGGGCGCATCCCTGGGAGAGGAGACGAGCATGGCTCGCGTACGCGTTCGTGCCATCCTTGCCGCCGCAGGTGCTGCAGCCCTGGTGCTCAGCGCGTGTTCCGGCGACACGGAGACCGAGACCGCCGCCGACGACGATGTCGTCGACACCGACGACAGCGACGACAGCGACGACACCGAGGACCCGGAGCCCGACGACGAACCGGATGCACAGCCGGAGGCAGACGGTGAGCCGATCCGCGTCGGGATCGTGACCTCCACCTCGGGGTTCCTCGGGACCTACGGCAACGCCTACCTCGATGGGCTCGCGGCGGGTCTCGACCACGCCACCGACGGCACGGGTGCCGTCGACGGGCGACCGATCGAGTTCGAGATCGTCGACGACGGTGGTGAGCCCGATCAGGCCATCTCGGCGGCCGTCGACCTGGTGGGGCAGGGCATCACGATCCTCGCCGGCTCGGTGTCCTCCGGCGTCGCCGTGCAGATGGCGCCGTTCGCGGAGGAGAACCAGATCCTGTTCATCTCCGGACCCGCTGCGACCGACGCGATCACCGGGATCAACGACTACACGTTCCGGTCCGGGCGGCAGAGCTACCAGGACGTCGCCGCCGCGGCGAGCCTCGTCGATGACATCGACGGCTCCACGGTCCTGGCCTTCGTCCAGGACACCGAGTTCGGTGCGGCCAACATCGCCGCGGTCGAATCGGTCCTCGGGGCCGAGGGCGCGACCGTCGAAGCGGTCGAGGTGCCCCTGTCGGCCACCGAGTTCACCCCGTTCGTCCAGCAGGTGTCGGACATCGATCCCGACCTCGTGTTCGTTGCCTGGGCCGGCGACTCGACCCCGGGGATGTGGGAGACGATGGAGCAACAGGGCGTCTTCGAGAACTACACCGTGACCACCGGACTCGGTGACGTTGCGACCTGGCCGCTCTACGGCGCCGCCGGACCCGACATCCTGTTCCTCAGCCACTACTACTCGACGGCGCCGGACAACGACATCAACGACCTCATGGTCGAGTCGGTGGGAGACAGCGTCGATCTGTTCACACCCGATGGGTTCGTCGCCGCCCAGATGATCGTGCGTGCCCTCACCGAAGCGGGTCCGGACGACGTCGATGGCATGATCGGTGCGCTCGAAGGGTGGTCGTTCGACGGGCCGAAGGGCGCGACGACCATCCGTGCCAGCGATCACGCGATGCTCCAGCCGATGTTCACCGCGTCGATGCTCAACATCGACGATGACCCCGCCAACATCGAGGTCGAGACGGTGGAGGTCCTGGACCCGGAGCTCACGGCACCGCCCGAGGCCGAGTGACCCGGTCCGGACCCCGTTCCGTCCGATGATCCGCACACAGGAGCAACGCCGTGGACGCCCTCGATCCGCCCTGCGACGACCCGCCCGGGGATCGTCCCGTCGTGCTGGCCACACGGGACCTCGGGTGGGGGGTCGGGGGCTTCACGATCCTGTCCGACATCTCCCTCGAGGTGCGGCAGGGCGAGTTCCTGTCGGTGATCGGACCGAACGGCGCGGGCAAGACGAGCCTGCTCAACGTGGTGTCGGGGGTGAACGTGGCCCGATCCGGTCGGGTCGAGCTCCAGGGTGAGGACGTCACCCGGCTGCGCCCGGCGGCGCGGGTCCGGCGCGGGCTCGGCCGGACCTTCCAGACATCGAGCCTGTTCCTGGGGCTGTCGGTCGTGGAGAACGCACGCCTGGCGGCCCAGGCCGCCCGCGGGCGCAGTCTGTCGTTGTTCTCCCGGCCGCGGTGGGAGGACGCGGCCACCCAGGCGGGGCTGGAGGCACTCACCGAGGTCGGGCTCACCGAACGGGCACACGATCCGGTCGCGGACCTGTCGCACGGAGACAAGCGCAAGCTGGAGATCGCGCTGCTGCTGTGCTCCGCGCCCCAGGTCCTGCTGCTCGACGAACCGACCGCCGGCGTCAGTGTCGAGGAGGTCGAACCACTCGTCCGGGTCATCAAGGATGTGAACGCGCGGGGCAGGACGGTGGTCATGGTCGAGCACCGCATGGAGCTGGTGGTCGATGTGTCGGACCGGATCGCCGTCCTCCACAACGGTGGCCTGCTGACCGTCGGGTCACCTGCCGCCGTGATGGCGGATCCGACGGTCCAGTCCGCCTACCTCGGCGAAGCCGCCTGAGGGCACCAGAGGAGCTGCAGATGATGTCGGACCGGTCGGTGCAGGGCCACGACCACCACGGTGGTGGCCAGGCACCTGCGCAGACGGCCTCCCTGCTGCGCGTGCGTGATCTGCACGTCCACCGAGGCGAGGCGCACATCCTGCACGGGTTGGACTTCGAGGTGGCGCCCAACCAGGTGACCGCACTGCTCGGGCGCAACGGCGTCGGCAAGACCACCACCCTGCTGGCCCTGCTGGGCCTGTTGCCCGCCGCCGGTCTGGTCGAACTGGACGGCGATGACCTCGCGGATCTGCCCACCCACCACCGCGTCCAACGGGGTCTGTCCTACGTGCCCGAGGATCGCGAGGTGTTCACCCAGTTGAGCGTCGAGGAGAACCTGCGACTGGCGATGCAGTGGCCGGGATCGACCGATCGCCTCCCGATGGTCCACGACCTCTTCCCCGAACTCAAGGCGCGGGCGGCACAGAAGGCGGGATCGTTGTCGGGTGGGCAGCAGCAGATGCTCGCACTCGGGCGGGCTTTGCTGCACCCCTCGAAGCTCATGCTGATCGACGAACCGACCAAGGGGCTGGCTCCGATCATCATCACCGAGGTCGTCGCCGCCCTGGCACGTGCCACCGAGGACTCGACGGTGCTGCTCGTCGAACAGAACCTGCGTGTCGCGGAGGAACTTGCCACCGATGCCATCGTGATCGACGAGGGCCAGGTCGCCTGGCGGGGACCGATGGAGCAGTTGCTCGGGGATCCAGCCCTGAAGCAGTCGCTGTTGGGGGTGGGCCGATCACGGTCCGCCGACGAGGAGGGGTCGGCATGAGCCTGCAGGTCTTCGTCCTGCTGTCCGTGACCGGGCTGGGGTTGGCCGGGGTGTACTTCCTCATCGCCAGCGGGCTGTCGCTGATCTTCGGTCTCATGGACGTGCTGAACCTCGCCCACGGGCTGTTCTTCACCGTCGGGAGTTACGCCACCTGGTGGGTGATGAGCCGGTTCGACGTCATCGGATCACTCGGATTGCGCTTCGCGGTGGCACTGCTCGTGGCTGCGGCGATGGGCTGGGCGGTCGGCTGGGCGACGGAGCGGCTGTTCGTGCGCCGCTTCTACGGGGATCACGTGACCCAGATCCTGATCACGCTGGGCATCAGCCTGGCCGGGGTCGCTCTGATCGGCGGGTGGTTCAGCTACGACCCTCGGACCTTCCCACTGCCGGAGCTCTTCGGGCAGGTCGTGGTGATCGCCGGAGCACGCATCCCGGTCAGCCGGTTGCTGATCCTCGCCGTGTCGGTGGTCCTGCTCGTCGCATTGCTGACCTTCCTGCGACGGACGCGTCACGGCCTGATCATCCGCGCGGGGGTCGAGAACCGTCAGATGGTCCAGGCCATGGGCATCGACGTCGCCAAGAGCTTCACCCTGGTCTTCGCACTGGGCGGACTGTTGGCGGCGATCGGTGGGGTCCTGGGAGCGGTCTTCTTCGCGGGGATCACCCCCGAGTTCGGCCTCAACGTCCTCATCTTCGCCTTCATCGTCGTGGTCATCGGCGGTCTGGGCAGTGTCGAAGGGACCGCCTTGTCCGCCGTGCTCGTGGGCCTCACCCAGCAGTTCGTCAACTTCTTCGCCGGCGCCGGGGTGGGGGACCTGACGGTGGTCGTGCTCCTGGCGGCGACGCTGCTGCTCAGGCCGCAGGGGCTGCTGGGGGAGGTCGCCCGATGAGTGCCTCCGTGACCCAGCACACCGAAGCCACCGCGCCCTCCGCAGCGATCCCGGCCCCCCGCCGCAGTCGCACCGCCCCGATCGTCATGGGTGTCATCGGCCTGGTGCTCTTCGCGGTGCCCTTCGTCGGTGCCACGATCCCGGGCGTGTTCACCGGCCCGATGTCCTCGCCCGGAACCCTGCAGATCCTGGCGGTCGGCCTGGTCTTCGCCGGGGTCGCCATGAGCTACGACCTGCTGCTCGGCTATACCGGCCTGCTGTCGCTCGGGCACGCCTTCTACTTCGCGCTGGGGCTGTACGGGACGAACCTGTTGATGCGGCTGTTCGCACTGTCGTACGTCGCTGCCGTGCCGTTGGCACTCGTGATCACGCTGGTGGTCGCCCTCGTCTTCGGCTCGGTCGCCCTGCGGGTCCGTGGCGTCGCGTTCGCGATGGTCACCCTGGCGTTCGCCGAGGCCTTCCACGTGTTCGTCGAGGCCGATCCGGCGCGGATCTCCGGTGGTGAGGAGGGCCTGCCCCTGTCGAGCGCGCAGGTGCCGGACCTGTTCACCGGTGTGGTCAACACCCGCTGGGTCTACTGGCTGGCGCTCACCTTCGCGCTGATCACCTTCGTGATCTGCCGCCAGGCGGTCGCCAGTCGTGCGGGCCGCGTCTGGCAGGCGATCCGCGAGAACGAGGACCGCGTGGAACTGCTCGGCCTCATCCCGTTCCACTTCAAGTTGCTGTCGTTCGGGTTGTCCGCGGTGCTGGCCGCCGGTGGCGGGGCGGTCTATCTGCTGCTGGTCCGCGGTGCGACGCCGGGCAGCGCCAGTTCGGTGTTCACCCTGAACCTGATCATCATGGTCGTGCTCGGTGGGCTCGGTCGGCTGTGGGGAGCGGCGCTCGGTGGGCTGGTGTTCGGATACCTGCAGCTCCGGCTGCCGGGGCTCGCCCGCTCGGGGGTCTTCGACCCACTGCCGGCCTGGCTCGAGGGACCGCTGACCGAACCACTGTTCATCCTCGCGGTGCTGTTCGTGATCCTCGTGATGTTCGCGCCCGGAGGTCTGGCCAGCCTGCCGGACCGCCTGGGACTGCGTCGGAGCGAGCCGTGAGCCCGGACGGTCCCGACATCGGCGCGGCCCAACGCGCCATCGCCCAACGGGTGCTGGATGCGGTGCCCGAACTGCTGCCGGAGATGGGTGCGACCTACCAGCAGCAGATCACCGAGTACTCGCGCCTCAGTGCCGAACAGCTGGAACGCGAGGTCCTGCGCACCTCCCGCCGGTTCATCGAGGAGTACTTCGGACGCGTCAGCGCGGGGCGGGACACCTCGAAGGTCGATCTGTCCGACCTGGCGCGGGCTGGCCGGCGTCGCCTGGAGATGGGGATCTCCTTGGACTCCGCCCTGCACGCCTTCCGGCTGGCGGGACGTGAGACGTGGCAGGCGGTCATCGATGCGGTCCAGCCGGGGGAGGAGAGCTCGCTCGCGCAACTCGCCGCGGGGTGGATCGACTACATGGATCGGGCGTCGTCCTCGTTCGCTGAGGGCTACCTCGATGCCTCGCACGAACACCTCCGGCGGTTGGACGCCCGACGCTCGGCGATCGTCGATGCGCTGCTCGAGGCCGGTGACTGGGGCGAGGTGGCGGCGGTCGCAGCGCGGTACTCGATCCAACTGGCACCGAGCTACCGGCCCGTGCTGCTGTCCGGGTCGGACGTGCTCGTCCGCATCGATCTGCTGCTCCAGAACGCGCCGTCGGACACGCTGGCGAGCCGCCGGGGCGATCGGGTCCTGGCCCTGCTTCCGGACGACGGGTCCGACCCGGCCGAGCTGGCCAAGACCGCGCACGCACCGCTGACCACGTTCGGACGGGCGGTCGCGCCGGGTCCCGAGCTGAGCGCGGAGGTCCGACACGTCGAGGCCGTCCTCGCGGCCGCAGCACGCGCCGGACATCTGGAGGGAACCTTCGGCCCCGATGACCTGCTGCTGGAGCAGCTGTTGGCGGCATCGCCACGGGTGGCCGGGGAGCTGGCCGCGCGGGTGCTCGATCCGCTGGAGGCCCAGGACCCCGATGGGATCTTCGCGGTGACCCTGCGGACCTACCTCGCCTGTGGGTCCGTCCCGGAGACCGCGACCCACGAGGTCGTCCACGCCAACACCGTCGCCTACCGCCTCCGTCGGGTCCGGGAGCTGACCGGGTTGGACCCGCGCACCCCGATGGACGCGGCGCTGCTCGTGATCGCGCTGACCGCACGTGGAGGCACCCGATGATCCCTGGGCTGATGCAACCGACGCCGCTGACGATCGGGTTGATCTTCGACCGGTTCCGCACCGTGTACGCCGATGGGCGCCTGGTCGACCACGAGGGGACGAGCACCTACGGCGAGGTGGCGGACCGGATCCTGCGACTCGCACGGGTCCTGACCGACGAGCTGGGGGTCCGCCCCGGCGACCGGGTCGCCACGTTCGGGTTCAACTCGATCCGGCACTTCGAGCTGTACTACGCGGTCCCGCTGGTGGGAGCCGTGCTACACACGCTCAACGTCCGGCTCCTGGACGAACAGATCGCCTGGATCGCCAACCACGCGGAGGATCGCGTGCTGTTCGCCGACGGTGGGCTCATGGAACAGGTGGCGAGGTTCGCTCCCAAGCTCACGACCGTCGAGTCGATCGTGCGCATGGGCGACGGCCCGGACGGCGTGCGTCCGGACGTGCTCGATCACGATGCCCTGGTTGCGGGGGCGGCGCCGCTCGAGGACCTGCCGCCGATCGACGAGGACCAGGCCTTCGGGCTCTGCTACACCTCCGGGACGACGGGGGACCCGAAGGGGGTGCTGTACTCCCACCGCGGGATGACGCTGCACTCCCTGGCCGCGTGCATGGCGGACCACATCGGCCTCGGCGAGTCCGATGTCGTGTTCCCGGTGGTCCCGATGTTCCACGCCTTCGCGTGGGGGCTGCCGTACGCGGCGCCGCTGACCGGTGCGGAGCTGGTCTTCCACGGCGCCGACAGTTCCGCGGAGAACCTGGGAGCGGTGATCGGGCGCAACCGGGTCACGTTGTCGGCGGGGGTGCCGACGATCTGGAAGTCGCTGCTGCCTGCCCTACAGGCCGGCGAGGTGGATGTCGATCCGCTCCGGCTGGTGTTCGTCGGTGGTGCGGCATCACCCCGGGCGCTGATCGAGGCCTACGACGACCTCGGGATCGAGTACCTGCAGGTCTGGGGGATGACCGAGACGGGACCGCTGGCCTGCGCGTCGCGCCCCCGCCGCCGACACCGGGGCCTGTCCCGCGACCAGCTGCTGGATGTCCGGGAGCGCACCGGGACGATCTTCGCGGGGCTGGAGGCACGGGTCACCAGCGATGACGGACAGCCGCTTCCGACGGATGGCGCCTCCGTCGGCGAACTGGAGGTCCGCGGACCCTGGATCGCGTCGGGGTACTACGGCGTCGATGCGGCGGATCGCTTCAACGACGGATGGCTGCGGACCGGGGACATGGCCTTCATGGAACCCGACGGCGAGTTCCGGATCGTCGATCGGGCCAAGGACCTCGTGAAGTCGGGTGGGGAGTGGATCAGCTCGGTCGAGCTCGAGGGGCACCTGCTCGCCCACCCCGCGGTGGCCGACGCCGCCGTGGTTGGCGTGCCGTCGAAGCGGTGGGACGAACGACCACTCGCCGTCATCGTCGCCGAGGATCCGCAGGCCCCACCGACGATCGACGACCTGCGCGACTTCCTGGAGCAACGGGTCCCCAAGTGGTGGCTCCCCGACGCCGTCGAGATCGTCACGGAGATCCCGAAGACATCGGTCGGCAAGCTCGACAAGAAGGTCCTGCGCGGCCAGCTCGACGTCGTGCTCGACTGAACCCCGACCCGTCACGAGGATCGCTGATGACCTGGATCGAACCGACGAAGCTGGCTGTCCCCGTCGATGGTGGCGCGCTGACCGTCGCACGGTGGGGGAGCGGGTCACGGGTGGTCGTCGCCAGCCACGGCATCACGGCCAACCACCGGGCTTTCGGTGAGGTGGCGGCACAGCTCCGTGATGCTGACGTGTCGCTGTACGCCGTCGACCACCGCGGCCGCGGCGGCTCGGCGGGGCTGCCCGGGCCGTACGGGGTCACCGCCCATGCGCGCGACCTCATGGCCGTCCTCGACCACCTCGAGGTCGAGGCGGCGGTGTTCGTTGGTCACTCGATGGGCGCTTTCGTGGTCGCGTCCGCGGCCGCGTCGGTGCCGGAGCGGGTCAGCGGGCTCGTCCTGGTGGACGGGGCGCTGCCGGTGCCAGTCGACCTCCCCCCTGATGCGGACATCGAAGCGGTGGTCCGTTCGGTGATCGGACCGGCACTCGATCGTCTGGAGCGGACCTTCGCATCCCCGGAGGACTACGTGGCGCTCTGGCGCGAGCATCCTGCGGTCGGTGGCCGGTACTTCACGGACGTGGCCGAGGCGTACGTGCGCTACGACCTCGTCGCGGACGGTGCGGTCTGGCGGTCACCGGTGGACAAGGGCGCGGTGTTGGAGGATGGTCGCAGCCTGCTCGTCGACGACGAGGCGAGGACCGCGATCACGCGGGTGGAGGTGCCGACGACGCTGCTGTGGGCGCCACGTGGACTGCTCGATCAGGCCCCGGGGCTGTACCCACCTGAGCTGGTCGACGACATCGTCGCGGACCTGCCCCACGTCGATGCGCGCCGGGTCGCCGACGTGAACCACTACTCGATCCTGTTCAGCGAGGTGGGAGGCGCGGCGGTCGCGGAGCGGATCGTCGAGCGGCTGTCCTGACGCGTCAGGGCAGCTGCCCGCAGTAGGCCAGCGCGCGCCGGACCAGTCGGCCGTGACCCGCAGAGAGCTCACTGGCGATCGTCGGGCTGACCGCTTCCGCCGGTGACAGCCAGGCGAGGTCCAGGGCATCCTGGGCGGGGCGGCACTCACCGTCGCACGGGACGACGAACCCGAGTGCCACGGCGTGCTGCCGCGGGTCGTGGAACGCGGAGGCTTCCGGATCCGGGAAGTACTCGGCCACGGTGAAGGGAGCGACACCCGGGGGCAGTTGGGGAGCCGCCTCCGTGCCGAGGTCCTTCGACAGGTGGCGCCACAGCGCGTCGCGGACCGACTCGTTGTAGAGGATGCGCCCGGAGACCACCGCGCGCGAGATCGAACCGTCGGCCTGCGCGCGGAGGAGCAGGCCGACACGGGTGATGCGGCCGAGGTGGTCGACGCGGACGGGAACGGCCTCGATGTAGACCATCGGGACCTGTCCGCGGACCGCCTCCAGCGAGTCCTCATCCAACCAGCCGGGCCGGGTGTCGGTGTCGCCACGGCTCATGGGGTCTCCTGCAGAGCGGGGGGTGAGGGCATGCTGCGCAAGCGCCAGCATAGGGGCGGGTCCCGCGTGGCTCGCGAGCGCAGGGGTGATCGGGCGGCTCCGGTCGGGCACCGGCTCGCGATCCGTCCCGTCGCGATCCCCGTCCAGGAGAACCGACCAAGGTTGCCGGCCGAACGGCGGGGTACCGGGACGCCGCACCGTGGGCAGCTGCGCGATGCTAGGTCCAACCGGATGGCCATCCGGCACGTCCGCGTGCCCGTGGCCACGACCAACCCCGACCGAAGGAACGCGCATGCTCGCCCTCGGGATCATCCTGCTGCTGCTCGACGTGCTGCTGCTCGGCACCGGCATCCTGTCCACCATCGGGTGGATCCTCATCGCCATCGGGGCGATCCTCATCGTCCTGGGCGCGCTCGATCGCAGCATCGGGCCACGCCGGTACTACTACTGACGTCCGGCGCGGGATCAGTACAGGAACATCGGCTTGCCGGCGACCTCACGGACCTTGGGCCGGTAGGCCTCCACGTCGTAGAGCGCGTCGACGTCGACCCGCTTGGCGCCCTCCCCGGTGACCGAGACCGGCACGTTGGTATAGGTGCCGTTGCGCAGGGCGACCAGGCGGCCCTTGCCCCCCCCGACCGCGAGGTCGGCCGCCATCACGGCGTAGTTGGTCGCGACCATCAGGTCGAGCGAATCGGGGTTGCCGGAGCGCATCAGGTAGCCGAGGCTCTGGCTGATGATGTCCTGGCCGGTGAGTTGCTTCAGCGCGGCCGAGGTCGACTCACCGATACCGCCGAGCTTGCGGTGACCGTAGGCATCCGCCTCGCCTGACAGGTGCACGTCGCCGTCGAGCATGGTCGCGCCCTCGGAGATGGTCACCATGGCGTAGTGCGACGGGTTGCGCCGCTTGTCCTCCATCAGCAGTGCGCCCAGCCGTTCCGCGTCGAAGGGGACCTCGGAGATGATGGCGCGGTCGACGCTGGCGAGGTAGGCGCTGATCAGCGAGGTCTCGCCCGAGTAGCGCCCGAACAGCTCGATCACCGCGAGCCGCTCGTGCGAGCCGGTCGAGGTCCGTAGCTGGTGGATGAACTGCACACTGCGGGTGACCGCCGTCGAGAACCCGATGCAGTAGTCGGTGCCATGGACGTCGTTGTCCATGGTCTTCGGGATCGCGACGACCGGGAAGCCCTCCTGATGCAGGCGCAGCGCGTAGGACAGCGTGTCGTCCCCGCCGATCGGGATCAGGGCATCCACCTCGAGGTGGTCGAGGTTGGACAGGACATGGTCGGTGAAGTCGTGGGGTCCGTCGCCGGTGGCGCGATCCGCCAGGAAGCGTGGGACCTCCATCGTCCGGACGCGTCCCGGGTTGGTCCGTGAGGTGTGCAGGAAGGTGCCGCCCGTCCGGTCGATCGTGCGCACCGCGTTCCGATCGAGCGAGACGACGCACTCGGCATGCGTCGTCGGATCGTCCGGGTTGAGCTCCAGCAGGCCGCCCCAGCCGCGCCGGATCCCCACGACCTCGTGACCGTCATAGATGACCCGTTCCACGACGGCCTTGATGCAGGGGTTGAGCCCGGGGACGTCGCCCCCGCCGGTCAGGATGCCGATGCGCACGGTTCATCTCCCTTGGTCGTCGGTCTGTGTCGTCGGTCTGTCGTTGGCGGCAGCGTAGGCGCGCCGCGATGCGGATGGTGTGGTAGGGGTGGCGTCCGCGGTGGCGAACGAGGAGATCGGGATGGGCCTGCGCTGGGCGATCATGGGGACCGGTGGGATCGCGGCCGCCTTCGTACCCGCCATCGTCGCGGAAGGTGGCAGTGTCGTGGCGGTGGGTTCAGGAGACACCGAACGGGCGGCGTCGTTCGCGCGGACCCACGGCATCCCGCGCCACCACGGCCGTCACCACGACGTGCTCGAGGGTGATGACGTGGACGTCGTCTACGTCGCCACGACCAACGACCGGCACCACCTCGATGCCATGGCGTGTATCGAGGCGGGCGTGCCGGTGCTCGTCGAGAAGCCATTCGCCCTCGACCTCGCACGGGCGGAGGGGATCCTGGAGGCCGCGGCCGCGCACGGTGTGTTCGTCATGGAGGCGATGTGGATGCGCCTGCAGCCCGGCTTCCTGGCGGTGGAGCAACGGATCGCGGCGGGGGCGATCGGTCCGCCGACCACGCTGACGGCCCACTTCGGGATCTCCCTCGAGGTCGATCCCGCCCGCCGATGGTTCGCGCCGGACCTCGGGGGTGGCTCGCTGTTGGATGTCGGGATCTACCCCCTCACCCTGGCGATCGCGCTGCTCGGCGAGCCGCTCGAGGCGCGCGCACTGGGCACGCTCGCCAGCACGGGGGTCGATGCGCAACTGGCGGTGGCGATGCGCCACCCCGCGGCCCTGTCGTCGTGGTCGAGCTCGTTCATCTCCGACCACGGGGTCGAGGCCACCATCGGGGGGCCGGACGGCAGCCTGGCGCTGCACCACCCCTTCCAGAACACGGCCCGGCTGACCCACCGCGTGGACGGCGTGGTCGTCGAGGACATCGAGGTGGCGGGGGCCGACCTCGGGTACCGCTACGAGGTCCGGGAGGTGCACCGGTGTCTGGCGGAGGGCCGGGAGCAGTCACCGAGCGTGACGTGGGAGGACACCCGCAGCGTGCAGCGGTGGCTCGACGCGCTGCGCGCGCAGGTGTCCGACACCTGATCCGCGCGGCGGTGCGGCGGCGTCCTCGCTCCCGCTAGTTCTTCTAGGTTCAGCTATACTCTCTGCCTGGGATGGTCGTGCCGGAGCCGTCCCGTCGCCCCTCCAGGACGGATCCGCCATGGTCAACCCGTTCGAGGAGGACGACCCCGGACCGGGGGCGCTCGAGCCCGCCGCGAACCCGTTCCGTCCGGGTATGGGACGTATCCCTCCGGACTTCGGTGGCCGTGAACCCGCGCTGCGGCGCGCGAAGATCATCGTGGAACAGTTGGCGGCGGGTGTGGCGCCGGAGTTCGTGCTCTACCGCGGTGTCCGCGGGGTGGGCAAGACGGCCCTGCTGGCCTACGTGCGGCAGCAGGCGGCGGAGCGTGGGATCCTGACGATCCACCTCGAAGCGGATCGGGATGACCACGGACTCGAGGTCGTCCGCGAGGTCCTGCTGCGCGATGCGGCCGCGTTGGTCGACCGACGTGACGCGGAGGTCGAGCGGACCCTGAGCGCGATCCGGGTCGTCGGCGACGGGGCCGAGTTGCGCGGCCGGGGGACCCCGGCGGCGACCTTCGAGTCCCTGATCGCCGACATCGCGCTCCTCGCCCAGCGTGCGTCGCGTGGCGTGCTGGTGACCGTCGACGAGGTCCATGAAGCCGGTGACGTGCTGCTCAAGCCGCTGTTGCGGGCCGCGCACCGGGCGGCGCAGGAGGACCGCCCCCTCGGCCTGCTGCTGTCGGGCCTGCCGACCGCGGCCGAGAACCTCTTCGACGAAGGCCAGACCTACACGGAACGCCTGGCCCGGATCGACCTCGGGTTGTTGGACCGGGCCGGCACGGCCGACGCGGTGCGGCGACCCTTCGCCCGTGTCGCCGGGGCAGCGGTCGACGACCTGGTCCTCGACGCGCTGCACGACGCGTCCGGGGGGTACCCGTGGTTCGTGCAACTCTGGGGCGAGGCCCTGTGGGACCTGGCCACCGATCCGACCCACATCGGACTCGAGGTGGCCCGGGCCGCAGGGGAGCGGGTGCACCTGCGCGTCCAGGACTTCTTCGCGGCCAGGTGGCGGCGCGTGCCGACCGGCCGCGCCGCACTGCTCGTGGTCGCCCTGGCGGAGGCCGGTGGCGATGCGGCGATGGCCGATCTGTTGGACACGATCGAGGTCACCCACCAGGCCGCGTCACCGGCCCGTCGTTCCCTGATCGATCTGGGCCTGTGCTGGGTGCCGCAGCGGGGGCGCCTGGCGTTCAGCGTCCCCGGGTTCGGCGCCTGGATCCTGCGGACACGGCCCGACCGGTGAGGTCCGTCGGTGGGCGGGCACCGGGTGGGCTGGCAGCGGATGGGCCGGCAACGACAGGACCCCGGCCACCCTCGCGGGTCACCGGGGTCCTGCGGAGCGGGGCGCTTTCGCCAACCCTCGCTCGACCACTCGTGCCCCTCGCGGGGCCCGGGTGATCACCGTCGGGATCCTCGCGGACCTCCGTCGGCTGGTGTCCTGATCGCGCTCCCCGAGGAGCGCGGGTCCGGCACCGGGTGCCTCACCCGCCGTTGCCGACGGGCTCTGTCATCGTGAGCAGGCCGCCTGCCCTCGCGGGCCGGTCCTCCTGCTCGCGTCCGGCGGCGGTCGTCACCCCGAGGGGCTCCTCGGCCGCTGGCCGCGGTGGTGCACCGGATCGTGATGACCCAGCCGTTGCCTCGATGACCGGACCGCTCGGTGAGGAGCTGCCCGTGCACCTGCATCACACCCGCTGCGGCAGGCGATGCGACCTCGACGTCCGATGCAGTGACGCGTCGGTCGGTGGTGGCTGACCCGTCCGGGCCACCCGCCCCGACCCATCGTCCTTGCGAACGATCGGCCGGCGCGCCGGGCCTCGCGGCCCGACCACCTCGAGCGATCAGCCGTGCGGCCGATCACCCGCCCCGCGAGGCTCTGCATGTTCCTCGTGGAGGTGGCCCGAAGGTGTTCCGCAGTTCGTCCCGGGCCACGGACGGAACGTTACGTGGACCCGCCACGGGTTGTCGAGAGCTGATCGGCAAGTCACAGGGAAGTCACAGCCTGTCCACCGGTCATCCCCAGGCTTTCCCCAGAAAGTGCTCTGCCTGGCGCGCACCGGGTCCGACACGGCGCGCTGTGGACGGGCTGTGGACCACGACCCGACGGACGACCGCGACCGCAGCGATGGCGGATGCGGGGTCAAGTTCGCGGCTGACCGGCCGAAGAGTGGGTATGGACACGGCGTCGCAAGCAGGGGTGCCCGCAGCACACCGGGAGGCCGAGGCCCCCGGTGTGCTGCGGGAGCGTGTCCTGGCCGCCCGCTCGGTCCAGGAGCTCGGTGATACCGTCGTCGACTGGGTGGGATCACTCGGCTTCCCCCTGCCGAGCATCTACCTCGAGGTCGGGGGGCGACTGCGTGGCCTGGCGATGCGGGGCTACTGGCAGGCGCTCGAAGGGTTCACCGTCGAACGGGGTGTCATCGCGGAGACGTTCCGGACGGGTGAGACGCGGTTCGTCCCCGACGTCCGGGACGATCCGCGGTACATCGCGGCGGTCCCGGGGGTCGTGGCCGAACTCTGCCTGCCCATCAGGCAGGCGGAACGGGTCGTGGGTGTGCTCAACGTCGAGGCGCATGTGACGCTGTCGCCGGCCGATGTGCGGATCGTCACGGATGTCGTGGCGGCCTTCGAACGGCGGCTGGGTCAGCTCGGGGGCCCGGATCCGGAGTCGTCCTGGCAGCGGTTGGCCCGGCGCTCGGCCGAGCTGGCCGCGCTGGCCGATCCGTCGGACATCGGCCGGTTCGCGGTCGAGGTGGCCCGTGAGGTCACCGGGCTCGATTCGGCGGTGCTGGTGCTCGAGGAGCGGGGGCAGCTGCGCGTCCGAGCCCACGGCGGTCCGCTCGGGGATGAGCTGCGCGCCCTGTCGAGCGAGGCGTTGGGTGACGTCGCGTCGTGGACCGCCTCGGCCACCTCGACGTACACGGTGGGGGCGATCGAGGGCAGCGGGTTCGCAGGGCACGAGGCGCTGCGCCGGGCCGGTGTCGAGGCGCTCGCGTCCGCCAGCCTGCAGAGCAACGGTGGACGACACGGATTCCTGCTGGCAGCGGGATCGCAGCCCTGCAACGTCGGCCGGTCGCAGGTCCAGCACCTCGAGGTGGTGGCCGCACACACGGCCAGCGCGCTGTACACCGCGCTCGCCCTCGAGGCACTCCGCGACCGCGCTGCGCAGGACCCGTTGACCGGACTGGGGCACGGCGCGACCTTCCACGAGGACCTCGGTCGTGCGCTCGAGGGCCCGGTGGCGACCGCGGTCCTGCTGATCGATCTGGACAACTTCAAGCAGATCAACGACACGCTGGGTCACGTGGTGGGCGACCGTGTGCTGCTGGAGTGTTCCCGGATCCTGGAGG
The DNA here is from genome assembly GCA_041685735.1 of Nitriliruptoraceae bacterium. Classification (GTDB taxonomy): domain Bacteria; phylum Actinomycetota; class Nitriliruptoria; order Nitriliruptorales; family Nitriliruptoraceae; genus CSSed11-175R1. The sequence continues at coordinate 45,278 of JAWLFE010000001.1, forward strand.
GTGAGCTGCGCGGTTCGGATCGGCTCTACCGCGTCGGTGGGGACGAGTTCGCCGCGATCCTGTCGGTGCGGGATGCCGAGGAGGCGGTCGCGATCGCCCGGCGGCTGAACCGTGCGGCGCGTCGGGACGGGCGGGCGCGGGTCTCGATCGGGGTCGCGATGCTGGAGCCGCCACTGGTGGAGACCGATACGGCGTTGGCACGCGCGGACCTCGCGCTGTACGAGGCCAAGCGGCTCGGGCGTGACGGTGTCGCGCTCTACCGCCCTGCACTTCGCACCGACGCGCTGGACCGATCCAACCTGGCGGCCGACCTGGCGCTGGCCGTCGAGCGTGACGAGTTGTTCCTCGCCTACCAGCCCGTGGTCGACCTGGCCGGTGAGGGCGTCCTGGGGGTCGAGGTCCTGGTGCGCTGGGCGCATCCGCAGCGGGGTGTGCTCGGCCCTGCGGAGTTCATCCCCCTGGCCGAGCAGTACGGGCACATCGAGGACCTCAGCCGGTGGGTCCTCGACGCGGCCTGTCGACAGGTCGCGACGTGGTGTGCGCAGCCCTGGGCCCGCGACGATCTGCGTTTCGGGGTCAACATCTCCGCCGCCGAGCTCGGGCCCGGACTGGTGACCGACATCGCCGAGGTGCTCGAGCGCTACGGCCTGCCATCGGATCGGTTGATCGTCGAGGTGACCGAGAGTCTGTTCATGGACGAGCTGGGCGCCGCGCCGCCGCTACGTGCCCTGCGCGAGCTGGGGGTCAACGTCGCGATCGATGATTTCGGGACGGGGTACTCCTCGTTGTCCTACCTGCGTCGGTTGCCGGTCAACATCCTGAAGATCGACCGGTCCTTCGTGGAGGAACTCGATGATCCCCGGGGAGCCGCGGTGACCCGCGCGATCATCGAGCTCAGCCGGACGCTCGGGCTGTCGACCGTGGCCGAGGGGGTCGAGGACCGGTCACAGGCGGCCAGACTGCGGAGCCTCGGCTGCGAGCACGCGCAGGGCTTCCTGTGGTCGCGTCCCGTCGAGGCCGCCGCGTTCCCGGCCGTGGTCCGACGGTTGGACGCAGCGCTACGACGGAGCGTGATCTACCAGGACGGCGCCGCCTGATCCCGCGGCCGATCGGCACCTCCCCCGGCCATCGTCCGACGCCCATCCGGTCTCCTACCTGCGTCGTACCTTGGTCACAGCCACCCCGGCGGATGGCCAGACGGGGGCCCACCGCGCTGCCGGATCAGGTCGCTCCGGGCGCGGACGATGACCTCCCGGTGACCGTCGGCCTGGCTCCCACCCCGAAGTGAAGGAAGATCATGTCACGCATCCTCGCCCTGTTCTCCGTGCTGGCCCTGGTCCTCGTCGGATGTGCCAACGGCGACGACAACGGGTCCGATGCCCCGGAGGAGGAAGATGGCCCGTACAGCGTCGAACAACAGCCTGAGGACGCGCAGGCCTCCTTCGTCTCGCCGGCCGACGGCGACACCGTCTCCGGGCCGATCACCGTCGAGCTCACCGCCGACGGCATCGACCTCGCGGCATCGGGTGCACCTGCGGTCGGCGAAGGCCACATGCACGTGATGGCCGACATCGGTTGCTACGACGCCGGTGAGATCATCCCCGGTCCGAGCGATGAGGCCGAGGCGGACGGGCACTTCCACCTGGGTGACGGGTCCGAGTCACGCGAGATCGACCTCGAGCCCGGTACCTACGAGCTCTGTGTGCAACTCGCCGACGGTGTCCACACCGCGTTCGGCCAGACCCAGACGATCACCATCACCGTCGAGTGAGGTGACGCGCGCGGCGATCTGATCGTCCACGCGCCGACGACCACGACGGGCGGCTGTTCGGTGCAACGGCCGCCCGCCGTCGTGCCTACGTGGTTGTCGCAGCCGGCCTCGCTATCGTCCGGAGCAGCAACACCGATCGCTCCGTGGGAGGTTCCCGAGGATGGCCGTCTGTCGGACCCGACGACTGGTGCTGGCCACCAGCGTGGCCTTCCTGCTCGCCGCCTGTGGTGGTGGGGACGAGCTCTCCGAGGCCGATGGACAGGATGCGACGCTCGTCGACGAGGAGGCCCCGGAGGAGGCCGGCGACGATGGTGAGTTCGATGGCGCCGGGGACGACGCCGCCGACGACCCGACCGACGCCGATGACCCCGACGAGGCCGATGACCCTGACGAGGACGCCGACGAGGACGCCGACGACGATGGGCTCGCGGAACACCGCCCTCCAGCCGACGCGCAGGCGCTCGTCGACTGTGACGGCGTGACGGCCTCCCCACCGGGAGCGATCATCGTGTTCCCGAGCGCTGAAGGTGACGGGTGGCTCGACGCCGGTCCCGGGCCCGTGACCGTGGAGGTCGTCGGCTGCTCCGACACCTTCGAGGCCAACCTGCAGTACGAGGCGTTCCACGGGCAGAACAGCAGCCCGACCCTCAGTGGCTTCACCCAGGGGGGGACCCTCGGGACATGGGGTGAGTTCAGCTTCGAGGAGACCTACTGGACCCCCGGCGACTGGACCGTGGTGGTCTTCGATGATGACGCCGAGACCGGCGACCGGGTCGAGTTCGACGAGGTCACCTTCACCGTCGACTGAGCATCCCACGTGGTCGACGTCCGAGCGGGGATGGCACGGGTCATCGTGGTGCGCGGGTCCGCGACGGCTCTCGGATCTCCACAGCGGCGCGGGCACCGCCGGGGACGTGTCCCATCCCGCCGATAGGGTCCGGCGGACGGGCCGTCGCGGGTCGCGACGACCGCGTCGACCGCCACCCACCCTCTCCGACCCACCCTCTCTGACGACCTCTCTGACGACGGGGCCCCGCATGGTCAGGTTCCTGCACAGCGCCGACTGGCAGCTCGGCATGACACGACACTTCCTCCGCCCGGAAGCCCAGGGACGGTTCTCGCAGGCACGCCTCGACGTGATCCACCGGATGGCCGATCTGGCCCGGGAGCACGACTGCAGCTTCGTGGTGGTCGCCGGCGATGTGTTCGAGACCAACCAGCCGGACCGCACCACGCTCGGCCGTGCGGTGGATGCACTCGGCGCCTTCACCGTGCCGGTCTACCTGCTGCCCGGCAACCACGACCCGTACAACCCCGGGTCGGTCTACCGCAGCCGTGCGTTCCTCGACCGGTGTCCGCCACACGTCGAGGTCCTGGCCGACCGCGTGGTGCGGCATCCGGTCGCCGACGTCGAGGTGGTCGGGGTGCCCTGGACCAGCAAGTACCCGGTCACCGACCTCCTGGCAGAGGCCTGCGGGGACCTGCCCACGGATGGGGCGACGCGGGTCGTGGTGGCACACGGTGGCGCAGACCTGCTGTCCGGCGACTTCTCGCAGCCGGGCACCTTCCGGGTCGCTGAGATCGAACCGGCGGTGCACGACGGGCGGGTGAGCTACCTCGCGCTCGGTGACCGGCACTCGACGACCCGTGTCGGTGGGACCGGCCGGATCTGGTACGCGGGCGCGCCCGAGCCGACCGCGTACCCGGAGGACGATCCGGGCAACGTGCTGCTCGTGGATCTGGCTGCCACGCCGCCCGCCGTCGAGCGGGTACCGATCGGCACCTGGCACTTCCACGTGCTCTCCCGTTCGGTCGACGGTGACGACGACCTCGATCTGCTGCTGCGCGACCTCGACGCGATCGGAGACCGGCCACGCGCCATCGTCAAGCTGCAGGTCGATGGCACGCTGACGTTGGCGCAGGCGGCACGGTTGGAGCAGGCTCTCGAGGAACGCTCGGAGGTCTTCGGTGCCCTCGAACACCCCGAACGGCACCGGGACATCACGATCGCCCCGGACGTCGCCGACGTCGCCGACCTGCCGTTGTCGGGGTACGCCGCTCTCGCTCGCGATCGGCTCCTCGAGCGCGCCCACCTGCCCGGCGACGACGGCCGGATCGCCACCGATGCACTCGGCCTGCTCGTGCGGCTCACCGATCAGGTCGCGCCGTGAGGCTCCTGCGCATCCGGTTGGCCGACGTCCGTGGGATCGAGGCCTGCGAGGTCAGCCTGTCACGGGACGGGGTCACGATCATCGAGGCGCCCAACGAAGCGGGCAAGACCACCCTGCTCGACGCCGTCGACGTGCTCCTCGAGTACAAGGACTCCTCCAGGGCCCAGCCGGTCCGGTCGCTCCAGCCGGTCGACCGTGACGTCGGCAGCACCGTCGAGGTGGAGTTCATCTGTGGTGATGTGCACGTGACGTGCACCAAGACCTTCAACCGGCAGCCGGCGACCGAACTGCGTGTGCACCGGCCCGTCGCTGAGCAGCTGACCGGAGCCCCCGCGCACGACCGCCTGCGTGCCATCCTCGAGTCGCACGTCGACCTGGACCTGTTCACCGCCCTGCGGTTCGAGCAGGGGCGGGATCTGGCGGCCATCCCCTTGCAGGGCAGCAGCGTGCTCGCCGACCGCCTGGATGCCGTCGCCGGCGGCGACGGCGGGGCGGGCGGTGACGACCTGCTGGAACGGGTGTCCGCGGAACAGCAGCGGTACTTCACCCCCGGTGGCAAGGAGGGCAAGGTCCTCAAGCAGGTCGATGCGGCCGTGGACGATCTGGCCGCTCGGCACGCCGACGTGGCGCGGCGCCTGGCGGAGCTCGACACGGTCGGTGACGAACTGGCGGCCATCGAGCAGGAGGTGCCGGCGTTGCGCCGACACCTGGCCGATGAGCTCGCCCCACGGCTCGCGGACCTCGACCAGCAGCTCGCGGCCATCGCCACCCGGACCCAGGCCGTGGCTGCGCGCCGGGCGGAGCACGAGGTCGCCGAGGCACGCCGTTCGGCAGCACAGCGTGAGCGGGACGGGCGGCACACCGCCATCTCGGCGCTCCGGGAGCTCACGGACGAGGTCACCGCGCTGGAGGCCCGGCTCGCTCCGCTCCAGGACCGCCGCGCGGCTCTCGAACAGGCCCTGGATGCACGAGCAGCCGAGCTCACGGCCGCGGCCGCAGCGGCGGAGGATGCACGCGTTGCCCGTGAGCAGGCCCAGGTCCTGGTGGATCTCGGCCAGGCGACCCGCGAACACCGGCAGCTCGCCGGACGCCAGGAGCGGATCGCGACCCTCCAGGGCGAAGCGCGCGATGCAGAGCGGGCGTTGGCGGCGACATCCCTGGACGACGAGCTGTTGACCGAGATCCGGGAGGCGGAACAACAGCGTCGGGTAGCGCTCGCCACCCTCGAGGCCGGCGCCCCGACCGTGGTCCTGACCGCCGGGCGCGACCTGCACGTCGAGGTCGACGGAGACGTGCGGGAGCTGTCCGCGGCCAGCGGTCCGTGGTCGTCGACGGTGGCCGATCGCCTGTCCCTCGAGATCCCCGACATCCTGACCCTGGAGGTGCGTGCCGGAGGGTCCGCCGGTGACCTCCAGCGCGCCGTGGAGGTCGCGGAGGCGACCGTGGCGGATCGGTGTCGGCAGGCGGGCGTGGACGATCCGTCGGAGGCCGAGCGCGTCGCGCGTGAGCTGCAGGTCCACCGGGCCACCATCGACCACCGTGATGCGCAGATCACGCGTGAACTCGAGGGGATGGAGGCCACCGACCTCGACCGTGCGACCCGGGCGGCCGAGGACCGGGTCCGCGCACTCCGTGCCCGGCTGCCGACGGATGTCGGGGTTGCCATCGATCTGGATGAGGCGCGGGCGCAGCTCGCGCGGGTCAGCTCCGACGAGCAGCGTGCCGTGGACGAACTGACCCGGGCACGGGCCACCCATGAGGCGGTGCGCCAGGAGCTCGCGGACCTGGCGGGTCGCGCGGCCACCGATGAGGCGACCCTCGCGGGTCGGCGCGAGCAGCTGGCACGCGATCGGGTGGCGCTCGACGCCGCCCGCGAAGAGCGCAGCGATGAGCACCTGGAGCAGGAACTCGCGGCCGCGGAGGCGACCCTCGCCGAACGCCGCGAACAGCTGGACACCGCGGCGACCGAGCTGGCGGCGCTGGATCCACAGGCGGTCGAACTCGATGCCCAGACGCTGCGCCAGGAACGCGACGCCACCCAACAGCGGCTGACCACGTTGGGGGAGCGCCGCGCCGCACTGCGTGAACGGCTCGAGCTCGCCGGCCAGGAGGGGCTCGGTGAGCATGCGCTGGACCTCGAGCAGCAGCTGGAACGGGCCCAGGCGGAGCAGCGGCGCCTGCGGGCCCGTGCCGCGGCGGCCAAGCTGCTGCACGACGAGCTGACCAGAGCCCGCGATGAGGTGTACCGGGCGTACCGGGCGCCGCTCGTCGAACGGATCGTGCACCAGGCCCGGTTGCTGTACCGCAGCGACGATGTGGATGTCCGGCTCGGTGACGATCTGGCGATCGAGGCGCGCAGCCTCGACGGCATCACGCTGCCCTGGGAACAACTCTCCGCCGGTGCTCGCGAGCAGCTCGCGATCCTGTCGGGCCTGGCAGCGGCGCAACTCGCCGGTGCGGATGGGGTGCCCTTCGTGCTCGACGATGTGCTCGGCTACACCGACCCGCAACGGTTGGAGCGGCTCGGAGCGCTGCTCGGACGGACCACCGACGCACAGGTGATCGTCCTGACGTGCGTCGCGGCGCGTTTCCGGCACGTCGGCAACGCCACGACGGTCCGGTTGCGCGGCCACCGGGAGGCGCCGTGACCGGCATGGACGTCTCCGGAACGGCGCGACTGCACGTCCACACCGCTGCGAAGGTGGAGGCGTTGCTCGACCCGTTGCTCGAGCGTCTGCGGGACGCCGCCCCGAGCGATCCCTTCACGCCGATCACGATCGTGGTCCAGAGCCGGGGGATGCAGCGGTGGTTGTCCCACCAGATCGCGCAGCGGCTGGATCCCGACGGCCGGGGTCTGGCCGCCAACCTCGAGTTCCCGTTCCCCGGTGCCATGATCGAGCGGATCGTCGGGGCCTGCCGGGAGCAGGATCCGACACCGGATCCCTGGTCGCCCGATCGGCTCGTCTGGTCGGTGGTGGCCGAGCTGCGGGCCGGGATGGATCGTCCCGAACTGGCACGTCTGGTGCGTCACCTGCCACCGGGTGACGCTCCCATCGATCGCGGCACCTGGGCCTTGGCCCGCAGCATCGCCGACGTGTTCGACCGCTACGCGCTGTACCGACCCGGGTTGGTCGCCCGGTGGGCCCGTGCCGAGGCCGTGGGTCCGGACGGTGGCCCCCTGGATGCACGCTCCCGGTGGCAGCCGCACCTCTGGGCGGCGCTGGTCAGGCGCACGGGCGTGGAGCCCACCGCCCGTCTCCAGGAGACGATCGATCGGCTGCGTGATCCCTCGACCTCCCCGGCGATCGCGGCGTTGCTGCAACCCGTGCTCTCGTTCGGGATCTCCGGGCTGCCGCCGCGCCACCTCGAGGTGCTCGTGGCGCTCGCGACGCGCCACCCGGTCGAGCTGTTCGTCCCGACCGCGTCCACCGCCCGGTGGGACGTGATCGCCGCGGCGCGACGGACGGGACAGCCGCGCGGGGCGGCCAACCACCCGCTGCTCGTGTCGTGCGGACGGTTGTTGGACGATGCCGCTGACCTGCTCCTCGGATGTGCCTCGATCGCCCCACTGCCGTCCGCACCCGCCGTGTCGCCCACGCTGCTCGAGGTGGTGCAGGACGGGATCCGACGCGACCGGGCGCCCGACGCGGAGACGCCGGTGCTACTCGAGCTCGACCGCGGCCGTGCGCTCGATCGATCGGTCCAGATCCACGCGTGCCACGGCCCAGCCCGTCAGGTGGAGGTGGTCCGCGACGTGATCCTCGGAGAACTCGCGGACGACCCGACGCTCGAGCCCCGCGATGTGTTGGTCATGACCCCCGACATCGACACCTATGCGCCGCTGGTCCAGGCCGCGTTCCAGGGGACCGCCGACGTGCCCGAGGTGCCGGTCCGGATCGCCGACCGCCACGTCGGCCAGACGAACCCGGTCGCCGATGCCGTGGTCGCGCTCCTGGACCTGGCATCGGGTCGGGTCCGCGCGTCCGAGGTGCTCGACGTCGTCGGTCGTGACGTGGTCCGCCAGCGGTTCGGCCTGAGCGCGGACGACCTGGAGGTCATCTCGGGCTGGGTGGCCACCAGTGGCATCCGGTGGGGGATCGATGCACAGCACCGGGAGCGGGCCGGGCAGCCCGCCGACCGCATCCACACCTGGCGCTTCGGTCTGGATCGGCTGCTGCTCGGTGCCACGATGGCCGATGAAGGGGACCGCACCGTCGGGGACGTCACCCCGCACGACGACATCGAAGGCGGAGCCGTCGAGGTGGCGGGACGGTTCGCCGAGGCCTGTGCTGCGGTGTTCGACGTCGTCGAGCGCTGCCAGACACCGCGACCGTTCGCTGCGTGGGTCGATCTCTTCGTCGGGTCACTCGAACGGTGCCTGGCGGTGCCGGCGGAGGCCCGGTGGCAGCTCCAGGAGGTCCGGCAGGCGCTCGAGGGGCTGCGCAGCGGTGCACTCGACGATCGGGACGGCAGCGGTGATCGGGAGATGGTGCTCGACCTCGGTGCCGTCCGTGGCATCGTGGCGGCGGCGCTGCAGGCGCCCCGTGGAGCGGCTGGCTACGAGACCGGGGCGGTGACCCTGTGCGCGATGGTCCCGATGCGATCGATCCCGCACCGGGTGGTGTGCCTGATCGGGATGGACGACCGGGCGTTCCCCCGTCCCGAAGCGCGAGCGGGCTTCGACCTGCTCGACCGGGACGTCCGTGTGGGGGACCGCGATCGGCGGGCCGAGGACCGGTCGTTGTTCCTCGAGGCCGTGCTGGCTGCCCGGCAGTCCCTGGTCGTGACCACCACCGGCCACGATGTGCGCACCGGCGAGGACCGGCCGCCGGCCGTGCCGGTCGCGGAGCTGTTGGACGTGCTCGATCGCACCGCGACCACGGGGGACCCGTCCCGGTCCGCCCGGCAGGCCATCACCCGGCATCATCCCCTCCAGCCCTTCAGTCCCCGCAACTTCGGCGACCGGGGTGACGGCACCGTCGAGCGACCCGTGTCGTTCGATCCGGTCGCCCGGGATGCGGCGCTCGGCCGTCGGGTGGCCCGCCGGCGCACGCCCTTCCTGGAGGGGCGGCTCCCGGAGGATCAGGTCGCGGCAAACGACCCGGTGGCGGGCGATCCCGGGGTCGTCCTGCTCGACGACCTGATCGCCGCGATGTTCCATCCCACCCGGTTCCTGATGGAGCGGCGACTCGGGGTCCGCCTCCGTGAGGACGCGATCGAGGTCGAGGATCAGGAACCGATCGATCTGGCCCCTCTCGACCGCGCGGGGGTGGGGCGGTCCCTGCTGGCATCGCGATCGTCCGACGAGGACGCCTGGGTGCGGGCCCGGCTGTCCTCCGGGACCGTGCCGGCCGGGACGCCGGGGCACGTCCGGCTCGCGGAGGTCCACGACGATGTCCAACGGCTGTGGGATCACCTCACCGCGCTGCTCGATGCGCGACCGGACGCCACGCCGGCGCAACCCCGCCGCCTGCCGGTCGATCTGCCCCTCGGCGACCGTCGGCTCGTCGGGACGGTCGACGGCATGCTCCTGTCGTCATCACCGGGCAGCGGTTCCCGAATCGTGGCCAGCTACGTCCGACCACGACCGGAGCACCTCCTGCGCGCCTGGATCGTGCAGCTCGCGGTGACGGCCGCCGGGATGACCGATCTGCGCACGTGGGTCGTGACGCGGGGACGTGCGGGGGATGATCCGCCGACACACCTCCATCTCGGACCTCTGGATGACGATCCCGAGACCGCTCGGCGCACGGCCACCGATCTGCTCACCGACCACGTCCGTATCCACGACCTCGCCCGCGTGCGTGCGCTTCCGCTGTTCCCGTCCGCCTCGTCGAGGTACGCGGAGACGGGCCGCATGGTCGATGCGCACCGGGCCTTCGAACCCAGCCCGTGGAAGCCCGGGAGCGGCGACCGCGATGCCTACGTCGAGCACGTCCACGGCGCAGGGGCGGGGTTGGATGATGTCCTGACCTCCGATGCGCTCCGCGAGGAGTTCGTGGACCTCGCGGGCCGGGTCTGGGGTGCCGCCATCGCGCATCGTGATGCGTCGGAGGCGACCGGGTCCGACGTTGCCGCGTCCGCGGCACGGGGGGCGCGGCGTGGGTGAGGTGTCCCGCTCCATGGGTGGGGTCGTTGCACCCTTCGACGCGACGGCTCCACTGCGCGACGGAACGGTGCTGCTCGAGGCCAGTGCGGGGACGGGCAAGACCTACACGATCACCAGTCTGGTCCTCCGGCTCGTCGCCGAACAGGCGATCGACCTCGAGCGGATCCTGATCGTGACGTTCACCCGGGCGGCCGCCGCGGAGCTCCGCGGCCGGGTCCGCTCCCGGTTGGTCGCGGCGGTGACCGCGGTCGAACACGCGCTGGCGCAGGGGTGGTCGGTGCTCCCCGACGGGTTCCCCGACGACGACGTGGTACGCCACCTCATCGTCGACGGGATCGAGCGGGGTGGCGACGAACTCGCGCAGCGGGTCCAGCGCCTGCGGGGCGCGATGCAGGGTTTCGACGACGCCACGATCGACACGATCCACGGGTTCTGTCAGCGCAGTCTCCAGCGGGCGACACCCGACGTCGACGTCGAACCCGGGGCACAGCTCACCGAGGACGTGGGCGAGGTGCTCGACGACCTGGTGCACGACCTGTTGATCCGTGAGCTGCGGTCAGCGGATCCGGCCTGGTTCCGGTTCGTCGAGGACGCCGGCATCGGGACCGATCGCGTGCTGGCGATCGCCCGCAAGCTGGAGGGTGAGCCCGACCTGCGGGTGCTGCCCGACCCCGCGGACCTGCCGGACGGCGACCCCCACGAGCTCTGGGCCGCGGCGGTGGATCGCTTCCGGACCGCCTGGGCCGCCGAGGGCGACCAGCTCGTCGCCTGGCTCGTCGAACACGCCTCGGCTGGCTTCCAGGGGACCTACTACAACCGCAAGCGGCCGGCGCGGGAGGCCGACGCGATCACCGCCTGGTGCGACGCTCCGCGCCCTCCCATCGGGGAGGTCGCCGCGGTCGAGACGTCGCTGGCCTACGTCGCGCGGTCGACCATGGCCGAGCGACTGCAGGATCCGGCTGCGTTGCCGACCCATCTCCACGTCATCGATGCCGCGGACGACCTGCTGGCCGTCCCGAAGCAGCTCACGACCCGGTTGCTGCTGCGCTTGGCGGCGCAGCTGCGCGACGAACTGCCGCGTCGCAAGGCCGGGCTCGGTGTGCTGTCGTTCACGGACCTGTTGGTCGCCCTCGATCGGGCGCTGCGCTCCGAGGCGTCACGCGACGCGGTCCGGGCCGGGATCCGCAGCCGGTTCGACGTCGCGCTGATCGACGAGTTCCAGGACACCGACCCGGTGCAGTGGCGCATCTTCGAGCACGTCTTCGGACAGGGTGCCCGGCTGCAGCTGATCGGCGATCCCAAGCAGGCGATCTACGGGTTCCGCGGGGCCGACGTGCACACCTACCTCGCGGCGAAGGCACAGGTGCCAGCCGACGCACGCTTCACCCTGCCCACCAACCACCGATCGGACCGCCGCTACCTCGACGCGCTCGAGCAGTTGTTCGCCCGCCGCGACATCTTCGGACCCGACGGGGTCTTCGCGGTCGACGACATCGACTTCGTTCGCGTGGGGGCCGCGCCGGGCAACCAGGACGATCGCCTGCGGTTCGATACCGGTCCCCGACCTGCTCTGGAGCTGCGCTACGTCCCGCGGACGCTGCATGCGGGACCCGACGGCGCAGTCGATGATCGCGCCGTCCTGCCGGTGGGCTGGGCCCGCCCCTTCCTGGCCCGGACCGTCGCGCAGGAGGTGGTGGGGTTGCTCCAGGAGCAGCCGTCGATCCGTGTCGGTCATCGGTGGCGACCCGTCGTTCCGCGCGACCTCGCGGTGCTCGTCCGGACCAACGAGCAGGCGGGACGGGTGCAGCAGGAGCTCCTGGACGCCGGCGTGCCCGCGGTGGTCGGTGCCGACGACAGCGTGTTCAGTACCCCGGAAGCCACCGCCATCCAGCGTCTGTTCGACGCCCTGCTGCAGCCGTCGTCCGATCGACGGGTCCGCGCCGCCCTGATCGGACCGATCCTCGGGCGTACGGCCTCGGAGCTCGTGCTGCAGGATGGTGACGATGACGCGGTCGAACGCCTGGAGAGATGGGCGACAGCGTGGCGCGACCAGGGCACCGCGGCGATGCTGCGCCGGGCTATGGACGAGGCCCGGACCGCCCCACGCCTGCTCGGCCAACCCCGGGGGGAGCGGACCCTGACCAACCTCACCCACCTCGCTGAACTGCTCCACGGTGCGGAGGCCGCGGGGCGCCTCGGACCGGACGGGGTCGCCGCGTGGTTGCGCGAGCAGCGCCACCTCGACAGCTCCGGGACCGAGGAGCGTCAACTGCGTCTCGAGAGCGACGATGACGCGGTCACCGTGGTCACCGTGCACCGGTCCAAGGGCCTGCAGTACCCCATCGTCTGGTGCCCCTACCTGTGGGAGGGCACGCTGCTGTTCCGTGATGAGCGGCACGTGCTCCGGTTCCTGGATCCCGCCACGGACCGCCTGAGCCTGGATCTGGATGCCGACATCGACGGACCCGCTAAGCAACGTCACATCGCGCTCGCCGAACACGGCAGCTGGCAGGAGCAGCTCCGGCTCCTGTACGTCGCCCTGACCCGCGCGCAGCACCGGTGTGTCGTGCACACCGGGCCGTTCAAGGGGGTGGGCACCTCGCCCCTGCAGCGGTTGCTGTACGGGGCCGACTTCACGCACGACGGGGGACTCCCGAGCAAGCCCACCGACCCGGTCGGGGTCACCGATGAGCACCTGCTCGGCACGTTGCGGGAGTTGGCGAGCGATGACGTCGGTGTCAGCGAGGTGGAGCCACCGGCGGAGGACGTGCGTTGGGAGCCATCCGGGGGCGCACCGGTCGCCCTGGCCGTCCGGACGTTCGATCGGACGCTGGACCGGTCCTGGCAGCGGACCTCGTTCAGCCGGCTGACGTCCCGGTCCATCGCAGGCGCCAGGACCGACGAGCCCACTCCGGACCCACACGGTGCCGACAGCCTCGCCGACGACGGGTCGCCCGCCGATGAGGGGCGCGACCACGACCATGGCGTCGAGGTGGACGCGGACCAGCTCGGTGCCGACCCACCGGGCCGGACGGTCGATCCCGACGCGTCGTCGGAGGTGACCCTGGCCCGGTTCCCCCGCGGGGCGGAACCGGGGACCTTCCTGCACGAACTGCTCGAACACCTCGACTTCACCCGGGCCGACGACCCCGATGCGATCACCGCGGTGGTGCAGGAGCGGGCACCGCTCGCCAACCTCGCCCCCCTGGACGATACGGGTACGGCGACGCTGGTGGACGGCATCCGCGAGGTCCTGACCACACCGCTCGGACGCGCGTTCGATGACATCCGCCTGGTGGACATCACCCGCGCGGACCGACGTGATGAGCTGGAGTTCGATCTCCCCCTCGCCGGCGGCTATCGCGGCGACGGTCGGGCACTGGATCTGCACGGGCTGGCCGATGCGTTCGCCGCACACGCGTCCGCCAGCACGGCCCCGCTCGCCGCGGTCGCGGCGCGGTTGCGGACCTCCCCGGCGCGCCCCGCCCGGGGGTTCCTCACCGGCAGCATCGACCTCGTCCTGCGTCTCCCGGCAGGTGGTGGCGAGCAGCGGTACGCGATCGTCGACTACAAGTCCAACTGGCTCGGTGGTGCGGTCGATCCGCTGCGGTCCGTCATCGGCGACTACCACCCGCACCGGTTGGCGCAGGAGATGGTCACCCATGACTACGTCCTGCAGTACCACCTCTACCTCGTCGCCCTCCACCGGCTGCTGCGCTGGCGCCTCGGGGGCAGCTACGACTACGACCGCCACATCGCGGGTGTCGGCTACCTGTTCCTGCGGGGGATGGCCGGTCCGGACACGCCCCGTGCGGATGACGGGACCCCCTACGGCGTGTACGGGGACCGGCCCACCCGCGGGTTGATCGAGGACCTGGACGACCTGCTGCACGGGGTGGGGTCATGACCACCGACCTGGACCACCTGCGCGGCCTGGAGGTGCTGCTGCCCGCGGACCTCCACGTGACCGACACGGTGACCCGGTTGACGGGTCCGCACGATCGCGACGTCCGGTTGGCGATCGCGCTGGCTGTCCGGGCACCCCGGCTGGGCCACGTGTGCCTGGACCTGCGCCGGATCGTCCGGGTCGGCCTGGCCGTCGAGGGGCGGGAGCGGATCGACGTGGATCTTCCGGACCTCGACCTGTGGCTTGCGGCGATCGCCGCCGCACCGTCGGTTCGCCGCCACGATGAGGATCGGGTCTCGCCCCTGGTGCTGGACGAGCACCGGCTGTACCTCGATCGCTACTGGCGCTACGAGCAGCGGCTCGTGCACGGTCTCCGGGTGCTGCTCGACCACCCGCCACGGGACCGGGATCCCGCTCGCGTGCGGGAACTGCTCGACCGGTTGTTCCCGAACCCGGACGATGCCCAGCAGCGGGCGGCGGCCGAGGTCGCGACGCGCGAGGCGTTGACGGTGCTCACCGGCGGCCCCGGGACGGGCAAGACCACCACCGTCGTCAAGCTCCTGGCCACGCTGCTGCTGTCCGCCGCAGCGGCGCCACCCTCGATCGTGGTCGCGGCGCCGACGGGCAAGGCAGCGGCGCGTCTGGCCGAGGCGATCCGTCAGCAGGTCGAGGCACTGCCGGTGCCGCCCGCCGCGCTCGCGACGCTGCGAGAGCTCCCCACCTCGACCCTGCACCGGTTGCTCGGCTGGCGACCGGACACACCGACCCGCTTCCGCCACGACCGCGACAACCCACTGCCGCACGACGTCGTGGTCGTCGACGAGGCCTCCATGGCGTCGCTGCCGCTGATGACCAAGCTGGTGGATGCGCTGGGTCCCGGCGGTCGGCTGGTGCTGGTCGGGGACCGTGACCAACTGGCCTCGGTCGATGCGGGTGCGGTCCTCAGCGACATCTGCGGACCACGCGGTGACGAGGGCACCTCGGTCGGGACGCGGGCCGGGGAGACGATCGTGACGCTGACCCGGTTCCACCGTTTCGGTCCCGACAGCGGGATCGGGGCCGTCGCCCGGGCCGTCCAGCGTGAGGGCAGCGGCCCGCAGGATGTGCTGGCCCTGTTCCGGGGGGAGCGCAGCGAGCCCGGAGGTCCCGATCGCTACACGGACATCGCGCTGGTCGACCCGGCATCCGACCCCGCCCAGCCGCTGCCGGCGCCGGTGCTGGACCACGTGGTCGAGGTCTACGGGGGCGCGGTCGCGGCCGCCATCGACCAGCGTGATCCCCTGGAGGTCCTGGCCACCTTCGACCGACTGCGTGTGCTCACCGCCCTGCGACGGGGGCCTGACGGTGTCGACGCGTTGACCACCCTGCTGGGGGCCCGGATCGCAGCCGCGGTCCCCGGGTACGAGCACGACCGGCCCTTCCCCGTCGGGCAGCCGGTCCTGGTGACCCGCAACGATCAGCAGCTGGGGTTGTTCAACGGGGATGTCGGCGTGGTCGTGCGTGATCACGACCGGCGGCGCGTGGCGTTCCCGACGGCCGAGGGCGGCGTGCGGTTGGTCGCCCCCGCCCGGCTCCCGGCGGCCGAGCCGGTCTTCGCGATGTCGGTCCACAAGAGCCAGGGCTCGCAGTTCGATGAGGTCGTGCTGGTCCTGCCGCGCCGCGATTCGCCGCTGCTGTCCCGCGAGCTCGTCTACACCGGGATCACCCGGGCGGCCCGGCACGTCACGGTGGTCGCGGAAGCCCAGATCCTCAGCGACGCGCTCGCCCGCCGGGTCCAGCGCGCGTCGGGCCTGACCCGTCGTCTGTGGCACCCTGACGCCTCCTGAGGAGGTCCCGTGTCCGCGCAGCACCAACCAGACGACCCCGCCCCGCAACGATCCGATCACCGCACCCGATCCGGTGGCCCCACCCACCCCGATCAGGACGACGTGGTCGTCGCCCGGATCGGTGCGCTCGTCACCCGCGCCGACGACCTGCGCAAGGCCGCCCCCGCGCGTCGGGACCCCGAGGCTGCCCGTGAACCCGTCATGCGCCTCCTCGACGAGGCCCGCGGGTTGCTGCCGCGGATCGCCGAGGGGGACCGTCGCCGCTCCCAGGCCGCGCTGATCGCCCAGCGGATCTCCGATGTGGACCTCGACGCACTCACGCCGCTGCTCGAACCCTCGGCCGACGTCGCGCGAGCACCCACCTCGGTCGATGATCCGTCGCGCATCCCCCCGGGCCAGCATCTGACCGCCGGCTGGCCGGTGCTGCACGTCGGCGCGGTCCCGGAGATCGATCCGGGCGATGTCCGCCTGACCGTGACCGGACGGGTGCACACCCGGACGGTCGTGGACCTGGACGCCCTGCGGGCGCTGCCGACCACGACGGTCACGCGTGACTTCCACTGCGTCACCCGGTGGTCACGGCTCGACAACACCTGGACGGGGGTGCGCGCCCGCGACGTCCTGGATCTGGCCGACGTCCGTGCCAGCGCGACGCATGCGATCGTGAGCGGGCATCCGGCCTACAGCACCAACCTCGACGTCCAGGTGCTGCGGGGCGACGACTGCCTGCTGGCCTGGGCACACGACGGTCGGGACCTCCCGCGGCAGCACGGCGGGCCACTGCGTCTGGTCGTGCCGTCACGGTACGGCTGGAAGAGCGTCAAGTGGGTGTTCGAGATCCGGCTGGTCGACCGGGATGTCCCCGGGTACTGGGAGGAGCGTGGGTACCACGACCGGGGCGATCCCCGGCGCGAGGAGCGGTTCCGCGCGTCGGTGGACTGACACCGTGACCGCGACCTACACGCTGGAGGAGGCGCAGGCGCTGCTGCCCGAGGCCCGACGCCGGATCGCGCAGGCGCAGGCCCTGCTGGCCGACCTCCGGGCGATGCTGCAGGCGCTGCTGGACTTCCCGGCCCGGGCGGTCCTCGACGGCACGGACATCGAGGTGCTCCTGTGCTGGCGGGACGACGAGGACGCGATCGCCTACTACCACCCGGCCGCGTCCGGCTACCGGGGACGTGAGCCGATCGCGATGCTCGACCGGGTCTGAACCGGAGGTGGTGACCTGACGTGCCTCAGGCTGGCGTGGACAGGTGGTCGATCAGGCGCCCGATGAAGTCGTCACAGGCGGCCAGCTGGTCGATCTCGATCCACTCGTCGGGAGTGTGCGCCTGTTCGATGCTGCCGGGTCCGGTCACGACCGTCGACAGGCCGGCGGCCTGGAAGTGCCCGCCGTCCGTTCCGAACGGCACGGTCCGTCCGGGTCCGTCGTACCCGGTCAACGTCCGCGCGAGCGCCTCGGCTGCGCCGTCGGTCTCCGCGGCCAGGGCCCGGGCGGTGGCCAGCGACTCGATCCGTAGATCACCGACGCCGGTCGCGCGGCGCAGCCGGGGCAGCACGTGTTCCTGTGCGTGGGTCTCGATCGCGTCGCGGAGCGCCGTGGAGTCGTCTGCGGGAACGGGCCGGTACTCGAAGGTCAGCTCGGCCCGGCGGGGGACGATGTTGATCGCCTGACCGCCGTCGATCGTGGCGAGGTTGAAGGTGGTGTAGGGCGGGTCGAAGCGCGGGTCGGCGGCGGCTTCCCGGTGGTGGTCGGCCAGGTCGTCGATGAAGGTGGCGAGCCGGGTGAGTGCGGCGATCGCGTTGGCCGCACGCTGCGGCTGGCTGGAGTGGCCGTCGAGCCCGTCGACCACGACCCGGAAGGCACGGACACCCTTGTGTGCGGTGACGACCTCCATGGAGGTCGGTTCCCCGATGATCACGGCGACCGGTCGCGGGTAGCCGGCCAGCAGGCCCTGGACGGCCGACGGCGCCCCGACCGTGCCGATCTCCTCGTCGTAGGTGAGCGCGAACAGCAGCGGGCGGTCCAGCGACGCACCGGCCATGCGGGGCAGGGCCGCGAGCGCGGACGCCAGGAACCCCTTCATGTCGCTCGTCCCACGACCGTAGAAGCGTCCGTCGGCCTCCGTGAGCGTGAACGGGTCCCGTGACCACGGTTGTCCCTCGACCGGCACACAGTCGAGGTGGCCGCTGAGCACGACGCCGCCCGGGCGCTCGGGACCGACGCGGGCCAACAGGTTCGCCTGGGCGCCGTCCGGGCTCAGGACCCGGCTGTGCGGGATGTCGTGCGCGTCGAAGAGGCGCTCGATGTACGCCACGAGGTGCAGGTTCGAGGTCCGACTGGTGGTGTCCAGACCCACCAGGTCGGCCAGGAGTTCGTGGGTGCGACTCACGCTGGGCCGCTGGCTGGTGCACCCAGTCGCCAGGTCGTGCGCCCGGTGTTGTCCAGGCCGACGAAGCGCACCGTGATCCGTGAGCCGACCCGCCAGGGTCCCGAGGTGGTGTCGAGCCCGTGGTCGTCGATCTGCAGCGAACCGCGCTCGCGGTCCGGGAGTCCGAGCGCCCGTTCGGCGGTCACGAAGGCACCGATCCCCAACCGGGGGAGCCGGATCTTCAGCCCGTTGACGGTCACGCCGGTCACGGTGGCGGGTTCGGGTTCCCCGAGGAACCCGCGATCGAGCAGGATGGCCCACAGGTCGCCGCGCTCGCGGGCCTGGAGGAAGTTCATCGCGCCGGAGCGGGCATCGAGCCAGCCCGCCAGCGCGGCCAGGTCATCACCCGTGTAGGGCAGGGCCTCACCGGCGACGGCCGCGCGCAGCTGCCGATGGACCACGAGGTCGGCGTACCGACGGATCGGCGAGGTGAAGTGGGTGTAGGCCCCGGACGCCAGTCCGCGGTGGTGCTTCGGGTCGGGATCGTAGGTCGCGCGGGCGGTGGAACCGGTGGCCACGGCCACCAGCAGGTCGCGGTCCGCGGTCCGGCCCTCGGCGGTCAGACGATCGATCTCGGCGAGGAGTTGGCCGCTGACGACGTCCGCCTCGCTGTCCGGGTCGGCCAGTGCCGGCACGTTCGCGCCGGCGAGTTCGACGGCGGCCTGCAGCCGTTCCAGGCGATCGGGGTCCAGGCCCTGGTGGGCCCGGTAGAGGGCCGGGACGTCGTTGGCGACGAGGTAGCTGGCCACCGACTCGTTGGCGGCGACCATGAGGCGTTCGATCAACCGGTAGCCGCGGGCATCCGGTTCGGCGCCGACGGCCTGCAGGCGGCCGTCGACCAGTGCCGGGGTGACCTCGGCGTCGGCGAAGAGCTCCTCGAAGGTCGCCCGTCCGTCTCGCTCGACGCCCAGGCGGCGGGAGGCCTCCAGGGCGGCGTCGAGCACGGTCCGTGTCACCTCGGCCTGCTCGCCCGCTTCGGCGATGACCGGGTCGTGATCCCCGTCCAACCACCGCTCGACGGCCCCGTAGGTCAGGCGCGCGCGGGACTCGATCAGCGCGGTCTCGACGTCCACGTTGCTGATGGAGCCGTCGGCTGCGACGTCGAACCGCACGCTGATGACGTGCCGGTACTCGTTGGGCAACAGCGACAGCGACCCCTCCGACAGCGCCGGATCGAGCATGGGGGCGTTGGCGCCGACAGCGAGGTAGGCGGTGGAGGCGACGGTGCGCGCATAGAGGTCGGCGTCGGAATCGATCCCGACGGTCCCGGCCACGTCGGCGATGTGGATGGCGACGTGCACGGGGCTTGCCGCATCGCCGTCCCACGTCGCCGCGACGGCATCGTCCAGGTCGCGGGTCTCGGCGGAGTCGATCGTGAGGCACGGCTCGTCGCGGCGATCGAGCGGTCCCAGTTCTGCGCCGGGGATCCGACCGGTCACATCCAACCCGGCCGCAGCACCGCGACCCCCACCGGCCAGGAGGCCGACGACCCGTGTGTGCGTGATCGCTGCGGCGGACGGCTCGAGTCCAGCCGCCGCGGCGCCCCCGGGGATGAGCTCCGGTGCCGCCCGGCCGAGCGCCACCACCGCCGAGATGGCGCGGACGGCCTGTGGTGAGCCCGCGATGTACGGACCGGCCACGAGCGCCCGGCCCAGGGGGGCACCGTCGTCGTCCTCGGCGCGCAGGACCACGATGATGCGGCCGATCGCCCCCATGAGCGGGCGGGCCATCGACTCGTCCAGCCGGATCCACCCGGACCCGATCCCGCCGTCCGGGTCGAGCACCAGACGTCCCGGTCCCTGCTGCACCGTGCCGACGAGCATGCGGCGTGGT
Organism: Nitriliruptoraceae bacterium; assembly: GCA_041685735.1. Classification (GTDB taxonomy): domain Bacteria; phylum Actinomycetota; class Nitriliruptoria; order Nitriliruptorales; family Nitriliruptoraceae; genus CSSed11-175R1. The sequence continues at coordinate 65,327 of JAWLFE010000001.1, forward strand.
CGCTCGACGATGGTGATCGAGGTGGCGGTCAGGCCCTTGTTGTCAGCGGTGATCTCCGCCTCGACCAGGTCGTCCGCGATGATGCCCTTCGCCAACGGGGGAGGCACGAACGCGGAGTCCCCGGTCACGGCCGGACCGTCGGTGCGTTCGACGGTGATCTCGGTCGGGGACAGGCCATCGGCGGCGACGAGGTGGAGGAAGCCGAAGCCGCGAGGGTTCGGACGGAAGCGGGCACGGACGGGCACGGGAAGCTCGGTGTGGTGAGGTGATGGGAGGGTCGGTGGGCAGAGAAGCCCACGGGCACCGGATCCGCGTCACGAGCCGGGGACGGCCCGGCGACGGGGACACGGCCATGGCGGTCGGCCACGGGTCGGTGGTCGCAGGGACCCGGGTCAGCCGACGCCGCGCGCCGCAGATCGCAGTGCGGCCCGCAGGCTAGCCGCCAGAGCGGACCGCTCGCCGAGGTCGGCGGGATCGTGGGTGACGACCGCGTCGAGGACGTCGGGATCGGCCTCGGGCGAGGTGAAGCGCAGGCACGCGCCGATGACCCGACCGTCGGCGGTCGCGGCGGCGACCCGCCGGTGGAGGATGCCGGAGGCGTCCCGCGCGTCGGTGAACGCGACCAGGGCGAGGTGCCAGGGGCGGATCGGCAGCGTGAGCACCGCGGACGCCAGGTCAGTGGCGGCGACGGTGATCAGTTCCCAGCCGATCAGGACCGGTGCGTCGAACATGCCATCGTCGTCCGCGTGCCAGACGATGTCGGCCGCATCGGGGATGCCGGGCTCGTCGCCCTGCTGCCGGTACCACGGGGGCTCCAGCGCTGGCAGCGGGAGGTCAGCGTCCTCGGTGGATCCGTCGCCACCGGGTGGCCGCAGATCGAGTTCGAGGTCGATCGGCGCACCGAGCTCGTCACCGATGTCCTGGTCCACCTCCAGATCGGGATCGAGGTCGATCTCCAGGTCCAGGTCCGCGCCCTGCGGCAGGCCCATCACCTCGATGGAGGCCCGGTCGAGTTCGGCGATCGCGTCGATGCCGGCGGGACGGTGACGGTCCTCATCGACCGCCAGCTCCGCCTGCGTCAACACCGCGTCCAACAGCTTGGTCGGGCTGACGGACGTGAGCAGGTCGACCGCGCGGGCGGCGTCACCCTCGGCGGCGCGCCGCAGGAGCAGGTCGGCGGAGAGGGGCGGATCGTCGTCCAGCGGGCGATCGGGCACGCGGTGCTCCTGGGGCCGTGGTGGGTGCAGCCTGCCTGAAGCGGGCGCGAAGTCCGAGCACCCTCGACCTGCCCGGGGCGTGACCTCGCTCCCGCGGGGGCGATCAGGGCGGTCCGTCGGTGAGGCGCCAGGCGGGAAGCTGCCAGTCGAGGCCGTCGAGCAACGCGTCCGTGCGGTCGATGGCGCGCACGATGGTCGAGCGGGGATCCGCGCCGGGTGTCAGGCTCGACCGCAGCAGGATGCTCGACGACCCGCGGATACGGGCCCAGTGGCCGAGGAGGGCGGCCTTCTGGAGCGCGCGGCGACTGCGCCGGTTCCACGCCCGCAGTTCGATGGTCAGCACCGGCCGACCCCGGTCGTCCACCGCCGGGAACAGGCGCAACGTGCAGGTCATGTTGCCGGCGAGGTGCGGTGCGACGGCGTTCAGCCGGGATCCCGGTGAGTGGCTGGTCGCGGTGACCTCGGTGACGGCGGTGCCCTCCGGAGCGAGCAGCGCGACCGCGAGCAGGTCACGTGACAGCGGCGTTCCGGGTGTTGGCGCCGGCACCGTCCAATCGATGCTCGCGTGGTCCGCGACATCCGCCGCGTCGGGGCCGGGCGCGGGTGGTCGGGAAGGTCGACCGCGGGCGACCGACGGTGTGCGTGTCTCGCCCTCGGTGTCGCGCAGACACTCGAACGCCTGCTGCAGTTCGTGGAACAGCTCCGGGTCACCGCCGTGGTCGGGATGGTGTTCCCGCGCCAGCCGCCGGTAGGCGCGCTTGACATCGGCCGCGTCCGCCGTGGATGCCAGCGCGAGCACGCGCAGGGCCTCGTCGCGACGCAGCGGATCGGACACGGCGGCAACCTCATGGCGGTGGCGGTCTGATGGTCCAGCGGTTCGGCGGTCGGCCGGGACGGTCGGTCCGCCCGACCGCCCCTGACGATGGTCGCAGAGGGTAGGTCGCCTACGGTCCGGTGCCACCGGGTGGTCGGGATGGCCGGTCGTCCGGGAGATCCGCAGGAGTCGCCGTGACCATCGCCGAACCGCCGTACCAGCACGCTCCCGAGGCCCGGGAGTTGGCCCGTCGTCTGTGGCAGTCGCTCGAGGTCGTGCACACCCCGGTGTACTTCTCGAGCGACGTGGCCGACGCGTGCCGGACCATCGGCCTGCGCGACCGCATGATGAGCTACACCGCGATGCGGACCGCACCCCTCGGTGTCCTCCCGGCCGAGGTGGTGACGGCCGTGCTCTACGGCTTCTCACCTCGGCTCGTGGCCTACGGTGTGCAGGCGGCCTGGGAGGTGACCACGCCGGACGCGGCGCTCGAGATGACCCAGGGCGCGGCGACCGGTCTGCTCACCGATCTGTTCGCCGGCCTCGAGCCCGAGGTGGCGCGCGCCGCTGAGCTCGCGCGGGAGGTCGCGCTGCTGCACCCGATCCTCGGTCGACCGCTCGGGGCCGCCTGGGCGAGCGTTGCCTGGGGTGACGATCCGACCCTGGTCCTGTGGCAGGCGGCGACGCGCATCCGTGAGTCGCGCGGCGACGGCCACCTGGCCCAACTGGTCGCTGCCGACCTCGATGGGGTGGGTTCGCACCTCACGCTGGCCGGCGACAGCCAGAAGCTGCGCGAGCGGTACTCGGGGATGCGCGGGTGGACCGATCCCGAGTGGGATGCCGGGGTCGCGCGACTGCGTGATCGCGAGATCCTGGATGACGATGGGGGGCTGACCGACGCCGGGACGGCGTTGCGAGAGCACATCGAACAGGCCACCGACGACGTGTCCGCCGCGCCCTGGCAGCTGCTGGGTGCCGACGCGGCCGAGCAGCTGCACGCATCGCTGCGCCCGCTCGTCGAACGCGTCGCCGCCGCGCAGATCGTGCCGCGCCTGTTGACGCGTCGGGTCCTCGGCGATGCACATCCCGAGCGCCGGTGACCCGGTGCCGCGGGCTTCTCGGCGCCGCTAGCCGGCCGAGGGGCCGTCCGGAGCCAGCACGCCGCGCAGCAGCGTGGTCGCCATCGCACCGAGGTGCTCGACGGCGTACCCGCCCTCCTGGAGCAGGAGGGTGGGACGACCGAGCTGTCCGATCCGTCGGCCGATCGATCCGAGACCGTCGAGCGTGACGGCGAGTGAGCCGATCGGGTCGTGCTCCGAGGTGTCGAGACCGAGGGACACCACCACCACCGCGGGATCGAAGTCGTCGATCGCCTCCAGCCCGACCAGCAACGTCCGGAGGTAGTCGTCGTCTGCGGTGCCGCGTCCGAGGGGGAGGTTGCGGGTCCGACCGCGCCCCGGGCCGTCGCCGACCTCGTCGGCGAAGCCCGAGAAGTAGGGGTACTCGTGGTGGGGGTCGCCGTGCAGAGACACGTAGAGTACGTCGGGATCACGCCAGAACAGGTCCTGGGTCCCGTTGCCGTGGTGCACGTCGATGTCCAGCACCGCCACCCGGCCACCGTCCGTCAGCCGGCGTGCGGCCGCGGCGGCGTGGTTGAAGAAGCAGAACCCCCCGAAGTAGTCGTAGCCGGCGTGGTGGCCCGGGGGACGGGTCATGCCGTAGGCGACCGGGGCACCATCGGCCACCAGGTCTGCGGCGGTCAGCGCCACGTCGACCGCCGACCGCGCGGCACGGTAGGACCCGGCCACGACCGGCGTGGCGGTGTCGAAACACCACCAGCCGGCCTGTGCCCGAGGCGATACCGACCGGGTCCCGCCGCCGGCCCAGCGGGGGGAGCGGAACGTATCCGGGATCATCACCTCGGGACCGCCGTCGCGTCGCCACGCGTCGTAGCCGTCCTGGAGGAAGCGGATCATGTCGGGATCGTGCACGGCGCGCAGGTGTGATCCGTCGTGCGGCACGGCTCCGACCGTCGGCCAGCCGGCACCGCGCACGGCGGCCGCGATCACGTCCAGACGTTCCGGGCGTTCGTAGACCGGAGCGATCGCCTGGCCCGCGTTGAGTTCGAAGGCGGGGTCGTGACCCTGGTGCTCCTCGCTGAGCACGATCGGGAGCGACAGCGTCTCGTCGCTCGATCGGTCGGTCACGCCGGTGCGTCCCAGACGTCCTCGTCGCCGGCCATCCGTTGCCGGACCGCGACGACCGCGCCACCGACCGCGGCGATGAGCGCGACCACCGCCGTCACCTTGCCGACCCGCCCGCCGGAGCTGTCCGGCACGACCTCATCCGGTTCCAGGTCGAGTCGTGCGAGCTCGCGTGCGAGCGCGACGGCCTGGACGCGCACCGCCTCCTCCTCGGCCTTGCGTTTGCCCCGGCTGCGTAGGACGAGGCCACCGGCGCCAAGGACCAGGGTGGCGATCCCGGCAGCCGCGCCGATCTGCTTGGTCGGGCCGGACAGCTCGGAGGGCTCCGGGATCCGTCCGCGGAGCGCGTCGATGTCACGGGTGAGCGCACCGCGGATCTCGGTGATCTGGGTGGCCGCCTCCGCAGGGGTGGACGCCGGCTCCCCGGCACGTGCCTCCAGCGCGGCGCTGAGTTCGGCCTTGGCGTCGTCGACTGGATCGTTCATCGCTGCACCTGTCCCTTCGCCCAGTCACGGGTCTCTTCGACGGAGGCCTTGGTCCGGGGGAACGGGGGCCGTTTCAGCAGCTTGACGGCGATCAGCAGCGCGATCGCGACGACCAACGTGTAGACCACCGTCACGATCAACCACGCGAGCCACTCGGCTAGGACCAGGGTCAGCGCCGCGGCCGCTGTGACGCCGATGAACGCGAGCACGAACAGGCCGAAGATCGCGCCGACGACGGCGAGCCCGAGCGCGATCGCCTTGTCGCGGACCACCTCCTGGAGTTCGAGCTTCGCGAGCTCGATCTCCTTCTTGGCCAGCGCCTGGCCGTTGGCGACCAGCGAGGTCAGCACCTCGGAGGTGGACCGCTCATCACCTGGTCGGTGGTCGGTTCCTTGGGGTGGGGTCCCGGTTGGCGGGACCCCATCAGACGGGGCGGTGGACACGGTGACTCCTCACGGCGACTCGCTGAGGTTCGTGCAGACGGCCGGCGACCGCAACTCTAGGGGCATCGACCGGTGGTGGGTCCACACCCGACCGGGTGGACGTGACCGGTACGCTCAGAGGTCTCGACGAAGCCAGCGACACGACCCAGCGACACCAGGGAGGTGCCATGAGCGACCTGTCCGGTGATCCCGGTGACGCCGTCCATCTCAAGGTCACGCTGCCCGCCGCGA
>JAWLFE010000001.1:70820-97298 GCA_041685735.1 Nitriliruptoraceae bacterium
CCAGCGACACGACCCAGCGACACCAGGGAGGTGCCATGAGCGACCTGTCCGGTGATCCCGGTGACGCCGTCCATCTCAAGGTCACGCTGCCCGCCGCGACGGAGCAGCCGGCCACCGCTCCGGCCACCGCAACGACCTCCGGGTCCACCCCCGAGGATGTCGGCGACGACCTGGACCCCCGCAAGTCCACGATCCTGCGTGCGATCGTCACGGAGTACGTCGCCAACGGCGAACCCGTCGGCTCCAAGCGTGTCGTCGATGTGGCTGGACTGGACGTGTCCGCGGCGACCGTGCGCAACGAGATGGCTGCGTTGGAGGAGCTCGGCTACATCGCCCAACCCCACACCTCGGCGGGGCGTGTGCCGACGGATCGGGGCTACCGCCGGTTCGTCGACGAGTTGCGGGCCAACCCGACCGTGGACGATCCCCGTCGCCAGCTCGTCGAGGAGCTGCTCGGATCCTCACGCGATGTCGAGGATCTGGTCGCGCGCGCGTCGACCGTCCTCAGCCAGCTGACCCGGTTGGTGTCCCTGGTCATCGCCCCGGCTGCCGAGGCATCCCGGCTCCGGCTGGTCGAGCTGGTGTCGTTGTCGCCGGGGTCGGGGCTGCTGCTGCTCGTCGCCGACACCGGCCGCGTCGAGAAGCGCATGGTCGACCTGCCTGCCTCCATCTCCGAGAGCGATCTCGACCGGGTCCGCACGGTGTTGGCCGAACACGTGCGGGGCCGCAAGCTGGGCGACGTGCACGACGCGATGCAGCGGATCGCGGACGAGGCGCCGGCTGACCTGCGTGACGCGTTGGTCGCGGTCGCCGATGCCACCTCGACCCGGCTGGCCGAGGACACGGTGCACCACGTCTTCGTCGGTGGTCAGGCATCCCTGGCCGGGGACGACACCTTCGAACGTGAGCACCTGTCCCGGGTCCTGCAGGTGCTCGAGGAACGTGACACCCTGGCCAAGCTGCTGTCCGACGCGACCGCCGACGAGTCCACGACCGTCCGGATCGGGGAGGAGAACCAGGTGGAGGACCTGCGCGCCGCATCCCTGGTCGCGCAGCGCTACGAGCTGATCACCGCCGGCTCGCTGGGCGTGCTCGGCCCGACCCGGATGGACTACGCGAGCGTGCTCGCTACCGTTCGGGCCGTGGCGGACCAGCTCCAGGAGACCCTCACGGACCTCTCCGTCTGACCGGCGGTCGCCTGACCATCGCCCACCCGTCTGTTCGATCCCGCGCCCACCCGTCTGTTCGATCCCGCGCCCACCCGCCTGTTCGATCCCGCGCCCACCCGCCTGTTCGATCCCGCGCCCACCCGTCCGTTCGATCTGGATACCACCGTGCCCGACCTCTACGAACTGCTTGAACTGTCGCAGGACGCGTCCGTCGACGACATCAAGCGCGCCTACCGCCGACAAGCACGCCAACACCACCCCGACGCGGGCGGTGACGAGGAGACGTTCAAGCAGATCACCCACGCCTACCGCGTCCTGTCGGACCCCGACGCGCGGCAGCGCTACGACCGGTTCGGGGACGACGGCACGCCGGGGACACGCGGCAATGGGGACCCGTTCGGTTTCGGTGGTGGAGGCTTCGGCAACGTCAACGACGTGATCGATGCGTTCTTCGGCTCGGCGTTCGGGGGTCAGCCCCGCGGGGGTGGCGCGGGCCGCCGCAACGCTCCGGGACGCGACGTGCTCGTCGGGGTCCAACTCACCCTCGAGGAGGTCGTCACCGGCGCCCGCCGGGAGGTCCAGGTCGACGTGGCGGCGGTCTGTGACACCTGTGGGGGGTCCGGTTCGGCCTCCGCCGGTGGCGCGTCGCGGTGTCACGAGTGCGGAGGTGCGGGGCAGGTCCAACGCGTCGTGCGCACGGCGTTCGGCCAGTTGGCGTCGGCGGCGCCCTGCGCGGCCTGTTCGGGGACCGGTCGTCGGATCGAGGACCCCTGCACGGGGTGCGGCGGTGAGGGCCGTCGTGCCGAACAGCGCACCGTGACCGTCGACGTCCCGGCGGGCGTGGACGACGGCAACCGCCTGCGGATCTCCGGCGCCGGGGAGGCCGGTCGCCACGGTGCGCCGGCGGGCGACCTGTTCGTCGAGATCCGCGTCGAGGAACACGACGTGTTCGAACGTGATGGGCGGGAGCTGTACGCCGAGGTGGCGGTGCCGGTCACCCAGGCGGCGCTCGGCGGCACGTTGACTGTTCCCACCATCGATGGCGAGGATGCGGTCGTACCGGTCCCCGCCGGGACGCAGCCCGGGGATGTCCTGACCGTCAAGCGTGCCGGCGTGCCGGCGACCGGCGGAGGGCGGCGCGGGGAGCTGCACCTGGTCGTGCGCGTCGAGGTCCCGACCTCCCTCGACGCCGAGCAGCGCGACCTGTTGCGGTCGCTGGCCGACCTCCGCGGTGAGGACCTGCAGTCCTCCGGCCAGGGGCTGTTCACCCGCCTGCGTGGTGCGTTCCAACGATGACCGCCGCGTGAGCCTGCAGCCCTTCGTCCACATCGATGCGTCGCTGGTCGGGCGCCGGCGGGCGGATCGACTGGACCTGTCGAGCGCCGAACGGCACCACCTGCGCACCGTCCTGCGCCTCCGGGACGGAGCCCAGGTCCGGGCGGCGGACGGGGTGGCGGCCTCGGCGCCCGCGGTGCTCGACGGGGACCAGGTGTGTCTGCTCGACGATGCCGTCGCGGTCGGCACCCAGCGGCCGATCCTTCGGGTCGCCCAGGCGCTCGGCAAGGGGCGGAAGGTCGATGAGGTCGTGCGGGTGTCCACGGAACTGGGTGTCGACGAGATCACGGTCGTGACCGCGGCCCGCAGCATCAGCCGGCTCGACGCCTCCAAGGCCGACCGTGCGCGTGAGCGGTGGCGGGCGGTGGCCCGAGCCGCCAGCGAGCAGGCGAGACGGGTCGTCCGGCCGGAGGTCCACGGGCCGGTGTCACCGACGATGGCGATCGAGGGCGCCGGGTCGCTCCTGATCGCCCACCCGGGCGGCACGGCCCTGCCGGCCACCATCGGCAGGCTCCGGGAGGCCGACCGGGTGACGCTGCTGGTCGGTCCGGAGGGAGGCTGGAGCGACGACGAGCTCACGCACCTGGCTGGCGCCGGTGGGTCGGTCGTCGGGCTCGGGCCAACGGTCCTGCGGACGGAGCACGCTGCGGCGGCAGCCCTGGCCGTGCTCGGTGCGATGCTCGGCCGATGGGGAGATCGACCGGTGGCAGACACGTGACCAGGATCCGCCCTGCGCGGCCTCCCTCTGACGCTCCGTAGTGCCCCATCACGTAGAGTCCGCCCTACTCGCCAACGTCCGTGAGAGCGCCCTACAGTGCCGGGGTCGACGTCAGGGACCCGATCGGCGTCGGGCCGAGGCACGCTGGAGGGCATGTGGTGGACGGGCTGCCGGACGACCTGAGGCATGCGCAGGTGCTCGGTGAGCGTCTCCGCCATGTCCGACAACAGCAGAACCTCTCGCTCCACGACGTCGAGGCCCGCAGCGACGGTGAGTTGAAGGCCAGCGTCGTCGGCGCCTACGAACGTGGTGAGCGCACGATCTCGATCATCCGGCTGCACCGCATGGCGGCGTTCTTCCGGGTCCCGGTGTCCGAGTTGCTGCCGGAGGTCTCCCGGGCGGGCACCGCACCAAAGCCGGCGCGGGACGCCACCTCGGATCGGATCGTGATCGACCTGGTGGCCCTGGAGGAGCGGGGTTCCGACGAACCGGTGCTGGTCCGGTACGTCGATGCCATCACGGCCCGTCGGGGCGACTTCAACGGTCGGGTGTTGACCGTCCGGGCCGCGGATCTGGACACGCTCGCAGCCGTGATGGACGCGCGACCGGACGAGCTGCGGGCACGCCTGCTGGCCGAGGGGCTGGTCCGGCGGCCGCGCTGACGTCGTCGGGCGGTGACCGGTACGCTGTCGGGTCCTGCCCGCCACCTCCACGGAGTCGTTCCCACTGGTCACCAGCGCCTCACCGTCCCCATCCGATCTCGACCGTCCCGATGCCGGCCCGGAGGGGGACGATGATGCAGGCGGTCCGTCGGTTCCCGGCGAGCAGCGACCCGGTCCGGTCCGCATCATGGTCCCCGGTGGGCAGGCGATGGTCTCGCTGCTCGGGACCCGCGACGAACTGCTCGTGCTCGTCGATGCGGCCTTCGACGCGACCATCCACGTCCGCGGCAACGAGATCGCCGTCGCCGCCGCCGATCCCGCCGAGACCGAGCGCGTCGTCCGGCTGTTCGGCGAACTCCTGCGCCTGATCGAAGGGGGGCAGCATCTCGACAAGGCGCTGGTCAAGCAGACGATCCGCATGGTGCGGTCAGACGCCGATGAGCGGCCCTCCGACGTGCTGTCCGAGTCGGTCGTCACCCACCGCGGTCGCACGATCCGGCCGAAGACCCTCGGGCAGAAGCGCTACCTCGATGCCATCAGGACCAACACGGTTGTCTTCGGTATCGGGCCCGCCGGAACGGGCAAGACCTACCTGGCGATGGGCGCCGCGGTCCAGGCGCTCCGTGCCAAGCAGGTCAACCGCCTGATCCTGACGCGGCCAGCGGTCGAAGCCGGGGAACGCTTGGGGTTCCTGCCCGGCACCCTGCACGAGAAGATCGACCCCTACCTGAAGCCCCTGTGGGATGCGCTGCACGACATGCTGGACGCCGACGAACTGGTCACCCATCTGGAGCGGGGGACCATCGAGGTCGCGCCGCTGGCCTACATGCGCGGCCGGACCCTCAACGATGCGTTCATCGTCCTCGACGAGGCGCAGAACACGACCGCGGAACAGATGAAGATGTTCCTGACGCGGATCGGCTTCAACTCCAAGGCGATCGTGACCGGTGACATCAGCCAGGTCGACCTGCCGTCCGGACGACGGTCGGGCCTGCGGGTCGTGCGCGAGATCCTGGAGGGGTTGGACGGGGTCGGGTTCGCCTACCTCGCCGCCGACGACGTCGTCCGTCACCAGATCGTGCAGCGGATCGTCGAGGCCTACGAGCGGTACGACGAGCGCCTCGAACTCGACGCGAGCTCGGCCGGGGACGTCCCACCCGACGGCGCGGTCTGACGTGGCGATCTTCCTCGCGGACGAGCAGGACGTCTCGGTGGACACCGACACCCTGATCGACCTGGCCCGGCACGTCCTGACCGAACAGCGGGTACCGGAGGACATGGAACTCTCCCTGTTGCTCGTTGATGCGGCGACGATCGCGGAACTCAACGAGCAGCACCTGCACAAGGTCGGCCCGACCGATGTCCTCGCGTTCCCGATCGACGAGCCCGGGGAGTCGGCGCCGGGGGGACCGGCGATCCTCGGTGACGTCGTGGTGTGCCCGGCGGTCGCCTACGATCAGGCGGCGAGCTTCGGCCGGAGTCCGCAGGACGAGCTGCGGCTGCTCACGGTGCACGGCATCCTGCACCTGCTGGGGATGGATCATGCCGATCCGGCCGAGGAGCGTGAGATGTTCGGTCTGACCGATCGGTTGCTCGCATCGTTCGCATCGATCGATCAGCCGTGACGGTGACCGGCTCCGAGATCGCCCTCGCCACCGCTGCCGCGGTGCTGCTCCTGGTGGCGGCGTTCGCCGCTGCCATCGAGACCGTCGTCACGCGGATGCACCTGGTGCGGGCGCTGCGCCTGGACGAGGAGGAGCAGCGCGGTGCTGGATCGCTGTTGTGGTTGCTCGAGCACCGTGCAACGGTGCTCGACGCGCTCATGCTGCTGACCGTCGTCGGGCGGATCGCCTTCGCGGCGATCGCGGTGGGGTTCGGGCTGCGCGTGGAAGCGGGACCGGGCGGGGTCGTGGTGGCCGTGGCCGTGGCGGCGTTGCTCAGCCTGCTGCTCGGGGAGGTCCTGCCCCGGACGGTGGCTCTCCGGCACCTCGAAGGGACGGGACAGGCCCTCGGCCGCCCCGCCCGTATCGTCGTCAGGATCCTCGACCCCCTGTCGCGGGTCGTGGTCGCACTGGGGCGGATGCTGGTCCCACGGCGCCATGAGGTGTCCGGACCCCACGCCTCCGATGATGAGCTGCGCCAGTTCGATGCGGACGAGGAGGAGCAGGACGACGAGATCGAGCCCGAGGAGCGGGCGATGATCCGGTCCATCTTCGAACTGGCCGACACGATCGTGCGGGAGATCATGGTCCCGCGGCCCGACATGGTCACGGTGTCCGAGGAGGCCTCGCTCGACGAGGTCATCCGCCTGGTGCTCGATGGAGGTTTCTCGCGCGTGCCCGTCCACGACGAACAGGACCCGGACCTCGTCGTCGGGATCGTCTACGCCAAGGACCTGCTGCGCCGGATCGCGATCGGCCGCCGCGGTGGCCGTTGGGGGGACCTGGTCCGTCCACCGACCTACGTCCCGGAGACCAAGCGGGTCGACGAGCTGCTGCGCGATCTGCAGGCCGCTGCGGTCCACCTCGCGATCGTGGTCGACGAGTACGGCGAGATCGTGGGCCTGGTCACGATCGAGGACATCCTCGAGGAGATCGTCGGCGAGATCGTCGACGAGCACGATCAGGAGGAGACGCTGGTCGAACCGCTCGACGACGGTGGGCTGCGCGTCGATGCACGCCTGGGTGTCGACGATCTCAACGAGATCCTCGACGCCACCCTGCCCGAGGACGGGTGGGACACCGTCGGGGGGCTGGTGTTCGGCACGCTCGGCCGGGTGCCGTTGGAGGGCGAGTCGATCGAACTCGACGGCATCGTCATCACCATCGAGCGCGTGCAGGGCCGACGGGTCGGCAGGGTCCTGGTCACCCGGACATCCGCGCCGGACGACGGGCAGGATGCCGACGATGGGCATCGCGGCGGGGATCCCGCCGCGACGGACGACGCGACGACGAAGGTGAGCCGATGAGACCCGACCGACCGGTCACTGCCACGGAGTACGACGAGGTGGAACTGCTGCGGCGGGCCCGCGAGCTGAAGGGCCGCTCCTACTCGCCCTACTCCCACTTCCGGGTCGGCGCGGTCGTGGTGACCGCCGACGGCCACCGCTTCGAGGGGGTCAACGTCGAGAACGCCTCCTACCGCCTGACCACCTGTGCCGAGCAGTCGGCCATCGCCGGCATGATCACCGCTGGCGTGCGCAGCGACATCGTCGCGGTCGCGACGGTCGGTGACGGCCCCGAACCCTGCACGCCGTGCGGTGCCTGCCGGCAGACGATCTTCGAGTTCGGCCCGTCAGCGACCATCTACGCCTCCGGTGACGGTGGCCATCCCCTCACGATCGCGATCACCGAGCTGCTCCCGCATGCCTTCGGGCCACGCCGGTTGGCCCAGGGGCAGGAGACATGACCGAGCGGGACCTGGACGTCCAGGCCATCCTGGCCGGGCTCGACGATCCCGTGCCGGAGGGTCACCGGGCCGGGCTCATCGCCATCTGTGGACGGCCGAACGTCGGGAAGTCGACGCTGATGAACCGGATCGTCGGCGAGAAGGTCGCGATCGTCACCACGGTGCCGGGCACCACGCGCAACACGATCCGCGGGGTGGCGACCCGGCCGGACGCGCAGCTTGTCTTCCTGGACACACCCGGTCTGGCCAAGCCCCGGACGCTGCTCACGCGTCGTCTCAACGACCTGGTCCGGGACACCTGGTCCGGGGTCGACCTCGTCCTGTTCGTGGTCGACGTCGCCGGGGGGATCGGGCGGGGCGATGAGTTCCTGGCAGCCGAACTGGCCGGGATCGACACACCCGTCGTCGCGGTCGCCAACAAGGCGGACCTGGTGGCTGCCAAGGACCAGCTGCTGCCACGGTTGGACCGGCTCTCGCGGTTGCTCGGGCACGGCAAGGCGTTCGCGGACATCGTGCCGGTCTCGGCCGAGACCGGCGACAACGTCGAGGTCCTCGTCGACGTCCTGATCGGCCACCTCCCGGAGGGGCCACGCCTGCTGCGCTCGGACCAGGCTTCCGATCAGAGCGAACGCCAACTCGCGGCGGAGATCGTCCGCGAGAAGCTGATCACGCGGGGGCGCGACGAGCTGCCGCACTCGATCGCGGTGACCGTCGATGAGGTGGTCGCCGACGAGGACCGGGACGATGTCCTGCGGATCGAGGCGGTGATCCACGTCGAACGGGACTCGCAGAAGGGGATCGTGATCGGCAAGGGCGGCGAGAACCTCAAGGCCGCCGCGTCGGAGGCGCGGCGCGAACTCGAGGTGTTGTTCGGTGCCAAGGTCTTCCTCACGACCCATGTCAAGGTCGCCAGGGAATGGCAACGGGACGCCAAGCAGCTCGGTCGTCTGGGGTACTGAGCCTGGGTCCGGGCGTGCGGCGACCGCGCCCCTCCCGCACGTCGATCGGGAAGTTCGCCATCGATACTGTTCTTCCGTCCGGGTACCTACTAGCATGGTCGTGGGATGGAAGAGGTCCCGCTCACGCTGCAAGGTTCTTGCAGTCAGGCTGCAACCGCCCGGTGCGTAGTCTGACGCCGCACGCCGCTTCGGCGGGGCGGTGGGCGAGTGAAACAACGCCGAGGGCCCGTCATGTAGGTGGGACGGCCCGGCGCTCAACGTCAAGGAGAACACTGCATGAGGATCAAGACGGGTAGGAAGGCTGCGGCCATCCTCGCCGTGATGGCACTGGCCATCGCGGCCTGTGGCGACGGCGACACCGATGAGCCGGACGACACGGACGACACGACCGAAGAGACCGACGACGCGGACGGCGATGACCCGGCCGACGAGCCTGACGAGTCCGATGACGGCGACGGCGCCGAAGCCGGCGAGCTCGGCGAGGTTCGGCTGGCTCCCGGCGAGGAGGTCCAGATCCGTTCGATCGAGGCCATCTCCGGTGACGTCGCGTTCCTGGGTATCCCGAACCAGCGTGCCGCCGAACTGGCCATCGAGGACTACGGCGACATCCAGGGCTTCGGCATCAACCTCGGCACGCCGCTCGACGAGCTCTGCTCGTCCGAGGGTGGGCAGTCCGCGGCGCAGACCGTGGCCGCCGACGACACCGTGATCGGGGCGATCGGAACGTCGTGCTCCGGTGCCGGCGTCCCGGCCTCCGAGCTGCTGTCGAACGCCGGCATGGTGCTGGTCTCCGCATCGAACACCAGCCCGGCCCTGACCCAGGCGCCGTTCGGCACCGTGGGCGACAACTTCAGTGAGGGGTACTACCGCACCGCGCACAACGACCTGAACCAGGGTGCGGCCGTCGCGGACTACGTCTTCAACGAGCTCGGTCTGTCCACAGCCGCCGCCGTGCACGACGGTGACCCCTACACCGATGGTCTCACGACCGCGTTCCAGGATGCGTTCGAGGAGCTCGGCGGCGAGGTCGTGCTCTACACCGCGGTCAACAAGGGCGACACCGACATGGTGCCGATCCTGACCGAGGTCGCGGCCGCAGAGCCCGAGGTCATGTTCATCCCGATCTTCCCGCCCGAGATCAACCGCATCGCCGAGCAGGTCGGTGGGGTGTCCGGGATGGAGGACGTGGTGCTGTTCTCGGCCGACGGTGCGCAGGTGGACAGCTTCCTGTCCATCGAGGAATCCGAGGGCTTCTACTTCTCCGGCCCGAACCTGGGCTTCGAGGGCAACGAGAACTCCATCACCGGCGTCTCGGCCTCGGACTTCCTGGCGACCTACAACGACACCTACGGTGAAGCACCGTCGGCAGCCTTCTGGGCCCACGCCTACGATGCCACCACGTTGCTGTTGTCGGCGATCGACGAGGTTGCGGTCATGGACGGTGACGAACTGGTCATCGACCGGCAGGCGCTGCGTGACGAGATGTACGCCGCCTCGTTCGACGGGCTGATCGGTGGCATCGACTGTGACGAGTTCGGTGACTGTGGTGCTGGAGAGATCCAGATCATCCTGCACGAGGACTCGTCGGTGACGGATGCGACCGAGATCCCGTCGGTCTACACGTTCGTGCCGTAAATCACGACACGACCCGGGCCCCGGTGCTTACATGCCGGGGCCCGAGTTGTGTTCGGCCCGGAAGTGGACGGGTCGCCAACGCAGTGAGTGGGTTCACGACCTTGGCCGTAGCAGCCGCGGTCGCGTTCCACTCCCCGTGAGACCTGGAGCACCTTGTGAGCGCAGACGTTGCCCCCAAACCACAAGCTCCCGCTCGCCGATCGCGACGGCTGACCTTCGTCGAGGGGGTGCTGTGGGTCATCCGGATCGGCGCCATCCTGCTGATCACGATCGGGCTGATCGGCTCGATCACCAAGTTCATCGGTGGTGGGGGCCCCTCCGCGGAAGCCTGGCGCGACCTCATCGTCGCCGGTTTCGCCCAGGGCTCGATGTACGGCCTGATCGCCCTCGGCTACTCGATGGTCTACGGCGTGCTCGGCTTCATCAACTTCGCCCACGGCGAGGTCTTCATGTCGGGCGCGATGGTCGGCTTCTTCGCCGCGAACTCGTTGAACCAGGCGGGGGTGTGGGATTCCAACCCGCTGCTGTCGCTGTTCATCGTGCTGCTGGTGGCGATGGCGACCTCCACGCTGGTTGCGATCCTGGTCGAACGTGTGGCCTACCGGCGCCTGCGTAACTCCCCCCGGCTGATCATGCTGATCACCTCCATCGGGGTGTCGTTCTTCCTGCAGTACGCCTTCGCGGGCCTGTTCGGGGTCAACCTGCGGACCTACCCGGCGCTCCCGCCCATCCTGAGCGGGCGCCTCGACATCCTCGGGCTCTCGATCCAGACCCGCCAGGCCCTGGTGATCGTGGTCGCGCTGGTCTCCATGATCGCGCTGTACCAACTGGTCAACCGGACCAAGACCGGCCGGGCCCTGCGGGCGGTGGCCGAGGACAAGGAGATCGCGGCGCTGATGGGGATCAACGTCGACCGCACGATCGTGTTGACGTTCGCGGTCGGTGGGGCGATGGCCGGGATCGCCGGCCTGCTCTACGCGATCCTGTTCCGTGGGGTGTTCTTCTTCACCGGGTTCCTGCCTGGGATCAAGGCGTTCACGGCCGCCGTGCTCGGCGGGATCGGCAACATCCCCGGCGCGATGTTCGGGGGCGTGTTGCTGGGTCTGTTCGAGACCCTGGGACCCCTGGTCATCCTCGATGGTCTGGGCATCCCCGGGGTGTCGCAGCTCCGCGACGTGGTCGCCTTCAGCGCCCTGGTGTTGATGTTGGTGTTCCGACCGAGCGGCCTGCTCGGTGAACGCCTCGGAGCGGAGGATCGGGCCTGATGGCGGACACGATGACGACGCAGCCCACGGCAACCGCGGACGGTCCACCCGAGGCGACGGTGCTGGCAGCCGCCATCGAGTGGCGTCGCACGCTCGGCTACGGCGCGCTCGGTGCCGCGACGATGGCGTTCATCGCCATGATCGGGATGTACGCCACCTTCGACAACCGCCTCCTGATCGTGCCGATCCTCAGCCTGGGTGCCCTGGTCTACTTCGGTGTCCCCCTGACGATGGGCTACCTGGCCGGTGCGGTCAAGGTGGTACCCGGACGTCCGACCCGCGGTCATGGACCGATCGACCTGGCCGCCGGCGCGATCGTCGGCGTGCTGAGCTCGATCGGCCCGCTGGTCGTCGTGGCGCTGCTCAGCACCGACTTCAACATCCGGCAGACGTTCCCGAACATGTCGCCAGCACAGCGCGAGCTGCTGCTGTTCGGCCAGTCGACCGGCAGCGGTTCGCTGACGCTGATCGGTGTCACGGTCGTCGCCGCGGTCCTCGGAGCCGCGTTCCACCTCATCCACGGGAAGTTCCGTCATGCGATCGTCATCGGGGTCGAGACGATCGTGGTGCTGTCGCTGATCGAACTGATCATGCGCAACTTCCTGGACAACCTCGGGCTGACCTTCCTGCACCGCGCGGTGTGGGTGACCAACTCCGGGCTACGCCTGATCCCCGCGGTGCTCATCTTCCTGCTCGCCGCGGTGCTGTCCTACTCCCTGTCGGGTCGGGGGACGCAGGTCAAGCAGAAGCTCACCGAACAGTCGCAGGAGTCGCGCGCCAAGTCCGCGATCGCGATCGCTGTGGGCCTGGTGATCCTGGTGGTGGCGCCCATGCTGGTCGGAAGTCTGGTCAACGAGTTGTTCGTCAACGTCGGGCTGTTCCTGCTGATGGCGCTCGGACTCAACATCGTGATCGGCTACGCCGGGATGCTGCACCTGGGCTACGTGGCCTTCTTCGCGGTCGGGGCGTACGGCACGGCGCTGTTGACCTCGCCGCTCGCGCCGTCGTTCGCCTTCGAGATGACCTGGTGGGTGGCGCTGCCGATCGTCGTGGTCGCGGCGACGATCGCGGGGCTGTTGATCGGTGCACCGGTCGTCGGGCTGCGTGGCGACTACCTGGCGATCGTCACCCTCGGTTTCGGCGAGATCATCCGCATCGGCGTGCTCTCCGACTGGTGGGGCCCGTACTTCGGTGGCGCGCAGGGCGTCCAACAGGTCCCCGGCGTCGACTTCGGCTTCGTCGAGGTGCGGGGTGTCGATCCCCGGGCGATGTTCTACGTGACGGCGGCCTTCGTGATCGTCGCGGCCTACGCATCGTGGCGGTTGCAGCACTCCCGGACGGGACGGTCGTGGGCTGCGCTGCGCGAGGACGAGACCACCGCGCAGGTGATGGGGATCGACACCGCCAAGGCGAAGTTGCTGGCGTTCGTGATCGGTGCCATCTTCGCGTCGTTCGCGGGCTCGTTGTTCGCGTCCAAGGTCGGCTCGGTCTTCCCCTCGAGCTTCGACCTGCTCGTGTCGATCATCGTGCTGGTCGTGGTGATCGTGGGAGGCATGGGGCACATCCCCGGGGTGATGGTCGGTGCGATCGTGCTGATCGGGGTCCTCGGTGGACCGACCCAGCCGGGCATCCTGCAGGAGCTCGGCGAGTACAAGCTGCTGATCTACGGCGCGATCCTGGTCTACATGATGCTCGAGAAGCCGGAGGGGCTGGTGCCGTCCCTGGCCAGATCCCGGGAGCTGCATGGTGAGGAAGCCCAGCAGGATGCCTGGTTCGACAAGAAGGGCAACCTGCTGGAGGGCGGCCCGCCCGCAGATGGTGAGGCGATCAGGGCAGGCGCCGTCGACGGCTCGCCGGACGATGCCAAGCCGACCGAGGAAGGTGAGCGCTGATGACCGCGATCCTGGAGGTCAGGGACCTCAAGAAGATCTTCGGCGGGGTCGCGGCGCTCGATGGCGTCGACCTCCACGTCGACGAACGCGAGATCGTCTCGGTGATCGGGCCGAACGGTGCCGGCAAGACCTCGCTGTTCAACGTGATCAGTGGCCTGTTCCCGCCGGACGGTGGCACGATCAGCTTCAAGGGCGAGGACATCGCCGGCCTGCAACCCAACCAGATCACCGAACGCGGTCTGGCGCGCACGTTCCAGAACGTCAAGCTGTTCCCGAACCTGACCGTGCTGGAGAACGTCATGGTGGGCCAGCACTGCCGCAACAAGTCGGGGGCGTGGGACGCGATCCTGCAGACCCCCCGGTTCAAGCGGGAGGAGAAGGAGATCGAGGAGAAGGCCAAGGACATCCTGTCGTTCTTCGGGACCCGGCTGTCCGGCTACCGCCACAACCAGCCGGCCTTCGCGCTGTCCTACGCCAACCGGCGACGGTTGGAGATCGCCCGGGCGATGGCCACGGAACCCGACCTGCTGCTCCTGGATGAGCCCACCGCCGGCATGAACCCGCGCGAGACCACGGAACTGACCGAGCTGATCGGTCGGCTGCGCTCCGATCGTGGGTTCACCGTGGCGCTGATCGAACACGACATGAAGCTGGTCGGTGACGTCTCCGACCGGGTGGTCGTCCTCGACCACGGGGTGAAGCTGATCGAGGGCGACTACAAGACGGTCTCGACCGACGACGCGGTCATCGAGGCCTACCTCGGCCGACCCGCCGACCGTGACCAGGAGGCGAGCGCATGAGTACCGGCATCCAGGAGACCGCGGATGGGATCGTCGAACCGGAACCCGACGGCCGCACGCCGGTGCTCGAGTTCCGCGACATCAACACCTACTACGGGGCGGTGCACATCCTCAAGGATGTGAACATGAAGATCTATCCGGGCGAGATGGTCTGTCTGCTCGGCGGGAACGCGTCCGGCAAGACCACCACGCTCAAGACGATCCTCGGCATGGTCGAACCCGCATCGGGTCAGGTGCTGATCGACGGCGAGTCCGTCAACGGCCGGGTGACCGCTGACCGGGTCTCCCTGGGCGTGTCGATGGTCCCGGAGAACCGGCGCCTGTTCAAGCGCATGACGGTCAAGGAGAACCTCGACATCGGGGCGTACCTGCGCAACGACGACGAGAAGGACGCCGACCTCGACCGGATCTTCGAGATGTTCCCCCGGGTCAAGGAGCGGTTGAGTCAGAAGGCCGGCACGCTGTCGGGCGGTGAGCAGCAGATGGTCGCGGTCGGGCGCGCCCTGATGGCACGCCCGAAGGTGCTGCTGATGGATGAGCCCTCGATGGGACTCGCGCCCGTGCTCGTCGCGCAGAACTTCGAGATCATCCAGCAGATCAACGACGCCGGGACCACGGTGTTCATGGTCGAGCAGAACGCGAACATGGCCCTGTCCATCGCGGATCGCGGCTACGTGCTGCAGACCGGCGAGATCGTGTTGGCCGACTTCGCCAAGGGCCTGCTGGCCAACCCGCAGATGCGTGAGGCCTACCTCGGTGAGGCGGGCGAGGGCCGCTAGCCCGCCGGGTCACCCGAGGATGCGTGCGTCGCCCCAGCCGCTGGCCAGACCTGCGCCGGTGGCGAAGCGATGCGGGGTGAACGGCTCCAGCCCCGGATCCGGATCACCGAGCACCAGGTCCGCGACGTACCGGCCGAGCCCGGGTGCCAGCTTGAACCCGTGACCGCTGGTGCCGGCGTCGATGAACACGCCGTCGGCGATCTCGCCGATCACCGGCTGCCAGTCCGGACTGACGTCGTAGAGGCTGGCCCAGCCCCCACGCGGCTCGATCTCCTCCAGACCCGGCAGCCGGCGGATGACCTTGGTGGCCAGTTCCTCGCTCTCCTCGTCGAGCAGCCGGTCGTCGATGGCGTCGGGATCGTCGATCGTGGGGGACGGCGTGAGCGGGCCGACGATGAAATGGTCGGAGCGCTCGGGTTTGGCGTAGTAGCCCTGCACGATGTCCGCGAAGACGTGCTCGATACGGGCAGCCGGGCCCCACCCGTAGGTCGCGACCACGTGCCGTTCCGCGGTCAGGGGCAGTTCCGCGCCGACCTGGGCTGCCAGCGGTCCGCTCCAGGGGCCGGCGGCGATCAGCAGGCGGTCGACACCGACCGACGTGCCGTCCGCGAGGTGGATGATCGTGCCGCGATCGCCGTGGTGTTCCAGGCGCGCCACCTCGGTGTTGCGGCGGACCTCGACGCCGGTGTCGCGGGCACGGGCCACGAGTCCCTGCGTGGTCAGGACGGGATCGGCGTAGCCGGCGTCCCGCTCCCACCCGCCGATCCCGACCCCGGTCAGGTCGAAGGCGGGGAACCGGTCGGCCAACGCGTCGACGTCCAGCGCGTCGGTGATCGTCCCGATGGCGGTCAGTGCCTGGGCGGTGCGGCGGACCTCCTCGATGTCCTCAGGACCGTGGAGGAACAACCCGCCGGTGCGGTGGTAGCCGGCGTCGTGCCCGCCGGTGACCTCGGCGAATCGGTCGAGCAGATCCAGCGACTCGCGCGCCACCTGCGCCAGGAACGGGTTGGTGTAGTAGGCCCGGCAGACCGCGCTCGAGCGTCCCGTCGGTCCGCCCGCGATGTCGCCCCGTTCGAAGAGCATGGTCGACACACCCCGGTCGCCCAGGTGGAACGCGGCGCTGGCTCCGTGCACCCCGCCACCGATGATCCCGACGTCGACGTGGTCCATGGGTCCTCCAGGCAGACTCGTGATGATCGGCCGGCACCCTAGCTTCGGGGTCCCCGGCCGGGGATCAGGCGGTGTGGATGGCCCGCGCGACGATCAGGTCCTCGTAGGCGTGACCGACGGATGAGAACAGGGTGCGGTCGCCGGTCGAGGTCCGCACGGGGGCGCCGTCCCGCAGGAGTTCGGTCAGGTCCGCGACGATCGACTCCCGGTTCCAGCCGCCCTCGGACTCGGCGAGCAGCAGGTCCCCCTTCTCGGTGAGCGCCGCCTCGCGGAGTTCCACCACGACGCGGCTGCCGATGACGGTCGCGGCGTCGACCTCCTGCAGATCCGGACGGTAGGCACCGATCGCGTTGACGTGGATGCCCTCTGGGAGCATCGAGCCGTCGAAGACCGGTGTCGCGCTGGATGTGCAGGTGCAGACGATGTCCGAGGTCGCGACGTCGGCCGGCGTCCCCGGTCGCACCTCGACATCGAGGTGGTCGGTCGCGAAGGTGAGGAACGCATCGACGGACTCGGACCGTGGTGCGACGATGCGGACCTCGGTGAGGTCACGGACCGCCGCCATGGCCAACAGGTGGGACCGACCCTGGGCTCCCGCGCCGAAGATCGTCAGTCGCGCCGCGTCGGGTCGGGCCAGGTGCCGGGTCGCGAGTCCCGATACCGCCGCGGTCCGCAACTCCGTGAGCGCACGGCCCTCGATCGAGGCCTCGGGCTCCAGGCCCGGCGGGACGAACAGCGTGTAGACCCCGTTGATGAAGGACCTGCCCCGCGCCGGGTTGTCCGGGTCCAGCGAGACCATCTTGACCCCGGCCCAGCCGTCGGCCATCGCGGGCATGACCAGCAGGTCGCGCCCGTCCTCGCGCAGGTGGAGCCGCTGTGGTCCCTCGGCGAAACCGTTGGCGCCGATCGCCTGTTCCAACGCATCGATCGCGTCGACCATCGGCAGGCGCTCCCAGACCTCGGGGGCATCGATGTGCTGCACGTCGGCGGTCCTTGTGTCGGGAGCGGGTGGTCAGATGATGTGGCGCTCGTGGCGACGGTGCCCCCCCGCGAACCGGTCGTCGCGCAGCGGGTCGATGTCGATCGACCGCGAGCGGCCGTGCAGGAGCTCATCCCGGACGACCTCGCCGACGGCGGCAGCGTGCTGGACGCCGTGACCGGAGAACCCGGACGCGTGGATCCAGGTCGGAGCGCTGCTCGATGCTCCGAGGATCGCGTTGTGATCGGGGGTCATCTCGTAGTAGCCGTACCAACTGGCCCGCTGATCGAGTTCCTCGTCGGCGAACCAGGGGAAGCGGGCCATCGCCGCCTCCATGGTCGGCTCCAGCCACTCCCAGTCGATACCCGTGGCGAAGCCCGGCTCTTCGTCGGGGTTCGACCGCCCGAACAGCAGGCGGTCCCCCTCGCTGCGGTAGTACAACCCGGTGGCCGCGTCCACCGTCAGGGGTGTGGTCGGACGGTCCTGCCGGGGGCCCGTCAGGAAGATCATGCGACGTGCGGGCGTCACCGGGGTGTCGATGCCGGCGAGGCGCCCGACCTCACCCGCCCAGCACCCGGCCGCGTTCACCACAGCCCCCGCCCGCAGCCGGTCGTCGCCGACAGCCAGCTCCCACCCGTCGCCGTCGGGGCTGATGCCCGTGACCTCGCTGCGCAGCCGCACGGTGGCGCCGCGATCGCGCGCCAGCCCGAGGTAGGTCGTCGTGACCGAGTTGGGGTCGACGACGCCGTCGATCGGCCCGAAGGTCGCGCCCGCCAGCCCCGTCGGGTCGAACGGCAGGAAGCGGGCCAGGGCCTCGTCGATGTCCAGGACCTCGATCGGGGCATCGAGCTCACGTTGTACCTCGACCCCGTCGAGGTGGGCGTCCCAGGACTCCTCGGGGACCAGGAACAGGTACCCGACCGGTCGGTAGCCGCTGTCCGTGCCGTACAGCTCGGGGAACCGGGCGTACTGCCGGATACTGGCCAAGGACAGCGCGACGTTGACAGGTTCGACGAACTGCACGCGCACGCCCGCGGCACTCAGGCCGGTGGAGCCCATGGCGGGGGACTCCTCGCGCTCGAGCACCGCCACCGAGCGACCCGCTTCGGCCAGCCGGAACGCGCAGGCCGCACCGATGATGCCACCCCCGATGACCGCGATGTCCACCCGGTCGGTCATCGTGGTGCGCTCCTGTCGGTCGGGGCCATGCGGAGCAACGTAGACGTCGTGGGGGACCCCGGTCGAACCCGTGTGGGACGCGTCGACATCGGGTCCCGCCAGGGAGGCCAGCACGATGTCCGGAACCCGCGAGCGCCAGCGGCGTCGAGGTGGCAGGCTCCGCACCATGCTCGACGATCCCGACCGCTGCTACGCCGCGCTGCAGGCGCGCGACCCCCGTTTCGACGGGTGGTTCGTGGTCGGCGTGACCAGTACCGGGATCTACTGCCGGCCGAGCTGCCCGGCCCTGCCTGCACGACGGGACCGGGTGCGGTTCCTGGCGACCGCAGCCGCCGCCCAGCGGGAGGGGTTCCGGGCCTGCAAGCGGTGCCGTCCCGATGCCAGTCCCGGGTCGCCGGCCTGGGATCACCGGGCTGACCTGGTCGCCCGCGCCATGCGGCTGATCGCCGATGGCGTCGTCGACCGCGTTGGCGTCGACGGCCTGGCGGCCAGGCTCGGCTACTCCGCCCGGCACCTCAACCGCCAGCTGGTGGAGGAGGTCGGGGCGGGCCCTCTGGCGCTGGCACGCGCACAACGGGCGCAGACGGCGCGGGTGCTGATCGAGACCACCGACCTGTCCTTCGTCGAGGTGGCCTTCGCCGCGGGGTTCGGCAGCGTCCGACAGTTCAACGAGATGGTGCGTACCGTCTTCGCGACCACCCCGACGGTCCTGCGCGAGCGTGCGGGCCGCGGCGACACCGGTGGTGGTGAGGTCCTGCACCTGCGGTTGGCCCATCGCCCGCCAGCCGCGCTGGAGCCGGTGTTCGCCCACCTGGCTGCCCGTGCTGTACCGGACCTGGAGGTCATGGTGGCGCCGGACCGGTACCGACGCAGCCTGCGGTTGCCGCACGGCAGCGGCGTCGTCGAGCTCACGGCCGAACCGGAGTGCGTGGCGGCGCACCTGCAGGTCGACGACCTCCGGGACCTCGGCGCGGCCGTGCAACGCTGTCGCCGGCTGTTCGACCTCGATGCCGACCCCATGGCGGTGGACGAGCGGCTGGCCGCGGACCCGGTGATGGCCCGTCTGGTCGCTGCCGTCCCCGGGATGCGGGTCCCACACGGCGTCGACCCGTTCGAGGCCGCGGTCCGGATCGTGCTCGGCCAACAGGTCAGTGTGGCGGGCGCGAGACGCTTCGCGCAGCGGCTGGTCGCACGGTTCGGTGACCGGCTCGAACGGCCCTGGGATGGGGTCACGGTCCGCTTCCCCGACGCGGCGACCCTGGCGACCGCGGACCTGGGTTCGATCGGTCTGACGGGACGCCGTGCGGCGACGCTCCGCACCCTGGCAACGGAGGTGGCCACCGGTGCGCTGGACCTCGACGTCGGCGCGGACCGCCGGACGACGCTGGAGGCACTCGGTCATCTGCCGGGCATCGGGCCGTGGACGGTCCAGATGGTGGCGCTGCGGGCGCTGGGTGATCCGGACGCCTTCCCGGCGACCGATCTGGTGCTGCGACGGGCCGCAGGGCAACTCGGGCTCCCGGCGCATCCGTCCCTCCTCACGGCACGCGCGGCGGGGTGGCGGCCGTGGCGCGCGGTTGCGGCACACCACCTCTGGCAGCACGCGGCGAGCGTCTCCCGACGCGCCGCCTGACCGACACGACAGGATCCCCGATGCATCATGTTCGCTACGACCGACTTCCGAGCCGCCTCGGCGACCTGCTGGTCACCGATCACGGTCGGGGGCTCAGCGGGCTGTACTTCCCCGACCATCGGCGGGGGCCGGAAGTTGCGTCCGCGTGGCGCGAGGACCCCGCGCCGTTCCGGGACCTCGCGGACCTGCTCGAGGTCTACCTGCGGGGGGAGCCGGTGCGCTTCGAGGTGCCGCTCGACCTGCGGGGGACCGCGTTCCAGGTGGAGGTCTGGGAGGAGCTCCGGCAGGTCCCGTCGGGATCGACGGTCAGCTACGGCGAGCTGGCAGCCACCGTCGGTCGCCCGGGTGCTGCACGCGCCGTCGCAGCGGCGGTGGCGCGCAACCCCGTGTCGATCGTCGTGCCCTGCCATCGGGTGGTCGGCGCGAACGGCGCGCTGACGGGCTACGCCGGTGGGATCGAGCGCAAGCGCGCGCTGTTGTCGCTGGAGCGCGTCACGGTCTGACCGGACCGTGCCGCCAGTGATGTTCGGGAACGGTTCCCATCGACGCTTCCGGAGGCGCCGAGGTCCAGAACCTGGGCTGCAGCCCAGGTCGTGACTCCCCCGAGCGCCATCCTGCGCAAGCTCCGCAACGGTTCCTGGGATGACACCCAGGTTCTGGCGACACCGCCGCGATCGCCACCTCCGCCCGGCTGTTCCCCGACGACTCCCTCTCAACGAGATCACACGGGGGCCGATCCGGACCCTGGACCGTGCCATCGAACGGGCGGGTGGCCAGGTCCGGACACCGTCGTGCCCTGTTCCCAGCCACAACGAGGACCCCCATGAGAGCCCGCTCGTTCACGATCATTGCCATCGCCGCCCTGGCTGCCATCGTCATGCCTGCGGGGACGCGGATGACGCCCCGGTGGACGACAGCGTCGGGGATGAGACCGAGGAACCGGTCGATGATGCCACCGACCCGGCCGATCCCGGCGCCACGGTCGATGTCGCCGTTGCGGAGTCGCCGCTGGGCGATCACCTGGTCGCCGCCGACGGGATGACCATCTACCTGTTCACCGCGGACGCCGCACCGGGCGATGTCGAGGGCCAGGGGGGTCAACGATGTCTGGTTCGTCGTCGCCCCCGACGGGTCGGCGATCGAGGGTGGACTCGATGACGCCGCCGACGATGACGACGACGATGATCGCGGCGGCTACTGAGCCACCCCATCCCTGGGGGTACGGTCACCGTGTGGATGAACCCGCCCTGCTGCAGACGGGCCCGGAGACCTTCCGGGTGCTGCTCGGCGGTGGCCGCGAGATCATCGCCGAACTGCGCCACCACACGCGGCGGGGCCTCGGCCTGACCGGGGTGCCACCGCTGATCGTGGCCGCCGAGATCGTGCGGTTCCTCGAGGAACGGGATGCCCTTTCCGGGCCGACGATCTCACTGGGAGCGGCGGCCGGCCGGTTCCCCGAGTTCGTCGAGGAGATCTCGGCCCGGCTGCGCTGAGTCCCCCGGGGTCTGGTGGCGCGAACCCGACGAAGCGGTACGAGGAGTCGATGTGCACATCGAGGTGACCGAGGTCGTTCCCGGCGAGTTGGACGTCGCGATCGACGGCGCCGGCAGCTGTCGCGTCCTGGTTCCGGCCGGGGTCGGGTTGGCGGGCGCATCGGACGACGAGCTGGCCACGGCCGTGGTGCGGGTCCTGCTCGCCCACGGCCGGGACCTGCCTGCCGTGCTCGACGTCAGCCGGGTGTTCTCGTCGGATCCCGAGCTGTTCGCCGCGGTGCAGCGCGAGGTGGACACCGATCGCTGACCGACCGCCCGCCCGTCAGCTCGGGCCGCCCGGGGACCCGCCGGAGGACCCTTGACACACCCGGGGTGTCTGGGCGACAGTGCACGACTCCCCACAACCGTTGCGCACAGCACAACGCCGAGGGAGCGCGGGAGGTGGAGGATGCGGGTCCTGATCGCCGATCGGCTGCCGGAGCGTCACCGTGCGAGCCTGCGCGACGACGGGCACGTGCTCACCGAGGCTGCAGACCTGTCCGCCGACGATCTGGTCACAGCTATCGGTGAGCATGAGGTGCTCGTCGTGCGCAGTACCCGCGTCACCGCCGCGGCTCTGGCTGCAGCCGGTTGCCTGCGTCTGGTGATCCGGGCAGGTTCCGGGACCGACACCATCGACCTCGAGGCGGCCACCGACCGGGGGGTCGCGGTGTGCAACGTGCCGGGACGCAACGCCATCGCCGTGGCCGAGTTGGCTGTCGGGCTCGTCCTGGCCATCGACCGTCGGATCCCCGAGCAGGTCACCGATCTGCGTGAGGGACGGTGGCGCAAGGGGGAGTACCAGACGGCCACGGGCATCTGTGGCCGGGCGGTCGGCGTGGTCGGCCTCGGTGACATCGGGCTCGAGTTCGCGGCGCGGATGCAGGCCTTCGGCACCCTGGTCCACGGCGTGGCCGATCCGAACCGAGCGGCCGATCGTCAGCGTCGGGCCGAGGAGATCGGGATCACGTTCGTCACGGATCTGCCGACCCTGGCGGCGACGTGTGACATCCTCTCCTTCCACGTGCCACTGTCGGATCGGACCCGTGGCATCATCGGGGAACCGCTGGTGTCCCAGGTGCCGGACGGCGCGATCCTCATCAACACCTCGCGCGGTGACCTGGTCGATCCCGGGCCCCTGCTGGCCGCGCTCGACGCCCGCGGGTTGCGCGTCGGGCTCGATGTGCATCCGGACGAGCCAACCGCTGCGTCGGGCGTGATCGAGACCCGACTCAGCCGGCATCCTCAGGTCTATGGCACCCACCATGTCGGTGCCTCGACCGACCAGGCACAGACCGCGGTGGCGGACGGCGTGGTCGACACCCTCCGTGCCTTCGCACGCGGGGAGGTCCGCAACCGGGTGAACGCCGAGGAACCGGTCGGAGCACCGCGGTGACCCGATCGGGGATCGACGCGGCGGCATCGGCTCCGAGCACACCCGTCGCGGGCCGCAGGGTCGATCTGCGTCCGATCGACCTGCATCTGGTCGCCGGCGAGGTCGCGGCGAGGGTGGTGCCGCCCCCAGCGGACGCCCTCAGCTCCGAGGAGCGGGTCCGCCTGGCATCGAGCGAGCCCCTGAGCCTCCTGCGTGTCCTCGGTCCAGAGGGCCAGGAAGGTGGGCCGGCCGGTCGGAGGGCTGGCCGGCTCATCCGCGAACACGTCGCGGCCGGGTACTACACCGGGCGGGGCCGCGTCCTGGCGATCCACGAGCTGGTGTCCCCGACCCACCGCCAGGTCGGCCTGGTGGCCGGGGTCCCGGTCGCCGACGTTCACACCGGCGTGGTCCGGCCGCACGAACAGACGCGTGCCTACCGTGAGGAACGTCTGGCGGCGTTCCTGGATGCCGCCGGGGCCGACGTCAGCCCGGTCGTCCTGACCCACCCCGCGCAACCAGCGATCGATGCGCTCGTCGCTGAGGTGTGTCACGAGCCCCCGGACCTGAAGTTCGAGGGGTGGGGTGGTGTCCAGCATCGCGTCTGGATCGTCGACGACGCGACGGTGTGCGACGGCTTCACCGACGCTGCGGGTGCGATCGAGCAGCTGACGATCGTCGACGGTCACCACCGGGTGGCGGCCGCGCTCCGTGCCCGGGAGCGTTCCGACGATCCGGGGGCGAACGACGAGACGCTGCTCGCCGAACTCGTTGCCGATCGCGATCTGCGGATGGTGGGCTTCGATCGGCGTGTCCACGTCGGCGACATCGGCGAGGCGCAACGGATCCTCGCCGGTCTGTCCGAGGTCGCCCACCTGGCCGACCTCGGCATCGGGCCGCCCCCGCGTCCGTCGGGTGCCGCCGAGATGCTGGTGGCGAGCTCGGATCGGTGGTGGCGGGCGACCTTCACCGACGTTCCTGACGACCTGCCGGGATCGCTGCCGGTGTCGTTGCTCCAGGAGCGCGTCCTCGGCCCGATCGTCGGGATCGGGGACCCCCGGACCGATCGACGTCTCGAGCACGTGCCGGGCCTCGGTGATCTGCGGGCGCTCGACCGGTCGGTGCACGCGGCCATGACCCTCGGCTTCGTGCCGCGGGCGGTGACGGTGGCAGAGCTCCAGGAGGTTGCCCGACGGGGCAGGGTGCTGCCCCCGAAGTCGACCTACGTGGACCCCAAGCCCGGTCCAGGGGTCCTGCTGCGTCTGCGCCCACGGTGAGCGCAGATGGACCCTTGACGTCGGGGGCCGGCTCAGGCAAAGTGTTGCGATAGACGGTCCGCGTTTTGCAGGACGCAACATCGATCCCCGGGAGAGGGTCGGCTCGCGTCCCTGGTATGGGACCTGGGATGGGAGGGCGAGAGCCCATGGTGGACGAGAGGGTCGTGGCGTCGCTGGAGCGTGCCAGGTTCGAGATCATCCCGATGAAGGGGGTGGACGAGCAGCTGCCGTTCCTCCCGGCGGGCGTCACCGTGACGGTGACCGCGTCGCCGACCAAGGGGCTCGACGCGACGTTGGAGCTGGCGGAGCGCGTCGCACAACGTGGGAACCCGGTCGTGCCCCACCTGTCCGCCCGGCTGATCGAGGGACGCGATCACCTGGCGCGCATCCTCGCCCGCCTCGAGGCGCTGGGGATCGAGGAGGTGTTCGTCCCGGCCGGCGACGCGGAGATCCCCGCGGGCCCCTACGAGGGTGCCGCCGACCTGTTGGAGGAGATGACCGACCTCGGGCATCACCTGCAGCGGGTGGGGATCACGGGCTACCCGGAGAGCCACGCGTTCATCCCCGATGCCACCACGATCGCGGAGATGACGCGCAAGGCGCCGCACGCGACCGCGATCGTGTCCCAGATCTGTTACGACCCGACCATCGTGCGGTCCTGGATCAGCGAGGTCCGCGCGCGCGGCATCGACCTGCCGATCTACCTCGGCGTCCCTGGGGTCATCGACCGGGCCAAGCTGCTGCGGGTGTCGTTGCGCGTGGGGCTCGGGGACTCGATCCGCTACCTGCGCAAACAGCACGAGGTCGCGACCAAGCTGTTGACCGGTTACACCCCCGACGAGCTCGTGGGCGGGCTCGGCGACCTGATCGATCATCCCGACGCCCGGGTGGCCGGGTGGCACCTGTTCACCTTCAACGAGGTGGAACGGACCGAACGCTGGCGGCAGGACCTGCTGCTGAGTCTCCGAGGAGCAGTCCTGTGAGTTTCCCCAACGACCTGGACATCGCGCGCGGCGCGGCGCTCAAGCCGCTCGACGAGGTCGGCGCGAGCATCGGGCTCGGCCCGCACCTGCTCGAGCCCTACGGCGAGCACGTCGCCAAGATCAAGCTGGACGCGATCGATGAGCTCGCCGACCGGCCGCGGGCCAAGTACGTGCTGGTCTCCGCCATCACCCCGACCCCGCTGGGGGAGGGCAAGACCACCACCACGGTCGGGCTCGGGCAGGCCTTCCGGCACCTCGGCAAGACGGCCACGGTCGCGATCCGCCAACCGTCGATGGGTCCGACCTTCGGGATCAAGGGTGGCGCGGCCGGCGGCGGCTACAGCCAGGTCGTGCCGATGGAGATCCTCAACCTCCACCTGACCGGGGACATGCACGCGGTCACCGCGGCGCACAACCTGCTGTCGGCCATGGTCGACAACCACCTGTTCCAGGGGCAGTCGCCCGCGCTGGATCCACACCGGGTGGCGTGGCGGCGCGTCATGGACGTCAACGACCGGGCCCTGCGCAACATCGTCGTCGGGCTCGGCACCCGGCTGGACGGTCGGCCCCGCGAGACAGGGTTCGACATCACGGCGGCCTCCGAGGTCATGGCCGTGCTCGCCCTGGCGACCTCGCTGCAGGACCTGCGCGCACGGATGGGCCGGATCGTCATCGGCGCCGACACCGACGGGTCTCCGGTCACCGCGGAGGACATCGGCGCCGCGGGTGCCATGACGGTCATCATGAAGGAGGCCCTCAAGCCCAACCTCATGCAGACCCTGGAGCAGACCCCGGTGCTGGTGCACGCCGGGCCCTTCGGCAACATCGCCCACGGCAACAGTTCCGTGGTGGCCGACCGGATCGGCATCCACGGTGGTGACTACCTGGTCACCGAGGCCGGGTTCGGTGCGGACATGGGTGCTGAGCGGTTCTTCAACATCAAGTGCCGGACCTCCGGACTGACCCCGGATGCCGGGGTACTGGTCGCGACGGTGCGCGCACTGAAGGCGCACTCCGGACGCCACAAGATCGTGGCCGGGAAGCCGCTGCCCGAGGACCTGCTGGCAGAGAACCCCGACGACGTGCAGGCCGGTGCGGCCAACCTGCGCAAGCAGATCGAGAACATCCGGTTGCACGGCGTCTCCCCGGTGGTGGCGATCAACGCCTTCCCGACCGACCACGACAGCGAACACGCCACGATCCGTGCGATCGCGGAGGAGATGGGTGCCCGCGTCGCGGTCTGCAACCACTTCGCCGAGGGTGGTGCCGGTGCGGTCGAGCTGGCCGAAGCGGTCGCCGAAGCCGCCGAGGAGCCGTCCGAGTTCCGGTTCCTCTACCCGTCGGAGGCCTCGCTGCGCGAGAAGATCGAGGCGGTGGCCACCAAGGTCTACGGTGCGGACGGGGTCGACTACGCGCCGGCGGCGGCACGCCAGATCGACGATCATGAGGCCAACGGGTTCGGTGACCTGCCGGTGTGCATCGCCAAGACCCACCTGTCGATCTCGTCCGATCCGACGCTGACCGGCGCGCCGACCGGCTGGCGGATGCCGGTCCGCGAGGTCCGTGCGTCGGTCGGGGCCGGGTTCATCTACCCGATCTGCGGCGACATGCGCACCATGCCGGGCCTGTCGTCGACCCCGGCGGCGCAGCGCATCGACATCGATGAACACGGCGAGATCGTGGGACTGTCCTGACGCAGGGCGCGGCTCGGATGGACGGTGGCATGGACGG
>JAWLFE010000001.1:97398-138522 GCA_041685735.1 Nitriliruptoraceae bacterium
ATGGACGGGTTCCTCGATGCGCTGGCCTCCGACGCGCCCGCACCCGGCGCGGGTGCCGCCGTGGCCACGACCGTTGCGATGGCCGCGGGTCTGCTGGCCATGTTCGCCCGGTCGTCCGTGGACCTGCCGGACCGCGACGCGCTCGCCGGCCGCGCCGATGAGCTCCGGGCTGCCGCGGTCGATCTGATCGAAGCCGACCGTGCCGCCTACACGCGGGTGCTCGAGCACCGGCCGCACCGCCAGGAGGATCCCGACGGGTTCCTGCGTGTCGTCGCCGGGGCGAACCAGCCGCTGCTCGCCGCGATCGAGATCGCCGGCGCGATCGTCGATGCCGGCCTCGCTGCGCTGCCAGGCGGCAACGCAGCCGTCCGCCCCGACCTCATCGCCGGCATGGTCCTGGCACGGTCCGCCGCGGAGGTCGCCACCGGACTGATCGGTGCCAACACCCGCGTCGGACGCCTGCCTGCGGACGACCTCGACACGGCGCGCCGACACGGTGCCGCCCTGGAGGCACAGCTCGATGGGGTCGGGGACGCCGGGTGAGCGTGGTGGCGCCGGTCCGACCGGCCGTCCGTGACGAGGAGCTGCTCGACACCCTCGTGCACCGCCGTCGTGGCCGGGCACCGCGCGGCACCCACCGCATGGCGGCGCTGTGCCACGCTCTGGGGGCTCCGCAGGCACAGCTGCGGACCGTGCACGTGGTCGGGACCGGGGGCAAGACCAGCATCGTGCGGACCATGTCGTCGCTCTTCACCGCGCTCGGGGTCACCTGCGGTGAGACGACCTCGCCGCACCTGCAGCACGCATCCGAGCGCATCCGGCTCGATGGACACGCGGTGCGCCCCGAACTGGTCGCCGCCCGCTGGCGGGACCTGCAGCAGGCGATCGCGGTCGCCGAGTCCCGCACGGGTGAGTCGGTCACCTTCTTCGAGGCCGTGACCGCCCTGGCGCTCCGCCTGTTCGCCGACCGGCAGGTCGACGTGGCCGTGGTCGAGGCGGGTATCGGCGGGGTGACCGATGCGACGGGGGTCCTCGCGAGCGACGTCGTGGTGCTCTCCCGGGTCGGGTACGACCATCCGGAACTCGGCGTCGACCTGGCCCAGATCGCCCGCGAGAAGGCCGGGGTCGCCTCCCCCGGTGGCGTGCTGGTCTGCTCGGCGCAGGACCCCGCCGCCGCCGAGGCCATCGAGGAGGTGGTTGCCGAGCGGGCAGCCACGCTGCTGCGGGCCGGCCGGGACTTCGGCGTGGACACCCGCCGACCCGCACCCGGCGGGCAACAGGTCGGTCTGCGTGGTCTCGACGGGTCGGGGATCCGTGGCTTCCTGCCGCTCCGTGGCGCCCACCAGGCGGCGAACGCGGCCGTTGCCCTCGCAGCGGTCCAGACGCTGCTCGGCACCACGGACCTCGACCCGGTCCGGCTGCGGACCGGACTCGCCGCGGTGGACGTGCCGGGCCGGGTCGAGGTGGTGACCCGCCGGGATGCCGCAGACGTGATCCTCGACGGCGCGCACGACATCGATGCCATGAGCGCACTGGCCCGCTGCCTCGTGGAGAGTGCCCCCGGTCGGCCGATCACGGTGGTCTTCGGGGTCGGCGGGCAGCGGTCGCCGGAGCCACTGCTCGAGCGGTTGCGCCGACTGGACGCGCGGCTGATCGTGACGGCGACCGCCACGCCGCAGGCGATGCCGGTCGAAGAGCTCGAACGGCGCGCACGGGCGGATGGCGTCGATGCGATCGCCGCCGCGGATCCGGCGCTGGCCATCCGCCGGGCCACCGAACTGACCCCCGCTGACGGCGTGATCGTGGTGACCGGATCACTCCACCTCGTCGGTGCGGTCGCCTCGCTCCTGGAGGCTGTTCGCGCAACCGTCCCCTGAGACGCAACGCCCAGGTCGGACGCTACGGTAGGGGCGCCGTGAAGGAGGTTCGCGTGGTCGACGACGTCCCGTTGGTGCAGTCGGTCGACCGTGCCGTCGCCGCGATGGAGATCCTGGCCAGGGACGGGTGGGCCGGCGTGACCGAGATCTCGCGGGAACTCGATATCCACAAGTCGACGGTGTTCCGCCTCCTGGCTACGCTGGAACGCCGCGGCGTCGTCGAACAGCACGCCGAGACCCAGAAGTACCGGTTGGGCTTCGCGATCCTGCGCTTCGCGAGTTCGGTCCGGTCATCCCTGGACCTCGCCCGGGTGGCACGTCCGACCTGCGATCGTCTCAGCCGCCAGACCGATGAGACCGTCAACCTCGCGGTCCTCGAAGAGCGCGACGTGGTGTACATCCACCAGGTGAACCTGTCCAGCAGTCGCGTCAGCGCGGACTGGCTCGGCAGCCACACGCCGGCGCACTGCTCGGCCACCGGCAAGGTCCTGCTCGCGCACCTCCCGGTGGGCCAGGCCGAGGAGTTCCTCCGGGCGCCGTTGCACCGCTACACCTCGTCGACGATCACGGATCCGGATCGGCTGCGGTCCGAACTACAGGCCGTGCGGGCCGCAGGCTACGCCGCCGCAGCGGAGGAGCTCGAGGAGGGTCTCAACGCCGTGGCGGCACCGATCCGTGGTCCGGATGGCACGGTGGTCGCGTGCGTGTCGGTGTCGGGTCCGTCCTACCGCCTGGAGGTCGAGCGGATGCCTGAGGTGGCCACCGCCCTGATCGCGGCCGCCGCCGAGATCTCGCGACGCCTCGGGTTCCTGGGGGATGCCAACGAAGGACTCGTCGGCTGAACAGGTCGGTCCGCCCCCCCGGAGGTGGGACGGACCGACCGATGATGATCCGCGCAGGCTTCGTACTTCGCGTCAGTCGACGCCCTTGCGGGTCTTCACCTCGGTCACGAGCGCGGGGAGCAACTCGTGCAGGTCACCGATCACCGCGTAGTGGGCACGGGTGACCATCGGCGCTTCGGGGTCGGTGTTGATCGCCAGGATCTTCTTCGCCGACATGCAGCCAACCCAGTGCTGGGTCGCGCCGCTGATGCCACAGGCGACGTAGAGGTCGGGCGCGACCCGTGTCCCGGTCTGCCCGACCTGGTCGTTGTGGGACCGCCAGCCGTTGTTGGTCGCGACCCGCGAACAGCCGACCGCACCGCCGAGCAGTTCGGCGAGGTCCTCGAGGATGCCGAAGCCCTCGGCGCTTCCGACCCCACGACCTCCGGAGATCACGACCGGCG
Source organism: Nitriliruptoraceae bacterium (assembly GCA_041685735.1). GTDB lineage: Bacteria > Actinomycetota > Nitriliruptoria > Nitriliruptorales > Nitriliruptoraceae > CSSed11-175R1. Next base: position 100,561 of record JAWLFE010000001.1, read on the forward strand.
CGGTCGCGAGGCTGATGCCACCACCACGGCTGGCACGCTCCACGACCCGGGTGATGTGCAGCCTCTCGTCGAGGTCAGGCTTGAACGAGTGCAGTTCGGCAGCACCGGGGGAGGCGGCATCTTCGGCTGCGGTCTGGTGGGGAGCCGCCGTGAGCAGTGCCACATCAGCCTCGAGGTGGACATCCTCCAACAGGACACCGCCCCACCGCACCCGGGTGAGGTCCCAGCCGCCGTCCGCGGGTGCCACCTCGGTGCAGTTGGCGGCCAGCGGCAGGTCCGTGCGTGCCGCGATGTGGGCCATGACCTCCGCGGCATGGTCGGTACCGGACCCGATGACAGCACCCGCGCCGATCTGTGCGTGCAGCTCGGTGATGGCCGCCGCGACGGCGGTTGGCGCCGCGTCCGCATCCAGCTGATCATGCAGCAGCGCATGGGTCACGGCCACACCCTGTGCGCGCAGCTCGGCCATCGCGGTGTCGGGTATCTCGCCGACGGCCACGGCGTGCAGATCCCAGCCGTGCGCAGCAGCGAGCGAGCGGGCGAAGGTCAGGGTCTCCCGGCTGGAACGTGCGAGGGTGTCGCCGTCCCGTTCGGTCAGTGTCAGGATCAGGCTCACAGCAGCCCCACCTCCTCGAAGAGCGCGGCGACGGCCGGTGCAGCATCGGCACCGGTACCGAGCACCTGCGTCTGTGCCTGCTGTTGGGGCGGGTGGTGGAGCCGGACCCGTCGCATGCCTCCGTCGCGCCGTTCTGGGGTCAGATGGCGGATCTGGGCCTTCTTGGCCATGAGCCGGCCACGCATCGCCGGATAGCGCGGCAGGTTGATGCCCTCCTTGACCGCCGCGACCGCCGGCAGGGGGAGGTCGAGGATCTCGAAGCCGTCGGCGACCCCGCGCTTCATGGTCGCGCGCCCCCCGGTCGGTTCGATCGCCTTGATGCCGCTGACCACCGGGCGATCCAGCGCGTGCGCGACGCGGATGCCCACCTGGTAGTTGCCGGCGTCCGCGGATTCGTTGCCGAACAGGATGAGGTCGAAGCGCTCACCGTCGGCCTCGAGCGTCTGGATCGCGTCGGTCAGGGCAGCCGCCGTGGCGAGCGGATCCCACTCCTCGTCATCGGTCTCGACCAGGACGCCGTGATCGATGCCCATGGAGATCGCGGTGCGGAGCTGGTCCTCGGCGATCGGTGGACCGAGGGTGATCACGGTCGAGGAACCGCCGTGCTTCGCGACCAGCTGCACGGCCTCCTCGACCGCGCATTCCTCGTGTGGGCTGACGGTGAAGCCAAGGTGTTTCGTGTCGATCCGCTGCGCGTCCTCGGTGAGCACGATCTTCGCGCCCGGGGCCGGGACCCGCTTCACGGCGACCAGGATGTTGAGCGTCATGGTCACGCCTTCATGCGGGTGTCGTCGGGGTCGAACACGCCGTTGCGCGTGTTCGAACGGACCGTGACGGGGTAGTGCTCGCCCATGTACTCCACGAGCAGTTCGTTGCCCTCCGTCGCGTGCTCCGTCGGCAGGTAGGCCAGCAGGATGTGCTTGCCGACCGATGGCCCGGCGCCGGCCGTCGTGACGTACGACGGTCGACCGTGGGCGTCGGCGATGCGCTGCCCGTCGCTGGTCAGGATCGGCTCGCCACCGTTCATGAACCGCTTGATGCCGGCGGCCGACAGGTGGTCCTCGACGGTCAGCGAGCACATCTTGGCGATCGGTTCGGACTCGCGGGCCTTGAGGTAGGCGGCCTTGCCGTTGAAGTCGGCGGTCTTGACCTTCGGGAACGCGAGGCCGGCCTCGACCGGGTTGTACTCGCTCTCGAGTTCCGCGCCCATCAGGCGGTAGCCCTTCTCGATCCGGCCGGTCGTGCCGTAGACCCCGCCGCCGGCGGCGATCATCCCGTGCGGTTGGCCGGCCGCCCAGAGCGTGTCCCACAGCTTGACGCCGTGTTCCATCGGCGCGTGGATCTCCCAGCCGAGGTCGCCGACGTAGGACATGCGCAGCATGACCGTCGGGATCCCGTTGACCACGACCTCCTGTGCGGCCCCGAACGGGAAGGCCTCGTTGGACATGTCGTGATCGGTGACCGATTGCACGATGTCGCGGGCACGGGGTCCCCACACCCCCGCGGTGCACCAGGCGCTGGTGATGTCGTGGATGTGCGCGGAGCCGTCCTCGGGCAGGTGGTCGGTGAACCATTTGAGGTCACGCCCCCAGTCCGGGCCACCCGTGATGACCCGGTAGCGATCCCAGCCGAGTCGCACGACCGTGAGGTCGCTACGGAACCCGCCGTTGTGGGTCAGGACCGGGGTGTACATCACGCGCCCGACGGCCCGGTCGACGTTGGTCACGACCATGCGCTGAAGGTAGTCGCAGGCCCCGGGACCGGTCACCTCGAAGATCGAGAAGGCGGTCAGGTCGATGATGCCGGCACGTTCCCGCAGGGCGAGGTGCTCGGCGTTGATGATCGGTGACCACCAGCGGGCATCCCACTCGTGGGGCCGGTCCTCGACGCCGAACTCCTCCACGAGGTGGGCGTTCGATCCGTACCACTGCGGCCGCTCCCATCCGCCGGCCTCGAAGTAGACGGCGTCGAGGGCTTCGGTGCGCGGGTGGAACGTCGAGCAGCGCGTGAACCGGTTGGACTCCCACTGCTCGCGGGGGTGCACGATGCCGTAGGTCTTGTTGAAGCCCTCGGAGGCGCGGGCTCGGACGTGGTGCCGGGTCCGCTGGTTTGGGGTGAACCGCGCGATGTCAGCGCCGTGCGGGTCGATCTCCGGTTCGCCGTCGGTCATCCACTCGGCGATCATCCTGCCGACCCCCGGGCCTTCCTTGATCCAGACGGCCGCGGCGGCCCACAGGCCCTTGACCTCCACGGTCTCGCCGAGCACCGGTGCGCCGTCGGGCGTCAGCGACAACAGACCGTCGATGCCGTGCTTGACGCCCGCGCCGGGGGTGTCGAGCAGTTCCGGCATCAGTTCGAGCGCATCCTCCATCTGCGGGTCGAAGTCCTCCTGGGTCAACGGCAGCTGCGTGGGGGACAGGGGCGACTCCTCGATCGACGGGATGTCATCGGGGTCATGCAGGATCGGGCGGTGGGCGTAGGAGCCGACCTCCATGTCGCCACCGTTCTGGCGCTCGTACATCCCGGTGTCCATGTCGCGGACGATCGGGAAGGCGATCTCCGCCCGCGTCGCCTCCAGATCCGGGATCGGTCCGACGTCGATCATCTGGTGCACGGCGGGGGTCAGCGGGATCGTCGCCCCCGCCATCGCCGCGATCCGCGGGCTCCAGACCCCGCAGGCGACCACCACGTAGTCACACGTGATCCGCCCCCGGTCGGTGACCACCGCGCGGACCCGTCCCTGTTCGACCTCGATGTCCTGGACCTCGGTGTTGGTGGACACGGTGAGGGCGTTCGCATCCAGGGCGCGCTGGCGCATGATCGTGCCGGCCTGGAGCGAGTCCACGACGGTGACCGACGGGGTGTAGAAGCCGCCCAGCAGGATGCTCGTGTCGACGAAGGGCACGAGTTCCTTGATCTGATCCGGGGTGAGCAGGCGCGACTCCACCCCCCAGGCCTTCGCGGAGGCCATGCGTCGGCGCAGCTCCTCCATACGTTCCTCGGTCCGGGCGACCTCGATGCCGCCGGGTGAGACCTGGACCCCCATCTCCTCGTATTGGCGCTGCGAGTCGATCGTCAGCATCGCCAGTTCCTTGCCGTGATCGACGGGGAAGATGAAGTTGGACGCGTGGCCGGTCGACCCGCCGGGATCCGGCAACGGGCCCTTGTCGATCAGGACCATGTCGGACCAGCCCTTCGCGGCGAGGTGGCCGACGATGCAGTTGCCGACGATGCCGGCGCCGATGACGACGACGGACGCGTGGTCGGGGAGCTCGCTCATGGTGTTCTCCTGCGTGGTGCGTGGGTCGGGGTCGGTCCGGGTGGTCGGGGTCGGTCCGGGTGGTCGGGGTCGGTCCGGGTGGGGTCAGAGCAGCTTGCGGATCTCACGTTCGAAGTCGGCGACGTGCGTCCGGGCCATGTGCTCGGCCCGATCCGCATCGCCGTCCGCGATCGCCCGCAGCAGCGCACGGTGCTCGTCGATGGCGTCCTCGAGCTGGTGCATCCGCTCGAGCGCGAGGAACCACAGCCGCAGGGCGAGCACGTAGTAGCGGTCGAGGGCGGCCTCGAGGAACGGGTTGCGGGCGGCGCGGTAGATCAGCCGGTGGATGCGTTGGTCGAGGTGGATCAACCGGCGTTCGTCGGTCTCGCCGACGATGCGGTCGAGTTCGGCCAGCAGCGCGGCGATGTCGTTGCGGTCGCCGTCGGTGGCCCGCTCGGCTGCCAGGCGCGACACGAAACCCTCGAGTTCGACCCGGATCTCCGAGATGGCACCGAGGTCGCCGACGTCGATGGGCCCCACGTAGATGCCACGCCGTGGGAAGACCTCGACCAGTCCGTCGTCAGCAAGGCGTCGCAGGGCCTCGCGGACGGGCGTGCGGCCGAGCCCGAACTCCTCCACGAGGTCCCGCTCGTTGACCAGGGTTCCCGGCGCCAGGCCGAGCGTCACGATGCGGTCGCGCAGCAGGTAGTAGGCCTGCTGGCTCAGCGAATCGGTCGCCGCGTGCTCGGGCACGAGCACGGACAGCCCCGCAAGCGCATCGGTGGCCAACGACGAGATGAGCACCCTCCCAGACGAACCTGTTTGCACACTACTGATATATCACCTGGTTGGCAAGGGCGTGGTGCCGTCGGGCACGGCCGATCCGTCGACGACCCGCCGCACACGACGATGCGCCGGCCGCGGAAGCGGCCGGCGCATCGTGATGGTGCGGGCGATCAGTCCCGGGTGGACTCGCGGACCACGAGCACCGGGCACCTGGCGTGCCGGGTCACCTGTTCGGAGACCGACCCGAGCCGCAGGCCCGCGAACCCGCCCCGACCGCGCGAGCCGACCACGACGAGGTCGGCCTCCTTCGAACGGTCGATCAGGGCCTGCGCGATCTTGCGTTCAGCCAGGACGGAGTGCTCGACCTCGATGCCGTCGAAATCGACGTCGATCTCATCGAGCCACTCACCCAGGCTCTTGCGGGCGTCCTCCCGTTGCTGCTCCATGTCAGGTGCCCGGTCCGTCCCGTGCTCGGGGAGCACGGGGTAGGCGGTGACCTGCTGGTGCGGCTCGAAGATGTAGACCACCTCGAGCGAGGCCTCGCGCCACCTCGCTTCCTCCGCTGCCCGCTTGAGTGCGTCGATCGACGCGTCCGACGCGTCGACACCGACGAGGATCCTGGTCATGATGTTCCCTTTCCTCCGCGTGAGGGTCGGCTCAGCTGTCTGAGGCCTTGGCTTCGTCGGACATGCCGCCGGAATGGTCCTGGATCAGCATGTCCTGTGATCGCACGACCGTGTGGCCGCGGATCTCCGAGGTCAGGGCTTTGGCTACGCCGACGGCAGTCACAAGGAGCACGATCGCGAAGGGGAAGCCCGTCGCGATGGATCCGGCCTGCAACGCACCGAGGCCTCCGGCGGCGAGCAGCACCGCGGCCACGACACCCTCAGAGGTCGCCCAGAAGATCCGCAGACCCTTCGGTGGGTCCAGGGCACCGCCCGAGGCGATCATGTCGATCACGAACGAGCCGGAGTCCGAGGAGGTCACGAAGAACAGGGTCACGACGATGATCGTCAGGACCGAGGTCAACGTGGCGGCTGGGAAGTTCTCGAGCATCACGAACATCGACACGTCCGCGCCCTGTTCGAGCGTCGGGGTGACGATGTCGTCCGCACCGGTCAACTGCAGGTCGAGGGCCGTGTTGCCCATGACGGTGAACCACAGGAAGGACACGGCGGTCGGAACGAGCAGCACGCCGAGGATGAACTCGCGGATCGTGCGGCCGCGCGAGATCCGGGCGATGAACATCCCGACGAAGGGTGCCCAGGAGATCCACCACGCCCAGTAGAAGATGGTCCAGTCGGCCAGCCAGCCCTCCGCGGTGCCGTACCAGCCCTGCGCGGTCTCCGCGGTCCACAGATCCGGGTTGTCGTAGGTGCCACCGGAGAACAGGACGGTGAAGAAGTTCGTGATGTACGCACCGAGGTTGTCGAAGTAGGCCGTCAGGATCACCAGCGTCGGACCGGCGAGGATCACGAACAGCAGCAGCAGCCCGGCCAGGGTGATGTTGAGCTCGGACAGGCGCCGGATGCCCTTGTCGATCCCGGTGACCACCGAGATGGTCGCCGCGAGGGTGATGATGGCGATCAACCCGATCTGCAGGCCGGTCCCACCTTCGATGTCGAAGACCCAGTTGAGCCCGGCGGCGATCTGGCTCACGCCGAGCCCGAGCGAGGTCGCGATGCCGAACATGGTGCCGAAGATGGCCAGGATGTCGACGAGGTTGCCCCAGAAGCCGTGGATCTTGTTCCCGATCAACGGGTAGAGGGCGGCGCGGACGGTCATCGGCAGGTTGTGGCGGAAGCCGAAGTAGGCGAGCGACAGGCCGAGCACCGCGTACACCGACCAGGCGCCGAGCCCCCAGTGGTGGTAGGTGAGCAGCATCGCCTCGCGGGCGGTCCCCTCAACAGATTCCAGCTGCGGGCCTTCGGCGAAGTGCATCACCGGCTCGGCGACACCCCAGAACACCAGCCCGATACCCATCCCGGCGCTGAAGAGCATCGCGAACCAGGTGAGGTAGCTGAAGTCCGGTCGAGCGTCGTCGGGCCCGAGGCGGATGTCGCCGGTCCGACCGATCGCGAGCCAGAAGCAGAACACCACCAGCACCGCGATCGTGAAGATCAGGAAGAACCCGAGGTTGGTCGTGATCCAGTCGCGCGCAGCGCCGAGGACCTCGCCGGCGTTGTCGCTGAAGATCGACCCGTACAGTACGAACAGAACGATGATCCCGGCAGACACGGGGAACACCACGGGATGGACGTGTTCTTTCGCCCTCTCGAGCGTTGACATCGGCAGTATCTCCCTTTCGCGCCGAGATGTGCCGACCCGTGCGTCCCCTCTCTCCTGGAGGACGGCTGGAACGGGACGGCGACGGTCGGTGCGCACGTGGTTGGTGGTCAACTGACGCGGGCGACACCCTTGCAGACGCGCCGCGTGGATGCCACGTAGGGTTGTCGGGATGGTGGCCCTTTGACCAGGATCGTGCGCTCAGCGCGACGGGCATCCGGCGAGCGCACAAGGGTGTGCCCGTCGTCCCGGACGCCGGTCACGCCATGTGACGGGCCGGTCGCGCCCGGTCGTCAGGGCTGGGGGCGGGCACGCCGCAACCGCGCCAGGGCCACCGCCCCGCCCAGCATCACGACCACGCCGACGCTCGCCGCCACGCCGGTGGCTCCCGCCGCCAGGGCCGCGAACCCTCCGATCGTGGCGATCGATCCCGCGGCGAGCCAGGCCCCACCCGCGATGCGGTCGTGGTCCAGCAGGTACTTGCCCACGACGATGAGTGAGCCGACCGCGCCGACGGCGAGCAGCACGACCGCCAGGATCCCGATGTTGAACAGGAAGGCCACCACCAGCAGGGCCACGATCACGGCTGCGGCGATCTGCCAGGACCGCTGTTCGCGCAGGCGGCCCACCGACGCCAGCGCCAGGGGGAACGCGAAGACGATCAACTGCAGTTGCGGTGGCGCCTGCCCGGCGATGATGGTCGCCAGCAGGGGGAGTGCCGCGACCGCCCCCGACCCCCCGAGTACCGCCATGACCTGCAGCACGAACTCCTCGGACGACCCCGGCCCCTGTAGCGGGCGGACCCGGTCGTCGGGACCCTTGCCGTCCCGGGGTCCCTGGTTGTCCTTGGCCACGGCGGCCTCCTGGGGTCGCGGCGAGCAGGGGCGTGCACGGCCCGTCCGGGCGGCGCACGCTATCCGCTCCGCGCGCCGCGCGGTCGCGGGGCACGCCAGCATGGCCGTGACCGGGCCGACACCGTGGTAGCCCCCGCGCCGCTGCCCTCGGCGGTGGACGGTCGGGAGATCCGTGCCGCCATCCGGTCCGCGGCGGTCCGGGGCGGGGCGAGCGGGGACCGGGCGCAGGACCTGACGCTCGCCGCCTGGGAGGCCGTGTGCAACACGATCGAGCACGGCGGCTCTCGACCCGAGCTCACCATCGGGGGTGGGCGCGACCGGGTGACCGTTGTGATCCCCGACCCGGGCGCCGCCCGCGTGGATCGTGACGGGCGCGGATGGTCCACCCCGGACCCGGATCCCTGGGCTCCTCGGGGACGGGGCTGGCGCATCATCGTTGCCCTGGTCGACGAGGTCCGGATCGTTGACGCCGATGGTGTCGTCTACCTCGAGCTGACGATCCGTCTGCCCGGCTGATCCACCGTCGCATCCGCCACGGTGACGGCCGCGTCGATGAAGGTCTCGAGGATCGGGGAGCCGGCGCCCCGCCAGACCAGGGACAGGTCCGTGGTCGCGTGCTCGTCGCGGAGTGGTACCAGTCGGACGTCGATCGGTTGGATCGACCGGACGCAACGGGGGACGAGCGCGACACCACGGAAGGCCGCGACCATGGCCAGCATGGATGGATACTGCCAGGCGTGCGCGGCGATCCGTGGCCGGAAGCCCGCGTTGTCGCAGACCGCGAGCAGATGATCGTGCAACCGTGGCGCCGGTGGGCGGGGGAACAGCACGAACCCATCGTCGCGCAGGTCGGTCAAGGCCAGGTCGGGCTGCTCAGCGAGGAGGTGGTCCGGGGGGAGGGCAGCCAGGAGCCGCTCCCGGACGAGCGGTCGTGCCTGGAGCGCCTGGCCCCCGGGCTCGTGGTCCCCCAGTTCCCGGACGATCGCGACGTCGACGTCGAGGTCGAGGTCCGAGAGTTGCCGCTCGGTCGACAGTTCCTGCAGGTCGACGGCGACGTCGGGAACACGGTCGGCCAACTCCCGTAGCAGCGGCGTGAGCAGTTCGAACGCGACCGACTCGACGAAGCCCACCGACAGCCGTCCGGTACCACCCTCGGCGACCCGCTGCGCCCGCGTGACGGCCAGGTCCGCCGCATGGAGCAACTGGCGGGCGGAGTCGAGGAAGCTGACGCCGGCTTCGGTCAGGGCGACGTGCCGACTGGTGCGCTCGAGCAGCGTGATGCCCATGCTGCGCTCCAACCGTTGGAGACGGCGGCTGACGACGGGTTGCGCGACGTGGAGGCGTTCCGCCGCGCGGCGGAAGTGGCGTTCCTCGGCGACCGCGACGAACGCGGAGAGCAGCTCGAGATCCTGGAGACTATCCATCTCGATACAGTATCAGTCCATGCTGAATGAGTATTAGACCGTATCGTTCATCGGGTTTACGATACGTCAAGGCGGAGACGCTCAGGCCCGATCGCTCAGGCCCGCTCCAGGCCTCGCAGGTCTGGCAACGGCGTGTTCGACGTCGGCCGTGCACGACACCGGCATGCACGACATGCACGAGGTGGTCGGTCGGGTGGGAGACCCGGTGATCGCCTCGGCGGGATGTGGAGGCCTCATCATGGGTCAGGAACCACCGGACGACGACATCGACCTCGCGGCGCTCAGCGACGAGGATCTGACCGCGCAGATGCACGAGGATCTGTACGACGGCTTGGCGGACATGATCGTCGAGGGCACCGACCTGCTGCTGGCGCGGGGGTGGTCGGCACAGCGCGTGCTCGATGAGGCACTGGTCGAGGGGATGCGCATCGTCGGGATCGACTTCCGTGACGGCGTGCTGTTCGTGCCCGAGGTCCTCCTGGCAGCCAACGCCATGAAGGCCGGGATGGAGATCCTCCGCCCGCTGCTGTCCGCGAGTGGCGTGGAACCGATCGGCAAGGTCGTGATCGGCACGGTCAAGGGCGACATCCACGACATCGGCAAGAACCTCGTGGCGATGATGCTGGAGGGCGCCGGCTTCGAGGTCGTGGACATCGGCATCAACACCGACGTCGATGGGTACCTCGCCGCCCTGGAGGAGCACGAGCCGCTGATCCTCGGTATGTCGGCCCTGCTGACGACCACCATGCCCTACATGAAGGTCGTCATCGACACCCTCGAAGCCAAGGGCCTGCGCCAGGACTACATCGTGCTGGTCGGGGGCGCGCCGCTCAACGAGGAGTTCGGCGCCGCGATCGGCGCCGATGCCTACTGCCGTGACGCGGCCGTCGCCGCGGAGATCGCCACCCGATTGGTGAAGGAACGACGCATGGCCGTGGCATGAGCCGGGACGTGCCCGGCCTGCTCGTGATCGCCTGCGGGGCGATCGCCCGGGAACTCGTGCGGGTCGTGCACCTGGACCGGTTGGCGGGGGTGCAGATCACCTGTCTGCCACCGGAGCTGCACAACCGGCCGGAGCGGATCGCCGACGCGGTCCGTGCCCGCATCCAGGAGGCTCGCCGCGACGGCCACGACAACATCCTGGTCGGCTACGCCGACTGCGGCACCGGTGGGGCGCTCGATGTGGTGTGCGCCGAGGAGGGCGTCACGCGACTGCCCGGCGCCCACTGCTACGAACTGTTCGCTGGCTCCGCGCTGTTCGCCTCCCTGCAGGAGGAGGAACCCGGGACCTTCTACCTGACCGACTACCTGGCTCGGAACGTCGACCGGCTGGTCTTCGAGGGGCTCGGGATCGATCGCCATCCCGAACTCGCGGACCTGTACTTCGGCAACTACCGGCGGGTGGTCCACCTCGCCCAGTCCGACGACCCGGAGCTGGACCGGCGGGCACGTCTGGCGGCCGAACGGTTGGGGCTGGCCTACGAGCGACGGTCCACCGGGCTCGGTTCGCTGCCCATCGCCGTGACCTCGGTGCACCGCGAGTTGGTCGCCTGATGACCCGCCGTCGACGCTCAGGACCGCCGGAGCTGGTGGTGATCTCCTGGCGGGACATCCCCGCGCAGGTCACGGTCAGCGGTGGCAGCCGGACCGCGAAGGCGATGCTGCCAGCACGCTTCCAGCGCGCGATCGACCGTGCCGCGAAGGTGGCCGGCAAGACCGATCACCAGGCCTACATCGGCGAATGGCGGCGTGAGACGCGCCCCGTCGAGGGTGATCCGGACGAGGCGGTCACCGCACTCGTCCAGGAACTCGATGCCGCCCACGACCGTGCGGGCCTCGAGGCACTCGTCCGCCAGGGTGGCCTGCGTCCGCCCACCCCGCCCACACCGCATCCGTCGCCGGCGCTGCGCCTGGCCGACGACCCCGGAGGCAACCCATGACCGACACCGTGATCAGCTCGGCCACCAGGGAGGTGGTCATCGGGTTCGACCGGCCGTTCGTGATGATCGGCGAGCGCATCAACCCGACGGGACGCAAACTGTTGGCCGAGGAGATGAAGGCCGGTGACTTCAGCCGGGTCGAGGCCGACGCGCTCGCACAGGTCGAAGCCGGCGCGCACATGCTGGACGTGAATGCCGGGATCCCGCTGGCGGACGAACCGGCGCTGCTGACGCGCGCCGTGAAACTCGTCCAGTCGATCACCGACGTGCCGTTGTCCATCGACTCGTCGATCGTCGACGCGTTGGAGGCCGCGGTGGCCGCCTACGACGGCAAGCCGCTGATCAACTCGGTGACCGGTGAGGACGAGGTCCTCGAGCGCATCCTGCCGCTGGTCGCCCGGCACGGTGCGGCGGTCGTGGCGATCTCCAACGACGAGACCGGCATCTCCGAGGACCCCGATGTCCGCTTCGAGGTCGCGAAGAAGATCGTCAACCGTGCCGCCGACCATGGCATCCCGCACGCGGACATCGTGGTCGACCCGCTGGTCATGCCGATCGGGGCGATGGGGACGGCGGGGCAACAGGTCTTCCGCCTGGTGCGTCGTCTGCGCGACGAACTGCAGGTCAACACCACCTGCGGCGCATCGAACGTCAGCTTCGGTCTGCCCAACCGCCACGTGGTGACCGGGACCTTCCTGGCGATGGCGATCTCGCACGGGATGACCTCGGCGATCATGAGCCCGTTGCATCCGGAGGTCAAAGCCGCCGTCCAGGCCGCGGACGTCCTCGCCGGTCACGACCCCAACTGTGCGGGGTGGATCAAGGCCAACCGGGTCCCCGGTGCCGAGGACGGCCGGTCCGGCGGCCGGCGCGCCGGTGGTCGCCGCGCGCGTGCGAGTGGCTGACACGATGCAGCGGCCCGCCGACCCGTCGCAACACCGGCCAGAACATCGGGTCGTTTTCAGCCCCTCGGGACGGACGGGAACGGTGCCCGACGGCACCACCGTGCTGGACGCCGCCCGCGAACTGGGGGTCGACCTGGACTCGGTGTGCGGGGGGCGTGGCATCTGCGGGCGCTGTCAGATCGTCCCCGGAGCGGGTGACTACCCGACATGGGCGATCCACGCCGCGCCGGAGCACCTGAGTCGCCCCGGGTCCCTGGAGACCGACTACCAGGGGCGTCGGCCGTTGTTGGAGGGGCACCGATTGGGGTGCGCCACCGAGATCCGCGGCGACGCGGTGCTCGATGTCCCGGCGACGAGCCAGATCCACAAGCAGGTGGTCCGCAAGGGGGTCGTGGTCGATGATCTGGTGATCGACCCGATGATCAGCCTGCACTACCTCGAGGTCCCGGACGAGCCCGACGACGCGGCCGGTGCCAGCGCGCTGGATCGCATCCGTGCCCAGCTCGCCACCACCTGGGACATCCACGAGGTGGCCCCGATCTTCGAGGTGCTGCCGCAACTGCACACCGCGCTGAGCTACCAGCATGGTGAGCTGACGGTCGCGATCCGCAAGGACAAGATCATCGCGGCCTGGCCCGGGTTCGTCGACCGCATGGTCGGCGTGGCCATCGACATCGGCTCGACCACGATCGCAGGCCACCTCGTCGATCTGTCCAGTGGCGAGGTGCTGGCGACCGCTGGCCGGATGAACCCCCAGATCCGCTTCGGTGAGGATCTGATGAGCCGGGTGTCCTACGCGATGATGAACGTCGGGGGAGCGACCGCATTGACCGCCGCGGTGCAGTTCGACCTCGACAACCTGGTCACGGAACTGGTCGACGAAGCCGGGGTCGAACGTGCCCAGGTCCTCGACCTCGTCCTGGTCGGCAACCCGATCATGCATCACCTCGCGCTGGGGGTGGATCCGGCACCGCTCGGGCAGTCGCCCTTCACGTTGGCGACCTCCGACGCGGTCCAGGTCCGGGCACCCAAGCTCGGGATCGCCTGCCCATCCGCCCGGATCTACGTCGGCCCCTGCATCGCCGGCCACGTGGGTGCAGACACCGCCGCGGCGGTCCTGGCGGAGGGGCCGCACCGGTCCGACGCGATGCAGCTGCTCGTCGACGTCGGGACGAACGCGGAGATCGTGCTCGGCAACCGTGACGGGCTGTGGGCCGCCTCCAGCCCGACGGGTCCCGCCTTCGAGGGAGCGCAGCTCAGCAGTGGGCAACGGGCCACGGTCGGCGCGATCGAGCGCGTGCGCATCGATCGCGAGACCCTCGAGCCCCGCGTGAAGGTCATCGGGGCCGATGCGTGGTCCGATGACCCGGACTTCGCCGCGGCGACCCGGCGCACCGGGGTGTCCGGTGTCTGCGGGTCCGGGATCATCGAGGTGATCGCCGAGCTGTACCTCGCCGGGATCGTGGACGCTTCCGGTGTCATCCGTGGAGAGGCCGCGCAGCGCACCGACCGGGTGGTCGCCGACGAGCGCACCTACGCCTACGTCCTGCACCGCCCCGCCGACGGCCCCGAGCTGCGCATCACCCAGAACGACGTCCGCGCCGTGCAGTTGGCGAAGGCGGCGCTGCGGGCCGGGATCGATCTGCTGATGGAGCACGCCGGGGTCACGCAGGTCGACGAGGTGCGGCTCGCCGGGGCCTTCGGTGCGCACATCGATCCCGTCCACGCCATGGTGCTCGGCCTGGTGCCCGACGGGCCGACCGACCGTGTGCGATCGGTCGGCAACGCCGCGGGGGCGGGGGCCGTGCGTGCGTTGGTCTCGCGACAGCAGCGTCGGGAGATGGAAGCGGTCGTGCGGTCGATCACCAAGATCGAGACCGCCACCGAACCGCGCTTCCAGGAACTGTTCGTCGCGGCGCTGGCGATCCCGCACGGCTCGGCGGCAACGACGCACCTCGGCACGGTGGTGGACCTGCCGGTCCCGGCCCCGGCGCAGCAGACCTCCGCGCGCGGCCGCCGCCAGCGCCCGCCACGACAGCCAGCGGTCGGCGACACGATCGCCGCAGGCGAAGGGACAGACAGATGACCGATCAACCCGCCCGCGGTCGCCGATCAGGTGGCCGGGAGGGCCGGCGCGCTGCGCGCGCCGCCAGCGCTCCCACCCGCGCGCCGTTCCTCACCCGTGCGATCCGCCCGTACGAACTGGTCAGCGAGGAAGGGCTCGAACTCCTCGAGCACAACGCCGACACCATCCTCGAAGAGGTGGGGATCGAGTTCCGCAACCACCCCCGGGCGCTCAAGCTGTTGGCCGACGCCGGTGCGCACGTCGACGGGGAGCGCGTGCGCTTCCCCCGCGGGATGTGCCGCGGCATCGTCCAGGCCAGCGCACCGTCGGTCTACACCCAGCATGCACGGAACCCGGCCAAGAGCGTGCAGATCGGGGGAGACGCGACCGTGTTCGCCCCCAACTACGGCTCGCCGTTCGTGACGGACCTGGATCAGGGACGTCGCTACGCCACGCTCGCCGACTTCCAGAACTTCGTGAAGCTGGCCAACCTCTCGCCGGCGGTGCACCACTCGGGCGGCACCGTCTGCGAGCCGGTCGACATCCCCGTCAACAAGCGCCACCTCGACATGGTCTACGCACACCTGGCGTACGGTGACCAACCGTTCATGGGCTCGGTCACGGCCGGGGAACGGGCCGCGGACTCCGTCGAGCTCGCGCGCATCGCCTTCGGTGGGGACCTCGATGGTCGCGCGGTCATGACGAGCCTGATCAACGCATCCTCGCCGTTGGTGTGGGACGACAGCATGTTGGATGCGGCCGAGGTGTACGCGGAGGCCGGGCAGGCGTGCATCATGACGCCGTTCATCCTGGCGGGGGCGATGGCACCGGTGACCGCGGCCGGCGTCGCCGCACAGAGCCTCGCGGAGGCGTTGGCCGGCATGACCTTCGTGCAACTGGTCAACCCCGGGGCGCCGGTCGTGATGGGGTCGTTCGCATCGTCGATGTCGATGCAGACCGGCGCGCCGACCTTCGGGACCCCGGAGCCGGCCCTCGTGCTCTACACGATGGCCGCGTTGGCCCGGCGGCTGGGCGTGCCGTTCCGTTCGGGCGGGTCGCTGACCGCTTCCAAGTACCCCGATGCGCAGGCCGCTTCCGAGAGTGCCAACACCTTGATCCCGACGGTCATGGCCGGGGTCAACTTCGTCCTGCATGCCGCGGGGTGGCTGGAGGGGGGCCTGGCGATCAGCTACGAGAAGTTCGTGATGGACGCGGATCAGCTCGGCATGATGGAGGTGTTCGCTGGCGGGATCGACCTGTCCGACAACGGTCAGGCGCTCGACGCGATCCGTGAGACCGGTCCGGGTGCCCACAACCTCGGCAGCGCCCACACCCTGGCCAACTTCGAGTCCGCCTTCTACCGCGCCGAGGTGGCGGACAACGCCAGCTACGAACAGTGGCTCGAGGAGGGCAGTCTCACCACGCCGCAGCGCGCCAACGCCCTGGTCAAGGAGAAGCTGGCGGCCTACGAGCCACCGCCGTTGGACGAGGCGATCGATGAGGAGTTGCAGGCGTTCATCGCCCGACGCAAGGCGGAGATGCCCGACGAGATCGGGTGACGATCGGCCGGCTGTCCGTCGGTGGCCGGCGCCCGTCCGGGGTCGGACGCCCCGTCCAGGATCGGGTGACGAACGAACCTCGCTACGGTGATGCGCCCGACAGGAGAACTCCGTGGCTACGCTCGTCCTCGTCCGTCATGCGACCACCGCGGCGACCGGCAAGCGCCTCGGTGGCTGGACGCCGGATGTGCACCTCGATGATGCCGGCGTCGCACAGGCTGAGGCGACGGCGGAGCGGCTCGCCGCGCTGCCGGTCGCCGCGGTGTACGCCTCACCGCTCGACCGGACGCAGGAGACGGCCAGGATCGTCGCCAGACCACACGGGCTGCGTGTCCGCACGCGTCGGGGCATCGGCGAGGTCGACTACGGTGACTGGACCGACAAGCCCCTCGGCCAGTTGCGCCGCCGCAAGCAGTGGGCCAGCATCCAGGCGACGCCGTCCCGGGTCACCTTCCCCGGAGGTGAGTCGATCCGTGGTGCGCAGCAGCGCGCCGTCGATGCGACCGAGACGCTCGCCGCCGAACACCCGCAGGAGACCATCGTGCTGGTCAGTCACGCGGACGTGATCAAGGCGATCGTCACCCACCACCTGGCGATGCCGTTGGATGCCTTCCAACGGCTGGTCATCTCACCCGCATCGGCCACGGTGCTGCAGCTGCCGGCAACGGGACACCCCGTCCTGCTGCGCTGCAACGACACCGGACCGATCGAACCGCCCCCCGCCAAAGAGGTAGGACGCTCGTGAGCGACGCCATCTTCCTCGAACCCCACCACGTGACGGTCGGCTACACCGGTGTGCCCGGCGATCGGAGCTTCTTCCTCCAGGTCGAGGACGACGTCGCCCGCATCACCCTCCTGCTCGAGAAGGGGCAGGTCGAGGGCATCGGTGAACTGCTCGGCCAGGTCCTCGCCCGCATCGAGGAGCAGCCGGCGACCGACTGGGACCGTGAGGCGATGGCGCTGCGGCCACCGATCGAACCGGCCTGGCGGATCGGCGAGATCGGGCTGGGGCTCGATCCGGAGAGTGAACGGGTGGTGCTGGAACTCACGGAGATCGTCGCCGACGAGGCCGTCGACCCGAGCACCGTGCAGGTGTCCCTCGATCGCGACCAGGCCCGCCGCCTTGCCGCACACGCGCAGGAGACCGTGACCCAGGGCCGGCCTCGATGTGAGCTGTGTGGTCGACCGATGGGGCTGGACGGCGACCACGTCTGCCCTTCGACCAACGGGCACGGAGCGTTGTCCCGCTGAGCGGCGACGTCGAGGTGGCCGGGGCGTCCGCGGCAGGGGCCGCGGACCGGTTGCGCACGGCACCCATCGAGCCCATCGGACGGTTCGCTGACGCCTCGAACGCGACGTTGCTGGTCCGGCTGCGTGATCGCGACCAGCCCGCGCTGGAGGAGCTGGCCGCGCAGCTCGGCCGTGACCCCCAGGTGGAGGATCTGCCTGCGGACGATCTGGCGGTCTACAAACCGATGCGGGGAGAGGCACCGCTGTGGGACTTCCCGATCGGCACGCTCCATCGCCGGGAGGTCGCCGCCCACGAGCTCGCCATGGCCCTGGGCTGGGACCTGGTCCCCCTGACCGTGCTCCGGGACGACGGGCCCTACGGTCCGGGCAGCCTCCAGCGGTTCGTCAGCCACGACCCCGGCCTGCACTACTTCCGGTTGTTGGAGGTAGGGGCCGCCGAGGTGATCGAGCAGTTGCGGCGCATGGTCGTGTTCGACCTGGTGATCGACAACGCGGACCGCAAGGCGGGGCACGTGCTGCTCGCCGATGAGCGTCGTGCCGTGGCGCCGGCCGAGGGGGATCGGCGCCCGCCACCGAGCTTCGCGTCCGACGAACTGCCCGGCCCCCGTGCGGGCATCGCCGCCGGTGAGCAGGTTGCCGGACGCGTCCAGGTCGTCGATCACGGCGTGGCACTCAACGTCGATCGCAAGCTGCGCACGGTCGCCTGGGAGTTCGCCGGGGAACCGCTGCCGGAGGGCGCGGTCGAGGCGTTGGCCGCTCTGGCGACCGGCCTGGATGGAGCGGTGGGCGAGCGGTTGGCGACGCTGCTCGACGACGACGAACTCGCGGTGCTCCGGGCACGGGTCGAGCGGCTGATCGAGCTGCCGGAGCTCCCCGGCCCGATCGGTCCCCGGCCCTACCCCTGGCCACCGATATGAGCTCCGCGTTGCCGAATCACGGTGGACCTGCCAGGCTCCCGCCCATGCGCGTGCTGATCCTGTCCTGGGAGTTCCCGCCCCACGTCGTCGGTGGGCTCGGTCGCCATGTGGCGGCGCTGGCCCGGACCCTGACGGCGCAGGGACACGAGGTCCACGTGATCACGCGTGGGCAGGGAGTCGCTGGTGTCCCCGACGAGGAGTGGCTCGACGCGATCCACGTGCTGCGCGTCCCCGAGGCGCCACCGGTCATCGGTTTCGATGACCTGATCCCGTGGGTCCTGTCGTTCAACAACCGCATGACCGCCATCGCCGGACGGCTGCTGCGCACCCACGACATCGACGTGATCCACGCCCACGACTGGCTCGTCACCTACGCCGCCGCATCGTTGAAGGAGACCTGGGACCTCCCGGTCGTCGCCACGATCCACGCCACCGAGTACGGCCGGCATCAGGGCTGGCTGCCGGGCCCGATGAACAAGCTCATCCACCAGGTCGAATGGTGGCTGACCTACGAGGCCCGTCGCGTCATCGCCTGCTCCGGGTACATGCGTGACCAGGTGGAGGAGCTGTTCCTCCTGCCGAGCGACAAGGTCGACGTCGTACCGAACGGGGTCGCGATCGAGGACTTCGCGGTCGATCCGGACGAGCGGGACGCGTTCCGTCCGACCCTGACCGGCCCACGGACCCGGATGGTGCTGTTCGCCGGCCGTCTGGAGTACGAGAAGGGCGTCCAGACCGTCCTCGGTGCCCTCCAGCGGGTGCGGGCCGCGGTCGGCCCGACCAAGTTCTTCGTCGCCGGCGTCGGCACCTACTCCGACGAGCTGCGCCGGCAGGTCCGTGAGCTCGGCCTGCAACGCCATGTGCGCTTCACCGGTTTCCTCGACGACCACACGCTGCGGCTGCACTACGCCGCGGCGGACGTCGCCGTCGCGCCGTCGATCTACGAACCGTTCGGTCTGGTCGCGGTCGAGGCGATGGCCTGTGGGACCCCCGTCGTCGTCGGCGATACGGGTGGACTCCGGGAGATCGTCACGGGGGGCACGGGCCTGACCTTCACCCCCCAGGACGAGGACGAGCTGGCCGACGCGCTCATCCGGGTGCTCACCGACGACGGGCTGGCCGACCGGTTGATCGACCGGGGGCGGGCGCGGATCCTCGGCCGCTACGACTGGGCTGCGGTGGGGCGGCGGACCGCCGAGGTCTACGTGCAGGCGATCGCGGAGGAGGCGGAGCTCCGGGAGACCACGGAGGTCGGGCGACCGCCGCTGCGGGCCCTGCTGCACGAGGCACCGATCCTGGAGCTCGGGTCCCTGCGCGAACTGGACGACGTCGGCTGATACGGCGGCACGGCGGTCAGTCGTCCGCCGGCACGCGGACGGCCTGCGGGTCATCGACCACCGCGAACGCCAGACCGTCATGACCCTTCGCGCCCACCACCTGCAGGGCGGCGCCCGCGCGCAGGCCCGGGTGCGATGCCAGGGCGGCGTTGAAGCGCTGGATCCCGGCCACCTGCGGATCGTCGGAGGGGCCATCCGCGATGGCGCCACCCCGGACCACGTTGTCCGCGACGATGAGGGTGCCAGGTGCGCTGAGCCGCACGGCGGCATCGAGGTACTCCGCGTACGGCTCCTTGTCCGCATCGATGAACACCAGATCGAACGGGTCGTGCGGTGCCTCGGTCAGGCTCCGGAGCGACTCCAGGGCTGGGCCGATCCGGATCTCGACCGGGACACGCACACCAGCGGCATCGAGGTTCTGCCTCGCGACGTCGGCATGGAGCGGTTCGTACTCCAGGGTCACGAGCAGCCCGCTCGACGGCAGCGCCCGGGCCAGCCAGATCGTGCTGTACCCACCCAGGGTCCCGATCTCCAGCACCCGCCGGGCACCGCGGGCCAGCGCCAGCACGTGCAGGAACCGACCGATGTTGGGTGAGACGGCGATCGAGGGGAGGCCGGCCTCCTCCGATCGAGCCAGCGCCGCCGTCAGGGTGGGATCCGGGCCGCCGAAGACCCCGTCGAGGTGGGTGTCCACGTCGGCGAAGCGTTGCGCATCCATGGTCGCCTCCTGCAGGTGGTCGTTCCCGACATCGAGCCTGGTGCGTGAGCCCCCGATCGTAACGGCCACCCGGCCGGGCCGACCCGGGAACCGCGCCACTACCCTCGGTGCGGTCACCGTCGTGCCGTCGGCGACGACCGGCCCAAGGTCCGCCTCGCCCACGGTCCGCCGGTCCCACCGCTCACCGTCGCCGCCCACCGTTGAAGGATCCGGATGTCCTCGGCACACCCGACCACGCTGCTCAGCCCCGATGACCTCTACCTGTTCAGCGAGGGCAGCCACACGCGCCTGTACCGCCACCTCGGTGCGCACCTGACCGAGCGCGATGGGGTGGCGGGTGCACAGGTCGCCGTCTGGGCCCCCAACGCGGAGGCGGTCGCCTTCGTCGGCGACGCCAACGACTGGGAGGTCGGCGCTGATCCACTGACCCGACGTGAGGCATCCGGCATCTGGGAGGCGTTCGTCCCGGGCGCGGCGCACGGGCAGGCATACAAGCTCGAGGTGGTCCCGTACGGCGGTGGCGAACCGATCCAGCACGCGGATCCGTTCGCGACACATACCGAGACCCCGCCCAGCAACGCCTCGAAGCTGTGGGACCTCGACTACACGTGGGGTGACGACACGTGGATGGCGGACCGCCCGCAGCGCCAGACCGCAGACGCACCGTTCGCGATCTACGAGGTGCACCTCGGGTCCTGGCAGCGCGGCGAGGACGGCAAGCGCTTCCTGACCTACCGCGAGCTCGCCCCACATCTCATCGACCACGTGACCCGCTTGGGCGTCACGCACGTCGAACTCCTGCCCGTGATGGAGCACCCCTTCTACGGCTCCTGGGGCTACCAGACCACCGGCTACTTCGCGCCGACATCACGCTACGGCACCCCGCAGGACCTGATGTGGCTGATCGACCAGCTCCACCAGGCCGGCATCGGTGTCATCCTCGACTGGGTCCCCTCACACTTCCCCGACGACTGGTGGGGCCTGGCCATGTTCGATGGCACCCACCTGTACGACCACCAGGATCCACGTCGGGGCATCCATCCCGACTGGAACTCGGCGATGTTCAACTACGGCCGTCCCGAGGTGCGTTCGTTCCTGCTGTCCAGCGCGCTGTCGTGGCTCGACCGGTACCACGCCGACGGCCTGCGGGTGGATGCGGTGTCCTCGATGCTCTACCTCGACTACTCGCGGGGACCGGGGGAGTGGATCCCCAACGAACACGGTGGCAACGAACACCTCGAGGCGATCGACTTCCTGCGCCGCCTCAACGACGAGGTGGCCGGCAACTACCCGGGCGTCTGGACCTTCGCGGAGGAGTCGACCGCGTGGGACGGGGTGACACGGCCGACCGGCGAGGGAGGGCTCGGGTTCGACGCGAAGTGGGACCTCGGGTGGATGCACGACACCCTGGCCTACTTCGAGCAGGATCCGAGCCATCGCCGCGCGCACCACCAGAAGCTGACGTTCCGGTCGCTGTACGCCACCAGCGAGATGTTCACCCTGCCGTTGTCCCACGACGAGGTGTCGCACGGCAAGGGCTCACTGCTCGACAAGATGCCCGGCGACGACTGGCAGCAACGCGCCAACCTGCGGCTGCTGCTCGGCCATCAGATCGCCACACCGGGCAAGCCGCTGGTGTTCATGGGCGCCGAGTTCGGCCAACGCGGCGACTGGAACGTCGAGGGGCAGCTCGACTGGCAGCTCCTGGACGACGACCGGCATGCGGCCCTGTTCACCTGGGCGGCCGAGCTGTTCGGCGCCTACCGCGAGCTGCCCGCCCTGCACGCGCAGGACCGGGACGCGGACGGCTTCGCGTGGGTCGACGCCTCCGATGAGGCGCAGTCGATCGTGTCCTACCTGCGCCGGGCTCCGGGGCATGACGAGGTGTTGGTGGTGTTGAACCTCACCCCGGTCCCACGGGCGCCCTACCGGATCGGTGTGCCACGTGGCGGCTGCTGGCGGGAGGTCCTGAACTCCGACCTCGCGCGCTACGGCGGCAGCGGCATGCACACCAACATGGGCGGTGTGCAGGCCGAGGAGGTCGCCTCCCAGGGACAGCCCTGGTCGGTCGACCTGGTGCTGCCTCCCCTGGGCTTGCTGCTGCTGACGCCCAGCACCGCACCCTGAGTGTGACGATGCTCACACGTGGCGTGTGAACACGACGCCGCTGGAGTCGTTGAGGGTGATCGGGCCGCCGAGGTAGTCGCTGCCGATGTTGGGCGTGCGCAGCATCAGATGCCAGCCGTCCGGGGTCAGCCCCGGGAGGTCGAGCTCGGTCGGGGTCAGATCGATGTCGCCCCCTTCCATGTTGCCGACGAACAGCACCTGCTCGCCCCCATCCGGCGCCTGCCGCAACGCGGCGAACACCGCGTGTCCGTTGACGGGTCGCAGGTACTCGAAGACGTCCTGTGGACCGAGGTCCCCGCGCAGCCAGGGGCGGTCGTGCCGGAAGGTCCGCACGGCGAGGTTGTAGGTCGTCTGGCTCGGCTGCAGCCGGCTGGCCCACCCCGACACGTTGCTGTAGTCGTGCATGTCGTCCATCCACGCGCGGGCGATGCGCTTGAGGCCGGCGGGATCCATCGGGGACGGCCCCGCCAGGGGCGGCTCGACGTCGTTGATCAGCCGACTGATCGCCTCGAGGTCGTCGTCGGTCACCTCGACCAGGGCCGGGAGCAGGTCCATGAAGCGGCGGAGCTCCTCGAGGGTCTCGAAGCCCAGCGACTTCAGCCGCTTGAAGTTGGCGGCCAGCGGGTAGAACTCCTCGTCGACCTGCCAGATCAGCGAGATCGCCTCCTCGCTGAGCACCTTGACGCCGTACCGGTCGTCCTGGTTGCGGATGAACCCCCAGGCGGCCCGCATGGAGGCGTTGAGGAAGTCCATCGGGACGCCCGGGAACACCGTGTAGGTCAACAGCTTGATCGCGGGGTTGTCGTAGGCCTTGTCGAGGATCTGCAGGTAGGTGTCGCCCAGTCGCTCGTTGATGTACAGGTCCGGGCTGACCTGCGTGCCGCGTCGCAGGGTGTCGTGGTTCGCGCACCCGGAGATCCAGGTGGAGCCGTGGGTGAGGATCTCCTGGATCCGCCACCACGAGCGCAGCCAGAACCCGTAGACGAACGGCGTGTTGTGCGCGAAGGTCAGCGGTCCCCACTGGAAGACGTCGTCGTCCTGCTGCTGCTCGATCACCCCGCGGTAGCTCGACGACAACTCCCAGTCCGGCTCCGGCCACGGACGACCGTCCTCGAACACCATCCACGGGCGGTAGCGGCACTCGCCGACCTCCTGGACGACGTCGCTCATCAGCTGCAGGAACCCGTCGTCGTGCTTGAGCTCCCGGGCAGCGGCGTCGTAGAACTTGAAGTCCTGCGCGCCGTCGACCCGCACCCCGTCGAAGCCGTAGTCGATCTTGCGTCGCTGCATCTCCAGCAGGATCGCGCGCACCCAGGGGTTGCGGTAGTCGAGGTTCTGGCCGTACATGTTCGGGCCGGCGAACCATTCGTCGTCGAGGATGCGCGTCGCCTGGTTGTCCGCGTGGCCGTAGACCACATCCGCGACGAGGTTGATCGGACCGGTGGGGAAGCGGTGCAGGATCCCGGCCAGGTCCACGAGTTCGTCGGGGCGGCCGGTCTCCAGCAACGTCGGGTTCACCGCCGCCGAGCCTGCGATCGGCACGTCGTAGCCCCAGTTGGTGGTGTCCGGGCGACGCACCGTGACGGTGAGCTCATCCTCGATATCGCCAACACGATCGCCGGTCGCCTCGGCACCATCATCGCGGGCTGTCGGGTGGGGGTCCCAGAAGGGTGGGCCGGCCTCGTAGACGGTCGTCGGCTCGACCGGCAGCAGCTGCACGGCGTCGTACCCGAGGAAGGCCTGCTCGTCCGGTGTGAGCTCGGTGCCGTCAGCGACCCGGTCGGCAAGACGCTCGAACCAGGCCGCGAGGCTCGCGAGCGTGCCGCCTGCGGTCGCGGTCGGGACGTGGACCTGCAGGATGTTGGTGACCGGCGAACGCTTGAGGATCCCCGACCCACACCGGTCCTCGCCGGCGTCCGACGCCAGCGACCGCCAGTAGTCGAGGTCGGTGCGTCGTTCCTGCAGGCCCGCGGTGTCGTAGACCTCGGACGGAGCGAAGGCACCGAACGGCACGGAGCTCGCCATCGGGTCGTCGACCCGTTGCCACGCCCCATCGCCATCACGGTAGGTCAGGCAGTAGAAGCTGCCGAGCCGGTCACGGTCCCCGATCTGGAGCCCGGAGACGACGCCGAACACCAACGCTTCCTCGCGTTGCAGGGGGACCAACGTCCGTCGGAAGGTGACCGTGGACCGTGCGGCGGTGATGTCCAGGCCCTGCAGCGGATCGAGGACCTCGAGGAAGAGGTCGGCATCGGCAACGTGCTCACGGACCAGCCGCTGGACCCAGAACCCGAAGGCGACCGTGCCCTCGGCTGTGGCAGCCGCCACCGGCTGCGCACCCAGGCGCGGTGCGATCCGTCGCGCGACGGCGAACGGGTCGTCGGCGTCCACGCGCTGATCGAGCACCCATCGCACGAGCTCCTGGGTGGCGGGTTCGTCGAGGCACGGCGTCAGCGTGATGGTCATACGTGGCGAGCTTCCGTCATCGCGGGCAGATGGCACCCGCGACGCTAGCCAGTCCTCTCCCGGTCGGCCGGGGGACCCGTCGTGCCCTCACCGGGCAGTTCGACGATCAGGTGGGCGCCCTGGTGCCGGTTCGGTTCGGCCCATGCCCGCCCGCCGTGGATGGCGGCGAACTCGGCGACGAGCGCGAGGCCGACCCCGGTCCCGGGTTGGGGGTGATCGTGTTCGACCCGATGGAACGGATCGAACACGCTCGCGAGCTCCTCGTCGGGGATGCCCGGACCCTCATCGTGCACCTCGAGGCGCAGGCCGTGGACGCCGAAGCCCGCCAGCCTGACGGTCACCGGTCCCTCGGGTGCGTACTTGCCGGCGTTGTCCAGCAGGTTGGCGAGGATCCGCTCGCACCGGACCGGGTCGGCATGCACCTCGAGCGACCCCGGCGCCTCCAGTCGGACCCGCTCGACGACCGGGGAGGCGGCGATGATCTCGGTCGCCTTCGTCACCACGTCGAACCGGACGGGCTGCGCGGTCAGCAGCCCGCGGGAGAGCCGGTCGACGTCCAACAGGTCACCCAGCAAGGTGGCCAGTCGTTCGGCGTTGTCCGCGAGGGCATCCTCGATCCGGTTGCGCAACTGCAGATCCGAGCTCCCGCGGAGCCGCTGGAGGGTGGCCGCCATGCCCTGCACGACGGTCAACGGTGTCCGCAGTTCGTGTGAGACGGCGGTCAGGAACGAATCCTTGACCTGGTTGAGGTGGCGGAGCTGCTCGGCCGCTTGCTGCTCCCGATCGGCGATCTGCTGCAGGATCCGCTCGCGCTCGACCCGCTCCGTGACGTCACGGAAGTAGACGGTCAAGCCGTCGTCCGACGGATAGACGTTGGCCTCGATCCAGCTCTGGGATGGCTCGAACCAGTCGACGACGACCTCCGAGGTGCCCTCGACCATGGCCCGTCGGTAGGCACGGTCGAAGCCACTACCGAGGCCCTCGGGGTAGAGCTCGACCACGGGGCGGCCGAGGACCTCGTCGAGATCGGCGCCCAGCAGTTGCTCAGCCCGTGGGTTCAGGTAGGTGATGCGCCAGGACCGGTCGATGGTGCCGATCGCGTCGGTGATGCTCTCCATGGTCGTGGTGAGCTGGTCAGCCAGCGACTCGGTCTGGGCGGCGGCCTGCCGTTCCACCGCCTCCTCCCGGCGTGCGAGCTCCGCCGTGAGCTCCTGACGCGGGGTCGCGAAGGCCGCGCGCAGCTCGAGCGGAGCGGCGTGGTGGTCACGCAGGTGGGCACGGTGCAGGACCAGGAACGCGACCAGCGGCACGCTGAACCACATCCCGACCACCAGCTTCGAACGCAACCCGTCGAGGCCGGATCCGACGACCTCGCGCATCCCGGGTTCGACCAGTGCGACCAGGTTCGCGAACAGCAGACCGTCGAGCGCCAGGATGCCGACGAACGTGGCGACGTAGATCGCCCCGAGCAGGCCCGTGCTGGTCACCCACCGCTTCGTGCGTTCGAAGACGGCGATCAGCAGCACCAGCTGTGTGACGTTCAGCGCCCCACCGATGATCGCCGACCAGATCGGGACGCTGAACAGCGCCGGAGCCGTCGCGAACGGATCGATGACCTCCGGAGAGCGCAGCGCGGCCGCGGTGATCGCCAGGAGCACCCCGATGAGCACGTTGAGGATCACGACCAGGCGGATGGTGACGCGGACCGTCTCCAGACTGCGCGACACGAGATGCATCATCATCGTGCTCATGATCAACGCGCCGTAGGCGATGCCGCCGAGCGGGATCCGGCCGCCACCCGGGAGCGGCAGGGAGTACAGCGCGCCGATGAGGCCGGCGATCATCAGCAGCGCGGCGATGTAGATCGTGAACATCGTCAGCCGTTGTGCCGGCCGCAGTCCCGCGAACACGAAGGGGAAGGCCGCGGACAACGCGACCTGCAGGCTCAGCAGGAGCCAGGGTTCCACCCGTCGCCCCTCCGATCGGCCAGCGGCATCCGCCGAACGTGCGCAGGCAACCAGGTCGGCCGGTCAGCGGACCGCGTCTCGATCACCGCCGCACGAGCAGTCCGGCGGGGAACCGGTCGAGCAGGCGGGCAACCGGCGTGATCCCGCCCGCGTGTCGGTGGCCGGTGAGCGCATCGACCCAGTCGCCGGCAGGCAGCTCGAGGTGGGTGTCCACCCAGTCCCACGCGTCGAACCGGTCGCCGAGCCCGCGGACCCGGACCGGCGCGAGGGTGATCACCGACCCGCCGCGGGCGTAGGCGAGCAGGTGGTCGGCGCGCATCCCGGCGGCGCGCAGCGGCCGGTAGTCGGCATCCGGGCCGAACGCCTGTGGCTGCGACGCGCGGGTCGCCAGCGCCTGCCGGATCGTCCAGAGCTTGGGCAGGCCCTCGTCCAGCCGGTGCAGCAGGGTCCCGGCATCCGGCAGGTGGTCGGTGAGTTCAGCGAGCAGTGCCGCGCGGTGGACATGGTCGACGGCACGGCGGTTGTCCGGGTCGACCAGCGACAGATCCCACAGCTCCGACCCCTGGTAGAGGTCGGGAACACCGGGGGTCGTCAGGGCGACGAGTTGCATCGACAGTGAGGTCAACCAGCCCGGCTCGCGGATCCGATCGACGAACCCGGTGAGCTCCTCGAGGAAACGTTCATCGGTCAGCAGCGCGGCCGCGAACGTGGTCAGGTCCGCCTCGTAGGCCGCATCGGTCTCCAACCAGTCGGTGCGCTCCTTGCCCTCGCGGGCGGCCTTGACCAGGTAATCGGTGAGGCGGTCCTCGGTGATCGGCCAGGTTCCGACCAGGGTCTGGAACACCAGGTGCTCGTGTGCAGGGGAGGGGCCTCGCCGGCCGCGGTGCCGGCGGGTGAGGTCGTGCCAACGCCGGACCACCTCCGCCCACTCCCGTGGTTCCTGGGAGAGGGTCGCGAGCCGCGCGCGGACGTCGTGGCTGCGCTTCGTGTCGTGGGTCGAGGACAGGATCATGGTGGCTGGCCAGTCCTGCTGGCGACGCGCACTGTCGGCATGGAACTCATCCGCGGTGCGTCCGAGTTCGCCGGGGTGGCCGCCGACCTCGTTGACCGCCACGAACCGCAGGTCGCGGTACAGCACGGTGTCCTCGAGGCCCTTGGCGATCGCGGGCCCCGTGAGCTGCTGGAAGGTCCAGACGAACCGGTCCGCAGACGCCGACCGATCCTCGAGCAACAGCAGCGTGCGGATCCGTCCGATCGTGTCGGTGAGGTCGGGTCGGGCGGACGACGCGGCAGCGACCGCGTCGTCGATGATGTGCCGGTCGGCCACGCCGACCGCCCCGTCGGGTGGTCGGACGTAGGTGCGGTAGACCGGCCAGGCGACGAGTAGTTCCACGAGCGCATCGTGTGCGGCGTCCGGAGCCAGGTCCGGGCAGGCCGTCAGCAGTTCATCGGTCAGCCAGGACCGCTCGGCGCCGAACAGGGTGGTCAACGCGGTGCGCTTGGCCGCGTCGATCATCGCGGGGCGGTCGATCGGTTCTCCGGTCAGCTCCTCCTGCAACGCATCGAGGACCGGACCGGCCGCCGGGTCGACGTGGGCGCCGAGGATCAGGTCGGCCACGGCGTAGCCGACGGTGCCATCGATGGGCCAGTCGAGGCGTTGCACCTCACCACGTTCGAGCACCTTCTCGACCACGATCCAGGCGTCCGGACCCGCCGCGTCGCGCAGGTGGCGTAGGTAGCCGACCGGATCGCGCAGTCCGTCGGGATGGTCGATCCGCAGCCCGTCGAAGGTCCCGTCGTGCAGGCGTGGCAGCACCGCCTGGTGGGCGTCGGCGAACACCTCGGGGTCCTCGATGCGCACGGCGCCGAGCGTGGCCACGTCGAAGAACCGCCGGTAGTCCAGTTCCTCGTTGGCGCGGCGCCAGAACGCCAGCCGGTAGTGCTGCCGATCGAGCAGGTTGCGGAGCAGGGACCGGTCGGTGCGCACCTGCTCCAGCGTCGCTGGGACATCGGCGGGGTCGAGCCCGACGGCCTCGACCGACCCGGCACGCACCGGCCAGGCATGTTCGTGGTAGCCGATCCGGTAGCCGTCACGGCCCGGTGCCTCCTCGGCGGTCGCGTGCGCCAGGTGCAGGTCATCGCCCGCGAGCTCGTCGTCCAGGGGTGCGCCGAGCTGCGGCACCAGCACGGTGGGCTGTCCGTGTCGACCCTCCGTCCAGCGGATGTCGAGGTGGCGTCCGTACCGGCCGGTCGGTCCGTCGCGCAGCGTCTCCCACCACCACGGGTTGGCCGGGCTGTGCAGACCCACGTGGTTGGGCACGATGTCCAGGATCATCCCGAGTCCGGCGTCGCGGACGGCGGCCGCCAGACGGGTGAGGCCCTCGGCGCCACCGAACTCCGCGCGGATACGTGATGGGTCGATCACGTCGTAGCCGTGCGTCGACCCCGGAACGGCCTGCAGGATCGGCGAGAGGTACAGGTGGCTGATCCCGAGTGTGGCGAGCTGCGGCACGATCTCCGCGGCGTCGGCGAACGTGAAGTCCGGGGTCAGCTGCAGGCGGTAGGTCGCACGGGGGACGCTCCGGCTGGCGCGCTGACGCCGCAGGGCCGTCGCTGCCTCCCGCTCCCGGGCGAGGTGGTCGTGTTCTGGCGCGACGGGCTGGCTCACGCGGACTCCTCGGGACGTTGCGTGTGCAGGACGACGACGGTCCGTCCGGGCAGCTCGAGCTGCAGGCCGGTGTCCCGCTCGGCCGGTGTCGGGGTCGGGCCGACACCGCCCCAGCGGGGATCACGGCTGTCGAACCGGACGGTCCACGGGCCCGGGGCATCCTCGATGTCCAGCGTGGCCGGATCCTCGTCGGCGTTGGCGGCCACGATGACGGCCTCGCCGGCGCCGTGCCGCTGCCAGGCGATGACCTGTCGGCCGGCGACCGTGGTGATGGCCGGGTCGGAGGCGCTCGGGTCGCGCAGCAGCGCCAGATCACGGCGGAGCTCGATCAGGTGCCGGTGGAACGCGAACATGTCGGCGTGTTCCCCCGGCTGGTGGGCGAGGCTGACGTCGATCCTGGAGCGTTCGAAGGTCGCGGGGTCGTTGGGGTCGGGGGCCTGCCCCTGCCAGGCGAACGCCGCGAACTCGGCGCGACGCCCCTCGCGCACCGCGGTCTGGAGGTGCTCATCACCGTGCGACACGAAGTACTGGAACGGCGCGGGCTCCGCGTACTCCTCGCCCATGAACAGCATCGGCACGAACGGTGAGGTCAGCAGCATCGCGGCGGCGAACCGCTGGCCGTGCGCATCGACGAGCGCGGACAGTCGCTCGCCGAGCATGCGGTTGCCGACCTGGTCGTGGTTCTGGACACACACGACGAACCGGTCGTAGGGCACGTCGGGTGCCGGACGCCCGACGGTGCGCTCCCGGTAGGGCGAGTAGCGACCGGCGAACACGTACCGATCCCGCAGCATGGTCGCCAGGTCGGTGAGGCCCGCGTAGTCGACGTAGTAGCCGGCCTCTTCACCGGTCAACCCGACGTGCACGGCGTGGTGAAAGTCGTCGGCCCACTGCGCGTCCAGCCCGAAGCCGTGCGCGTCGCGGGGGCGGACCAACTTCGGGTCGCACAGGTCGCTCTCGGCGATGACGTGGACCGTCCTGCCCTGCCGGATCCCCTCCGCCTTTGCGGCGGTGGTCAGCTCCTCGAGCAGGTGGACCGCGGACTGGTCGATGATCCCGTGGACCGCGTCCAGCCGGAAGCCGTCGATGTGGTGGTCACGGACGAAGCCGACGACGCTCTCCACGATCCACCGGCGGACGTGATCGGCGCCGGGCCCGTCGACGTTCATCGCCGGTCCCCAGGGGGAGGTGTAGCGATCGGTCGTGTACGGCCCGAAGTCGTCGAGGTAGTTGCCCTCCGGGCCGAGGTGGTTGTGCACCACGTCGAGGATGACCCCGATCCCGGCGGCGTGGGCGGCGTCGACCAGCCGGCGCAACCCGTCCGGTCCGCCGTAGCTGTCCTGGACGGCGGAGGGCAGCACCCCGTCGTAGCCCCAGTTGCGTGCTCCCGGGAACTGCCACACGGGCAGCAGCTCGATCGCGGTGACGCCGAGCTCCACCAGGTGGGGCAGCTGGTCGACGACCCCGTCGAAGGTTCCGGCGGGGGAGAAGGTGCCGACGTGCAGTTCGTAGATGATCTGCTGGGACAGCGGCAGCGGCGCGAAACCGTCGTCGGTCCACGCGAACGCCGCCGGATCGTCGACCGCGGAGGGTCCATGGACGCCCTCGGGCTGCCATCGGGATGCGGGGTCGGGTCGATCCAGCGGCTCCTGGCCGGCGCGGTGCAACCGGTAGCGGTAGTGGCTGCCGGCGGGGACGTCCGTGACCGTGCCGGCGTGACGTCCGTCGCCGAGGGCCTCGAGTGGCACGACGCGGCCGTCGAGGACCACCTCGACGTTGCTGGCACGTGGGGCCCAGCACTCGAAGCGTGTCCGGCCCCCGCCGAGGTAGGTGGCCCCCAGGCGATCGGATCCGCGGGAGGGGGCGGGGTGGGTCATCGGGTCGGGTCGTGCGGCGTGGCTCATCAGGCCCCCGAGGGTGGAACGATCGACAGGGACGCCGCGACCGAGGTCAGTGCCTCCTCCCAGCGCGCGGCGACCTTGTCGCCGGCGTCGGCGCGGTCGCGGAGCCCGGCATGGTGGTCGCGCAGGGTCCGCCACAGCACGTCCTGCGCGGGGGCCAGGTCGGCATCGAAGGGCAGTCGCTCCGCGACGTCGATCAGCGTGGTGATGCGCTGGATCCCGACCTCGTCCTGGTCGGTGAACGACTCGAACACGGCATCGTTGCGGGCGACGTGGTCGCCGACACTGCGGGCGAGCCGATCGACGGTCTGTCCGAAGGTGTGGGCGAGTCCCTCGGTGTCGAGCACCACGTCGAACCGCTCCGCTTCCTCCAGTAGCGAGCCGACGTGGTGCGGGTCGAGCTGGCTGGAGGACAGGCTCTT
This sequence comes from Nitriliruptoraceae bacterium, assembly GCA_041685735.1. Lineage (GTDB taxonomy): Bacteria > Actinomycetota > Nitriliruptoria > Nitriliruptorales > Nitriliruptoraceae > CSSed11-175R1. The sequence goes on from JAWLFE010000001.1 coordinate 132,029, forward strand.
GCGCAGTTCGGCGTTGATCACGATCTCGGCGGCGCTGCGCAGCACGGCGGGAACCTTGGCGTGCAGGTCCGTCAGGTAGCGCATCAGCGGCGCCCGCCCGCGGAAGATCATGTGGTAGGTCGCCTCGGCCTCATCGACCGTGGTGCGCAGGATCGCATCGAGGATGCGACGCTGTTCGTCCCGGAACAGCGTCGACAGCGAGTAGTTGTGGCTCCCGAAGTGGTCGTCGATGGCGCGGATGACCCGGGGGAAGTCCGCCGTCTCGAAGTGGTGTTCGAGGGTGGCCCGCATCGCCGCGTAGGTCACGTCGTCACCCCGGTCCCGGACCCCGCACGAGAAGTTGTGGTCGCCGAGGTGCAGCACCCCGAACTCGATCGAGGTCTCGGTCAGGGTGACCACCGACCGGATCGTCAACCGTCCGAAGGCCAGCTTCGCGCGACCCGCCTCGTGCAGTTCGTAGTCGTCGCGGATCACCTCGTAGGCGCCGATGCGCTCTTCGGTGCCGTAGCTCCACGACAGGCTCGAGATGGCGAAGTGGGCCCCGACCTGGGGGAGATCCGCGACGGCGGGGCGCACCAGGCGGTGGTAGACGGTCCTGCCGTTGGCCAGCGTGGGTTCGTTGCTCTCCGCCGCTTCCAGTCGGTCCAGGAACGGACCTTCGAGGTCGCAGACCTCGTCGTCGGCGACGCGGCCGTCCTTGCCCTCGACCAGTCGGGCGAGCTGGATCGCGCGCGCCGCGTAGTGCAGGACCTGGACGCCTTCGGGTCGTGACAGCTCCTCGAAGAACCAGCCACAGCTGGTGAACATCAACAGCGCGTGGCGCTGGAGTTCCAACAGTTCGAGAACGGTGACGCGTTCCTCGTCGCTCAGCGTGCGCGCCGCGTGGCGGTCCAGGAACGGACCCAGGTGGTCGCTGCGGTGCAGGACCACGTGGTGGTAGTCGTCGCGGGCCGCCCAGGGATCGTCGAGCAGGCCGGTCGCATGCCGCTCGTAGCGTTGGTCGAGTTCGGTCCGCAGCCACTCCAGCGCGTCACGGAGCGGGGCCCGCCACCGCTGGTGCCGGCCGCCCTCGCTGGCGCAGCCGCAGTCGGACCGCCAGCGCTCGACCCCGTGTGCGCAACTCCAGGAGGACCGCTGGACGACCCGGGCCTCGTGGGTCGGTGGGTGGAGTTCCAGGTACTGGCCGTAGTTGGTGACCGTGACGTCCTTGCGCGCCGCCAGCCGTTGGAGCGTCGCGGCGAGCGCCATCTCACCGTGTCGGTGGTGGTGTCCGTAGGATTCACCATCGGTCGCGATGTTGACCAGCTGCGGTCCGGGACGACCGTTGAAGCCGTCGAGCAGCCGCTGTTCGAACACCTCGGCGGAGTCCAGCAGGCCCTCGAACGCGACGCCCTGGGAGATCGGACCGTCGTAGAAGAACACCACGATCGATCGGCCGGACGGCAGCGCCACGCGGTAGGGCATCGACGGGTCGACCCGGCCACCGGTGACGTCCTCCCAGGATCTGGCGCCGAGCTCGCGCGTGGCGTCCGCCTGGTAGGGCGAGAGCACGGTGAAGGCGATGCCCTCCTCGGCGAGCAGTTCGAGGGTGGCGTCGTCCACCGCGGTCTCGGCGAGCCACATGCCCTCCGGGTCACGACCGAAGCGGTGGCGGAAGTCGGTGATCCCCCAGCGGATCTGCGTGCGTTGATCACGTTCCGACTGCAACGGCATGATGACGTGGTTGAAGACCTGCGCCATGGCCGATCCGTGGCCGCCATAGCGCTTGGCGCTGCGACGATCGGCCTCGAGGATCGCGCCGTAGGTGTCGGGCGCACTCTCCTGCATCCAGGCCAGCAGGGTCGGGCCGATGTTGAAGCTCAGCCGGGCGTAGTTGTTGATGAGCCGGACGATGCGGCCCTCATCGTCGAGGACGCGGGCGCGGGCGTTGGGCGCGTAGCACTCGGCGGTGATCCGGGTGTTCCAGTCGTGGTACGGGTAGGCGCCGTCCTGCTCCTCGACGACCTCCAGCCACGGGTTCTCCCGTGGTGGTTGGTAGAAGTGTCCGTGGACACAGACGTAGCGGTTCACGCGTGCTCCGTGCGGTCGACCTCGGTGGCGCCGACCGTGCGGCGCGAGACTATGGCACCGCCGGGTACCGGGTCAGTCGTCCCGCAGACCCGCCTGTTCGCGCCGAGGAAGGCGGTCGACGACCAGGTCGTAGGAGTCGTCCATCCAACCCAGGACCTCGCTGTCCACCGAGCCGTCGAGGCTCACCGTGATCCAGTGCCGCTTGTTCAGGTGGTAGCCGGGCTCGACCGCCGGGTGCGATGCGCACAGCGATTCGGCGAGTTCGGGCTCGCACTTGAGGCTCACCCTGAGTGGGTCCTCGTCCTCGGCGATCAGGGCGAACATCTTGCCGCGGACCTTCAGGACCAGTGCGCCGGGACCGAACGGGTAGCCATCGGACGTGCCGCGCTTGGCCATGCCGTGCCCCCGGAGGTCTGCGATCTCCATCCGCCCTGCTCCCCTCGGCCCGACACCAGCGAAGGACCCCACCGCCCCGACGCCAGCTCGATGCTAGAGGTTCTCGACGCGGGCGGCGAGGGACGGTCGGACACCGACCCGACCACGCAGGCGGGCCCAGTAGGGTCCGCGCGAGGTCCGGGGCGACGGTCCGGACCGGGTGATCGACCTCGAGGAGCTCGGATGCACCGGACACCGCCGTGCCGGTCAGCAGCGGTCACGACCGCCACCACCGTGCTCGCCCTCTTGGGGAGTGTGGTCGTGGGGCCCGTCGGTCCGGCGGCCGCCGATCCGGACATGGCGGAGCCGTGTGACGGGGCCGTGGACGCGCCGTTCACCGATCGTGATCAGGTCGCGTCCACCCACCGTGCGGCGGTGGACTGCCTGTGGGGGCTCGGGATCGTGGAGGGGCGGGTCGGTGCCGATGGGCACCGTCGCTTCCTCCCGGCGGCAGCGGTCACCCGCGGCCAGTTCGCCGCGATGCTCCACGGGGTCCTCGAGGCAGCCGGATACCAGCTGGATGGATCCGCGCCCCCGCCGCCCGCGGATGGTGTCGCGCGCTTCGACGACGTACCCGCCGATCACGTCTTCCACCCCGAGGTCGAGGTACTCGCCGCCGCCGGCGTCATCGAGGGCGTGGCCCCGGGCCGTTTCGAGCCGTCCCGACCGCTGCGTCGCGATCAGGCCACGTCACTGCTCGTGCGCAGCGGCGCCTGGTTGGCCGGGGGCGAGCTGCAGCCTGCCGCCGGCCCGTACTTCGCGGACATCACCGCCAGCGTCCACCGCTCGTCGATCGAGGTGGCGTTCGAGCACGGCCTGGTGGAAGGGCTCCGGCGTCCCTGCGGCGACGGCGAGGGACGCTTCGCCGGCGCCCGGCTGGTGGAGCGTCAGCAGGCCGCCAGCATGCTCGTCCGATCGTTCACCGCGTTGGCGGCGATGCGACGGGGTGAGCCGGGCACCGAGCGCGCCGACGCCGACTGCCCGGCGCCGGTGTGGCGGCCGGACCTGACGTCCGCGGTGGCGTACGGCGCGGAACGGGCCGGGGATGTCGCCATCGCGGCGATCGGCACCGATGGGGCGATGGTCGGATCCGGTAGCAGCCGCCGGGTCGATGCCGCCAGCGTGCTCAAGGTGATGTTCCTGGTCGCCTACCTGCGGCAACCCGACGTGCGGGACCGTGCGCTGACGCAGGCCGACCGAGACCTGCTGGAGCCGATGATCCGGCGGTCGGCCAACGATCCGGCGACGACGATCGCCAACCGCCTCGGCCCAGGTCCTCTGGAGCGACTGGCCGAGCAGGCCGGCATGCGGGACTTCGCCTCCACGCGTCCATGGGGACGCTCGCAGACCTCCGCCCGCGACCAGGCCGCGTTCATGCTGGAGGTCGACCGGTACGTCGCGGCGCGTCACCGCGCGTACGTGCTGGAGCTGTTGACGGAGGTCGTCCCCGAGCAACGCTGGGGGATCGGGGCGGTCGACACCGGTGACTGGACCCCGCACTTCAAGGGTGGCTGGGGTGCGGCCACGGGGGCGGTCGACCACCAGGTCGCGCTGCTGCGACACACCGATGGCACCCGGGTCGCGGTCGCGGTGATGGTCACCGACAGCCCCAGTCACGACCACGGCACGGCCACCCTGCAGGGGGTCGTCGAGCAGCTGCTCGACGACCTGCCCTGAGGGCGCCGTCAGGGGCGACTGGTCGCGGCGTCGATCTGGACCTCGATCGCGTCCAGCGCGTCGTCGTCCAACACGGAGTCGGCCGGTTGGTTCGGTACGAGGATCTCGACCGACAGCGGGGGCAGGGTCAGGACCAGGGAGTGGCTGCGCCCGTGGCAGGGGTGGGGGACCGCATCGACCCCGCCGAGGTTGCCCACACCCGAGCCCCCGTAGACGTCCGCGTCGCTGTTGAACGCCTCACGCCAGTGTCCGCCGTGCGGGACCCCGATCCGGTAGTTCTCACGTGCGACCGGGGTCAGGTTCGCCACGACCAGGGCCTCACGACCGTCGCGGGCCCGGCGGACGAACGAGATGACCGATGCCTCGACGTCGGTACAGTCGACCCACTCGAAGCCGAACGGTTCGGTGTCGCCCTCGTGCAACGCCGGTTCCGAACGGTAGAGCTCGGACAGGTCGCGGATGCACGTCAGCAGCTGCCCGTGGTGCGGATCCTCGTCGAGCAGGTGCCAGTCGAGCTGTCCCTCGTGGGCCCACTCGCGCCACTGCCCGAACTCACCACCCATGAACATGAGCTTCTTGCCGGGCGTCGTGAACTGGTAGGCGTACAGGGCCCGGAGGTTGGCGAACTTCTGCCAGGTGTCGCCCGGCATCTTGCCGATCATCGAACCCTTGCCGTGCACCACCTCGTCGTGTGACAGGGGCAGGGTGTAGTTCTCGGCGTAGCCGTAGACCGCCCGGAAGGTGAGTTGGTCGTGGTGGTACTTGCGGTAGATCGGTTCGAGCTCGAACACCTCCAGGGTGTCGTGCATCCACCCCATGTCCCACTTGAACCCGAAGCCGAGCCCGCCGACGTAGACGGGGCGTGAGACCATGGGCCAGGCCGTCGATTCCTCGGCGAAGGTCTGGACGTCCGGGAACAGGTCGAACACCGCGGTGTTGAACCGGCGCAGGAACTCGATGGCTTCGATGTTCTCGTTGCCGCCGAACTGGTTGGGGATCCACTCGCCGCCCTCGCGCGAGTAGTCGAGGTAGAGCATCGAGGCCACGGCATCGACCCGTAGCCCGTCGACGTGGTACTCCTCCAGCCAGTACAGCGCGGAGGACAGCAGGAAGCTGACGACCTCGGGTCGGCCGTAGTTGAAGATGTAGCTGGACCAGTCGGGATGGAACCCCTGGCGTGGGTCGGCGTGCTCGAACAGGTGGGTCCCATCGAAGTCGCCCAGCGCGAAGCTGTCGGTCGGGAAGTGCGACGGCACCCAGTCGAGGATCACGCCGATGCCGGCCTGATGCAGCTCATCGATCAGGGCCTTGAGGTCCTGCGGTGTGCCGTACCGGGACGTCGGCGCGAAGAACCCGGTGCACTGGTAGCCCCAGGAGCCGTAGAACGGGTGCTCCATGACGGGCAGCAGTTCGACGTGGGTGAAGCCCATCGCGGCGATGTGCTCGATCAGGGGGCCGGCCAGCTCGCGGTAGCTCAGGGGACGCTGGTGGCCGTCGTCGTCGGTTCGCTTCCAGGAGCCGACGTGCATCTCGTAGATCGACATCGGCGCGTCCTGGCGCTGTTTGTCGCCACGCGCGGCCATCCAGTCGTCGTCGTGCCAGTCGTAGTCCAGCGGCCAGACCTTCGATGCGGTCTGCGGCGGGTTCTCCGCGTGGACGCCGAACGGATCGGCCTTGTCCCGCGTCACCCCGTCCGCGCCGGCGACCCGGTACTTGTAGGCATGCCCCGTCGTCATGCCGGGGATGAAGCCCTCCCAGATCCCGGACACGCCGCGGATCGCGAGCTGATGGGTCGTGTCATCCCAGCCGTTGACGTCACCGACGAGACTGACCGACGTGGCGTTGGGGGCCCACACGGCGACGAAGCAGCCGTCCTGACCGTCGTGGGTGGCCGGGTGCGCCCCCAGGTGCTTCCACAGTCGCAGGTGCGACCCCTCGTTGAACAGGTAGACGTCGTCGTCGCTGAGCATGGAGGTCGGCGCGGTCGTGACCGGATCTGCCGGGGCGGTGGTGGGATCCGGTGGGGTGGTGGCGGAGAAGCGGCGGGGTTCGGTGGGCACGTCTGTCACCTCTCGTCGTGGTCGAGGACCTGCGTGATGCCGGCCACCGGGATACCGACCCAGTCGGGCCGGTTGTTCATCTCGTAGCCGAGTTCGTAGACGGCCTTCTCGATCAGGAAGGCATCGAGGAGCCGACGGGTGTGGTCCGGGTCGGTGGGCAGGAAGGGCTGGTCGGCAGCCTCGTCGAGGTACCCCGCCAGGACCGCTGCGCTGGTCCAACCGAGCCACCAGTCGAGCCAGTCGGTGAGCGTG
>JAWLFE010000134.1:0-1845 GCA_041685735.1 Nitriliruptoraceae bacterium
GGCCGGGTGTCTGCGCGAACGTGAGGTGGACCTCGAAGCGAATGGTCGTGACAGCCGTTCACAACGGGGCTCCGGGCCGCCAAGGTCCGCTCGCTGTGGTTGCCGCCCTCGCGAGACGGCTGGTCTGCTCGGGCGGCTGATGGGCATCCTCACCCCGAAACCGCGGAACAGGCATGCCCTGGTTCGAACGACCGCTGTGTGGGTGGCCATGGGCTATGTTGAAGCCTCGCCTTGACGAAACAGGGCCCTTATGGACAACCACGAGTCCTCGTACGACGCGGCCTCAGATCAGGCAGATTTCGCCGCTGCCCCCTCGCTGCTTGAGGATTTCGGTGCGGTCTTCGCCCATGAGCTGGCGACGCCACTGGCCATCATCGACACGGCCGCTCAGACCGCACTTCGACACGACGGCGCGACCTCGGATGTCGAGCATCGAAAGATCCTCGAGATGATCGCGCGCAACACCAAGCTGGCTCAGATGCTGGTGCACCGTTTGGCCCTCGCCCGCGATGTCGAGGCGCACACCGTCGAGTTGGACGTCTCATCGGTCGAGCTGGCGCTCCTGGTGGAGGAGTCGGTCGGTGACCTGCGACCGGTCATCATGTCCGGCCATCCCGTCACGGTGACGATCGACTCGTCGCCGACCATCATGGCGGACCCGACCGCTGCGCGTGAGATCGTCTTCAACCTGCTCTCCAACGCGTCCAAGTACAGCGACGACGGTGCGGCGATCGACATCACGGTCGGCGTCCGTGGCGACATGGCCGAGGTCGTCGTTCGCAACCATGGCTCCGGGGTGACACCCGGCGACAGCGACGCGATCTTCGAGAAGTTCCGACGGGGTGTCACCACTGCCCCCGGTGCCGGACTGGGGTTGTTCATCTCTCGCGGGTTGGCACGCGCCCACGGCGGCGATCTGACGGTCGAGGCAGCTGACCGTGTCGGCAGCGAGTTCCACCTCACGCTCCCGCTCGACGCCTGACGCCGATCGGCTGCTGGCTCGACACAACGTGTGCCAGGGGCGCCCAGCGTCCCGGGCCGGCGTGGCACACCGTCGTGTGGTTGTCGCGACGCGACCCGTTGGCGGGGTCAACGGTCGGTCTGTGCCCCTGGGTTGGCCCCGTAAGGTTGAGATAGTCGAAGGGAGTGCACATGGCAAGCGACGACGATGACCTTCAGGACGCCGTGCTCGCGAATCTGGCGTCCGTCACGCGTCAGCTGTCAGACGCTGACACGTTGCAGGAGACGTTGCAGCGGATCGTTGACCTCGGCGAAGCGTTGCTGGAAGACTGCGACGGGGTCAGCCTGATGCTGATCGGCAAGCGGGGCGAGATCGACACGCCCGCTGCCTCCTCCCAGGTTGCCTATGACAGCGACATGGCCCAGTACGCCACCGGACAAGGGCCATGCCTGGGTGCCATCGCCGATGAGCGCACGGTCATCATCGAGGATCTGGAGACCGAGACGCGGTGGCCTGATTACCGGGCCCGGGCACTGGGCCTGGGGGTGCGGTCGATGCTCAGCTACCGGCTCTTCGTCACCAACGACTCGATGGGCGCGCTCGACATGTACTCGCGCCAACCCCACGCGTTCGACCGACGTTCGACGCTGGTCGGACAGGTGTTCGCAGCTCAAGCCTCGGCCGCGATGAAAGCCGCCCTGGTGGAGGCCGGCCACCAGACCACGATCCGTTCGCGCGACATCATCGGACAGGCGAAGGGGATCGTGATGGTCCACAACCGGGTGACCTCAGACCTGGCCTTCGAGTTCCTCAAACGGCTGTCACAGCACCGGAACCAGAAGCTTGTGGAGCTCGCTGAAGAGATCGTCCGAACCGGTCAGATC
>JAWLFE010000134.1:1945-5676 GCA_041685735.1 Nitriliruptoraceae bacterium
ACCTCAGACCTGGCCTTCGAGTTCCTCAAACGGCTGTCACAGCACCGGAACCAGAAGCTTGTGGAGCTCGCTGAAGAGATCGTCCGAACCGGTCAGATCGCCAGGTAGAAGCACCGGGCAGCGGCCAGTCGCACCGAACCGGCGTGGTAGCTCGGGTTCCAGGCCGTTGCCTCGGCAGGCCACGGGCTGCGCGCAGGCCGCAGAGCCTGCGGCCGTTGCCACCCGTCTGTGCCAAGGGCCGCCATGTCCCGCCCGCAGTTCCACCTCAACTCGCGCTCGGCGGATCCTTCACCTCGCAGGAGTCAGCGCTCATCGACCCACCCGTGAACGCGACGATCGAACCCAGAAAGGGGCAGCAGAGGGTGAGCGAACGAGGCTCCTCGGCCGGGCTCGTGCGGCGACCACTCAGCCGCCATCTCGTCCTTACCGGCCTCACGGAACGTGGCGCGAGCATCCTCGAAAGAGGTGGTGCGCCACAGCTGTGATGTGGGTGGGTCAGCGCGGGAGCGTGGCGTAGCTGTTCCAGGCAGCGCCGGCGAGTGCGGGCAGCGCGATACCGGGGCAGATGTCCGAGTAGAACGTGGTGACGAAGGGCGGGGCCGCGACCAGCAGCAGGAACACGATCAGGGGCGCGGCGACATCCATGCTCAACCGGGCATGCCCGGTCCAGGCCACGGCGTCGCCTGGATGCGCCGGCTGCTGGGCGGCATACGTGACGGTGATCGGGCGGTGGCGGGTCGTGGCCCAGCCGGTGACGGCGCCCAGCACCCATGCGGCCAACCCCAGCTGGGGGATGGCCAAGGTCTCCTCGCTGAGCGCCAGCGGCCACACGATCAGCGCGAGACCAGCCCAGGCCAGCGCGTGTGCCTGGCCGACCGCCAGCGCGGCCGGTCGACGACTGCGGGTCAGGCGAGCCCAGCGACGTGCGAGTGCGGTCGCGCCCGCGAGGAGCACGACCGAGACGAGCGCCACCGCGGCGGTCGGTGCGAGTACCTGCTGGCCCTCGAGCGGGGCGATGACCACGACGTGGTCCGGCAGTAGCACCGGGGCGAGGGCCGCCAGCACGAGGCTCACGCCCAGTAGCACCATCGGTAGGCCGACCTCGGCGCGGCCGTTCATGCTCGCTCCTCGACCAGTCGGTGAACCTCATCGGTGGACATGCCCAGCCGGCGGGCTTCGGTCACGAGCCGGTCGGCGGCCTCCAGCAGCAGGCTGCGGTCCACGGCGGTCGTGGTGATGGTGGCACCGCACGAACCACTATGGAGCCGAGGGCGGCACGAGACGCAGGCAAGGCTACGGAGTGGCGAGGAATAGCGAAATTCGTTATCGACGCTATGCTCGCATGTAGCCGGACGAAGAGGTACGCCGTGAACGTGTCGTTGACGCCGGAGCTGGAGGCACTGATCCAGGAGCGTGTACGTAGCGGTCGCTACACCTCTGCGAGTGAGGTCGTCCGCGAGGCGCTCCGGCTTCTCGAGGACCGTGATGAACTGCGACGGGTACGCCTCGCTGAGCTGCGTTCCCAGGTCGCGGCCGGGCTGGACTCCCTCGATCGCGGTCAGGCACGTGACGGTGATGCGGTGATCGATGAGATCCTCGATGACGTGCCCGCCTCGGGCCGGGGCTGAGCGTGCCGGGGTTCGTCCTCTCCCAGGAGGCGACCGGCGACCTGCGAGAGGTCTACGACTACATCGCCGCCGACGACCCTGCGGCCGCTCGCCGGGTTCTCGAGGACCTTCGCACGGCGATGCACCGGCTCGCAGACCATCCCGGGCTCGGTCATCTCCGCGAGGACCTCGCGGACGAAGCCTTGCGGGTGTGGACCGTCCACTCCTACCTGGTGATCTACCGACCGGATGCACGGCCGCTGCAGGTCGTCCGGGTCCTCAGCGGCTACCGCGACATCGCGACACTCTTCGAGTGACCCGGACGCTTGCGCCCAGCAGCCATCGCGGGAGGCCGTGCCGATGGGCGGGGCGAACGTCGATCTCGGGTATCCATGATCAACAGGCCCGTCGGCCCGTCACCATCTCTTGACGGCGTCTGAGCGCCGTCGAGGGACCACGAGGTGGCCGCGGATCACCGCGTCGGTCGTCAGGTTCCAGCCGCCCCTTGCGAAGGCAGAGGACACCTGGCCTGTTGTGGCCGCAGGGGTGCCGTGATGGCGACCCAACCGCGCTGAGCCACTCGGTCATTACCAGGCAACAGCCCGTCTCACCCAAGGTTGACAGAGAGGGAATGGGGACGACGGACAGCTTCCAACGGCTCAAGAAGGTGCTCTTCGCACCAGGCGAACCAGAGCCGTACCTGGGTTGCGTACGGCTGCCGGGTTCCCGGGGATGAGTAGCTGGCGACGAACGCGACCGCGGCCCAGCTTGCCAGGTCCTGCTCGCCAGTGACGGGCAGGGTGAGGGCTGATGTGGTCATGAGAGGGCCTCCTGTTCTGCGCCGCGGGATCGGCGCGAGAGCAGCGTCCACCCGTGATACCTTAAGGACAACCGTAAGGTGCGGAGGCCGGCGATGTCGGAACGCTTCATCGGGGTGGAACATGCACGCGGGCAGCTCGGCCGCCTTGTCGATGACGTGGCCGGCGGGTCCGAACCCATCTCGCTCACGAAGCGGGGACGCCCCGTCGCGGTCCTGGTCAACCGCGACGAGTGGGAAGCCCTGCAACAACTGGTCCGTGCCGAAGCACGCGAGGAGCTGCGGCACCGTCTGACGCAGGTGCGTGAACGCGTCACCGACGCTGGTCTGGATCCGGCCACCGTGGACGAGGCGATCGAGGCGGCCCGGAAGGTGTCGTGACCCGCGTAGTCCTCGACACCAACGCCATCGTGTCCGGGATCGGGTGGGGCGGCCCACCCGGAGCCGTGCTGGACGCCGTGCTGGCGGGGCACTTCGAGATCGTCACGAGCCCGGCCCTGCTCGATGAACTACGCCGCGTGCTCGGCTATCCCAAGTTGCAGGCCGCCATCGACGATGCGGACGAGCTCGTCAAGCTCCTGGCCCTCGCGGCCATCGTGGTTGCCGCCACCGAGGCCGTCGAGATCGTCCGCGACCCCCGACGACACCCGCCTCATCGAAGCGGCCCTGGCGGCGAATGCCGACGTCATCGTCAGCGGCGATCAAGACCTGCTTACCCTGGGGGATATCGGCCAGATCCAGATCCTGACACCCCGAGAGTTCCTCGAGTCGCTCAACTCGGGCACCTGACTCACTTCGCCTATTCCGAGGGCCGAATACCGAGAGCCGCGAACAGGCAAGGCTGCAGATGAAGGAATCCGAGCCTGAGCGCCGAAAGGCGATCGTTGGGCTTCTCTGGAGGGCAGAGCCCATCGAAGATGCTTCCCTACGCGGCGCCGTCGTTGAAGCAGCAGAGTGGGTACTCAGATATCAGGGCAGCCGGGCGCTGCTACACCCCGTGCACATCGCCTATCTTCTCCTATCGGCCATTGCGGTCGTCGCAGGGGCAGACCCGCTCAGGACCCTCGCGGTAGCGGCCATCGTGACCGTGCTGTTCGTTTGGGCCAGTGGGCGATTTGCTCATCGCGCGAAACGCGCTATCGAGGCCAACGGTAACAGCGACTCGTGAGCGGGGAACAAGACCCTTGGCCCGCAGCGGCCGTGTTCGAAGTCGTAACGATTCGAACGTTGGTAAGACGGCGCCTGTTCAGACGAGGTAGGCGCGTAGCGCTTCGCGGACGATGTCGGACTTGGGGACGCCTTCACGA
>JAWLFE010000135.1:0-5668 GCA_041685735.1 Nitriliruptoraceae bacterium
GCGCGCCCGGCAGGATTCGAACCTGCGGCCTGAGGATTAGAAGTCCCCTGCTCTATCCAACTGAGCTACGGGCGCGTGTACGAGCAGCGTAGTAGGCAGGGGTCTGGCCTCGGCGGTCAACCGGTCGGCAGGGCACCTGCGTCAGGGCTCGAGGGTCAGTCGATGATCCCGGCTTCCCGCTGCAATGAACGGACGTAGGCGGTGATGTCGTCGACCTGCTCCTCGCTGAGACCTGGCATCGCGGGCATCGGTCCGAAGCCCCAGTGATGTTGCGGCACCCCCTCCTGCACGGCCCGCTGGAAGGACGCATCGGGGTGGTGGCCGGGCTCGTAGATCTCATGCACCAGCGACGGTCCGGCGGTGGTGCCCATGGCCTGCTCACCATGGCAGGCCACGCAGTTGCTCGCGAACAACGCCTCACCACGGGCCACGGCATCACCCTCGGTGCCGCTTCCGCCGTCGCCGCAGGCTCCGGCAACCATCAGCAACGCGAGCAGCGATGCGCTCGCGGACACGCGCCGTGCGACCATGGACCCTGCCTCACAGGTGGGCGGTGCTGGGACGGGCCAGACCCTACCGCGACGCTGCGGTCAGGTCGGTCCGGGCAGCTCGACCGCGTACCCGCGCTGCGCCTGCGGCGGGCTGACCCCGCCATCAGGGAAGATGGCGGCTCCGAACCGTGTTCCGACCCGCGGCAGCTCCCACGTCCCACCGACGCTCCCGCGAGGACACGCCCATGCCCCCGAGCCCCGCGAGCCCGACCATCGACCTCTCCGACGCTCCCGCGCCGCGGCCCCTGCTCGTTCGGGTCCTGACCTCGCCGTGGGCGCGACTGGCCCTGCTGGCCGCGATGATCGTCGCCGCACTGGTGATCGCGCTGACCAACGACGGGTTCTCCCTGGAGGGCATCCGCGGGACGATCGACGACCTTGGCATGGCCGCACCGCTCGTCTACGTCCTGCTCTACGGCGTGGTCACCGTCCTGCTGCTGCCCGGTACCCCCTTCACCGTGGGAGCAGGACTGCTGTTCGGGCCGGTCCTGGGGTCGGTGACCGCGCTCGTCGGCGCGACCCTGGGTGCAACCCTCTCCTTCCTGGTCGGTCGCGTCATCGGGCGCTCCGCGGTCGAGCAGCTCGCCGGCCGCCGCGTCCAGGCGATCGACGACTTCCTGTCCAGCCGCGGTTTCGTCGCGATCCTGATGGTGCGGCTGATCCCGCTGTTTCCCTTCAACGTGGTCAACCTCGTCTCGGGGATCACCGCCCTGAAGCTGCGCGACTACGTGCTGGGTACCGCCATCGGCATCATCCCGGGCACGGTCCTCCTGGCCGCCCTCGGCGGCAGCATCGACGATCCGACATCTCCGCTGTTCCTCGGCGCCCTCGGTGGGTTCGTGGCACTGACGGTCGTCTCCGGGCTGGTGGCGCGCAGGATGCGCGCCCGTGACCGAGCAGCGGCCGGGTACCCCATGGAGGAGCAGAGCGATGAGGCATGAGCTGCGAGGGACATGTGCTGCGCTCGTCGCCGTTGGACTCCTGCTGACCGCCTGCGGTTCAGCGTCCCCGGCGGATGACCCGTCGGCTGGTGACTCGACGGTGGACGGAACCGAGGCCGACGATGCCGGCCAGGCCGACACGGCGACCACGCCGGATCCGGCCGACTGGGACGCGATCGTCGACGTGGCCGAGGGAGCGACCGTCAACCTCCACATGTGGGGTGGCAGCACGGAGATCAACGCCTTCGTCGACGACTTCTATGCGCCACGGCTGGCCGACGACCACGACATCACCCTCAACCGGGTCCCCCTCGCCGACACCGCGGATGCCGTCAGCACGGTGCTCAGCGAGCTCGATGCCGGGCGGACGGACGACGGTGCGATCGACCTGATCTGGATCAACGGCGAGAACTTCGCCACGCTGGACGACGCCGACGCCCTCCTGCGTGGCTGGGCTCCGTCGCTGCCGAACGCCGGGTTGGTCGATTGGGATGACCCCGCCATCGCCTTCGACGCTGGCCGTCCCGTTGACGGCGCCGAGTCCCCGTGGGGCAGCGCCCAGTTCCAGTTCGTCTACGACGAAGCCCGGACCGACCCGGCCGAGCTGCCCCGCAGCTACGCGGAACTGGCCGACTACATCGTCGCCAACCCCGGCCGCGTGACCTACCCGTCACCGCCGGCGTTCCACGGCACCCGCTTCATCAAGCAGTGGTTCTACGAGCTGTCCGGCGGTCCCGATCCCTGGCTGGACGGCTTCGATGAGGACGCCTACGAGGATGCCTCCGCCGAGCTCTGGGACGTGCTCGATGGGCTCCGGGAGGACCTGTGGCAGGGTGGTGAGACCTACCCCAACGACATCGCGGACCTCGACCGGCTGTTCGCCAACGGCGAGGTGGATCTGACGTTCACCCAGCTGCCCGCCGGGATCGATGCGCAGATCGACGCGGGTGTGTTCCCACCGACGGCCCGGCCCTACGTCTTCGACACCGGGACGATCGGTGACTCGCACTACCTCGCCATCCCCGCGAACGCATCGTCGCCGGAAGCCGCCATGGTGGTCGCCAACCTCGCCCTCGAACCGGACCTGCAGGTCGCCAAGCTGGACCCCGCCAACGGGTGGGGTGACGGCATCGTGATCGAGCCCGACCGTCTCGCCGAGGACCAGCGCGAGACGCTCGAGCAGATCGAAGCGTCGCTCGGTGACACGGCCGTGGATCAGCAGGAGCTGGCCGAGGCGACCCTGCCGGAGGTCATCGGGGAGTACACCAACGCATTGGACCGCGACTGGGACCGCTACGTCCGCCAGCAACAGCCCCGCGGATGACGGCCGGCCTCACGACCATCTCGCACCGTGATCGGTTGCGGGCCACGATCCGGAACGACCGGGTCCGGCCATGGCTCCTCCTGGCACCCACCCTGGCCGTGGTGGGGGTGCTGTTCGGCGGTGCCCTCGTCAACGCGGCGATCAGATCCGTGCGGCCGGTCCGGGGGGCCGGGTCGACCGGTCTGACCCTGGATGCCTATCGGTCCCTGCTGGCCGATCCCGAGCTGCCACGGTCGCTGCTGCTGACCCTGTATCTGGCCACAACCTCCACGCTGGTGGCCGTGGTGGTGGGCATCAGCGCCGCCCTGCTGTTGCGTCGCGCCGCCGGACGGTCGCGGGCTGTCGCGGCGGTGTTCCAACTGCCACTGCCGATCCCGCACGTCGTGGGCGCGCTTGCGGTCCTGGCACTGCTCGGCCAGAGCGGACTGCTGTCGCGGGTGGCTGGTGCGACCGGTGTCATCGACGAGGCCGCCAGCTTCCCGAGCCTGGTCTTCGATCCGTGGGCCATCGGCATCCTGGTCGAGTACGCGTGGAAGGAGGTTCCGTTCATCGGCATCGTCGCGCTCGCGATCCTGCGGTCCAGTCGCGTGCGGGACCACGAGGCTGCCGCGAGGTCGCTCGGTGCCGGCACCGTCCAGCGTCTGCGCCACGTGTCGCTGCCGCTGGTGCTGCCCGGCGTCCTCGCGGCGGCGGCGATCGTGTTCGCCTTCACCTTCGGTGCCTTCGAGGTGCCGCTGCTGCTCGGGCGCAGCTTCCCGGAGGCGCTGCCGGTCCTGGCCTACCGCCGTCATGTCGACGTCGACCTCGCATCCGGCCCGGAAGCCCTCGCCCTGAGCCTGTTGATGGCACTCGTCGCGTTCGCGTGCGTGGCCGTCGCGATGGTGCTGACACGTCGCCGCGTGCGGGTGGGGTGAGCATGGCCACCTCGGTGACTCCAGCCGCTCCCGCCGAGCACCAGCCGGGCCGTGCGGCGCTCGGCACACCGGGACGACACCCGACGGACCCCACCGGTCGCCGGTGGCTCAGCAGGGTCCTGGTGGTCGTGCTGCTGTCCCTGCTGCTCCTACCGCTCGTGCCCCTGGCCCTGTCGTCGATCGGGCAGGGCTACTTCTACCCGCAGGTCCTCCCCGAGGTGGTAGGAGGTCGGGCGTGGCGGATCGTGCTCGCGAGCGACGGGGCCACGTGGCCGGCGCTGGTGGACTCCGCCCTGCTGGCGGGGACGGTGACGCTGCTCGCCGTCGTGATCGGACTGCCGGCCGGCCGGGCACTCGGGCAGTACCGCTTCAAGGGGCGCGGGGCGGTCGAGTTCCTGCTGCTGGCCCCGGTGCTGGTCCCGCCGATCGCGGTCGCGATCGGGTTGCATGGCGCCCTGCTGCGCCTGGGGTTGACCGGGTCGATGACCGGTGTGGTGCTCGTGCACCTCGTGCCGGTCCTGCCCTACGTCGTGCTGATCCTCGCCGGCACCTTCGCCAACCTCGATCCGGCCTACGAAGCCCAGGCCCGGTCGCTCGGTGCCGGGCCGGCGGCGGTGTTCCGGTCGGTCACGCTGCCGGCGATCGCCCCCGGGTTGGCCACGGCGACGTTCTTCGGGTTCCTGGTGTCCTGGGGGCAGTACGCGTTGACGCTGGTGGTCGGCGGAGGCCAGGTCGTGACCCTGCCCATCCTGCTGTTCGCGTCCGCCGCTGGTGGGGACACGGCGGTCACCAGCGCGTTGGCGCTCTTCACCGCGGCACCCGCCCTACTGTTGCTGGCGATCAACGCCTGGGCCGTGACCGGTCGTGCCGTGCCGATCGGAGGTGTGCGATGACCAGCATCACCCTCCGCGGTCTGACCAAGCACTACGGCGACCTGGTCGCGCTCGACGGGCTCGATCTGCACGTGCCGGACGGGCGGATCACGGCGCTGCTCGGTCCCTCCGGCTGTGGCAAGACCACGACGCTCGAACTGATCGGTGGGCTACTCCACCCGTCCGCGGGGAGCGTGTCCTTCGGTGACCGGGACATGGCCGGTGTGCGTGCCGAACGGCGGGCGGCGGTGATGGTCTTCCAGGAGCACCTGCTGTTCCCCTACCTGACCGTCGGCGACAACGTCGGCTTCGGTCTGCGGATGCGGGGGGTCGGCAAGCGTGCCCGGCGCCGTCAGATCGAGGCGATACTGGAGCGGGTGGGACTCCCGGGCGCGGCAGATCGGCGACCGCAGGAACTGTCCGGCGGGCAGCAGCAACGGGTCGCCCTGGCCCGGGCGCTGGTCGTCGAGCCCGAGGTGCTGCTCCTCGACGAGCCACTGAGCAACCTCGACCGGCACCTGCGGGATGGCATGCGCGAACTCATCCTCGAGGTCCAGCGTGATCTGCACCTCACCACGGTCGTCGTCACCCACGACCAGGAGGAGGCGTCGGTCCTGGCCGATCACCTGGCGCTGCTGTTCGACGGTCGGCTGGCCCAGGTCGGCACGCCGCGCGATCTGCACGATCGTCCGGCATCCGCGGCCGTGGCAAGGTTCCTGGGATCGCCGAACCTGCTGCCCGGCATCCGCCGTGGGGAGCAGGTCACGACGGCGGTCGGGGAGCTGACGGTGCCCCGGGGTGTCGGGGACGACGGCCCCGTCCTCGTGACGATCCGCCCCGAGGCCGTCGTGGTCGCTCCCGTGGGCGGACCCAACATCGTGCACGGCCAGGTCCGGGCGGTCCGCGACCTCGGTGCCAGGGCCCGCCTACGGGTGGACGTCGAGGCAGCGACCATCACGCTGGACGCACGCCCCGATGCCTTGCTCGCGCTCGAGCCCGGGTCCGAGGTGGCGCTCCGGCTGCCCGCGGAGTCGCTCTGGGCGATGCCCACTGAGGACACCGAACC
>JAWLFE010000136.1:0-5666 GCA_041685735.1 Nitriliruptoraceae bacterium
CGAGAGGGTCACGTTGACGATCTTGCCGTGGCCGTCGGGGATCATCGACTTCGTCGCCACGGCACGGGTCATCTGCCACGTTCCCAGGGCGTTGAGCTCCACCACCGTCCGGAAACCCTTGGGCGTCACGTTCTCCGCGGGCGCCATGAACTGGCCCCCCGCGTTGTTCACCAGCACGTCGATGCGCCCGTGCCGCTCGCGGACGGCGTCGACCATCGCGTCGACCGCCTGCTCGTCACGGATGTCGAGCGGTTCGACGTGAGCCCGGGGACCGATCTCGTGTGCGACCTCCTCGAGGGGTTGTGTGCGTCGGCCGCACAGGACGACCGTCGCCCCGAGCGAGGCGAGCTCTCTCACAGCAGCCCGACCCAGACCCGTCCCGGCCCCGGAGACGATGCACACCTTGTCGTGCAGCAGGTCAGCAGCGAAGATCCTCGACGTCATGTCCGCATCTCCTGCTCGTGACCGAGGCCTGCGCATGGGCAGGCCTGGCCGCGGTCACCGCGGCCCCATCCGGATGGCTCCGTCGAGGCGGATGGTCTCGCCGTTGATCATCGGGTTCTCGATGATCGAACGCACGAGCTGCGCGTACTCGGTCCCGGCGCCGAGCCGGGACGGGTGCGGCACCTGGGCACCGAGCGAGGCGAGTGCCTCCTCCGGCAGGGTCATCAGCAGCGGGGTGGCGAAGAGCCCCGGCGCGATCGTGACGACGCGGATCTTCTTGTCGGCCAGATCCCGCGCCACCGGCAGGGTCATCCCGACGACACCGCCCTTGGAGGCGCTGTAGGCCACCTGGCCGATCTGCCCGTCGAAGGCGGCGACGGAGGCGGTGTTGACGATGACGCCCCGTTCCTCGCCGACCGGCTCGTGCCGCATCATCTCCGCAGCCGTGAGCCGCAGGACGTTGAACGTGCCGATCAGGTTCACGTCGATGACCCGCCGGAAGGACTCCAGCGGTGCGGGGGCTCCGTCCTTGCCGAGGATCCGTTGCGGTGGGCCGATACCCGCACAGTTCACGACGACGCGCAGCGGTCCGAGCTCGGCGGCCATGGCGACCGCTCCGCTGACGGCGTCCTCATCGCGGACGTCCGCCGGGCAGAACCGCACCCCGGAGCCAAGCCGGGCGGCGACCTCCTCCCCGTCGGACGTCGGCAGGTCGACGATCACGACGAAGGCCCCCCTCGACACCAACTCCTCCACCGTCGCCAGCCCGAGGCCAGAGGCCCCACCGGTGACGAGAGCAACGAACGAGCCCAACTCCATCGGTCTTCTCCTTGTCGGTCCTGCGATCATGACGCTGAGCCGGCGACCTCCGCCCACTCGCGATCAGTGGCGTGCTGGGTGCAACCCGGCTGCGCCGGGCGAGGCGTCACAGACCGAGATCGCGGCTGATGATCAGCTTCATGATCTCGTTCGAGCCGGCCCAGATGCGGGTGACCCGGGCGTCCGCCCAGGCCCGAGCGACCCGGTACTCGCGCATGTACCCGTAGCCACCGTGCAGCTGCACGCAGCCATCCAGGATCTGCCCCTGCACATCGGCGCTCCACCATTTGGCCTTGGCGGCGTCGGTCGCCGTCAGCTCACCACGGTTGTGGGCGAGGATCTGCTGGTCGATGTAGGTCTGGGTGACCTCGGCCCGGGTCACCAGGTCGGCCAGGAGGAACGCGTTGTGCTGGAAGGAACCGACGGGCTTGCCGAAGGCCGTGCGCTCCTTGACGTAGCCCAGCGTCTCGTCGAGCAGGATCCGGGCGTGGGCGATGTTGGAGACCGCGCCGTTGATCCGCTCCTGCGCCAGGTTCTGCATCATGTGGACGAAGCCACGGTCCAGCTCCCCGATGAGGTTGTCCTCGGGGACCCGGACGTCATCGAAGAACAGCTCGGCGGTGTCCGCCTCCGGTTGCCCGATCTTGTCCAGCACACGGCCGGGATCGAACCCCGGCGTCCCCCGCTCGACGGCGAAGAGGCTGATGCCCTTCGCTCCCTGCTCGGGCGAGGTACGAGCGGCGACGATCACCAGATCAGCGGTCGACCCGTTGGTGATGAAGGTCTTCGATCCGTTGATGAGCCAGTCGCTGCCGTCACGGACCGCGGTGGTCTTCAACGCGGCGAGGTCCGAACCGGCCGATGGCTCGGTCATCGCGATGGCCGTGATCAGCTCGCCGGAGCAGAACCCTGGCAGCCACCGCTCCTTCTGCTCGGGCGTGGTCAGATCGACCAGGTAGGGCGCGCAGATGTCGACATGGATGGAGAAGGTCGAGGCGGTCGCGAGCGACGCTCGGGACAGCTCCTCGGCGAACACCGCGTTGAAGCGGTAGTCCCCCGCCTCACCCCCGCCGTACGCCGCCGGGACCCCCAGACCGAGGAAGCCTTGCGCTCCAGCCTCGAGCCACAGGTCCCGCGGGTGGTGGTGGAGTTCCGCGACCTCGTCCATGCGCGGCAGCACCGCGCGATCCACGAACGCGGCCGCGGCCTCACGGAACGCGTCGTGCTCCGACGCGAAGATCGGTCGCTCTAGCATGGCCTCAGGCCCTCCTGGTGAAGCGGATCGCGAGATGTCCGCGCGGTCACAGGTCGGCGAGCCGGGCGGAGACCGCCGGGGAACGAGTTCCTCCACCGGCTTGCCCGGTCAGTCCTCCTTGACGGCGAGCACCGCGCACTCGGCCTCGAGCAGGATGCGCTGCGCCTCGCCTCGCAACACGGCCTTGCCCACCGGTGAACGCCTCCGGACGCCGACCACGATCAAGCCGACATGGGCGTTGAGGGCCAGTTCGAGGATGGCCTCCGCATCGTTCTCTCGGTCGGCGATGAGCACGGCATCGCAGGCGACGCCACCCGATCGCACCTGCCAAGCCAGGCCCTCGAGATCCTCACGGAGCTTCGCGACGTCATCGGACGCACCCCCCGGCGCGACCTCCTGTCCCGATCCAGGATCCATCAGGGCGAGCGGCCCGGACACACGCGACGCGTCGTGCCGAACATGACGGGCGATCAACACCTCGGCGTCGCGGAGACGGGCCTCCCTGATCGCGGCCGCCAGCACCGCGTCCCCCAGCGGTGACGGTTTGTACGCTGCCAGGATCTTCATAGGTTGCCTTCACCAAGAGGCAGAAGAGCCACGTTCCTAAGACATCCTCAACTCTATCGCATCTGCCGCTAGAAGCCATGCTTCCCAGCCATCCTCGTTCTTCGTGCCGCGAGTGGAGCCCGCTACCGAGCCGTTTCGTGAGTGACACTTCAGAGCGCTTCGCCCGTCCGTCTCCCCGGGTCGCGACCCAACGGCAAGCGAACGAAGGCTCGCGTCCCCCGCGCTAGCATGTTGAGCCAGACTCAGGGAGCGATCGCATGCCCGACACCACCAGGTCGATGACGAAGGGCGAGCGCACGCGGGCCACGATCCTCCGGCACGCTGCGGACAACTTCCGTCGCAACGGCTACGACCACAGCACGATCGCATCGATCGCCCAGGAGATCGGGGTCTCCGAGGGGACCGTGTTCCAGCACTTCGGGAGCAAGAGCGGACTGCTGAGTGCCGTGATGGACGAGTTCTACGCGGACCTCTACGGCACCGCCGTCGACATCGCACACTCGCCGGGGGATGCGGAGGAACGGTTCCGAGCCCTCATCGATGCCTGGGCGCTCAAGGCGGAGCGGAACTGGGACCTGATCCGGGTGTTCACGCAACGCTCTCGGTACGGCGCGGACGCCGAACTCAACGAGCGGTGGAAGGAGCACAACCGGCGCTATACCCGTCTCCACCTCGACCTGATCACCGAGATGCAGGAGCAGGGCATGATCGCCGACGCCGAGATCCCGCCGACGCTGATCCGCGACATCGTCTTCGGCGCGATCGAGCACGTCGCTCTCGGACAGGACCAGGCGCCCAAGATGGAGATCCGCCACCAGGCCAAGCAGATCATCGAGGTACTCCTGGCGGGCTCCACGACCCAGCGGGTGCGCACCGGCGAGCAGCTCGACCGGATCGAGTCCAAGCTCGACACCCTGTTGGGGGCACAGAGCTGATCCCCCGCCGTTGACGTGACGCTGGCGGGAGATCAGGACCTCGGACGACGAGGGCCGTCGTCAGCTCAGGGCGCCCGAGGCACGCAACGCGTCGAGCTCCGAGTCCGACATGCCGAGGACGGACGCGAGGACCGCATCGGTGTCCGCTCCCAGCTCCGGAGCAGGCTGTGGCTGCGGCCGACGTCCGTCGATGACCCACGGTGCGCTGGTCACCAACCGCGTCGTGTCGCTGGTGGTGACCGGGGTACGGACGAACAACCCTCTGGCCGCGAGGTGCTCATCGCCGACGAGATCCCCGCCATCCATGACCGGACCTGCTGGGACGCCACAGGAACCCAGGAGCTCGAAGGCACCCGCGCGGTCGAGGGGCTCGAGTGCAGCACCCACGTAGGCCTCCGCCGCGCCCCGGTCAGCGAGACGCGCGCTGGCGGTCTCCAGGCCATCGGGCCTCGGATGTCCGTCCTGCTCCAACCTGGAGACCAGTTGGTGCCACTGCTCATCGGAGCGGACCGCGAGCGCGATCCACCCGTCACGGCAGGCGAAGACCCCGCTGGGAGCGAAGCGGGGATCGCGGTTGCCGCGACGACCGGGATCGCGCCCCTCGACCGAGGCCTCCACGATGGAGTCGCCGACGGAGGTACTGGCGGCCTCCGAGGCGGAGAAGTCGATCGATCGCCCCTGCCCGGTGCGCTTGGCGTGCAGCAGGCCCTGCGCGATCGCCAAGGCGAACAGCGCACCTGCGCGCATGTCCATGGACGTGCGGAACTCGGTGGGTGGCCCGTCCGGGTACCCGGTGAGGTTGCCGGCGCCGCTGAGCGCGTTGAAGATGCCCGCGTACCCCGGCAGCCGCGCGTACGGACCGTCCTGACCTGCGGCGGTCAGTGACGCGGTGACCAGGTGGGGGTGGCGCTCACGCAGTTGTGCGTGGCCCATACCCCACTTCTGCATGACACCCGGCCGGTAGCAATCCGCCACCACGTGGGACTCACCGGCCAGGCGCTTCGCCAGCTCCTGACCCTCGGGGCTCTTCATGTTGATCGTGATGGCCTGCTTGTCCAGGTTCACGTCCTCGTAGAACACCGAATGGATGTAGGGCCGGTTCACCCGCTGGCGTGTGGGGTCGGGCCGTGAGGCGCTCTCCACCTTGATCACCTGCGCTCCGAGCGAACCGAGGAGCATCGCGGCGTAGGCACCTGCGGCCTGGAACGTGAAGTCCAGCACGCGGATCCCGGCGAGGTAGCGGATGGGTTCGTCAGGCATGTTCGGGCCTCCGATGGCGGTCGGCTGCGGTGGTCGCGGCAGAGAGCGGGAGCTCAGTGCGGCGGGATCAGACGAACGGGGACAGGTCCTCGGGGATCGTGCTGGGCACCGTCGGCGCCGTCGGATCGGTCTCCGTGGGCAGGAGCACGGTCGCGGTACCGCGTGCGATCCGCTCGTCGCGCTGGTTGACGGCCTCGAGCTCGAGGTCGACCGCGAAGTCCGTGCCGTCGGTCGACTTGTCGACGACCTTGGCCGTCAGCCACACCGTGTCCCCGACGTAGCAGAACGCCCGCATCTCGACGCGGAGCCGGCGCAGGAAGGCGTCGTCACCCATCCAGTTGGTGACCACGTTCGACATCCACGCGACGCGTTCGCCACCGAAGTCG
>JAWLFE010000043.1:0-2689 GCA_041685735.1 Nitriliruptoraceae bacterium
TCCTGTTCATGGCCGTCCCGGTGTTGGTCGCCAGGCACTCGTTGTTGGCGTTCGAACAGTTGGACAACGCGTACGACGAGCTGGTGCGTGGGTTCGTGAACGCCATCGAGATGAAGGACCTCTACACCCGCGGTCACTCCGAGCGTGTGTCGCAACTGTCGGTGCTCGTCGCGGAGGAGCTCGGGGTCTCCTACGACGAACGCCGGCTGACCGGCTACGCCGCGTTGCTCCACGACGTCGGCAAGGTCGGTGTACCGCTGTGCATCATCAACAAGCCCGGACCGTTGGACGACGATGAGTTCGAGGAGATCAAGCAGCACCCCACGATCGGCGCGGAGGTCCTGCGCGACATCGATTTCCTGGAACCAGCGATCGACATCGTCCGCTACCACCATGAGCGCCTGGATGGGAAGGGCTACCCCCACGGGGTGGGCGAGGACGAGCTCTCCGACATCGTGCGGATCGTGACCGCGGTCGATGCGTTCGACGCCATGACCTCCACCCGCTCCTACCGTCGGGCACTCAGCGTGGACGATGCGATCGCCGAGCTCCGCCGGTGCGTCGGCCGCCAGTTCGACGCACGGATGGTCGAGGCACTCGCGGCGGCTGTCGACCGGGTCGGTTGGCAACCCACGACGGACTTCGCCAGCGAGGAGCAGCTCCACGGGCACGCCATCCCGACGGGGACGGCGCAGGAGCGCCTGGTGGCCGATCGGACCGACAGCTCCGAGGTGTCGTCGTGAACCGCTCGGTCTCCCGGTGGCTGACCCGGGTCCTGCTCCTCACCGCTGCAGCAGCGATCGGGACCAGTTGGTGGTTCGTCGCCGGCGTCGATCACCAGATCGGGTCGCTCCAGCTGGTGTGGTTCCTGATCGCCGCCATCGCGACCGAGCGGTTGGCGATCCGGCAGCCGGGCGGGCAGCCCGTACCGACATCGTTGGCGGTCCTCGGAGCTGCGGCGATCCTGGGCGCATCCCCGGTGATGGTCGCCGCGATCGCGGCGAGCGCCTGGTTGGTCGGACGCCTGGTGGGTCGCGAGCCACTGGACCTGTCCGGCATCGTCAGCCGGATCGCTGGTGCGTGGGCGCTGACCGGGTTCGCGTCGCTGGGGGTGCTCGTCCTGCCACTGGTCTGGGAGGGCAGCGGATCGGACGTGTCGGCCTCACTACCCGTCGGAGCAGCGATCGCGGTCGGGCTGGCGATCGTCGTCGGCCTCCCGGCCAGCGAGGTGTTCGTGCGCACCGGTGGTCGGTGGCACGTGCCTCTGCGTCGGGCCAGGGAAGCCGTCATGGCGACGAGGTTGGTGGGACCTGCGGTGGCGGCCACCGCCGGCCTGGGTGCGCTGGTCCACCCGGTGCTCGGCGTCTGGACCCTGCCGACCATGCTCATCCCCCTCCTCGCGGCCAGGGTCGGTCTCGAGCGGCTGTTCGTCGCCGACCGCGCCTACGAACAGACCATCCGAGCCATGTCCCGGCTGCCCGAGCAGATGGTGACCGGTCCGCAGGGATCGATCTCCGACGATCACGGTGTGCGTGTCGGTGAACTGGCCGAGGCGGTCGCCCACGAACTGGGATTGAGTGAGCGCGACACCATCGACGTGGTGCGTGCCGCGCACATGCACGAACTCGGACGGCTCAAGCTGGAAGCCGGCGAGCCCGCGACCCAGCGACAGCTGGCGACAGCGGGCGGGCACGCGGTACGGATGGTGTCGGGCCGTCTGGAACGTGTCGCACAGATCGTCGAGGCGCACGGAGACCTCACCGGGCCGGTGGCGCAGCGCGACGACCTCCGTCAGCAGGTGCGTATCGTCGCCGCCTGCTGCGAGATCGACCGGTACGCCCCCGACCCGATCGAACCCGCCCAACTCGACGAGGTCGTGGTGCGGCTGGTCCGCGATGTCGGCGACCTCGACGTGGTCAGTGCCCTGACCCGGGTCCTGCGTCGTCAGCGGGTCGCGGTTCACTGACGGTGGCCGTCCCGCGTCGCTCCGCCGGCGTCCGGAAGGTCATCAGGTGGTGGGTGATCGGCAGCAGACCTGCCGCCAGGATCACGTCGCCGATGGAGATGATCGATCGGATCGGTGGCACGGGCCAGATGTCCGCGAGCCACCACAGTCGGGTGTCGCCATCCAGCAGGACGTGCTTGCCGCGGACCAGTTCGCCGGGATCCTGGCCGAGGGCGGCGATCGCGTCCGGGTGGACCGGCATCGCCCCGTTGGCCGCCATGACGGTCGCGTTCAGCGCGAGGCCGATGGCGACCAGGATGAGACCCGGCAGGTACCAGTTGCGCAGCACCCAGGCCAGCACCAGCAGCTGGCTGGTCAACAGGAGGCCGTAGCTGATGGTGCCGGTGCCCTCGAACCAGCCGAGCATCACCCCGGCGTCGGACGCGATCTGTAGAACCACGCCGGAGAACAGCAGCCAGGTGGCGAGCAGTGGGGCCCGTCCGATCCGGCGGAACCGGCCGCCGCGGACCAACGACGCCCCGACGGCGAGCAGCAGGACCAGCACGACGAAGAACACGTGGTCTCCCGATGGGGGCTGGTGGCAACGGCTGGTGAGATGCTGGCGTGATGGTGCCACGTCCCGGTCCCGACCGAGGCCAGGGGGGACGGTGGTGCACCGCTAGGCTGCAGCATCATGGCTCCTCCAGCGAACCCCGACAACCGCGGCCCCAAGGGCGGCGGGCG
>JAWLFE010000043.1:2789-12182 GCA_041685735.1 Nitriliruptoraceae bacterium
CCCGACCGAGGCCAGGGGGGACGGTGGTGCACCGCTAGGCTGCAGCATCATGGCTCCTCCAGCGAACCCCGACAACCGCGGCCCCAAGGGCGGCGGGCGCTCGCGTGGGTCGGGCGGAGCAGGCGGCAAGCAGGGCGAGGGCCAACGTGGCCAGGGTCAGCGCGGTCGGGGTCAGGGACCGGGCGGCCAGGGCGGGAACAGGCGCGCAGGCCGGCGCGACGAGCCCGACAACCCCGTCGAGCAACTGCGCAAGCCACTGGAGAAGGTGCTGGCCCGGCTGCCGGAGACACAGCGCAAGGTCCTGGAGATGCGGATGGGCCTCACCGATGGTCATCCCCACGACCTCGCCGACACGGCACGTGAGCTCGGCCTGTCGATGAGCGAGGCACGCGACATCGAGAAGCGGGCCTTCGAACACATCCGCGAGGCCGTTCCGCTGCAGCAGCTGCAGCGGTTCCTGGGCCACTGAGGTCCCGCCCGTGACCTCGCTGCGTGAGCTCGTCGAGGAACGTGCGGGCCTGGACGACGCGAGCGTCGACACGCTCCAGGCGATCCTGTCCGATTGGCAGATCCTGGCGGACCTGTCCTTCTCGGATCTGTTGATGTTCTGCCGGGACCCCGAGTCCGGTCAGCTCACCGTGATCGCGCAGATGCGGCCCTACACGGCACAGACCGTGTACCAGGAGGACCTGGTCGGGCGGACCTACGAGGCGGATGAGCGGCCGGGGGTCACGCGCGCCTTCCTCGACGCCGAGATCGTCCGTGACGGCGATCCCGACTGGTCGACCGGCGTGCCCGTGCGCGAAGAGGCGATCCCGGTCCCGTTCGATGGCCGCATCATCGGTGTGGTCACGCGTGAGGGCAACCTGTCGACGGTGCGGGCCCCCTCCGAGCTCGAACTGACCTACTACCAGGCGGCCACCGACCTGTCCCACATGCTGGCCGAAGGCTCGTTCCCGTTCCCCGGTGAGGACCCTGAACGTGAGCTGGCGCCACGCGTCGGCGACGGGATGATGCGCATCGATGCGACGGGGATCGTCAACTACGCCTCACCGAACGCGGTCAGCGCGTACCGACGGCTCGGGGTGGTCGACAACATCGTGGGCCGCAACCTGGAACTGTTCGACCTCGACGATCAGGCCGTGCTCGAGGCGCTGGCGGACGGTGAGCCGTTGGAATCCGAGGTGGAGGCCCGCGGCGCGGTCGTGCTGCGGCGCCTGCTGCCGTTGACGCGGGAGCACCACGTGCTCGGCGGGCTGATGCTGGTGCGTGAGGTCACCGAACTGCGCCGCCACGAACGGCTCCTGCTCTACAAGGATGCGACCATCCGGGAGATCCATCACCGGGTGAAGAACAACCTGCAGACCGTCGCCTCGTTGCTTCGGTTGCAGTCGCGTCGGATGACCAACGAGGAATCCGCACAGGCGCTGGCCGAGTCCGTGCGCCGCATCTCGTCGATCGCGCTGGTGCACGAGACCCTGTCGCAGGACTCGCGGCAGCGCGTGTCCTTCGACAAGGTCGCGCAACGCCTGATCGACATGCTGGCCATCGGCCTCACGGATCCGACCCGGCCGGTCGAGATGGAACTGGAGGGCAGTGCCGGGGAACTCCCCGCCGAGGTCGCGACACCCCTGGCGCTGGTCCTGTCCGAACTGCTGCAGAACTCGGTCGAGCATGCGTTCGTCCACGAGGGTGGGGCGGTCACCGTGGTCCTCGACCGTCGCACCGCGAGCCTCCACCTCGAGGTGCACGACGATGGCGTCGGCGTCCCAGAGGAGTGGAGCCTGACCTCCGATGCCAACCTCGGCCTGCGGATCGCGATGACCCTGGTCGAGTCCGAACTCGGCGGCACCCTGGAGGTGCGTCGCTCCGAGGTCGGACCGGGCACGGTCTGCGAGGCGGTGCTGCCCCTGCCGCGGTAGGTCGAGGCGTTGCGTCCCACCACGACGAACGCCGCCCGACCGGGTGGCCGAGCGGCGCTCGCGGTGGGCTGACGGCGTTAGCTGGCGAGCCGGCGGCGACGCTGGCGCGCGCGCTTGAGCGTGCGGCGTTCGTCCTCGGTCAGACCGCCCCAGACGCCGGCGTCCTGGTTGGACGCGAGGGCGAACTCGAGGCACTCCTCACGCACGTCGCAACGTGCGCAGACGCGCTTGGCTGCATCTGCCTGCTCGACGGCCGGACCGGTCGTCCCGATGGGGAAGAACAGTTCCGGGTCCTCGTCGATGCACGCAGCACGACTACGCCAATCCATGTGATGCTCTCCTGCTCGATACCGAGGGTCCCGGGTCCAGGCTGAAGCCGACGGGGACCGGCGGTGGGTGATGGGGGATCGCCCGAGTGGGCGGGGCACAGCCATCCGCCAGAACCGGCTGCGCTTGTGAAGCTTTTCTCTTGTTGGCACACCGTAACGGGTGAGGTTGCGGTGTCAAGGGTTCCACGAGCATGCCGCATGCCTACCCGGGCAAGCGTGCGCCCATCGCTCGGAAGGGTGCGCCGCAGTGCTCGCGCGGGGATCGGAGAGTGCCCGCACCGTGCTCGCACCGTGCTCAGACGAGGACGCGCAACGCCTCCGGGACCGCCGTGAAGGTCACCTGACGGTGTTCCCCTGCGTAGTCGCCATCGACCATCAACGGCAGCGGCATCTGCGCTCCCATGACCATCGAGGTGATGTCGTGGTGGTAGCCGACCGAGTCGAGTTCCACGTGCGTCCCGCCGCGGAACGCGCGCGCGGCGATCCGGACCAACTCACGGGTACTGATGCTGCCGACCGTGATCAGGTCCAACCCGGTCTCGAAGGACGCCCGCGGATGCAGGTGCATCGGTCGGTCGCCGAGGAAGGTGTAGGGGTCGGCGTTGGCGACCATGGCGATCGCCACCGGATCGAGGTACGGACCGTCATCGAGCCGGATCGCGATCGAGCCCTCCCGTTGCTTCGCCCCCGTCGCCCATTCGCGGGCCGCGGACCAGACGAAGGCGGCCTGACGCAGGTTGCGCTTCATGCGGGTGTGCTGCTCGACGTGGCGGACCACGGCCGCGTCGAACCCGAACCCGGCGTTGAACCCGAAGTACCGCGCCCCGGCGCGACCGAGGCCGATACGGCGGGTGTGATCGGCCCGTACCGCCTGCAACAGCTTCGAGGTCGCCTCGATGGGGTCGTTGGGCAGGCCCAGCGACCGTGCGAGCACGTTGGCCCCCCCACCGGGGATGATGCCGAGTCGGACATCGGTGCCAGCCAGAGCCTGGATCACCTCGTTGGCGGTGCCGTCACCGCCGAGCGCGAAGACGGCATCCACGTCGTCGTGAACGGCGCCGGCCACCAGGTGCGTCGCATGGCCCCGCTGCTTGGTCGGTTGGACATCGAGGTCGATCGCGGACGCCAGGGCGGACGCGATGACGTCACGGACGTGGTCGTCGGTGGTCGTCGCGTTGGGGTTGAACACCAACAGCGCTCGCACAGCATCTCCTGGCCCCGCCGCATCGGGCCGAGGTCGGCGGGGATGCTACTGCCAGACCCTGCGGCAGCCGACGGCACGCGCGGTGGTAGCCGACGGCCCGCGCCCCGGCGCTGACGGCCGGTGATCAGTCGGCCGCGTCGGCGTCCGGGTTCGGCGAGGGTGGTGAGCCACCCCGCGCATCCAGCTCTCGATCGGCCGGTGGGTCCTCGGGGTCCACCGGGTCATCGGGCCCCGCCGGCTCGTCCGGCGAGGTGGTGGCACCGTCGTCGGGTACGGGACGACCGTCGTCGACCCCGGTCCCGGGGTCGTCAACGGTGCCGTCGTCCTCGGTGCCGTCGTCCTGCCCGTCCTCGTCGGCTTCGTCCGGGTCGGGCGGATCGGGCTCAACCGCCGGGGGTGGTGGGGGTGGCGGTGGTGGCGGTGGTGGGGGCTTCGGGCAGGTCTCGGTCGGCACGAGGATGCGGGGGAGGCGCTCGACCTGGCCGCGGCACCACGGTGCGGCCAGCAGGCCGGTCACCGGGTCGATCTCGACCAGGGTGGAGTGGGACTCGGGCAGTTCGAACGGCACCGGGGGCGTCTCGGCCAACGCCCGGGTAAGCGCGGCGGAGAAGATCTCTGCGGGGATCGTGCCACCGGTGACGTCGCGGATCCCCTGCACATCCTGCATGGGGATGCGTCCATCGGCGTGTCCGACCCACACCGCCGCGGCGAGGGTCGGCGTCGCGCCGACGAACCAGGCGTCGGTGTGATCCGAGGTCGTGCCGGTCTTGCCGGCGACCTCCCAGCCATCGACCTGGGCCCGCACGGCGGTTCCCCGCTCCACCACACCGCGCAGGACCTCGAGGGTGACGAAGGCCGCGGAGGGATCGATCACCTGCCGGCCGACGGTGTCCGGCAGCCAGACCGCACGACCGTCGGCGTCATCGATCCGGGAGACGACGGTCGTCGGCAGGTGCTGTCCGAGGTTCGCCAGTGTCGCCATCCCGGCGGCCATGTCCAGCGTCGTGACGCTGAGTTCGCCCCCACCGATCGTCGTCTGGACCGCGACCGGGATCGGTGAGCGGACGCCCATCGCGCCCGCGAGCCCCACGACGCGCTCGAGGCCGACGTCGACGCCCAGTCGAGCGAACGCCGTGTTGACCGATGCGCGCGTCGCCGCGGCCAGGCTGATGCGCGCGTACGAGCGTCGGTCGTAGTTGCGGACGTCCTCCCAGACGCCGCCAGAGGCCAGGTCGATGTCGCCCTGGCGACCGTCGAGGGGCGCGTCCGGGTGCCACCCGTCGGCGATCGCCGCGGCGAGGACGAACGTCTTGAACGTCGAGCCGGGCTGCCGCCGACCCTGGGTCGCCAGGTCGAACTGGAGCTCGTCGTAGGACCGGCTGCCCACGGCCGCCAGCACGTGACCGGACCTCGGGTCGACGATGCTGATGGCGGCATCCGGATCGTCGGGATCCGGCAGCTGTTCCGCCAGCACGGTCCGGGCGATCTCCTGGAGCGCCGGCTGCACGGTGGTGTGGATGTGCAGGCCACCGCCGTAGAGGCGGCGGGCGCGTTCCTCCTCGGTGCTGCCGAAGCGCGCATCTCCCAGGAGTTCCCGGACCACCAGGTCGACCAGGTGGGGTTCGCGTGTCTGCCCGGCGGAGGTCCGTCCGTGGACCTCGATCGGCGCGGCCGTCGCCGCGTCCCGTTCCGCTGGCGAGAGGTGGCCGTCCACCGCCATGCGCCACAGCACGTCGTCGCGCCGCAGCATCGCTGCGTCGGGGTTGCGCGTCGGTGCCAGTGCTTCGGGGGCCCGGATGATCGCGGCGAGCAGGGCCGACTCGGCCACCGCGAGGTCGCTGGCGGGCTTGCGGAAGTAGGTGCGCGCAGCCGCTTCGATGCCGTAGGCGCCTTCGCCGAAGTACACGGTGTTGAGGTAGTCCTCGAGGATCGCGCCCTTCGAGCGTTCGTCCTCCAGTTCCCGGGCGAGGACCGCCTCCTGCAGCTTGGTCTCCGGGGTCCGCGGTGCGTCGGGCATGTAGAGGTTCTTCACGAGTTGCTGGGTGATCGTCGAGCCGCCCTGCCCGATGTCGCCGGTGGCGAGGTTCGAGAGTGCCGCGCGCAGCAGCGAGCGGCCGTCGATACCCCGGTGCTGGTGGAAGCGCCGGTCCTCGGCCGTGATGACGGCGTTGAGCAGGTGGGCCGGCAGCTCGCCGAGTCCGATCGGTTCGCGGTACTCGTCGCGCAGGATCGTGAGAGGTTCGCCGTGGACGTCGTAGATGACCGATTGCACGGGAGGGACGCGGGGGGCGGCGTCCTGCAGTGACCCGGTGGACGGCAACTGCAGGGTGATGACCTGCCCGCAGCCGGTCAGCAGGAAGGCGGCCACGATCGCAACGATCGCCGTCGTCCGTGCTGGCCGTCCCCTCACCGGAACACCGTCCTTCCGACCTGGCGGGAGCTGCCCACCCGGTCAGCCGAGTGCCTGCGCCAGGTCCTCGATCAGATCATCGGCAGCTTCGATGCCCACCGAGAGTCGCAGCAGGTCATCGGGTACCTCCAGGGCGGTCCCGGCGACCGATGCGTGGGTCATGATCCCCGGGTGCTCGATGAGGCTCTCGACCCCGCCGAGCGATTCGGCGAGGAAGAACAGCTCCGTGCGCTCGGCGACCTGCTTGGCCGCATCCACGCCGCCGTCGACACGGAAGGAGATCATCCCCCCGTAGCCGCGCATCTGCTTGCCGGCCAGCGCGTGGCCCGGATGGTCGACCAGCCCCGGGTAGGCCACGTGCGCGACCTTCGGGTGGTCGGCCAGGTAGTCCGCGATCCGCATCGCGTTGTGGTTGTGGCGGTCCATGCGCACACCGAGCGTCTTCAGACCACGGAGTGTGAGCCAGGCGTCGAACGGACCGGGGACCGCACCGACGGCGTTCTGGAGGAAGGCCAGTTCCTCCGCGGTGGCCGCATCGGTGCAGACCGCGCCCCCGACCACGTCGGAGTGCCCGCCGATGTACTTGGTCGTCGAGTGGACCACGAGGTCCGCGCCGAGCGCGAGCGGCTGCTGGAGGTAGGGCGTCGCGAAGGTGTTGTCGGCGACCAGTCGTGCGCCCGCGTCGTGCGCGATCTGTGCGAGCCCGGCCAGGTCGAGGATCTTGAGCAGCGGGTTGGACGGGGTCTCGGCCCAGATGAGCCGGGTCGTCGGACGCATGGCGGCGGCGACGGCATCGAGGTCGGCGAGGTCGACGGCCGAGACCTCGATGCCGAATCGACCGTGCACCTGGACGATCTGCCGCCAGGTGCCGCCGTACACGTCGTTGGCCATCACCACGTGGTCGCCCGGATCGAGCAGTCGGAAGATCGCGTCCTCCGCGGCCAGCCCCGAGGCGAAGCAGACGGCCTGCTCCGCTCCCTCGAGCGAGGCCAACGCCTCCTGGAGCGCCGTGCGTGTCGGGTTGCCGGTGCGGGCGTACTCGTAGCCGGTGTGCTCCCCGACGTGGGGCTGCGCGAACGTCGAGGTCTGGAAGATCGGCACGATCACCGCACCGGTCCGGGGATCGGGTTCCTGGCCGACGTGGATCGCACGGGTCTCGAACTGCATCGTTGGTCCTTGCATCGGTCTGACGGTTGGGCCCGGTCGGCTGGTCTACCGATCGGCGAGGAAGCTGAGCAGGTCCGCGCGGGTCAGGACACCGAGGACCCGTCCGTCGCCGTGGGCGAGGACGGCCGGCGCTCCGCCGGCGAGTTCTGCCAACGCCTGGTCCAGGGGGTCATCGGTCGAGAGCATCGGCAGCGGTGGCTGCAGGACCTCCATGATGGGCTTGGACATGACCCCGGGGTCGCGCAGTGCGGCATCGAGCAGCGCGTTCTCACGGACCGAGCCGACGATGTCGTCGGCGCTCGCGTGATCGTGCACCCCGTCGGCGAAGACCGGCATCTGGGACACGCCGTACTCCTTGAGCAGCGCGATGGCCTGGACGACCTCTTCGTCCGGGTGCAGGTGGACGACCGGCGGTAGCCCGTCCCCCTTGGCGCGCACGACGTCACCGATCGTGCCCGCCCCCGCCGTGTGTTCGACGAAGCCGTGCTCGGTCATCCACGTGTCGTCGTAGAGCTTGGACAGGTAGCCGCGGCCCGAGTCCGGTAGCAGCACCACGATGGAGGCGTCCGCCGGCTGGGTGGCGGCGTAGCGCAGGGCGGCGACCAGGGCCGTCCCGCAGGAGCCACCGACGAGGATCCCCTCTTCGCGGGTGCAGCGGCGGGCCATCGCGAACGATTCCTGGTCGGACACGCGCTCCCACACGTCCACGATGGACGGATCGAAGGTGGGCGGCCAGAAATCCTCGCCGATGCCTTCGACGAGGTAGGGGCGCACCTGGTCACCGGAGTACAGCGAGCCCTCGGGGTCGGCGCCCACGACGGTCAGATCGGGGTTGCGTTCCTTGAGGTAGCGCCCGACCCCGGTGGCGGTCCCGCCGGTCCCCACACCACACACGAACGCATCGATGCGGCCACCGGTCTGACGCCACAGTTCGGGCCCGGTGGACAGCATGTGGGTCTGGGGGTTTGCCTGGTTGAAGTACTGGTTCGGCTTGAAGGCGTTGGGTTGTTCGGCCAGGCGATCGGACACCGCGTAGTAGGAGCGCGGGTCCTCGGGCTCCACCGCGGTCGGGCAGACCACGACCTCCGCCCCGTACGCGCGCATCAGCGCGATCTTGTCGTTGCTGACCTTGTCGGGCACGACGAAGATGCAGCGGTAGCCCTTGCGGGCCGCGGCGATGGCCAACCCGACACCCGTGTTGCCCGATGTGGGCTCCACGATCGTGCCGCCGGGCTTCAGGATGCCGGCCGCCTCGGCGGCCTCCACCATCGAGATCCCGATCCGGTCCTTGACGCTCCCGCCGGGGTTGAGCATCTCGAGCTTGGCCACCACGGTGGGAGGCACGTCCCGCGACAGACGGTCGAGGGCGACGAGGGGCGTGTCGCCCATCAGCGCGAGCAGATCGGGGGCCACCTCGCGGCCCATCTCGTCGCGGTGGGTCCGGGCACCTGCGAGCGGGTCGTGCTCGATCCCGACGGTCCGGTGGAAGATGGATCGGTCGGTCACATCGATCGGTGTGCTCATCTCGGGCCTCGCGGGTGTCGGTGGGAACCCGATGCAGGGTATTGCCCCGGTGGGTGAAGGCCGCGGCGCCCCGGTCGCTACGTGAGGAAGGGTGATGGCCCCCGTCGTCGCCCCGTACAGGCTGGCTCTGCCGGGCGGGGCAACGCCATGCCGGGTAGCGAACTGGCGGTGATCGTGGTGGATGACCCGCAGCTCGAGCTGCGGCTCGGTTCACCCCACACGATCGGTCTGGCGCGCGACATCGCATTGGTGGAATCCCTGACCGCGACCGACGGTGGGTCGGCGCGTTGGGCGATGGTGCTGGTCGATCGGGAGGCGCTGCTCAGTCGTCTGCTCTGCGACTCCCGGTGGGCGGTGGACGCGAGCACGACCAGCGATGCGCCGGTCGTCGAGCCCAGCCGGATCATCGACGTGGACGCGGATGGCGCACCGGCCGCGGACGCGCGGCGCCGCACGGAACTGATCGCGGTGGCCGACCGGACCTGGCAGCTGGAGTTCCTGGCCCTGCCCAGTTTCGACGAGCAGCTACCGCATGCGCCGGTCGGCACGGTGCTCCTCGGCGGCGTCGCCCGTCGGGATCGCCTACACCGACCTCGACGGGACGATCCGCTCCGCCAACCTGCGGTTGTGCACGATCCTGCTGGCCGGCCCGTCCGCCCGCGCGACCGACCCTCCACCCTCGGACGGTGCCCACCTGGAGGACGCACCGCTGTGGAGCTGGTTGTGCGAGTCGGATGGACGGCG
Organism: Nitriliruptoraceae bacterium; assembly: GCA_041685735.1. GTDB lineage: Bacteria > Actinomycetota > Nitriliruptoria > Nitriliruptorales > Nitriliruptoraceae > CSSed11-175R1. Next base: position 12,090 of record JAWLFE010000043.1, read on the forward strand.
GCTCCAGGAGCTCCTCGCCGAGGTCGATGGATCCCCGGAGCACGAGGTGCGGGCCACGCTGCCCCACGATCGGACGGTGCAGTTGCGTCTGGC
>JAWLFE010000043.1:12282-22953 GCA_041685735.1 Nitriliruptoraceae bacterium
ACGGCGGCTCCAGGAGCTCCTCGCCGAGGTCGATGGATCCCCGGAGCACGAGGTGCGGGCCACGCTGCCCCACGATCGGACGGTGCAGTTGCGTCTGGCCGTCGTCAGGGATGAGGAGCACGACCGCCGGGGATGGGCCGTCAGCGTCGGGGACATCACCCCCGAGGTCCGTCGGCAGCAGGTCCTGCGCACCGAGGAAGCCCGGCACCGGGAGCTCGCGGAGCGCTTCGCCCATCGGGCCGCCCACGACCCGTTGACCGAACTGCCCAACCGCAGCCGGCTCCTCGGTCGGCTGCGTGGACGAGCGCCAGATCAGCGTGTCGGCGAGCCTCGGCCTGGCAGCGTCCCGCGGTGAGCAGGACGCGGCGGACCTGCTGCGCGACGCCGACCTGGCGATGTGCGCCGCGAAACGGGACCGCGGCAGTGGCTGGCGGTGGTACCGACCAGCGATGCATGAACGCGTCCGGGAGCGGCACGAACTGGAGGACGAGTTGCGCGGCGCCCTCGGCGAGGGAGCGTTGACGTGCGCCTACCAGCCGATCGTGGATCTCACCGAGGGCACGGACCGCATGGTGGAGGCACTCGCGCGTTGGGACCACGTCGACCTCGGTCCCGTCTCGCCACAGATCCTCGCGGCCATCGCCGAGGAGACGGGCATGATCGGGATGCTCGGTCGCCAGGTCCTGGCGGCCGCGACGACCGAGGCGGTCGGGTGGGGCGGTGAGGGACCGGATGTGGCGGTGGACGGCACCGTGACCGAACTCGTTGCCCCGGGCTACCTCCAGCAACTGCAGGAGACGCTGACCCGCACGGGGCTCGTCGCCAGACGCCTCGTGCTGGAGCTCACGGAATCGGACCTGGCGACCGATGATCAGGCCCTGCCCACCGTCCTCCAGGAGCTGCGGGCGATCAGGTGTCGTCTGGGCCAGGGCTACCACCTCGCGCGCCCCATGCCGCCTGCGGCGTTCCGGGACCGTGTGGCGACGCCCGCGGCCACCTCCGGGGTCGTGACGGCTGGCTGAGCCTGCGCCGGCCTGCACCCGCTTGCGTGCGCCGGTGGCCGGCCGACGTCTAGACATCCCAGGGTGCGGTTCGATGCCGGAGCGCAGGACAGCGATGCGGTGTCGGGCCGGGGGTGCCACGAGGGAACGAGGTGCGTGTCCGATGGCGGAGACCGGATCGGCGACGTCCCGTGGTGCGCCGTCCTTCATCCTGCCGGTCTCCATCGGGCTCGGGTACCTGGCGTTCGCACAGGCGATCCGGTTCCTGGCGCCGGAGGGGTTCGAAGGGCCGGTCTTCTGGCCGGCAGCGGGGCTCGCCCTGGGTGCGCTGCTGATCACCGACACCCGGCGCTGGGCCGTGATCCTCGTGGCGGTTGCGGTCGGGGAGACGACCAGCAACCTGCTCATGGGGCTCGCGCTGCTGCCGTCGCTCGGCTGGGCGCTGGCCAACGTCGCCCATCCCCTGGTCGCGGCGTGGTCCATCCGGCGGCTGCATCCGGACTTCGCCCTGGCATCGTTGCCGCAGCTCGGCGCGTTCGTCGTGTTCGGCGGGGTCATCGGGCCCCTGCTGAGTGCGACCATCGGCACGGCGACCGGGGTCCTGGCCTTCGGGCGGACCTGGGCGGGGTTCGCGAGCTGGTGGGTGGGTGACGGTGTGGGCGCGCTCGTGATCGCGCCCCTGTTCATCGCCTGGCGACGACGCGCGTCACGACGGATGAGTACGGAGCTGATCCTCACGGTGTCGGTGCTCCTGGTGGCCAGCCTGCTCGTGTTCCGGAACTGGCAGGGTGAGCTCGATCCGATCCTGCCGTACCTCGTGATCCCACCGCTCGTGTGGTGTGCGTTGCGCTTCGAGGTGCCCGGAGCCGCCATCGGGATCGCCATCGTCGGGCTGATCGGTGGCTGGTCGACCTCCGTCGGGTACGGACCGTTCACCGTGACGACGGGCAGCGCCCGCGTGCTGTTCGAGATCTACCTGCTCGTCGTGGTCGCCACGGCCCTGCTCGTCGCCGTGCTCCGGACGAACCTGGTGGAGCGGGAGGAGCTCTTCGTGGCGGCCGAACGCCGTCGTCAGATCGTCGAGCAGTTGAACGAGGAGCTCGGTCGCGCGGTCCGGGCCCGCGACCAGTTGGTGTCGATGGTCAGTCACGAGCTGCGCGGGCCGCTGACCCCGATCCTGGGGTTCGCGGCGGCCCTGGAACGCTCCGCCGCGGACGGCGGGTTGGATGGCGAGCAACGGGGTGCGGTGGCGGCCATCCAACGCAACGCCGGACGGATGGTGTCGCTGATCGATGAGCTGCTGATGTCGGCCCGGGTGGCCGCCGGCGAGCTGACCGCGGCACCGCAGCCGGTCGAGGTCGAGGTGGCGGATCACGGACCCGGGGTCGCGCCCGAGGTCCGTCCCGTGATGTTCGAACGTTTCACCCAGGCGGTCGGGACGGGGGCGTATCAACCGGGAGCCGGCGTCGGTCTGGGCCTCGCCATCGTCAAGCTGCTGGCGGAGGCCAACGGCGGCTCGGTGGCCTACCAGCCGCCGGACAGCCGTGGCCCGGGTCGCTTCGTGCTGTCGTTCCCGTCGGGTGCGGGGCGTCCCGACGACGGTGTCCCGTGCTGACCCGGAGCGTCGGTCTCGGTACGCGGCGTCGGCACGGGAGATCGGATGAGTACCCCCGGTAGGAATCGAACCTACGCTTCTGGCTCCGGAGGCCAGTGCTCTATCCACTGAGCTACGGGGGCGGGCCACGCCACACGGGCGCGGTCGAAGACCGTACCACGCACCCCTGACCGGTTCGACGTCGTCGAAGGAGCCTGCCGATGGCCCGCGTACTGATCGTTGACGATGACCCGGTCATCCTCGAACTGGTCGTGATGAACTTCGAGTTGGAGGGCCACGAGGTCCGCACCGCGACCAACGGTCCCGACGCGCTGGAACAGGCCAGGACGTGGGGACCGCAGGCCATCGTCCTGGACGTGATGATGCCCGGGCTCAGTGGGTTCGAGGTCTGTCGCGAGCTCCGGGACGATCCGGTGACCGCGCAGATCCCGGTCGTGTTGCTGTCCGCCCGGGCGTTGGGCCGGGATGTCGACCAGGGCCTGGCCGCCGGAGCGGTCGCCTACGTCACCAAGCCGTTCGACCCCCTGGAGCTCGTGGAGCAGATCGAGCACCTGGTCCGGGGCACGTCCGCAGGCCCGTAGGCTTCGGCTCGACTCCCCATCGTTCCACGCACCCGATCCGGATCCCGCATGGCCAGCCCCGCCACGTTCGACCCCGTCCTCGCCGACCTCTCGGAACGGATCCGTGCCGCGCTCAGCGCGGCTGGACTCCCGGATGCCGATGCTGCGCTGGAGAAGCCGAAGCAGCCGGACCACGGGGACTGGGCGACCACCGCTGCGCTCCGGCTCGCGAAGCCGGCGAAACGCAACCCCCGCGAGATCGCCCAGCTGATCGTCGACCACCTCGAGGCGCCTGCCGCGGTCGAGGAGGTCTCGATCGCCGGCCCGGGGTTCGTGAACTTCCGTCTGGCGCACACCTACCATCAGGAACTGGTGCGCCGGGTCCTGGCCGAGGGCGCCGCGTACGGACGCTCGACCAAGGACGACGGTGAGCGCCGGACCGTCAACGTCGAGTTCGTCTCGGCCAACCCCACCGGTCCGCTGCACGTCGGCGCCGGTCGCTGGGCGGCAACCGGTGACGCGATCGCGGCGCTGATCGAGGCGACCGGGGACGACGTCGTGCGCGAGTACTACGTCAACGATGCCGGCGAACAGATCCGCCGCTTCGGTGAGTCCGTGGTGCTGGTCGCGCGGGGTGAGGAGCTCGGGGAGGATCACTACCGCGGCTACGCCATCGTCGAGGTCGCCGAACAGCTGCGCACGACCCACGGTGAGTCGCTGTTCACCGAGGCGCCCGACGATGTCGTGTCGCTGTTGGGTGGTAGCGCGACGCACGATGCGGACGGCCGCCTGGTCGACGAGCCGGAGGACGGATCCGGCGACCCGCGGGTCGACCCGGCGATCGGGGCGACCGTCGGGATCCTGGGGGTCGAGGCGATGCGCCAACGCATCCAGGACGTCCTCCACCAGATGGGCGTCGACTACGACGTCTGGTTCTCCGAGCGGTGGGGCCTGCACGACAGCGGCGCCATCGAGGCGGCGGTCGCCGAACTCGTCGAGCGCGGCCAGACCTACGAGGCGGACGGTGCGCTGTTCCTGCGGACCATGGACCACGGGGACGACAAGGACCGCGTGCTGATCCGTTCCGACGGACGCCCGACGTACTTCGCGTCCGACTGCGCCTACCTGCGCAACAAGTGGGAACGGGCGGACCACCTCTACTACCTGCTCGGTGCGGATCACCACGGCTACGTGGGGCGCCTGCTGGCGGCGGCCGCCAGCCTCGGCATCCCCGAGGATCGCGTGGAGATCCGGATCGGTCAGCTCGTCAACCTGCTCCGTGACGGCCAGCCGGTCCGGATGTCCAAGCGGGCCGGCGAGACCGTCGACCTCGATGAGGTGGTGGAGGAGGTCGGGGTCGACGTCGTGCGCTACCACTTCCTGCGCCAGGGGCTGGACACCCAGGTCGATTTCGACCTGGCGGTCGTCGCCCAGCAGTCGATGGAGAACCCGGTCTACTACGTGCAGTACGCCCACGCGCGGATCAGCTCGTTGATCCGCATGGCGGACGAGCGCGGTTTCGACCATGGGACCTCCGACGACGCGGATCTGTCGCTGCTGGTCCACCCGGCCGAGCTCGAGCTGTTGACCGCCCTGGCGGGACTGCCCCTGACCGTGGCGGAAGCCGCCGAGCTGCGCGCCACCCAGCGGCTGGCCCGCTACGCCGAGGAGTTGGCCGGGACCTTCCACCGCTTCTACACGGAGTGTCGGGTGCTGGCACCGGAGGATCCCGATCGGTCCCCGGACGAGCAGGCGCAGCTCGATGCGTTGGGTCGATCGCGGTACTGGCTGGCGGTGGCCGCCAAGCAGGTGCTGGCCAACGCCCTGTCGTTGTTGCGCGTGAGCGCGCCGGAGCGGATGTGACGATGCCTGGACCCTGGCCCTACACCGCAGCACGTGCCGATGATGGCGTGCTCACCGTCGGCGGCGTCGCCGTCACCGACCTGGCGGCCGAGCACGGCACGCCGCTGTGGGTCGTGGACGAGGAGGATCTGCGCGAGCGCTGCCGCCGGTACCGGGAGGGGTTCCCCGGCGTCGACGTCACCTACGCGTCCAAGGCCTGGTGCACGATCGGGATCCTGCAGATCGCCGACGAGGAGGGGCTGTTGATCGACGTCGCCTCCGAGGGGGAGATGCACACCGCGCTGATCGCCGGTGTGCCCGCCGACCGGCTCATCCTCCACGGCAACAACAAGTCGGAGCACGAACTCGATCGTGCGTTGGAGGTCGGCGTCCTGCGCATCGTCGTCGATTCGTTCGACGAGCTCGAGCGGCTCGAGCGCCTGGCCGCCGCCCGGGACGTCGTGGCGCCCGTCTGGCTGCGGATCACGCCGGGCATCGACGCCCACACCCACGACTACGTGCGGACCGGCCACGATGACGCGAAATTCGGCTTCACGCTGTCGCTCGGCCTGGCCGACGAGGCCTTCGCGCGGTCCCTCGAACTCGACCACCTCGACGTCGTCGGGATCCACGCGCACATCGGCTCGCAGATCTTCGGCACCGATCCGTTCATCGCCAACGCCGAGGTGACGCTCGACCTGCTGGCGCGGTGGCGGGAGCAGCACGGTGTGGTGCTCGACGAGTTGAACCTCGGCGGTGGGATGGGCATCCGCTACACCCACGAGGACCATCCCGTCGAGGTCGCCCGCTACGGCAAGGCGGTACTGGAGACCGTCGCCGAGCGGTGCGAGGCGTTGGACTACCCGCCGCCCCGGCTGATCGTCGAGCCGGGTCGGGCGATCGTCGGGCCATCGACGGTCACCCTCTACGAGGTCGGCACCGTCAAGCCCCTGCCGGGACTGACCACCTGGGTCAGCATCGACGGGGGGATGAGCGACAACATCCGACCCGCGCTCTACGACGCGGAACACGAGGTCGCGCTGGTCAGCCGTGACAGCGCCGCGGAGCCCCGGGCGGTGACCGTGGTCGGCAAGCACTGCGAATCCGGGGACCTCGTCCGCGAACACGCGCCGTTGCCGGGCGACCTCGTGGTGGGTGACCTGCTGGCCGTCGCGGCCACCGGTGCGTACACCTCGTCGATGGCGTCGAACTACAACCGCCTCCCGCGCCCCGCGGCCGTGCTGGTCCGTGATGGCCAGGTGCGCCCCCTGCTGCAGCGCGAGACGCTGGACGATCTCGTTCGCCGGGACGTGTCGCTGCGATGACGGCGGACGCCGGGTCCCCGCGGCCCGACCGGACCCGGGTCGAGCGCATCGACGACCGGCTGGGTCTCGCGGTGAGCCGCGTCGGGTTGTCCGGCCGGACCCTGACGACCTACGCCCGGGACCACGTGTCGGTCCGCACCCCGTCACGGTCGGACGTCCGGGACGGCAACACCATCGATCTGCTGGCCCCACCGGCACCGTCGGATCTGCCCCGGTGGATCGAGAGGTTCCACGACACGATCGGGATCATGGGTGCCACCCACGTCCAGGTGCGGTGGGAACAACCGGTGGCCAGTGATGCCCCGGCGGTCGCGCCGACCGCGGACGCGGCGTTGGTGGCGGCGTGGACGGAACTCGGGTTCGACCTGGCTCCGACCACGATCCTGCTGCTGGACGAGCTCCACGAGCCGGCGCCGACGTCGGCGGAGCTGGCACCCGTCGAGGCGCCGTCCGCGGTACCGGGTGGTGCGGTCGACCGCCGCTGGCACGCCGCGACCGTCCTGTACCGCTACGCCCGTGGCGACACCCCCGATGACTGGCGGGGCGTCGATCAGGCGTTCACCGACTGGGCCGTCGACGTCCAACGGGAACTGGCCAGCGCCGGCCGCTGTCAGGTGTGGGTCGCGATGCGCCACGGTGGTCCGGTGGGACGCCTGACGCTCCTGCACGATCGGCAGGGCCTGGCGGTGGTCGAGGACGTCATCGTGCATCCCGTGCACCGCCGGATCGGGATTGCGTCCGGCCTCACGCACCGCGCGGTGTCGAGCTACCTCGATGTCGCCCCTGGCGCTCGCGTGGGGATCGGTGCCGATCCGGGCTCCGACGCCGACCGCCTCTACCGGCGCCTCGGGTTCCGGCCGCACGCCACCGTCTGGACCGCGCTGCGCCTGCCTGGGTGACGATCCGGGATCGGGCGACGCGGCTGCCGATCGGTCCGGTCCGGCGTGACCGGCCGCAGCGAACCTCGGGAGATGCCGAGCCGAACGGGTCAGGCATCGGGTCCACCCGTACGCATCGTCGTAGGAGCCAGATCCCGTGAAGGTGCTCGTCACCGGGGCCACCGGGTTCATCGGAACCGAGGTCGCCCGCCAGCTGTCCGCGCGCGGACTGCGGCCGCGCCTGCTGGTGCGCCGGCCGTCGCGGGGCGCGCTGCTCTCGGGCCTGGATGCCGAGGTCGTCTATGGCGACCTACGGTCACCGGAGACGCTCGCCCGCGCCGTCGACGGCTGCGATGCCGTCATCCACCTGGCGGGGCGAGCCACCTTCGAGCCGGCGGCCCGGCTGGCAGCGACGTTCATCGGGGGGACCCGCGACCTGGCACACGCCGCCGCTGCCGCCGGGGTCGCGCGCTTCGTCTTCGCATCGTCGCTCCTGGTCCACGGTGGTACCGACACGCCGATCACCGCGGAGACCGTCCCCGATCCCGTGGTCGACTACGGCCGCGTCAAGCTGCTGGTCGAACAGCGCCTGGCGGCCTTCGGGGCGCAGCAGGGGATGTCGGTCGCCAGTCTGCGCCTGCCCCACGTCTACGGCGCGACCGACCAGCTCTTCGGCCGGGTGCGCACCGGCACGATCGTGTTGCCGGGCCGGGACTCGAAGCCGTACGGCCACCTGCACGTGGTCGACGCGGCGCGTGCTCTGATCGCCGCCGCGGAGACCGGGTGGGTGGGCGCCAGCGCGCTGGCCGATCGCGACCCCGCCGGATGGGACGATTTCATCGGTGCCGTGCAGCAGCAGCTGCCGGACCTCCGGGTCGTTCGGGCACCGGCCGCGCTGGCCCGGCTCGGGGCGGGGTCCCTGGATGCGCTCACGCCGTCGACCCGCCCGAGCCTCTACACCGCCGACACCGTCGTCAGTTGGAACCTGTCGCTGCCGGTGGATCCCGACGCGCTGTGGGGCGACCTCGGTATCGAGCCGCTGGTCCCGACCTACCGGGAGGGCATCCCCCGCACCCTCGACGACTGCGTGGCCTTCCGATGGCGCCATCCCGTCATGGACCATCGCCCCGCGTAGGGCGGGCGGTAGTCTCGGTCCGACCCCGCAGGACCCACAGCGAGCAAGGAACGTCGGTGGATCGCGTCATCCGGATCGGACTGCTCGGCTGCGGCACGGTCGGTGGCGGCGTCGTGACGATCCTCGGTCGTGAGGCGGACGACATCACCGCACGGACCGGCGCCAAGCTGGAGATCACGCGGGTGGCCGTCCGTGACCTGACCCGGGAGCGGGACCTGCCGCTCGACCCGGCGGTCTTCACCGATGATCCCGTCAGCGTCGTCGAGGCCGACGACGTCGACGTCGTGGTCGAGGTCATGGGAGGCATCGAGCCGGCCAGTGGGCTGATCCGTCGTGCGTTGACGTTGGGCAAGCCGGTCGTCACGGCCAACAAGGAACTGGTGGCGCAGCAGGGACCGGAGCTGTACGCGGCCGCCCTGGCCGCGGGGGTGGATCTGTCCTACGAGGCGGCGGTGGCGGCCGCCATCCCGATCATCAAACCACTCAAGGAATCGCTCGCCGGCGACCGGATCACGCGCGTGGTCGGGATCCTGAACGGGACCACCAACTACATCCTCTCCCGGATGACCGAGGAGGGGGCCGCCTACGAGGACGTCCTCGCGGACGCGCAGGCGCTCGGCTACGCCGAGGCCGATCCGACCGCCGACGTCGGTGGGCACGATGCGGCGTCCAAGTGCGCCATCCTCGCCTCGTTGGCCTTCGACACCGCGGTCCACGGCGACGATGTGTTCCGCGAGGGCATCGAATCCGTGAGCGCGGTCGACATCCGGGTCGCGGATCGCCTCGGGTACGTCATCAAGCTGATCGGGATCGCGAGCGAGTCCGAGGACCAGGTGGCCGTGCGGGTCCATCCCGCCTTCCTGCCCAAGGAACACCCGCTGGCGAGCGTCCGGGATTCCTACAACGCCATCTACGTCGAGGCGGATGCGGCCGGCGAGTTGATGTTCTACGGCCGTGGCGCCGGGGCGCTGCCGACGGGATCCGCGATCGTCGGCGACGTCATCGACGTGGCCCGCAACCTGCTCCAGACGGCCCGCGGTGCGACGGAGTCCCAGCATCGCGCCAAGCCGATCCGGCCGATGGGGGAGCTGGCCACGCAGTACTACGTCCTGCTCGACGTCGACGACCAGGCCGGGGTGCTCGCTGAGGTCGCCCAGACCTTCGGGCAGCACGACGTCTCGATCGCGCAGGTCTGGCAGGAGGACAGCGATGATTCCGCCCGGCTCGTGCTGATCACCCATCGGGCCCGCGAGGACGACCTGCGGGCCACCGTCGAGGCCCTCGACCGGGTGGGGTCGGTCCGTCGCGTCGCCAGCGTCCTGCGGGTCGAGGATGAGATCTTCGAATGACGACCACCGCGAAGGCCCGACCATGACGGCACCCACCACGGCCGCTCGACCGGCCACCGGCACGCACATGTGGCGCGGCATCATCGAGGAGTACCGCGACCGCATGCCGGTCACCGACTCGACGCCGATCGTGACCCTGCGCGAGGGCGGTACCCCGCTGATCCACTCCGAGCACCTGTCGGAGCTGACGGGCTGCGAGGTCCACATCAAGTTCGACGGGTCGAACCCGACCGGTTCCTTCAAGGACCGGGGGATGACCATGGCGATCACCAAGGCCAAGGAGGCCGGGGCCGAGGCGGTCATCTGTGCGTCGACCGGGAACACCTCGGCCGCCGCCGCCGCGTACGCCGCCAAGGCGGGGATGACCGCGGGGGTGATCGTTCCCGCCGGCAAGATCGCGATGGGCAAGCTCGCGCAGGCGCTCGTCCACGGGGCCAAGGTCATCCAGATCGAGGGCAACTTCGATCAGGCGCTGACCATCTGCCGCCAGCTCGCCGACACCTACCCGGTGGAGCTGGTCAATTCGGTCAACCCCTACCGGATCGACGGCCAGCGCTCGGGCGCCTGGGAGATCGTCGATCAGCTGGGTCGTGCTCCGGACACCCACATCATGCCCGTGGGCAACGCCGGGAACATCACCGCCTACTGGCGGGGCTACCGCGAGTACGCGGCGGACGGCCTGACCGGCACCCTGCCGGTCATGCGCGGCTACCAGGCCGCCGGCGCGTCACCGATCGTGCAGGGCCACCCGGTCGAGAAGCCCCAGACGATCGCAACCGCGATCCGCATCGGTAACCCCGCGTCGTGGGAGCAGGCGGTCGCCGCCGCCGAGGAGTCCGAGGGGTCGATCCGGGCGGTCACCGACCGCGAGATCATGGCGGGGTTCCGCCTGATCGCGCGTCACGGGGTGTTCGCCGAGATGGCATCGGCGGCGTCGATCGCCGGGTTGCTGCAGCTGCACGAGGC
>JAWLFE010000137.1:0-5661 GCA_041685735.1 Nitriliruptoraceae bacterium
GCGATGCTCGCGTCACGGCACCGGTGACCCGCCGGTGGCCGGGAAGCGCCGGGGGCTGGACGGAGGGAGGCTGGAGCGAACATGTGTTCGAGTCTAGCATGCCGTCTCGATGCAGACCACATGTTTCTAGATCTCCTGTTGATAACGCGATATCCCGCGCATCAGAGGTGGCTGCCACAGCGTGCTGTCAGGTGAACCGACGCGACACACCTCACCGCACCGACCCTGTGCCGCGCCGGCCGACCGCGCAGCGCCGGCCCGGCCTCACCGGGTCCACCACACCGCGTGCTATCGGCTGCGGCCGTCTGCCGTGCTGTCGAGTTGCTGGATCAGCCCCTTCAGCGCGACCAGTCGATAGGCCTCGTGCAGGATGCCCGCCACCTCATCGACAGCTGGATCGACATCGAAACGAAGCCCGACCCAGCCACGGTGACCGACGTAGGGCGGCCGGAAGAACCGTTCCGGTTCCGCCGCGACCAACTCCGCCTGCACGCCGGTGGGTGCCGGGTAGATCACCGCGAGGCGTCCGTCGCCATGGTGGTCGCCGCTGAGGTAGCACAGGACCCGCTTGTTGCGGATGAAGAAGGTGATCGAGCCGTGACTGAGCCGCTCGGTGACCTCCGGCAGGTCTCCGCAGATGTCCCGCAGCAGATCGGCTGCTTCGGCCGCTTGGGCCCGTGTCGGCGAGGGTGCATCGTCGGGTGTGTTCATCAAGGTGCTCGCCTCGACGACGGGAGTATGGCACGGCGCGAGGCCCCCTGGCCCGGAGTCCGTGTCTGCGCACAACCCCGCCCGGGTCGCGGCAACCGACGGCGACCGAAGACGAGCGACGGCGACCGAGGACAGCCGGGCCGACCGAGGACAGCCGGGGCGACCGAGGCGTGCTCCCTCGCGTCGGGAGTTTGACCGGAGCGTCGAACGGCCGACCGGTGGAACCATGCGTCGCCGCGCCCGATGACCGAGGAACCCTGCCGATCGTGACCTCGAGGCGATGCGGCGGTTCACTGCAGGCTCCGAACCATTCGCTTACCGTACGATCTGATGACCAGCAGCGGATGTCGTCGCCCGGTGGGGGCGGACGCACGGCCCAACGACGAACCACGCGCCTTCACCCGGAGGTCGAAGTTGCAGCCCCCCGACGTCCAGGCCTTCCTGGACCCGACCGAGCGCGAGCGGCTGGTCGCCCTGCACCGCTACCGGCTGTTGACCCGGGACACCGACCCCGCGCTCCAGAACCTGGTGAAGCTCGCGACCCAGCTGTGTGACATGCCGATGGGCGCGGTGAACCTCATCGACGAGGATCGGCAGTGGCAGGTCACGGCGGTCGGGACCGAGCCGGAGGATGCGCCCCGTGAGGCCAGCTACTGCGACGTGACCGTCGGCCAGTCCGACCCGGTGGTCATCTCCGACGCACGGGACGATCCTCGCTTCGCCGACCGTGCGTTCACCACCGGCGATCGGGGGTCGCTGCGGACCTATGCCGGGGCGCAACTCACGACACCGGACGGCCACAACCTCGGCGCCCTCTGCGTCTTCGCGGAGGAGGTCCACGACATCTCCACGGCCCAGGTGCGGTTGCTCACGCTGTTGGCGGATCAGGCCATGGCCCTGCTCGAGGCCCGGCATCAGACGGTCCTGCTCGCCGAAGCCGAGCAGCGCTTCCGACTCGCGTTCCGCAACGCCCCGACCGGGATGGCGCTCAGCGGGCTCGACGGTCGGTTCCTGCAGGTCAACCCGGCCATCTGCGACCTGGTCGGCTACGACGAGGACGAACTGCTCACGATGACCTTCGCGGAGCTCACCCATCCCGACGACCTCGCCGCCGAGGAGAAGCTCCAGGCCGAGGTCGTCGCAGGGGAGCGTCCGAGCTACCGCCTGGAGAAGCGCTACCTCCATCGGGATGGCCACGAGGTCTGGGTGGAACTGTGGTCGGCGCTCGTGCGCGACCCCGACGGCAACGCCCAGCACTTCGTCAAGCAGGTCGAGGACATCAGCGCGCGTAAGCAGGTTGAACGCGGGCTGATCCACCAGGCGATGCACGATCCGCTGACCGGTCTGCCGAACCGGCTGCTCCTGATCGACCGCCTGGAACATGCTGCGGCCGTCCAGCATCGTGGTGGGTGCCTCGCCGTACTCAGCCTGGACCTCGATCACTTCAAGGAGGTCAACGACACCCACGGCCACGCGGTCGGTGACGGACTGCTCGTCGCGATCGCCGAACGGCTGCGTTCGTGCCTGCGGCCAGAGGACACCATCGCGCGCATGGGCGGAGATGAGTTCGTGGTCGTCTCACACGCGTTGCACGCCGACCTCGAGGAGATCGAGTCCGTCGCCCGGCGGTTGTCCGACGCCGTTGGACAACCCGTCACGCTCGATGGCACGACGGTGCAGGTGGGGGTCACGATCGGAGGCATGGTCGTGACCACGACGACGGGGCCCGAAGCGGTCGACGACCTGATCGAGGGATCCGACCGCGCGCTGTACCGCGCGAAGCGGGCCGGGCGCGGCAGCATCGAGGTGGTCCGCTGGAACGTCCCGCCTGACGCGGGGTACTGGTAGACACCGGGGAGCGCCGCGGCGGTACCCGACCGTGGCCGGGGGACACCGACATGCACACCGATCCGTCCGAGCCGGCTGATGTCGCCTTCGTGCTCGGTGGCGGCGGGATCCACGGTGCGGCCGAGGTGGGCATGCTGCAGGCGCTCGTCGAGCACGGCATCCGTCCCGACCTGATCGTCGGCACCTCCGTCGGGGCGCTCAACGGCGCGGTCCTGGCCACCGATCCGGACCGTGCGGTCGAACGGCTGCGCACGCTGTGGGCGAGCCTGGAGGAGGAGAGCCCGTTCGAGGCCTCGCTGTTCGAGCAGGCGAGCACCTTCGCCCGGTCCGGGACGCACCTGCACGGCAACCACCGTCTGCGCCGGATGCTGCTCACCCACCTCGAGAGCCGGTCCTTCGAGGACCTGCAGGTGCCGTTCCAGTGCGTCGCCGCCAGCATCGAATCGGCGGCGGCGCGCTGGTTCCGTACTGGGCCGCTCATCCCCGCCCTGCTGGCGACCACGGCGATCCCCGGGCTGTTGCCGCCCGTCGAGGTCGACGGGGAGCACTACCTCGACGGTGGCCTGGTCGACTCCATCCCGGTCGACCGTGCCATCGCGCTCGGCGCACGACGGATCTACGTGCTGCAGGTCGGCCGGGTCGAACAGCCGCTGACCGTCCCCCGCTGGCCGTGGCAGGTCGGCCTGGTCGCCTTCGAGATCGCGCGGCGGCACCGGTTCGTGGAGGCCATGGCCGCGATCCCCGATGACGTCGAGGTTCACGTGCTGCCAACGGGGACGGGCGCGGAGATGGGCTACACCGATCCCTCGCAGTTCCGCTACCGCGACCTGTCGAACGTCGGCGATCGGATCGCCGGCGCCCACGAGGCTGCGTCCGCGTACCTCCAGGGCCGTGCCGAACCGGGCTTCGCCGGACCACGGCCCCGCGACCCCGGCCTGCGCCCACCCCACCGACCCAGCCCCGGAGACGACTGAGCACCGCGTCGACCGCCGAGCGGTCGTCGGGTGCGGTGTTCGCCCGGGAGTGGCGGTGGGTTCCACCCGTCTCGTACGGTCTCGGAGTCGAACAGGCGTTCGATTCCTGATCGCGACGAGGAGGCGGGTGGTCATGGCGGCATCCCGGTCCTGGTCACCGCAGGAACACACCGACAACGTCGAGGAGGCAGGGGTCGAGGTGCGCCGCGCCGCCGCTGCCGCGGAAGCGCTCCACCTCGCTGCAGCTGCGCGCCCGACGTCCGGCGACACCCCACCGTTCGCCCACCTCGCGGTCCGATCCTGCTACTCGCTGCGTGACGGGGCGATCCGACCGCGGGAACTGGCCGCGGCGGCCGCGGCGGCCGGGATGTCCCACGTCGCGCTGACCGACCGCGACGGGTTGTACGGCGCGGTGCGGTTCGCCCAGGCCTGTGAGCAGGAGGGCGTCACCCCGGTGTTCGGCACCGACCTGGCGCTGGTCCCCGACGCCGACCGTCCGGGGTGGGAGCTGACCCGCGCCGGGCGCGTCCGCCCCACTGCAGGCGATCGGGATGGCAGCGATGAGCGTCACCCCTCGACGCGGGGAGCTGCCGGTGACCCGCGCGGTGGACGGCAGGGGAATGGCCCGCGCGGTGCACGGCCGGGGAGTGACCCGCGCGGTGGACGGCAGGCGAGTGACCCGCGCGGTGCACGGCCGGGGGCCGGCGCCGCGTGGCTGGAGGACGACGCGCCGCGGGTGCGCTTCCTCGCCCGGACGCAGGCCGGCTACGCGGACCTGTGCCGGACCGTCACCGCCGCGCACGCCGCGCACCGCTCCGACCCCCACCTGGACGTCGAGGCACTGGGCACGGCCGCGGCGTCCGACGGGGTCATCGCGTTGCTGGGCGCGGATGCGCCGGTCGGACGGCTGGTGGCGCGCGGTCACCTCGATGCGGCTGAGGTGGAGCTGCGACGGTGGCTGGAGGTGTTCGGTCGCGAACGGGTGGTCCTGGGGGTGCGGGACCACCGGATCGCGCCCGGCCCGGACCGCGACGAACCCGGCGACGACGGACGGATACGCCGGACCCTGGAGCTGGCCGATCGGCTGCAGGTCCGGGCGGTCGCGGTGAACGACGTCCGCTACCTCACCCAGCAGGACGTCGTGCTCGCCGACGTGCTGACCTGCATCCGCAAGCAGGTGCCGTTGGCACGCCAGCACCTGGACCGGACCACCGCGGAGGCGTGGCTGACGACCCCGGCCGAGCAGCACGCCCGGTTCCGGGAACGGCCCGACCTGCTGCGGGGCGCGTACGACCTGGCGACCTCGTGTGACGTGGACCTCGGGATCGGCGGGCTGCACGTGCCCCGGTTGTCGGGCCTGTCACCCGAGGCTGCGGCCGGGGAGCTCCACCGACGCTGCTGGGAGGGCCTCGCCGCCCGCTACGACCGCATCACCCCGCAGGTGCGCCAGCGCCTGGAACGGGAACTGGACATGGTGGACCGGCTGAACCTCCATGACCTGTTCCTCGCGGTCGCCTCGGTCGTCGAGGACGTGCGGGACCTGGGGGTGCTGGTGGCGTGCCGGGGCTCGGCGGCCGGCAGCCTGGTGTGTTTCGCGCTCACGATCAGCGACGTCGATCCGGTAGCGAACAACCTCGCGTTCGAACGGTTCATGAACCCCTACCGCGACGAGCTCCCCGACATCGACCTGGACGTCGAATCCCACCGGCGCGAGGACGTCTACGACCTGGTGATGGCCCGGTTCGGGGAGGACCGCACGGCGTGCGTCGCGATGCTCGAGACCTTCCAGGCGCGGATGGCGGTGCGCGAGGTCGGCAAGGTCCTGGGACTGCCGGGCGAGGAGATCGGGCAGATCGCCAAGAGCTTCAGCCACGCGCGGGCGCGCGATATCCGCCAGGTGGTCACCACGCTGCCCGAGCTCAAACACAGCAACCTCGATGCCGGGCAGCTGGCCACGCTGTTCGACGTCGTCGAGCGCATCGACGGCTTCCCCCGCCACATCGCGATGCACCCGTGCGGGATCCTGCTGGGGGACCGGGACCTGACAACGCGCACGCCGTTGGAACGCTCGGCCCACGGCTACTCGATGAGCCAGTTCGACAAGGACGACGTCGCGGCGCTGGGGCTG
>JAWLFE010000044.1:0-22931 GCA_041685735.1 Nitriliruptoraceae bacterium
CGTCCGACAGGCCGTCGGATCCCCAACGGCGATCGAGTTGATCGGTTCGATCCTGCTGCTCGTCCTGGCCATCGGTGGGACCGGCCTCGCGGCCGCACGTGTCTACGAAGGTGGCATCCTGCGCGTCGGTGCCCGGGTCCGGCTGCGTGATGCCTGGCGCAGCCAACGGATCTGACCCGTCCTCGGGTCGGGGTGTCGTCCTCGCCGCGTGCTCGGGTCGGGCTGTCGTCCTCCCGTGCTGGCGGCGGTCGGTGCGGGCCTCGTGCACGGTGTCGTGCACCGTCTCGTGTCTGGTGTCGTGCATGGCGTGGACGGGGATGGTCGCGTCATGGTCTGCTGTGCGGTGTGAGCATCCGGGATGCGTTCCACGATTCTTCCACAACCTTTCACATGTTCTCGTTGACCCAGCACGTCATCGAACATACATTCGACCCATGCCAGCCACCCGACCACCGACCCACACCCCCGGGCCCCCACACGCCCGATGGGCCGCACGGCCGCGCTGCTACCGGCACACCACGGTCGCCCGCGAACACGCCCCCACCTACACCGCGGCCGCGACGGCCGCCACCGAAGCGTCCCACACCCGCACCCTCGACCCCGCGGACCGGTCCGCCCGGGTCCACGCCACCGGGTTGGACGGCGCTACCGGGTCGGACGGGGCGGGGCCGGATGGGCTCGACGGGCCGGATGGGGTCGATGGGCTGGCCGGTGCGGCCGGGCCGGAGGGGTCGGACGGGATCGATGGGGCGGAGGTGGCGTCGGGGGTGTTACGCGACGCGATCACCGAGGCGGCTGCGGCGATGGGCCGGGTCTCGGCGTTGGTCGCTGATGAGCGGGTCTCCGTCGGGCAGCTCGAGGGGCTGGTGGAACTGCTGCGGGCCGTGGACCGGGGCCAGCAGGCTGCGGTGGCGTTGACCGACCAGGTCGTGCAGGCCGGGCTGTCGGAACGCTCCGCGGCGTTACCGCTGGAGGGGCTGCTCGCGATGTCCTCGACACTGCCGCATGGTGAGCGGCGGACGCTGGTGCGTACCGCCGAGCAGCTGCGGGCGATGCCCCAGTTGGCTGCGGCGTGGCAGGCGGGGTTGGTCTCGAACGGTCAGGTCCGTGTGATCCTGGCCGAGACCCGCCGGGTCCCCGCCAACCGCCGCGGCGAGCTGGACGCGTCGTTCACCGATCACCCCCGGCTGGCCCGGCTGGGACCGGACGAACTGTTGGACGCGGTCACTGCACAGGTCTCGGCGCTGACCCCGACCGAGACGCAGCGGCGGGAGCTGCGCCAGATCGAGAGCCGGTTCCTGGCGCTGCAACCCGCGTTGGACGGGGCGCTATCCGGCTACTTCGAACTCGACCCCGAAGCCGCCGCGACCGTGCTCGACGCGCTCGACCAGGCCGCCCCGGCGCCGTCCGGCCCGAAGGACCACACCCGCGACGCCGCTGGTGCCCCGCCACCAGCCACCCGATCGCAGCGGCGGATGTCGCGGGCCCGGCAGCGTGCCGACGGGCTGGTCACCCTCGCTGAGGCGTTCCTCGGTGGCCACCGTGCAGACGGGACCGTGCGCCGTCCCAAACCCCGCGTGCTGGTGTGGACCGACATCGAGACCCTCACCGGGCAGCGTGACACCCCGGGCCGGTTGCTGTGGGCCACCATCGGCGGACCGGTCACCTTGACCGCGGCTGGGATCCGCCGGCTCGCGTCCGACGCGACCCTGCAGACGGTGCTGCACCACAACGGCCAGATCCTTGGGACCACCGCCCCGACCGCGACCATCCCGGCCGCGGTCCGCACCGCGGTGGCTGCCCGTGACCGGGGCTGCCGGTTCCCGGGCTGCACCATGCCCATCACCCACTGCGACCTCCATCATGTCCAGGGGCGTGAGGCCGGCGGCCCGACCACCTGCGACAACCTCGTCGCGGTCTGCCGACGTCACCACACCGCGATCACCAACCGGGCCTGGACCCTCACCATGGATGACCACGGCACCGTGACCGTCCGACGTGGGAACCGCACCGCCACCACCGACCCACCCCACC
Organism: Nitriliruptoraceae bacterium; assembly: GCA_041685735.1. Classification (GTDB taxonomy): domain Bacteria; phylum Actinomycetota; class Nitriliruptoria; order Nitriliruptorales; family Nitriliruptoraceae; genus CSSed11-175R1. The sequence goes on from JAWLFE010000044.1 coordinate 2,035, forward strand.
GACGAACCCTGCACCCCGGATAGCCCGGCCGCCACACGGCAGCCGGGCCCCCACCCACGCCAACGACCACCTACGTCCATGCAGACCACATCCGGGACGCAGCCACGGCCGCGATGCACAGGTGCCAGACGTCAGGCGGGCTGCCGGGGCCAGAGGGACCGCAGGCGCGGTGCGAGGGCGACACGGATCGCAGGCGTGCGGCGTGCGGCGAGGGCGACACGGATCGCAGGCGTGCGGTGTGCGGCGAGGGCGACGTGGACCGCAGGCGTGCCGCGAGGGTGAGGGGGACCGCAGGGACGGCGCACCGGCGAGACGGGCCGCCGGCACACCGAGGTCAGCTGCGCAGGACGTTGCCGAACACGAGCCAGGCGAGCAGGGTCTTGGCGGCCAGGCTCAGGATGATGTAGCTGTACTCGCCGTGGACGTAGTCACGCCAGCGCCCGACCTGTCGGTACTGCAACCACATGTTGAGTGCGAACGTCCAGAACAGCACGAACTGCACGAGGTAGATCACGTACACGAAGCTGGGGACCTCGCCGCCGGCGACGACCAGGTAGTAACCGAGCAGGCCCCACGGCACCAGGCCCGCGAAGGTCCCCGACCAGAACGCCGTCCAGTCGGCGGTCTCCGGGTCCTCGCGCCGCTCCATGACCAGGCCGAACAGGATCATCGAGGTGTTCACGCCGAAGATGGCCACCAGCGCGGCCAGGTCCCAGATACCGACGAACATCGCGATCAGCACGATCATGATCGAGGAACTGACCGAGTACTCGACCCACCTTGCGGTGTTCGCACGCACGTCCAGCTTGCGCTCGTACCACCCCCGCAACGGTCCGGCGGTCAGCAGGTGGTCGCCGGCGGCGAACAGGATGAACACCGCGACGGCATACCCGATGGGGATGCGGAACAGAAGGTCGGGTTCTGATGGTCCGCGCTGCATCACCGGGTCGTCGGACAGGAACGACCCGAACACCGGGAGCTTCAGATCATTGGACAGGACGATCAACACGACCGCCTGGATCAGATGGAGCAGGCCGACGACCAGGTTGAAGCGGGCGAGGCGGGAGTAGCGCGCCTCACGGTCCCGCGCGTGCGATACATCGGGTGGTGCATCCATGGTGACTCCCCCTGGATCGACGGATGACGGTCCACCGATGTGATCCGCCCGGCACAGTTTCGCAGGTCCGGTCAGCTGGCCTCGGACACCTCCTCCGCGACGAGTTCGTCCTCGAAGGCTTCGGTCTCGGTCCCGTCGCTGAAGCGGATCCGGTAGATGCGCCCAACATCGTCGTCGGTCGCCACCTCGGGGTCGTCCTCACGGATCTCCGCGAGGATCGTAACGGCCTCACCGGATCGTTCGCGGAAGCCGGGGGCGCCGTCGCTGACGCTCTGTGATCGGAAGATCGCCTCGTCCATGCGTGGTCCCTTCACTCGAAGACCAGGCAGCGTCCGGTTCAGGTCGTCGCGGCGCTGCCGCGCCCCTCGTTCCGATGGCCAGTGTCCGGGATCGATGCCTCGGTGCTATAGCGGGCCGGTCCGTCACCGAGGTGGGCCTGCCAGACCTCCACACCCAACGGTTGCCACGGGATCGTTGGGAGGTGTCCGAGCGCCTCGACGTCGGTCCGGGACACGCGACCGCGGCGACGGGCTCGGGCAAGGGTGATGTGCGGGGTGACGGTGCGTTGTGTGACCGGCAGGTCCGCGTCGGCCAGACCGGCCTGGATGTCCGCACCGAGCCGACGGAGCGAGCCGGGCGGTGACTCGTCGACGCCGACCCACAGGGTGTGGTCACCGAACCGCCCGGGTGAACCGAGCCGGAGCTCATCCGGGAGTGGCCGCCGTCGGAGGGCCGACGCCACCACAGCGGCGACGTCGGGGAGACGTTCGAGGGGTGTGTCCCCCAGGAAGGCCAACGTCACATGCCATCGTTCGGGTCGGGTGCGCCGCAGTCGTCGATCATCGACCGATGACCGCTCCAGCGCCGCGACGAGCGAGGCGCGGACCGACGCCGGGACCGGCAGGGCCACGAACAGCCGACCGGACGGTGGAGGGAGCTGCGAGGTGGTCATGTCCCGCCTCCGAGGCCACGGATGCCGACTCGTCCGTCGGCCGAGCGGGTAGGGTCACGTGCTGGGTGCCGGCCGACCTGGCGGCGACGCTGGGGCCACCGGTCCCCGGCCACGACACGACCGTACCGACCACGGGGCGAACGCCGATGAAGGGGCAACGGATGATGACCTCACAGCGGACCCGCGGGGCTGCGTTGCTGCTCGCTCTCTCCCTGACCGTGGCCGGCTGTGCCGGGGCCACGGAGGAGCAGCAGATCGCCGGTGAGGCCTGCGACCTGTACGCCGAACTGGTCGATGGCGACCTCGAAGCGGTGTTCGACACCGACATCGTCGATCAGTTCGAGGAACTCGAGCAGCGCGCGAGCGACGCGGAGATGTCGGATGCGGACATCGAAGCGGCGGTCCAGGAGGAGTGCCCGGGGACGATCGCTGAGATCGAGGAACTCTTCGGGGAAGGCCTCTAGGCAGGGCCTACGACCCGCGTTCGAGCGCGGGGTCGACCTCACGGAGTGGTCGTGGATAGAGCGTGACCTCGTCGAGGTCGGGCAGGACCTGATCGGTCGCACCGAGCGTCTCGATGGTGCGTGCCGCGGGCCGAAGCCGTGCTTCGAACGAGCCGACCGCCTGGTTGTAATGCCTGACCGCGGACTCGAGGCTGCCGCCCGCCCGGCGCAGGTGGTCGCTGAACGTGACGAGCCGGCCGTGCAGTTCCTGGACCTCGGACAGGATCTCGCGCGCGTTGGCTGCGAAGACCTGCTGGCGCCACCCCAGGGCGATATTGGTCAGCATCATGGCCAACGAGGTGGGGCTGGCGATCGCGATGCCCCGTTCGAGCGCCGATTCGATCAGCCGGGCATCGGCCTCAGCGGCGGCCGCCAGCGATGCCTCGGTCGGCACGAACAGGATCATGAAGGGCAGGGACCGTTCATCCTTCGTGTAGCCGCGGCGCTCGAGTTCGACGACGTGTGCGGTCATCGCCTTGGCGTGCCGCGCCAGATGCTCGCGCTGGTGATCCGGATCGGACCCAGCGACCGCGTCGTGGAAGGCGTCCATCGGTGCCTTGGCATCGATGTAGAGCACGTGGCCGTCGGTCAGGTGCACGGTGACGTCCGGGCGGCCCGTCCCCGAGCCGGTCTGCTGGACCTGGCGATCGTAGGAGACGTGTTCGGTCATCCCCGCGAGTTCGATGACGCGTTCGAGCTGCAGTTCCCCCCATCGACCCCGCGTGTCGCTGCGCCGCAGCGCCGCGTTCAGGTGGTTGGTCTCGGTCTGCAGCGTGCTGAGCAGCGACCGGGTGTCGGTCACCTGCTGATCGAGCTTCGCGTAGGCCCCCGCGCGTGAGCTCTCCAACGTCCGGACGTGACGGTCGAGCTCCTGCAGCTTGGACTGCAGGGGGGTGACGAGCTTCTCGATCGCGTCCTGGGCGGCTTTGGTCTGGTCCGCGGTGACCTGGTGCTGGGAGCGCAGTCGCTCCTCTGTCTGCTCGGCGAGAGACCGGCTGGCCGTCAGCAGTGCCTCGTTCATCGACGCCCGGGTGGCCGCTTCGAGGTGTCGACGCAGGTCGTCGGGGTCGGTGGCCATGGCCGGGTCGCTCGGGCGCGAGCGGCGTCCGATGACCACGATGGTCGTCGCCGTCACGATCGCCACGATCAGGGCGAGGACGAGCACCGGTAGCGGGTCCATGATGGCTCCTGGCGGACGTGGTGGTCGGAGTGGTGGTCGGGAGGACGTGCGGTCGGTGCCGTCCTGCAACGTGCAGGATCGCAGACCGGTGCGACACGGTCCGGGAGCCGGAGCCGTCCCGGGATGGATACGGTGAGGGGCGGCGTTGAGTCGAGGGTCGTGCCGCGGTCGGAGGATGTGATGCAGGTCGAGATCTGGTCCGATGTCGCATGTCCGTGGTGCGCGGTCGGGAAACGGCGCTTCGAGACCGCGATGCAGACCTTCGAGCACGCTGACGCCGTGCAGCTCCGGTGGCGGAGCTTCGAACTGGACCCGTCTGCGCCGCGCGACGCCACCAGCCCGGATGGGAGCCGGTACGTCGACAGGTTGGCCGCGAAGTACGGCACCGCTCCGGCGACGGCGCAGGCCATGATCGACCGCATGACCGACACGGCCGCCGGGGACGGGTGGCGCTTCCGCTTCGATCAGATCCGGCCCGGGAACACCTTCGACGCGCATCGGCTGCTGCACCTGGCTGCGGATCGGGGCCTGCAGGATCAGGTCAAGGAGCGGTTCCTGGCGGGCTACCTCGAAGCGGGTGTGCCGATCGGGCAGCCCGAGGCGCTGCGGGAACTGGCCGTCGGAGCGGGGCTCGACGACGCCGAGGTGGCGGAGGTCCTGGCGGGGGAGCGGTATGCCGACGCGGTCCGGGCTGACGAGCGTGATGCCCGGGCGCTCGGCATCAGCGCGGTCCCCTTCTTCGTCATCGATCGGCGTTTCGGCGTCTCGGGTGCGCAGCCGGTCACGGTCCTCGCCCAGGCGCTCGTGCAGGCGTGGGATCAGCGTGCCGACCTGGCGGTCGTCGGATCGCCTCCGGGGAACACGCACGGTGCGGGCGACGCCTGCACGGATGGCAGCTGTGCGCTCTGAACCCGGCGGGGTCGAGGCAGGCCCGGCACCCGACCGACGCCACTGGTGGACACGCGGGCTCGCGGTCCTGCTGCTGATCGTCGTCCTGGTCGCGGTGGCGCCGCCGCTCTGGGCGCGGACCGTGGCCTTCACGACGGTCGCCGATGGTCTGGACCTGTCGGTCCCACGACCCTTCGCTCCGGAGATCGAGCGGGACGTCGACGATGCCGGCGGGGTCGAGGTGGACCGGTACGGGCCGCGGGGATGGGCCGATGCGGTCGAGCCGGTGCAGGCGGTCGTCGTCGTGCCGGGAGCGACCCCCTCCGGCCGCCAGGACACCCGCGTCGTGGCCGTGTCCGAAGCCATCGCCCGTGCGGGGCGGGTCGTGGTGGTGCCGGAGTTGCAGGTCTACGAGGAGGACCTCGTTCCGGCCGACGTCGACCGGATCGCTCGCGTGGTCAGGGCGCTCGCGAAGGACCACGGGCGGGTGGTGCTGGCCGGCGTGTCGTTCGGCGGCAGCCTGGCCCTGGTGGCCGCTGCCGATCCCGCGGTCGGCGCCCAGGTGTCGCTCGTGGCGACCTTCGGTGCGTACGCGGATCTCGGTGGGGTGGTCCAGGCGGCGACCACGGGGGTGTCCCTGGTGGACGGTGACGTGTTCCCCTGGGATGGTGACCCGCGCGCCGCCGAGGTCGTGCGTGACCAGCTGCTCGGTCTGCTGGAGGACGGTGAGGCGGTGACGGTGGCGCAGGCGCTGCAAGGCGAGACGGACCCCGGGACCCTGCCCGAGGAGCTGCGAGCCGTCCACGAACTGCTGGCCAACGATGATCCGGCCCGGACCCCGGAGCTCCTCGAGCAGACGCCGGAGGTCATCCGTGCCCGCATCGACGCGGTCTCACCGGCGCGGGCTGGCGCCGACCTGGATGTTCCCCTGGTCGCGCTCCACGCCATCGATGATCCCGTCATCCCCTACGGCGAGCTCGCTCGGCTGGGGTCGGTCCACCCCCACGCCGACCAGGTCACGTTGACCACCTTCGACCACGTCGGGGTCGATGATCAGGTCGATCCCGGCTGGTGGGTGACCGTGCAGGACCTGTGGCGAGCCACGGGTTTCATGTCGCGGATCCTGTCGGCGTCCTGAGGCGCCCGGCACGGAGCCGTGCCAGTGGACCCGGGCGCTTGCCCGCCACGTACCGCTCGAAGAAACGTTCCTCCGCGCGGTCGTCGCCGATCAGGATCAGTTGGCCGTTCGAAGGCAGGATGTCGTCGGGTGACAGGTCTGTCTGGCAGCCTTCGCCCGTCATGATGCCGATGATGCTGCAGCCCGTCCGTGCCGGGATGTCGGTGGTCTGCAGTTCCCGGCCCGCGAGCCGCTCCGGCATGTCCACGCGGAAGACGACCAGACCCTCGGCGAGCAGCAGCGTGGAATCGTCGCGGAGCCGGTTCCAGGCGTCGGTCGCGCCGGTCGAGGCGTAGGACAGGACGAAGTCGGCGCCGGCGCGGTGCATCGTGGAGACGTTGCGGTCGAGCCGTACCCGCCCGAGGATCTCGATGTCCGGCCTGAGCTTGCGGCAGTACAGGGTCAGGTAGATGTTGGTGTCGTCGTCATGGGTGGTGACCACGACCGCCGGGGCGTCCTCGATCCCGGCTTCCTGCAGGACCTCGAGGTCGGCGGCATCGCCGATGACGGCGTCCGGGAACCGTGCGACCCGGTCCGCCTGCTGTTCGACGATCCGTGAGGTGATGCCCTCGGCGGTCAGGAACTGCGCGGTGGCTCGACCAACGCGGCCGCCTCCGAGGATCACCACGGGATGCTCCATCGAGGTCTGTGGATCGTCGACCGGGGGGGCGTACGCCTCGTCGTAGGCGTCGAGCGCCTCGCGACGACCGGCCAGCAAGAGGATCGAGCTCTCCTCGACCGGCAGATCGGGCGTGGCGATCTGGAGTGCACCGCGATCCCAGATCCCGACCACGGAGACGCCGAACCGCTGGCGCAGGTCCAGGTCGGACAACGACCTGCCGACCAGTTCGGTCCCGGCGGCGGATGCCTCCGCGATCGCGAGGTCCTCGAAGGTGGAGATCACGCTGCACTGTGCGCCGGGGGACAGGATGCGGCGCGCGAACGCCCGGCCGAGCGACGGACCCAGTTCGATGACGTGGTCGGCGCCTGCCAGCTCGAGGACATCGACGGAGTCCGGGGAGGTGGCCGTCGCGACGATCAGGCCGGCCTGGGTGACCTCCCGCGCGGTGAAGGCGATGTTCGCGTTGCTCTGGTCGCTCCGCGCGGTGACGAGCATCGCGGCACGCTCCATCGCGGCGGCCCGGTAGGTCTGGGGATCGTCGAGGGCCCCGACCATGACGCGGTAGCCGAGGTCGTGGAGGGAGACCGCCTGCTCGATGTCCTCGACCAGCAGCACGTAGGGGACGTCGGCCGTGTCGGCGCGGTGGATCAGCGCCTCCTCGAGGGGGTCGCGGCCCGTCACGATCACGTGCCCGTGCATGTCGTCCGGCACGCTGCGGGGTGCGCGGGCCTCCCGTGTGGCCTCGCGCCAGGGGAGGTAGACCAGTTGGATGAAGGTGAACGGCAGCAGCACCAGGATCAGCACGGCCCCGGCGAACAGCACCACGATCGAGTAGACGCGTCCGAGGTCGGATTCGAAGACGATGTCGCCGAACCCCAGGGTGGACATCGTCACGACCGTCCAGTAGACGCTGGTGGCCCACGAGAACTCCCGGCCCTCCGTGGCCATGATCACGTGGAAGCCCACACTGAACAGCAGGATCGAGGCGAGCAGCAGGAACACGAGGCGCACCAACGCGCGAGCACTACCACCGACGAGGGGAGCGGCGAGCCCCGCCATGATGGCGGAGATGAACTTCATGGATGGTGCTCGCGGATCATCGCACTCCCGGATCGTCGACAACCGGTCGGGCACGCTACCGGGCGGGCCGGTCGATCCCACGCAGCACCCACGCCGGCAAGGGCCCCACAACACCGAACACCCCGCTCCGGGGAGCGGGGTGTTCGGTGTGATCGACCTTCATCTAAGACTGGCGGGTATGCCGGTGCACCGACGAACGGTCGGGGTCGAGGTGTCTCAGAGCGGTGTGACGTTCTGAGCCTGCGGGCCCTTCTGGCCCTGGCCAACCTCGAAGCTGACCCTCTGGCCCTCGTCGAGGGTCTTGTAACCCTGCGACTGGATGGCCGAGAAGTGAACGAACAGGTCCTCGCCGCCGTCGGTCGGGGCGATGAACCCGAAACCCTTGTCGGCGTTGAACCACTTGACGGTGCCCTCTGGCATGATGTGTATCCCTATCTGAAGCACGCGTGGTCGGTCGTTCCAGACTATTTGGTGGAACTGTGACTTCCCGACCGGGTGCGTGACCGTGACAGCCTACAGCATCTGGTCCTCGCCGCCGTCGGTCGGGGTGACCGATCGACCGATCTGGGGAGAACCCATGCTCGTGGCGGGTCAGGCGGGCGTCAGCTCGACCGGGATGCCGTTGAGCACGGCGTTGCCGGAGACGGGGTCGAGCTCCCGCCGGTCGGTCAGCATGTTGCTGTTGACACCGGCGGCGCGGCGCGCGACCGCGAGCTCGACGCCCGCCAGGTCGTGCCCGAAGCCGTGCGGCAGGCTGACCACGCCCGGACGCAGGTCGTCACAGACCTCGACCGTGGTGGTCACCGCCCCGACCCGGGAACGCACGGTCACCGGGCCACCGTCGGTCAGACCGGCGGCCTGGGCGTCGCCGGATGTGATCTGCAGGGTGCACAGATCGCTGCCCTTGGCCAGCCCCGCGATGTTGTGGCTCCAGGAGTTGTTGGTCCGCAGGTGCCGTCGCCCGATCAGCACCAGTCCCTGCGACGGGGGCAGCTCGCACCGCTCCCGGGCACGGTCGAGGTCCGCCAGCAGCACCTCCGCCGCCACCTCGATGGTCCCGGACGAGGTCGACAGGGCGTCGGGGAGGCGGCTCATGAGGGGGCCCAGGTCGATGCCGTGGGGTCGTGCCTCGATCGCGGCCAGCGACAGGCCATCCGGATCGGCACCGAAGCCGTCGCCGTAGGGTCCTGCGCGCACGAGCAGGTCCAACAGCCGTTCGGGGCCTCGACGGTCACCGACCGCGTCCAGCAGCCCGTCGGCATCGAGCTGACCGGTCGCCGCGGCCGGGTCGCGGAGCAGGCTCGCCGCGAGCTGTCCGGCGACGATGTCGTCGGTGGCAGCGATGTCCACGGGCGTCGGCGCCCCAGCGGCGATCGCCGCGAGCGTCAGCAGGATCTCCCACTCGTCGAGCTGTCCGGGCTCGAGCGCCCGCGCCGGCGGCGAGTAGTTGACGACGTTGCGTACCGACAGGGCGGCGAACGACAGGTCCATGTGTGATCGCTGGAGCGTCGCCGGCGGCGGCAGGATCACATCGGCGTGGCGCGTGGTGGCGTTGATGTAGGGATCGACGCCGATGACCAGGTCGAGCGATCCGATCGCCGCATCCAACCGCTGGCTGTCCGGCGTGGAGGCCACCGGGTTCCCACCGACCGTGATGAGCGCGCGCACCTGTCCGTCGCCGGGGGTCTCGATCTCGTCGATCAGGGCGGCGACCGGCAGTTCCCCGATGGCCTCCGGCAGGCCGGTGACGCGGCTCTGCCACCGGTTCATGCGGAACGGCCGACGGTTGCCGCGGTGGTGTGCGGGCTGCGGGAACATCGCCCCGCCAGTGACATCGAGGTTGCCCGTGATCAGGTTGACGACGTCCACGAGCCACGATGTCGTCGTCCCGAAGTCCGTGGCCGTGGTCCCCAGGCGCCCGTACACACACGCCCGGTCCGTGCGGGCGAGGTCGTGGGCCAACCGCTCGATCGCCGGTGCATCGATGCCGCACGCCGGCGCGACGCGGTCCGGCGTGAACGGTGCGAGCGACTGCGCGACCTCGTCCAGGCCGGTCACGTGGTCCTGCAGGTGCCGGGGGATCGTGACGAGGTCCTCGGCGAAGACGGTCTGGGCGACGGCGGCCAGCAGCAGCACGTCGGACCCCGGCCGGATCGCCAGATGGTCGTCCGCCCGGGCGGCGGTGCGCGTGCGCTTCGGGTCGACGACCACCAGGCGACCACCTCGACGTCGCAGGGCGGTGAGCCGACCCGGGAGGTCCGGTGCGGTCATGAGGCTGCCGTTGGAGACGCGCGGGTTCCCGCCGAGGATCACCAGCAGATCAGTGCGATCGATGTCGGGGACGGGGATCGCCAGGGGGTCACCGAACAGCAGCCCGCAGGAGATGTGCTTGGGCAGCTGATCGACGCTCGATGCGCTGTGCACGTTGCGGGTCGCCAGCGCCTTGATCAGGGGGCGGTTGTAGAGCTGGCCCGCCAACGTGTGGGCGTTGGGGTTGCCGAGGTAGATGGCGATGGCGTCGTTGCCGTGCTGATCGCGGACCGCGGCCAGCCGCGAGGCGATGACCTCGAAGGCCTCCTCCCAGCTGGCCTCGACGAGGTCGCCGCCGCGCCGGATACGCGGTGCCCGCAGCCGGTCCGGATCAGCATCCAGCTCGCCGAGCAACGCCCCCTTCGGGCACAGGTAGCCGGCACTGAACACATCCTCCCGGTCTCCGCGGACGGAGACGACGCGGTCACCGTCGAGTTCGATCGCGAGCCCGCAGGTGGCCTCACACAGCGGACAGGTGCGGATGGCGGTACGCGTCATCGCGGCCTCCCTCGAACCAGCTTCCCGGATCGCGGTGACGCTACTGGGTGCCGACCGTGTGTGGTTCGTCGTGGCCCGCCCGTTCCTCGGCGATCCGGCGCGACGGCGAGATACCGGTGGCCAGGCGCATCGCCGACAGGGTGACCGCGGCGCGGGTGGTCAACGCCGAGCGCACGGCCCGGGACAGGTCGAAGCCCAACGCGTGCTCCTCGTTGGGACGCAGCGAGGCGATGGCCCCCCCGAACATGGCCTGGTAGCCGCCGCGGGCGATGGCGGGGATCGGAGGTTTGCGGAGGAAGGACAGCGCTTCCCGGCCCTGGTGGTTGATCCCCAGTTCCGGGGCGAACCCAGCCAGCACCGCGTCCAACGCGGCCGTGGTCGTCGGCAGGGTGCCGTCCTCGATCATCGGCAGGCGGATCCGTCCGTCGCGCAGCTCCTGCCGGGCGGTGTCATCGTGATCGAACTCGTCAAGGTCGACCCGGGGATCGAGCAGCGCACCGATCCGGGACTGTTCCGCCACGAAGGCGTCGGCGCGGGGCCCCTGGACCGGGAACGGCGACCACAACCGGTCGGCAGCGAGGAACGACGAGGTCAACGCGACCGAGACCCAGGCCAGCAGGTGGGGGTCCTCCGCGCGGTAGGGCGTGCCGTCCGGAGCGGTTCCGGTCACCCGCGGATGGACCGCCCGCACGATCCGACTGATGCGCAGGGCCTCCCGCGTCGAACCGAAGGTGGTGGTCGTGACGTACGCGGAGGTGCGCTGCAACCGACCGAGGGGATCCTCGCGGAAGGCGGAGTGGTCGTGGACCCCGGCCATGGCGGCGGGATGTGCGACCTGGAGCAGTAGTGCGCGAAGGCCCCCCGCGATCGCGGCCGGTTCACCGATGACCTGCCAGGAGGCGGAGTCCGGCCCGGCCAGGCCCGGATCACCCGGGTCGCCGGCGGGGTCGAACTGGGGCGGTCCGAACAGGCGGGTCAGGGTCCTGCGGATCGCGGTCCGCACACCGGGCAGGCCGTTGGGCGCCAGACGTGCCACCGCGGCGCCTCCGGTCTCGGTCAGACTGCTCATCATCGGTCTCCTGGCCCACGACGAAGGTACGCCGGTTCTTCGGACACACCCTGCCGTCTGGCTCGGATGGCGCGCCGACCGACCGTCAGCCGCCGTAGCCGTCGAAGACCTCGTCGAGCCGCAACTGGTCGGCATCCGACGGTGGGACCGCAGCTGGGGACGGCCGGGTGAGTTGTTCGCCCGTCAACGCCGTCCACCACCAGCGCATCCCCCGGGGCGGGTTGCGGGCGCCGAGATCCGCGAAGGTCCGGTCGGTCCGACCGAGGAACGCGATGTCGCGCACGACCCCATCGACGGCGGCTCGGACCACCTCGTCGGTGCGGTAGTCCGTGCGCAGCAGTGGGACGACCTCGTTGCGCGTGTCGAGTGATCCGTAGCGCGCCGCGGTGGGGGTGGACGACGCGGCGAGACGGCTCCGGGCCTCACGCCACAGCAGTCGCTGGCGCGCGAACCAGTCCCACGCGTACGCGGGTGGGCCTGCGCTCATGCTCGCCGCCTCTCACCGGAGCTGCCCAGGGTAGGTCAGTTGCGTCCGGCGAGGGCGACGGTCGCGCGGCCACGGCGCCGGGTAAGTTAGGCTAGCCTTACCTCCGGCTTGCGCCTCGGGAGGGACGCTGGTTAGGCTTACCTTAGTGCGTTCGTCGTCGGTCGGTTCAGCCGCAGCTCGGACGGACGTTGCCACGGTGGGTGGCTGCACGGGGAGGTCCCGGGGCGGCCCGCCGGTTCACCTGACATCACCGTAGTCCGAGGAGTTCCCCGTGCGATCCCTGTCCCGATCCCGTTCCCGCCTGCTGGCTCTGCTGGCCGTGCTCGCCCTCACCGCCACCGCCTGCGGTGGCGGTGATGAACCCGCCGACGATGGTGCTGACGGCGAGGATGCCGCAGCGGAGCAGGAGGCCGAGCCCGACGAGGACGCGGCCGATGAGAGCGAGGCCGACGAGGCTGATGAGGGCGGGACCGACGAGATGGACGAGCCTGGCGAGCCGCTGACCATCTACAGCGGCCGCAACGAGGAACTCGTCTCCTGGGCCTTCGATGACTTCACCGCCGCGACGGGCATCGAGGTCGAGGTCCGCTACGGCGACACCGCTGAGCTGGCCACGACCATCCTCGAGGAGGGCGACGCCAGCCCGGCCGACATCTACTTCGCGCAGGACGCCGGAGCGCTCGGCGCCCTGGAGGCCGAGGATCGCTTCGTCACCCTGCCGGACGACATCCTCGACCGTGTCGATGCGAACTTCCGGTCTCCGTCCGGCGCCTGGACCGGGGTCACCGGTCGTGCCCGCGTCATCGCCTACAACACCGACGAACTGACCGAGGACGAGGTACCGGACTCCGTGTTCGACCTGACCGCCCCGGAGTGGGAGGGTCGTGTGGGCTGGCCGCCGACCAACGGGTCGTTCCAGGCGTTCGTGACCGCCATGCGCATCACCGAGGGCGAGGACGTCACACGCCAGTGGCTCGAGGACATGCTGGCCAACGATCCGGCCGTGTTCAGCAACAACACCGGCACCGTGGAAGGGGTCTCCCGGGGTGAGGTCGACGTCGGGCTGGTCAACCACTACTACCTGTACCGCTTCCTCGCGGAGGACCCGGACTTCAACGTCGCCAACAAGTTCCTGCCGGGCGACATCGGCGGGTTGGTCAACATCGCCGGGGTCGGCGTGCTCGACAGCAGCGACAACCAGGAGGCCGCGTTCGAACTGGTGCGCTTCCTCCTCGGTGACGAGGTCCAGACCTTCTTCGCGCAGGAGACCGACGCGCTGGAGTTCCCGCTGGTCGACGGGATCGAGTCGCCCCAACTCCCATCGATCGATGAGATCGACGCTCCCGAGGTCGATCTGAGCCGGTTGGAGGACCTCCAGGGAACGCTCGAACTGCTCAACGACGTGGGCGCGTTGGAGTGATCCCGACCACGCTGCACACGTGAGTTCGACGACGGGGAGGCCGCTCGTGGCCTCCCCGTCGTCGTGAGCGCGACCGGTACCGTTCCCGGTATGGAGCCCCCACCGATGCGGACCCTCGCAGCGTCCCCCGAGCCGCCCCCGGCCGACGCACGGCGGGGGCCGCGTTCTGCGGCCGGGATGCACCCGCTGGTGTGGATCCCCGCGCTGTGTATCGGCGCCGCGATGCTCATCCCGGCGATCTACCTCGTCATCGCCGCATCGTCGCTCCCGGCCGATCGCATCTGGGAGATCGTGACCGACCCGAGTACGGCCCGGCTGACGGGTCGCACGCTCGGACTGGCCGCGGCGGTCACCACTGCGAGCGTGGTGCTCGGGGTCCCGATCGCCTGGTTGACCGTGCGGACCGACCTGCCGGCGCGCCGCTTCCTGTCGATCGCCACCGCGCTGCCGCTGGTGATCCCGACCTACGTCGGGGCGTTCACCCTGGTCGGGGCGCTGGCCCCGGGCGGTCTGATCGAGAGCTGGATCGGCTGGCAGCCTCCGTCGCCGTACGGGTTCGGGGGTGCCTTCGTCGCCCTGACCCTGTTCACGTTCCCCTACGTGCTGATCACGGTCCAGTCGGGCCTGCGGGGTCTCGATCCCTCGATCGAGGAGGCGTCGCGGTCGCTCGGCCACGGACCCATCTCGACGTTCCTGCGGGTGACCCTGCCGCAGTTGCGTCCATCGGCGGCCGCTGGGGCGCTGCTGGTCACGCTCTACGTCCTCAGCGACTTCGGTGCCGTGACGATCCTGCGCTACTCCACCTTCACGCGCGCGCTGTACCTGCAGTACCGCACGGCCTTCGACCGCGCTCCGGCGGCCCTGCTCGGGCTGATGCTCGTGGCCATCACGGTCGTGTTCGTGCTCATCGAGGCCAGGGTGGCCCGTGATCGGGGGCAGCAGTTCGGGCGCCGTGGGTCCGGGCGGGCGATGACCCAGGTCCCTCTGAAGCGCTGGCGGTGGCCGGCCGCGGCGTTGTGCTGGTCGGTCGTGCTGATCGGCCTGATCATCCCGCTGACGGTCATCACCTTCTGGCTCGTCCGGGGCCTCAGCGCCGGGGAGTCGCCCAACGTGGCGATCGGCGCGGCCGGACGCAGTCTGCTCGTCGCTGCCCTGGCCGCGGCCGTTGCGGTCCTGGCTGCCGTTCCGGTCGCGATCTGGTCGGCGCGGAGCCCGTCCCGGTGGGCACGCCTGACCGAGCGCGCGTCCTTCACGGGGTACGCGCTGCCCGGGATCGTGGTCGCCCTGGCCCTGGTGTTCGTCGGCATCCGCCTGGTCCCGTCGCTCTACCAGACCCTCGCGATGCTGATCTTCGCCTACGTCGTGCTGTTCCTACCCCAGGCGGTCGGTGCGATCCGCTCGTCACTGCTCCAGGTCGAAGGCAACGTCGAGGCGGCGGCTCGCACCCTCGGTTCCGCCAGACTCACGGCCCTGCGCCGCGTGACGTTGCCCCTGGCCCGCCGCGGCGCGATCGCCGGGGGAGCGTTGGTGTTCCTGACGGTGCTGAAGGAGCTGCCCGCGACGTTGCTGTTGTCGCCGATCGGTTTCGACACGCTGGCCGTGCGCGTCTGGTCTGCCACCGAGGAGGCCTTCTTCACCCGGGCGGCGATCCCGGCGATGCTGCTGGTGGTCCTCGGGTCGGTCCCGCTCGCGATCACGATGATCCGGGAGCGCCGCGAGATCTGATCGTGCGGGTCAGCCGATCGGCTGGAGATCGGGCCGACGGACATCGGCGTCCCCGTCGGTCGGGTCCTGACCGTCCTCGAAGACGACGACCGGTCCGTCGACCGTCAGTGACACCCGGGTCCCACGTTCGAGGTCCAGGCGGGGACCGCGGCGCGACTGCAGGTGCCGGCCATCGTCCAACCGGACCTGCACCAGTTGGTCGTGCCCGAAGTACGAGATGCCGACCACGGTGGCGCAGCCGTCCCGGTCCGCGCGCAGTCGGAGCGCTTCGGGCCGCACCACCGCCGTCACCCGCTGGCCGTCGATCGGCGAGACCGTCGGCAGCCGGCCGATGGTGGTGTCCACCATGTAGCGCCCCGCCCGTGTCCCGGGCAGAACCTCGGCGTCGCCGACGAACTCTGCGACGAACCGGGTCGCCGGCGTCGTGTAGAGGGTCTGGGGATCGGCGAGCTGGTGGAGGCGCCCCTCGTGCATGACCGCGACGCGGTCGGTCAGCGACAGGGCCTCCTCCTGGTCGTGGGTGACGAAGACCGCCGTCTGATCCGCGGCCCGCAGGATCGTCCGGACCTCCTCACGGACGCTGGAGCGCATCGCAGCATCGAGGTTGGAGAACGGTTCGTCGAGCAGGACCAGGTCCGGTGCCGGCGCCAGCGCACGCGCCAGGGCCACCCGCTGCTGCTGACCACCCGACATCGCGGTCGGGAGCCGGTCCGCCAGGGCGCCGAGGCCCACCAGGTCCAGGACCTCGGCCACCCGGGCGTTCCGCTGGCGACGCGACATCCCCCGCAGGCCGTAGCCGACGTTCCGAGCGACGGTCAGGTGGGGGAACAGGGCGTAGTCCTGGAACACCAGACCGACGTTGCGCCGCTCCGGCGGGATGGCGACGTCCGCTGAGGTGACCGTGCGGCCGTCGATCTCGATCCGTCCGCCGTCCGGGGTCACGAGGCCCGCGATCATCCGCAGCATCGTGGTCTTGCCGCACCCGGATGGCCCGAGCAGCGCGGTGAGGCTGCCACGCGGGACCTCGAGGTCGACCCGGTCGACAGCGAGCGTGTCACCGAACCGCTTCGTCAGACCGACGCACCGCAGGGCCGCGTGGTCGGCGGCGGGCTCAGCGGCGCTCATGACGCTCATGACGCTCATGACGCTCATGACGCTCCTGACGCTCCTGGGGGGCTACCTCGGTCGACGGGGACGGATCGCGATCGGTCCGCCTCGATGGTTAGGCTACCCTTCATAGGGTGGTCGACGCCACCCCGCCAGGAGCTCCCGTGCCACAGCACCCCACCGCCGCCACGACCGTGACGGACGAGCGACCCGATCCCACCGCGATCACCGAGGCCCTCGAGGTCCTGCTCGACCGTTCCGAGCGTGGAGAGCGGTGCACGGCGGACGACCTCGTCGCGGCACTCCCGGTCGACGTGGTCGAGGCCGCGGCCGTGGTCCACGACCTCGAGGTCCGGGGCGCCATCACCGTGGACGGTGGCATCCTGACCCTGACCGACGACGGGTTCGACCTGGCGGTCACGGCGGTGCGGCGCCACCGGCTCACGGAACGGTTGCTGATCGACGTGATCGGGCTGGACTGGTGGAAGGTGCACCACGAGGCCGAGCGCTGGGACGGGGTCATCTCCGATGACGTCGAGGAGCGGCTGGTCGACCTGCTGGACGACCCGGGAACGTGCCCGCACGGCAACCCGATCCCCGGATCGCGCAACCGGCCCGACCAGTCCGACGCCGTGCGGCTGGACCAGGCCCCCGCCGGCCCGGTCATCGTCGTGCGCATCACCGAGACGCTCGAAGCCGACGACGAGGCCCTGCAACTGCTCCAGGGCTGCGGGTTCGTTCCGGGGTGTCACGCCGAGGTCAAGGAACGCCGTGACGGGTGGGTCGAGGTGGCGGGATCCGTCCGCGACGCCGCGCTCCCACCCCACATCGTGGGTCACACCTTCGTCCGGGTCCAGTGACGTCCACGGACGCGGTGCTCGGCCGGAGCCCCCACTGGCCGACGGTAGGCTGCCGTCCATGAGCGCTCCCGAACCCACCCCGCCGCCCGACGATGACGACCCGCAGGTCGCCGCGGTCCGCCGCAGTGTCGCGGTCCTCGGCGATCGTGTGCTCGTCGCGCCGCCCGGTGACGCGGAACGCACGAGCAAGGGCGGCATCCTGATCCCCGCGACCGCCCGGTCGATGGACCGCAAGGGCCTGTGGGGTGAGACGATCGGGATCGGCCCGCACGTCCGACACCTCGATGTCGGTGATGAGGTCCTGTATCTCCCCGACGACGCCATCGAGGTCGACGTCCAGGGAGACGCGTACCTGATCGTCCGCGAGCGGGACGTGCACGCGGTCGCCTCCGTGCGGCGGGATGGCGCGACCGGCCTCTACCTTTAGTCATCGGCACGTCGTTCCCGGGAGGATCGCAGGATGGGCGCAAGCGTCTCCGCATCGGACAGCGTCGGACCACCGGTCGGCGCCCGGGTCCGGCTCTCGTCGAACGAATCACCGTTCGGTCCGTCGCCCGCCGCGGTCGCGGCCGCGCAGCATGCCCTCGTCGAGGCGCACCGGTACCCCGATGATCAGAGCATCGCCCTGCGCCAGGCCATCGCCGCACACGAAGGGGTCGCGTTCGATCAGGTCGCGGTCGGGACGGGGTCGGCGGCCCTGTTGATGGACGCCGTGCCACACCTGTGCAACGCCGGCGACGAGGTCCTGGCCTTCGCCCACTCGTTCATCGTCTACCGCCTGGCCAGCGCGAACGCCCAGGCGACCTACGTCGAGGTGGCGGACCGCGGACCGGCCACCGGCGACGCGGACGGCTACGGGCGTGACGTCGATGCCCTGCTCGCGGCGATCACCGACGACACCCGCGTGATCCTGATCGACAACCCGGGCAACCCGACGGGCACGCACCTGACGGGCGAGCAGCTGCGTGCACTGGTCGCCGGGGTGCCGGAGCACATCACGATCGGGATCGACGAGGCCTACCACCACTTCGCGACGGGACAGCGCGACTACGCCACGGTCGCGGAACTCGGGCTGTCGCACCCACGTCTGCTGACGATGCGCACGTTCTCCAAGGCCTACGCCCTGGCCGGGCTGCGCGTCGGCTACGTCATCGGCCCGGCCGAACACATCGCCCCGATGGACGCCCGTCGCCCCCGCTTCAACGTGACGACCGCCGCGCAGGCCGCCGCCATCGCGAGCCTGGACGACACCGATCACCTGACGGCGACGATCGAGGGCACCCGGGTGAGCCGGGAGCAGATGGCGGCCGGCCTGCGGGAGCTCGGGGTGCCGTTCACGGACGGGCTCGGCAACTTCCTCACCGTGGAGTGCGGCACCGACGCGGGACCGATCGTCGACGTGTACGGGGCCCACGGGGTCGGTGTCCGCGGCCTGGTCCCGTACGGCATGACCGAGCAGTTCCGTGCGACGGTCGGCACCACCGAGGAGACCGAGGAGTTCCTCGCGGCGTCCGCGGCCGTGCTCGCCGACGTGCCGTCCCGCGGCTGACCGGGTCACCGGATGGCTGACCGACGACGGTTCCTCGCCCGTGGAGCCCTCCGGCGCGGGCTGGTGCTGCTCGTGTTCGCCGCGATGCTCGCCGGCTGTGCCGACGACCGTGTCAGCGTGCAGGGCGTCGAGGAGCCGGACGCGGTCCCGCCCCGGGACGCCGTCCTGGTCGATGGTGCCTGGGAGGAGGCGGCCGCCTGGATCCGGCGCGAGAACGCGGACGACCGACCGGTCCTGGTCAACATCCTGGCGAGTTGGTGCGGCCCCTGTGAGCGGGAGCTGCCCGTGCTGCTCGACGCCTACGACGCCAACCCGGACATCGCGTTCCTGGGTATCGACCACCTGGACAACCGGGAGGATGCCGAGCGGTTCGTCGAGGAACAGGGCATCCGGTTCCCGACGCTGTTCGACATCGGCGGCGAGGTCGCGTTCGCGGTCGAGGGGCGGGGTATGCCGACGACGGTGCTGTTCGACACGGACGGCACCCTGGTGGCCCATCACACGGGGGAGTTGACGCCGACCGCCCTGGACGAACTGCTCGACGCGGTGCGCTGAATGGTCGTCGATGCGGGTCCGATGTCGGCCCGTCACCGGACCGTGGTCGGGTCGGACGACACCCGGTTGCGGGTGACCGAGGTCGGCGACGGGGGCCGGTCGGCGGTCGTCCTGGCCCACGGAGCCGGCTCCTCGGCGCGGTTCATCGCGGACGCGTTCGCGGGCCCGGTCCTGGCATCCGGCCGTCGGCTGGTCACCTTCGACCTCCGCGGTCACGGTTGCTCCGATCCGGCACGCGATCCGGCGGACCACCACCTCGAGGTGCACGCGGCGGACCTCCGGGTGGTCGTGGCGTCGGTCGCGGGACCGATCGACGTGGTCGGCGGGGTCTCGCTCGGCGGCCATGCGGCCGTCCGTGCGGTCGCAGCCGGAGACGTCCCCGGAGAGGTCGTCCTGGCGTGTCTGCCGGCCTGGACGGGGGCATCGCGCGGAGGCAACGGGGTGCATGCCGCGGTCGCCGCCGAGGTCCGCCGGGTTGGGATCGCTGCGGTCATCGCGCGGCTGGAGGCTGCCACGGACCTCGCGCCGTGGCTGCGGGAGACCCTCGTGCGTGACTACCGGTCGCACGATGCGGACAGCCTGACGGCAACGCTGCTGGCGTTGGATGGTGGTGTCGCACCGTCCGCTGACGAGCTCGGTGGCCTCCCCGTGCCCCTGGCGGTCGTCGGATGGCCCGATGACCCTGGACATCCACTGGCGGTCGCCCGACACTGGGCCGGGTTGGCGCCGGTCGCTGCCCTCCGGACCCTGGACCTCCGGGTCCTCGATCGCGGGGTCGACCACCTCGGCCGGGTGGCCATGGAGACCGTCGACGTCGTCGGTGACGAGGAGACCTGATGGAGATCGCGCTGCTCGCCGCTGTGGTCGGGCTGATCGGGCTCGGCTTGTTCGTCCTCTGGGTCTGGACGCTCGTGGATGTCCTGAAGGTGCCGAGTGATGACCGGTTCCGCAACGGCACCCAGCTGATCTGGGTGTTGGTGATCGTGTTCACACAGATCATCGGCTCGATCATCTACCTCGCGGTCGGACGCCCGGAGCCCTCGCTGCGCCGCTGAGGAGCCGGCGAGCGCCGGACGGGCCCTCTTCGACTCACCGCCCGGCCCGGATGGCCTCCCAGACGCGCTGTGGTGTACAGGGCATCTGGATGTCCTCGACCCCGAACCCCCGGAGCGCGTCGACCACGGCGTTCATGACGGCTGGCGGCGCGCCGATGGTCCCGGATTCCCCGACGCCCTTGGTGCCCAACGCGTTGTCCCCCCGGGTCGTGGTCGTCAGGGTCTGGATGTGGGGCAGATCGGGAGCGGTCGGCACGAGGTAGTCGAGCAGTGAGCCGGTCAGCAGGTTGCCCTCGTCGTCGTGGACCACGCCCTCGTACAGCGCCTGGGCGATGCCCTGGGCGACGCCGCCATGGACCTGTCCCTGGAACAGCGCCGGGTTGATGATGACGCCGCTGTCGTCGACCGCGACGAAGCGCAACAGCTCGACCTGGCCCGTCTCGGTATCGACCTCGACGATCGCGACGTGGGTCCCGTAGGGGAAGGTGAACCCGGGGGGATCGTGGTCGTGGATGGCCTGGAGGCAGTCCATCCCCTCGACCTCGCGGTTCTCGAGCGCGGTCGCGATGTCGGCGAAGCTCAGGTGGGTGCCCGGATCGCCGCGGACCACCAGCCCACCATCGGCCACCTCGAGATCGTGCGCGTTGACCTCCAGCAGGGATCCGGCCGCGGCTCGGGCGGCGGTGAGCACCCGTTCGACCGCCCCGGCGACGGCGACGCCGCCGACGGACATGGAGCGCGAC
>JAWLFE010000138.1:0-5613 GCA_041685735.1 Nitriliruptoraceae bacterium
TCGTTGTTTCCAGCGTGGGATGACCGTCGCTACGCGCACAATCGCGGTCAACCGACCTAGAGAAGGCCGCGGCAGCTACGTAGATGATCCGGGCGTTGGCTATTGGTCGTTGAGCCCGGCCGCAGGCTTCGTTGTGGGGTTTCGCTGCAGTTGCACTGCAGCGCAGATGCCGTGCGATCCGCATGGCTGATCAACCTCGGCCGACACTTGTGCGCACGGTCGGTCGCGAGCGGGCGGGCGGGCGTGGTGAGACCTCGTCTGGTGGCGCGCACATGCCGCTTCAGGGTCGCGGGGTGCGCCCGGGAGCGACGTTCAGAGCAGCCGCCGCAGCGGTGTGGATGAGGCAGGCGGCGAGACGGTTGACAACCGCCAGGGAGGTTGGTCCTGAGTTCATGCGGCCGCGGGCCGGTGGCGAGGGTCGGAGGTCCCGCGCGGGCACCGCAGGGGGCCTCTGTCCGTGGTCGTGCCGGCTGCGTACCGTCGTCAACGGAACGTCGAGGGGGTGAAGAGCGACGTTGGGGAGGCGGTCATGAAGACGTCGATGCGGATACGGCTGGATCGTCGGCGATCTCGACGGGTGGCGATGACCACCCTGCTGGCGACCCTGGTCCTGGTGCTTGTCGGTTGCAGCGGTGACGGTGACACCGAGACCGACACCGACGCGCCGGATCAGCCATCTGACGAACAAGCTGACCCTGATCCGGATGCCGAGGACGATGGGGCGACGGAGCCGACATCCCGCGAGTTGCAGGTCTTCTTCACCAACCTCGAACTCGGTGCCGAGGGCGAGGTCTATCCGGTGGGGCGTACGACGACGGACGACGACCTGCCGACGGCGGCGGTCCGCGAACTCCTGGCGGGCCCCACGGTCGAGGAGCGCGATCAGGGCTTCTCCAGTTGGTTCTCGCCGGACACTGCTGGGATGCTGCGATCGGTCCGTGTCGAGGACGGGGTGGCGCACGTCGATCTCGATGACGCGATGCGCACGACGATCCCCGGAGCGTCCACGTCTGCCGGGTCTCTGGTCCTGCTGGCTGAACTGGATGCGACGACGCGGCAGTTCCCCGAGATCACCGACAGCCGCTACTCGCTCGACGGCGACGTGGAGGCGTTCTACGAGTGGCTGCAGCTCGCCCCACCCGACGGGGACGCGGCCCCACCGACCGATGGCACCACCGAGCCGGAGCTCGAGTCGGGAACGGCCACCGTGGAGGTGTACTTCACGAACCCCGATCGCGGCGGGGACACCGAGGTGTTCGCGGTCGAGCGTGACGTCGAGCTCCCGCGCGTGCTGTCGGGAGCCCTGCAGGCGTTGCTCGAGGGCCCGACCGCAGCCGAGCAGGAGCAGGGCTACTGGAGCTGGTTCTCCGAGGAGACCGCGGGGATGCTCACCTCGGTGCGCCTCGATTCGGGTGTCGCCGAGGTCTCGTTCGACCCGTCGTTGCAGACCGTGATCCCCAACGCATCGACGTCGGCGGGATCCACGGCACTACTCGCAGCGTTGGACGCGACCACGTTGCAGTTCCCGACGGTCGACGACGTGGTGTACTCGTTCGACGGTGACGTCGACGCCTTCTACAAATGGCTCCAGCGCGGCCCGCCCGCCTGACCGTCGGACCGTGAAGCCGTCGGGCTGCTGCCGTCGTTGCCGGGCAGCCCGACGGCGCGTCACACGTCGAATGCCTGCGACCGGTGCTCTGCAGGCGGGCCGCGCCCCCGTGTGATTGCGTTGAGCAGGATTCGCTGCGCGACTACCCGACAACCATGAGGGCGTTGTACATACGGTGGCTGGGCAAGCGGGGGTGTGGGCTGGTGGATCCACGGAGCGCTGCAGCTACTGGTCGCGCAGCCGTCGGATGCGGTCCACGCGTCGTTGGGCATCCGATCTGCGCACGGGATCTTCGAGCCGCCCCAGCCGGAGCCCGGCCAGCAGGTAGGGCAGATCATCGGCGCGATCTTCAATGGCGATGACCTCGCTCACTTCGAAGTTCCCCGCACCGAGGTCGCGCACAACGATCCGGTGTTCCGGCTGATCGTCCAGATCGACGACGATCTTGCCGCAGTCGGTGAGGTCCCCCGTCTTGGCGTAGTCGTGGAGCGCCACCGGCGAGAGCGCACCTGCATCGAGCGCCTTCAGGAGCCGGAAGACCTCGACGAGCACCACCTGCGATCGCTTGGCGAGGCTTCGCAGGTCGCCCATCGCCTCATCGAGGAACGTGACCCGCTCGAACCGAAGGGTCACAGCGTCTCGAGGTCGATACCGAACTCACCGGCGGCCTCGGCGAGTGTTGTCCGGGTGCCATCGTCGGCGGCGTCTCGCTCCCGGATGCGCTGCGCGATCGCAACATCCTCCGCGACATCGAGCAGCAGCTTGAAGGTCTCGTACGGCAGCAGTGCAGCATCGGGGTGTCGCCGGTCGCCCAGGACCACCGGGTCGGCGTCCAAGCCCTGCTCACGGAACCGGCGCACGTGGGCCGGAAGGCGCGTGCGGGCCTCGCTGATCGTCTCCGGCATCACCACTCCTGTACGTCATCACGTACATACTACGGTGCGGGCGGCCAAGTGCCAAGAGGTTCCTCAACATGGCGCATCCGGGCGTTGCGCACACGGTGGATGTCTTGCTGCTCACGTGAGGTTCCTCACTGTTGGGCGTAACGCAGCGGTGCGCCCGTGCGTGTTGTAGATGAGCGACACTTTGCTGAACGATGGGGATGACGGTGACGGACACGCGCCAGGCGCAGGAGCGCTTCTGCGCTGCGGCGTGGCCGCGTCTGGTCGCGGCGATGTCGCACTACTGCGGTGACGTTCACCTGGCTGAGGAGCTGGTCCAGGAAGCGCTGGTGCGCGCATGTCGCCGCTGGAGCCACGTCTCGGTCATGTCGTCGCCGGAGGGTTGGACCTACCGGGTGGCGGTGAACCTGGCGAACTCGGCGTGGCGTCGGCAGCGTGCCGAACGCCGTGCCCGTGACCGTCACGGCCCCGAGCAGGATGTCGGGCGTCCCGCCGCGGTTGAGGACCAGCTGCTGGTGCGTGCCGCGCTGCAGACGCTGACCACCGCGCAGCGTGAGGCGGTGGTGTTGCGTCACGTGCTGGACCTGTCGGTGGACCAGGTAGCCGAGGTACTCGGCACAAGCCCGGGTGCGGTGCGGGCGTTGACCCACCGGGCGGTCACGCATCTGCGGGCGTCCCTCGAATTCAAGGATCCGGTGGTCGAGGAGGCCAACGATGTCTCGTGACGTGACCGATCTACTGCAGCGCACCGCGGACGAACCGACCCGGCCGCTGGACACCGGCGCAGTCATCGGCAAGGCCAAGCGCCAGACGCGGTTCGCCCACGCCGGTGCGGGCCTCGGTGTCGTTGCGATGCTGGCGCTCGTGTCGTTCGTTGCGTTGCCGATGGTCGCCGGCGGCGACCTGGAACTTGAGATCGCTGACGGACCCGAACCCGACCAGGCCGTCGATGCGCCTATCTACGAGGGGTTCACGCTCGGGCAGAGCTACGTGTGGCGATCCGAACCTGGTTCGCCCGAGGATGCGGGCCTTGCGTTCGCCGCTGAGGTGCTCGGCTGGGACGATGCCGCCATCATCGATCGCAGCGGCGCGCCTGGGGATGAGCCAACAGGCATGGTGGCTCTCGTCATCGAGAACGAGGCCGACCGCACCGTGGAGCTCTACCTCGAGGCGACGGACACCACGCCGCAGGTGTGGGAGGTCACGCAGCTTGCCGCCGGGCTCGAGCATCCGATCAGCGCGACCGAGGAACCGTCGATGTTCTGGCGCCCTCGCGACGTCTCCACCGGGCTTCATCGCGCGTTCGAGGGCACCACCGGCATCGCCCAGATTCGCACCCCCGAACGGGGAACGACCGTGATCTTCCTCGACGCCACCGACGTGACCAACGCGGAGATCTCACTCGAAGGACACGTCGATGTGGGTGACCCATTCTGTCACAACATCCAGTCCACGTTGTTGCTGTTCCACGACCGCGCAGGCGAGGTCGTTTCGGCCATCGGCGGTCGCTGGTACGGCGATGATCTACCTGACTGCGACACCACCTCCACGCAGACGACCGACGCGGCGCCGCGAACAACGGAGCGTGCACCGGAGGCCGGGTCGGCTGTGTCGCACTGGCCGATCGAACTTGTCTACCGGCAGTACCACAGAGACTACTCGCTGGTGTTCTCCGGCACGTCGTGGTCCGACTGGACGTTGGAGGCGCATGGCGATGATGGCGGAGTCCGGGTCTTCGACCAGGAACGGGACGGCCGGATGATGCTCGACCCGGAGAGTGGAGAGATGATCGAGGACCCTCGTGGCAACTTCCCGCGGGGGGCGGGCCCGGCCCTCATTTCCGGGTGGCGCGACTCGGTCGGCCTCATCGAGCGTGTCGTGGTTCCGCTGGACCAGATCCCGGGCGGCGTCGACCTCGTGCACTCGCTCGGCCTCGAGGCCGACGACGTGGAGGCGTACGTCACCCCGAACATCGTCGGGTGCACCGCCGAACTCGACCGGTGCACCAGCGACGAGGAAGGCGTCGCCCGAGCCATCGCACACCTAGACACCGGGTTCCCGCTGTTCGCCGAGGAAGGCTTCGGCGGTGAACCCACAGGTGTCTGGCTGATCGCCGAGTCGTTCGCCTACGGCGATGCCGCCAGCCTCACTCGCCCCGACCAGTGAGCAGCCACGTCTCGTGCCAGACGCACCATGCCGCAACCACAACCCCCATGCGCATCCTCGACCCGAAACCGCAGACACGTACCACCACGGAACGGATAGCTACCACGGGCGTTGGTGCTCGGTCTCGGAACCCGGCAGGTGGGTGCCTTGGCCGGATGGGTTCAGCCCGCCGTCGCGGTGACCTCGTGGTCGAGGCGGTCGCCGAGGAGATCAGCTTGGGTGTCGAGGTCGTACTGGCCCTGGAGGTTGAGCCAGAAGCGTGGGGTCGTGCCGAAGTAGCGGGCCAGCCGCAGTGCCGTGTCGGCGGTGACGGCCCGTTTACCGTGGACGATCTCGTTGATGCGGCGCGGCGGGACGCTGATGTCCTTGGCCAGCCGGTACTGCGACAACCCCACGGGTTCGAGGAACTCCTCGAGCAGGACCTCGCCGGGGTGGACGGGGGGCAGCTTCGTCATGCGTTTCACCTCCTAGTGGTAGTCCACGATCTCGACGTCGTAGGCGTTGCCGCCTTCGAAGCGGAAGCAGATGCGCCACTGATCGTTGATGCGGATGCTGTACTGGCCGGCTCGATCGCCCTTGAGCCGCTCGAGCCGGTTACCGGGCGTGACCCGCAGATCGGTGAGTTCCTCGGCAGCGTCGAGCATGCGCAACTTCCGCAGCGCAGCCTTGCTCAGTTCCGGTGACCACTTTTTGACCCGCTGCCGTACGGTAAGACGTTCGGTGTCGCGATCGCGGTAGGTACGGATCATGACCGAATAGTAACGCTGCTCGTTATGTCGGGCAACGCGGGACGGGCAACACACCGGGATCGCCTCGCCCGAACCTGGGTCGCAGCAACGGGCGTTGCGCACCGACCGGAGCCCGCTGGAACGGGACTGAACGGATCGTGTCGTCGCGTGTATGCTGGCAGCATGGGAAGCCAACGCTTGAACATCA
>JAWLFE010000139.1:0-5602 GCA_041685735.1 Nitriliruptoraceae bacterium
CCCACGGTAGGGTTGGGGTATGGCTGCAACGACGTCGCACCCCGCCCCGGTCGTCGAACCGGAGACCCGTCCTGCCCCGTCGACCGACGATGGCGACCACGACCGCTTCGCGCATTACGTCTCACGCCGCGAGCTCGAGAAGGCGCAACGCACCGGCAAGGCGGTCACCGCGCTGTGTGGCAAGCGCTGGAAGCCGAACGCGGATCCGTCGCGGTATCCGATGTGTCCCACGTGTTCCGAGCTCGTCGCCGAGATGATGTCCAACGAGCTGCGGGACTGACACCCGCCGAGCGGCAGCTGTAGGGTCACCCGTACCCAGGTCAGGACCCGGCCTGGGGGCACACGGACCGACGGGGATGACGTCGTGACAGACCAGCAGCAGCGCGCGGTGATCTTCGACCTCGACGGGGTGCTGACCGACACCGCCGAGTTCCATTACCTCGCCTGGCAGCGGTTGGCGGATGACGAGGGCCTGCCGTTCGACCGCGATGCCAACGAGCAGCTCCGGGGGGTCTCCCGCCGCGATTCCCTGCGACTCCTGCTCGGCGACCGGGAGGTCGAACCGAGCCACTTCGATGACATGATGGAGCGCAAGAACGAGCTCTACCTGGCATCGCTCGAGCAGATGGGGCCGCAGGATGCCCTGCCCGGCGCGGTCGCACTCGTCATCGACGCCAAGCGGCGGGGCATGAAGGTGGCGATCGGATCATCGTCCAAGAACGCGCCGTTCGTCCTCGACCGGTTGGGCATGGCCGGGTTATTCGACGCGATCGCCGACGGCAACACGGTCCAGGACGCTAAACCGGCTCCTGACCTGTTCCTCGCGGCAGCCGAGCTGCTGGGACTGGCTCCCGACGCCTGCGTCGTCGTGGAGGACGCGGAGTCGGGCGTCGACGCCGCGCTGGCGGCCGGGATGACGGCCGTCGGGGTCGGTCCGAAGGCACGGGTCGGACACGCACATCACCGTTTCCTGACCACCGCTGACGTCGATCTGACCCGCGTCGTCGCCTGCAACGAACAGCGCCTGGGGCAGGGCCCCGTCCTCTCGGACGGCTGGGTGGTGGTCGATGACCATCACGATCCCGCGCAGATCGTCAACGTCGCGACGAGCCACCTGACCGGCAACGGCTACCTCGGCTACCGCGGCACCCTGCCGGAGTGGGACCGTGGTGCGACCGTCGGGTGCACGGTCTCCGACACCTGGGACAACGCCGACGGGAAGTGGTCCGAACTGTGCAACGTGCCCAACGGGTTGTTCGCGACCTGGGAGCACCTTGGGCAGGCGATCGCCGTCCCGGCTCATGAGGTGACCTCTGACCGCGACCTGCTGGAGCGACGTCTGGACGTCCGGTACGGCCGGCAACACCGTCGGTACGCGCCGGCGCAGGGACCGATCCGCCAGCTCGTCGACGAGCGCTTCGCCTCCATGGATGAGCGTCACCTGCTCGCTCAGCGGCAGCGGGTGTTCGCGACACCCGGTGACCGGCTGACGTTCACCTCCGGCATCGACGGGCAGGTCTGGAGCCTGAACGGCGACCACTTCGCGTTCGTGGAGCCGCAGGTCCACGACGACGCGCTCGCGATGCGTATGAACACCACCGAACGGGGCCTGCCGATCGCCGTCGCGCAGGCGGTCCGGATCCATGGTGGACGGGTCCACGCTGAACGCGTCGTCCAGGACGAGCGGCAGCTCCGTCGGGTCATGGACGTCGAGGTCGGAGACGACGGCATCGTCGTCGTCGATCAGGTCATGACGGTCTACTCGGGCAATGACGTCGAGTACCCGCTCCGGGAATCGCTCGCCGTCGCCCGGTCCGCGATCGCCGAGGGGTACGAGCCCCTGCTGGCGCGCCACGCTTTGGCATGGGATGCGCTGTGGAACCGCGTGGATGTGCAGATCACGGGCGACCAACTCGCCCAGACGGTGCTGCGCTACAACCTGTACCACAACATCATCGCGACCCCGATGCATGCCGATCACCTGCCGATCGGGGCCCGCGGGTTGTCCTGCCAGGCCTACCAGGGTGCGGCCTTCTGGGATCAGGAGGTGTTCAACCTGCCGATGTGGGTGCACACCGTGCCCGAGATCGCCCGCAACGTCATGATCTACCGATACCGCACGCTCGCCGGCGCCCGCCGGAAGGCCGAGCGGCTGGGGTACGCGGGCGCCTTCTACGCATGGATCAGCGGCGACACCGGGGATGAGTTGTGTCCCGATTTCTTCTTCGTGGACGTACTCACGGGTCGCCCGATCCGCAACCACTTCAACGACTGGCAGATCCACATCTCGCCGGACATCGCCTGCACCATCGACGGGTACGTGCGTGTCACGGGGGACCACGACTTCGTCGCGGGGCATGGAGCAGAGATCGTCTTCGAGGTCGCCCGCTTCCTGGCGTCACTCGTCTACTACCGCCCGGCCGACGGCCTCTACCACCTCATCCGACTCCAGGGACCGGACGAGTACCACGAGAACGTCGACGACAACGTGTTCACCGTCGAGCAGTCCAGGGTGGCGCTGGCCGAGGCGATCACGCTCTACGAGGAGCTGCGGGCCAACGATCGTGACCGCCTGGCTGAGTTGCAGCGGTCGATCGGCCTCTCCGACGACGAGTACGACCTGTGGAAGGACGTCCACGGTCGCCTGGTGACCATCGAACCGGACCCGGAGACCGGGATCATCGAGCAGTTCGTCGGTTACTTCGACCACGAGGACACCACACCCGACATCCTGAAGACACGCCTGCAGGATCCGAACGAGTACTGGGGCTGGCCGAACGGCGTCGCCCATCACACCCAGGTGATCAAGCAGCCGGACGTGGTGCAGCTGTTCGTCAACCAGCCGGAGCGTTTCGATGGCGAGGTCATCCAGGCCAACTTCGACTACTACCTGCCGCGCACCCAGCATGGATCGTCGCTGTCACGTCCGATGTACGGCCTGGTCGCCGCTCGCCTCGGCCGCGTGCGCGAAGCCTACGAGCTGTTCATGAAGGGATCGACGGTCGATCTGCTGGCGGATCACAACCCGATGCCGGGCGGCACGTTCATCGGCGGCATCCACACCGCGGCGTGCGGGGCCGCCTGGCAGGTCGCGGTCCTGGGCTTCGGTGGTGTCCACGTCCGTGATGAGCACGTCGAGGTCAACCCCCGGCTACCGGAGGGGTGGGAGGAACTGAGCTTCGGGTTGTCGATCCGCGGATGTTGGCTCCGGGTCCGCGCCCGGCAGGACGAGGTCGAACTGAGCGTTGACGCAACCTCCTCGAACGCCGTGCCTGTCCTGGTCCACGGCCGGTCGACGAGCGTCGAACC
Organism: Nitriliruptoraceae bacterium; assembly: GCA_041685735.1. Classification (GTDB taxonomy): domain Bacteria; phylum Actinomycetota; class Nitriliruptoria; order Nitriliruptorales; family Nitriliruptoraceae; genus CSSed11-175R1. Next base: position 3,310 of record JAWLFE010000139.1, read on the forward strand.
CGGCGCCACGGTCACCGTGGCGGTCGACGTGTCGTCCGAGCTCGCGCGTTGACGGCGGGGGAGACCGACCGGTCCGACCGGCCGCTGCTCCTGCTGCCGCCGTCGAAGGGCAAGGCATCTGGAGGTGACGGCCCCCCGTACGCCACGACCCTGACCGCGGGGCACCCGTTGGCGACGGAGCGGCGCAACCTGCTGGATGCGGTGCGCGCGGATCTCCCCGGGCTCGACGACCGTGCGTTGGCACGGATCGCCGGGGTGCGCGCGAAGGACGTGGGCGTTGCACGTCGTGAACTCGACGGCCTCGATGACGCGCCGACCCTTCCCGCTCACCGTCGGTACACCGGGATCGTCCACGGCAACGCCGGCCTGGCCGACATCGACCCCGATCGGATCGGTGCGGACGTGCTGATCGTGTCGGCGCTGCTGGGACTCGCCGACCTGCAGGATCCGGTCCCGGCCTACCGGTTGGAGTTCGGTGCCGCACTGCCGTCGATCGGTGGTATCGGGACGTGGTGGCGTGACCGATTGAGCGCTCAGGTCCGCGTTCGCGGAGCCGGTCGACGGGTGTGGGACCTGCTGCCCGGCGAACACGCCCGGATGTGGGACCGGCATGTCCGCAGTGACCTCGACGTCATCGATGTCGGTTTCGTCCGCCCGGACGGACGCCCGGCCAACGCGGCCCGGACCAAGGTCTGCAAGGGCCGCGTCACCGCGTGGCTGATGGCACACCCGGCCGCCACGCCGGGGGAGGTAGCCGCGGGTCTCGATCCCGGTGAGGGGTGGTCGCTCCGAGCGACCGACGTCGAGCTCATCGCGACCTTCGCTGGATGACGTGTCAACGGATCGGATCATGTCCCGGGTTTGGGTCCGGGCCATCGTCGGCGGTGACGAAGTCGATGAGTGACTCGACGGCACCGATCAGGTCACGGTCGAGATCGTGCCAGGTCGTCACGCTCGACCGGATGCGTCGCCAGGCGTCGTGGACGTCCGCCGCGCCCAGGTACTCGGCGATGCCCTCCTTCCAGGGGCGGTTCCGGGGGATGTCGGGCCACGCCTCGATACCGACGGCGCCTGGACGGACGGCCGCCCAGATGTCCACGAAACGATGCCCGGTGATCAGGACGTGCGGGTGTGCGGCAGCACGTGCGAGGTGGGACTCCTTGCTGCCATCCACCAGGTGATCGAGCAGCACCCCCAGGCGGCGACCCGGTCCGGGGCCGTGATGGCGTAGCACCGCAGCCAGGTCATCGGCCCCGTGCAGTGGTTCGACGACGACCCCCTCGATGCGGAGGTCGTCACCCCAGACCTGCTCGACGAGTTCCGCGTCGTGCACACCCTCGACGAGGATCCGCCCCGCACGTGCGACGCGGGCGCGCATCGGTGCAGCCAGCGATCCGGAATTGGTGGTCCGTGGCAGCTGGGACGCCGCGGACGGCGAGCGCGCCGGCCCGTCGGGCACGAGAGCCACACGCCGTTCGTCCACGAGGAACGTTCCAGGGGTGTTGGTGAACCGACGTTCCCGCCCCCGCCGGTCGCGCAGCACCACCTCCCGATCGGTGCACCGGATCAGCCCACCGATGAACCCGTCGGTCGTCACCTCGACGATCAACCCCGGGACCGCTCGCTGTCGCGGGATGGCACGAGGGCCGCCGTCTCCCGCCAGGGTTCCGGCGGACGGGTCGACGTCGAAGGTCACGACCGATCCACGACGTCCGCGATCGGTGCCGCCATCCGTGGTGGCACGACCGTGGTCAGCGCGCCGGTTTCGATGTCCAACAGCAGCCCCGCGACCTCGAAGTCCGACGGCCGGTCCGGCCAACGGAGCAACCGGTCACAGTCCGCCCGGATCGACTCCTCCGGATCCGTGAATGTCCCCCAGGACTGGTTGAACGGCAGATGCCCCATGAGTTCGGTCAACGTCGAGGTGATCGTTCCCTGCGGGTCGAACAGTCCACACCGGGTGTGCCCGATCACCAGAGCGCTGCGGGTACCGAGGACATGGGTGGACAACGCCATCGATCGCAGGACGTCATCGGTCACGCGGGCGCCCGCGTTGCGCAGCACGTGGGCATCCCCCAGTTCCAGTCCCAGGACCGAGAAGGCCGGGATCCGGCAATCGATACAGGTGATGATCGCCAGTTGACGTGCTGGGCGGACGGGAAGATCGGCGTGTCGCCCGGATGCGACGTACTCCCCGTTGGCCTCCATCACCTGCTCGAACGCGTGCATCGCGGTCCTCCCTGAGTCGGTACCCGGCAGGATAGGTGTCGGAGCCCCGGTGAGGTGGAGGTGC
>JAWLFE010000045.1:0-12656 GCA_041685735.1 Nitriliruptoraceae bacterium
TCCCCGAACCGCAACGGATCCATGACCGCGATCGGCCGCGCGCCCATCGTGAAGATGTCGCGCAGGATCCCGCCGACGCCGGTCGCGGCACCCTGGTAGGGCTCGACGAAGCTCGGGTGGTTGTGCGACTCGATCTTGAAGGCGACCGCCAGCCCGTCGCCGACATCCACGACACCGGCGTTCTCGCCCGGCCCGACCAGGATCCAGGGTGCGTCACCGGCGAGCCCGCGCAGGTGGATCTTGGAGGACTTGTACGAGCAGTGCTCAGACCACATCACCGAGTACATCCCGAGCTCCGCCACGGTCGGCGTGCGTCCGAGCCGCTCCTCGATGCGGTCGAACTCGTCGCCCCGCAGCCCGAGCTCGTAGCCGAGTGCACGCGCACGGTCGGGGGTCAACGTCTCCTGCGGCGGGAACGTCGAGGTGGCGGCGTCGGTCACGAGGTGCTCCCGGGAGGACGAGCGGCGAGCGGTGGGTCCGGTGGGGAGCCTATGCGCCGGGTTGCGCGCGATGTCATCCCGGTACCCTCGGCCAGGCCGGGTCGCGGGTCCGAACCCCGTGGACGCCCGTCGTTCCCCGCATCGAAGGTCAGCTCCATGGACGCCCTCAACATCCTGCGCGCCGTGCTGGTGGCCTGCGCGTTCGTCGCCGCGGTGCTGCTCGGCCTCCGGGGCGAGTGGTTCCCGGCCGGCGTGCTGTTCCTGGGTATCGGCGCCCACCTGGCGTTGTTCGTGTGGCTCCGGCGGCAGAAGGCCCGCGAGGCCGACCAGGGCATCCACATCTGACCCGAGCTCGCCGGGACCGCGCCTTCAGGCTCCCGCTGGTGCGGCAGCGGCCTCGAGGATGCTGTCGAAGAAGCCTCGACCGTCCTCGCCGCCCATGAGCACGGGATCGACGGCGTGCTCCGGATGCGGCATGAGCCCGACGACGTTGCGGGCCGCGTTGCAGACGCCGGCGATGTCCCGTGCCGATCCGTTGGGGTTGTTCCCCCGGGCGTAGCGCACCACCACCCGCTGTTCGGCCTCCAACGCGTCCAGGGTCTGCTCGTCCGCGTGGTAGCGACCCTCACCGTGCTTGGCCGGGACCACGATCGGGGGACCATCCGCGTAGGCGCGGGTCCACGGCGTGTCGGTCGTCTCGACCTCCAGCAGGACGTCGCGGCAGACGAACCGGAGTCCTTCGTTTCGCAGCAGCGCGCCGGGGAGCAGCCCCGCTTCGCACAGCACCTGGAACCCGTTGCAGATGCCGAGGACCGGTCCACCGTCACGGGCGAAGTCCGCGATCGCCTCCATGACCGGAGCGCGATGCGCGACCGCGCCGCACCGCAGGTAGTCGCCATAGCTGAAACCGCCCGGGAGGATCACCGCCTCGACGCCCTTGAGGTCGGCGTCGGCGTGCCACAGACTGACCGGCTCGCCCCCGCAGGTCGCCACCGCGACCGCGGCATCGTGATCGTCCAACGACCCGGGGAACGAGACCACTCCGACGCGCACCGTGACCTCCTCCGTTGATATCGACTGGCCGCCGAATCTAGCGCGAGCCCCGTCCACGCCCGTCGACCGACGCAGGGCCGCCGGCTGGATCGATCACTCCGATGGGAACCCGGCGTCGAGGAGCAGCTGCCGGGGATCGACCTCAGCCAGGAGCTCATCGACATCGAGGCAGCCGCGAGGTGGATCACCGCCGAAGTCCAGGCGCGCACACGCCTCGGCCTGCGCGCGGGTGGCGGCCAGCTCCGCTTCGGCGCTGATGGGCTGCCCCGGCCAGGTCGGCTGACCGAGCAGGACGAGCTGGTGGAGCAGCGGGGGCGCGGCCCGGGTCGCATCCTCGAACAGGAACTTGGCGTTGAGTTCCACCACGATGCGCTCGTCCTCGACCCGGGCCGAGCTCTCGACGCCGGACAGCTCGAAGGTCGCGATCCGCAGCCGGCCGTCGCCGCGGATCCAGTCACCGAGTCCCGCGCGGGCCGCCGGGAACTCGCCGGTGTCCAGCAGCTGGCAGACGGCCTGCAGCGCGCGCTCGGATGCGGCGCGGGTCCCGTCGTCCCCGATGAGCTCGATCGACACCGCGCAATCGGGGCCGGGTTCGGTCTGTGTGCTCTGCCCGAACTGCGCATCCCCGCGCTCGATGGTGACCAGTTCGTCGCCGGGGGGTCGTCGCTCCGCGGGACCGATCGCCTCACCCCGGGGGATCATGGACACCGCCCAGATCGTCACACCGACCGCGACGGGCACCAGCAGCAGCATCGCGATGACGAACCAGCGGGCCAGGACGGGTTCACCCGTCGGCAGCGTCGGCAGGCCGTCATCCCGCAGGGGCGGGAGCGAGGAGCCGCGGTCGGACATGTGTGGCTCGTCCCGTCTCAGTCGCTCGCACGCGCGGTCAGGTGTGGCGCACCGCTCACGCGTCGGCGCGCTCGTCATCGCCGATGACCCGCCACCGGTAGGACTCGATGACCGGGTTGGTGAGGAAGTCGGCGCAGAGCTTGTCGACCTGCGCACTGAGCTCGTCGCCGTCCGCATCGATCGACAGTTCGAGGTGCTTGCCGACGCGGACCTCCGAGACGGCGTCGTAGCCGAGTCCCGGCAGCGCCTGTTCGACGGCGCGACCCTGCGGGTCCAGGATCTCACGCTTGAGCAGGACATCGATCGCGATGCGCGGCATGACGGGCCTTCAGGTCGTGACGAGGCGAGCGTAGCGAGAGGATCCCCGGCCCCGACGACGCGGCACGCCGTCGGGAGGGGCCAACTACCCCCGTTGCGGCGTCTCGTAGACGAACGTGCGCTGTCCGACGGCGATCCGAGCTCCCGGCTGCACGGTCCTCGGCTGGTTCGCCACCAACCGGTCCCAACCGTCACCACGATCGTTGAGCACATGGGTGCCGTTCGTGGAGCCGCGGTCCATCAACTGCACGTCCCAACCGACGAGTTGGATCTCCGCGTGGACACGCGAGACGCTCATCTGCGGGTCCTCCAGGGGGATGGGTCGGGCCTCCTCGCCCTGGACGAGCGGATCGGTCTCCGGCTCCCGGCCCAGCACGTACCGGTCGTCGAGGGTGAACGTCGACCCGTCGTCGAACACGAGGAAGCCGAGCGGTGGCCGCTCCCGGGTGACCAGGTTGTGCGTGGCGTGCACCATCGAGATCCCACACGACGAGCAGTAGGCCGAATCCGGACTGTTGAAGTGGTGCCGTGAGCACATGATCCCCTGGACCATCTTGCGCTCGGGCACCGCTTCTTCATCCTCCTCGGGCTCACCGGCCTCGCCGTCGGCCTCCGTGGGGAGCGGCGCACGGATCGAGTCGCGGTCCGGGGCCAGCGAGAAGGATTCGAAGGACGTCGGCATCGCTTCGGTCACGGGCTCGTCGGCCGGCGGCGCGGCGGGTGTGTCGGGCGCGTCAGCCGACGGTGTCGCTGCCGGCGGTGGGATCGGCGGCGGCGACACCGGTGCGGTCTCCGGGTCGGGTTCGGCGGGCACCGGTGCAGCCGGCGGAGGATCCTGCGGCGGCATCGAGGCAGGCTCGGCGGGCGCTGCAGGTTGCGCGGGCGGCTCGGGCTGCGGTGATGGCGCCGGAGGCTCGGCCGGAGCCGGGGCCGGTTCAGCGTGCGGCGGCGCGGGCTCGGGCTGCGGCGGGGCTTCCGGCTGCGCGGCCACCGACTCCGGCTGCGGCGGCGCTTCCGGCTGCGGTGGGGCCTCGGGCTGCGCGGCCGCGGGCTCGGGTGGGGCCTGCGCCGCGACGTCCGGTGTCGCGCCAGACGGAGCGGCGGTCCCATCGGTGAGGCGCAGCCAGCCCGCCGGCACCACGCCGGCCGTCAGCTCGAACGGGGTCGTTGCGGCGGCGCTGGCCGCGTCCGGGCCGATCAGGATCGAACCGGTCTCCGGACCGAGCAGGCGATCCACCCAGGTCGTCGCCTCAGAGCCCGACAGCCGCACGGTCGCCCCCTGCCCGTCCACGGCTGTGGCCGAGACCGGACCCGACAGGAAGACGATCAGTCCGTCGTCCGCGTCCGCGACCGCACCGAACGGCGGGATGTCCGCCGCATCATCTCCGGTCAACAGGCCTGCGAGGCGTCGGGCCAGGTCACGCCCGGGGGGCGTGGTCCCGGCCGCCGCCCGGACGACCTGGTCCAGGGACGGCGGAAGTTGTTCCCCCACCACGAAGACCGCGATGCCGGGGACGGCGACGACGGTGCCGTCCCCGCGACCGATCTCGAGCCGACGGTCCGATGTCATGACGCCTCCACAAGCTGGTCGATCTCCTGGGCGACCTCCTCGGCCGTGGCCGGGCGGTCGGTTCGTTCCTTGGCGAGGCAGCGCCGGATCAACGCCGCCTCCGCATCACCGACGGATCCATCGACGACCGGGGCGCTCTGCACGACGTGCCGGAGAGCCGTCAGGAGATCCCCGTCCGGGATCGAGCCGTAGACCGAGGCCCCGGACAGGGCCCGGTGCAGGGTGGTGCCGAGCGCCCAGACGTCGGTCGCCCGGCCGGCACGCTCACCCAGGATCAGCTGGGGCTCCATGTACTCGATCGTCCCGATCGGGCCGATGCCGGTGACCGTCTGTCCAGGTGCCAGGATCTGGGCCAGCCCGAGGTCGGAGAGCTTGCCGCCCCCATCGGCCAGCATGACGTTCGCGGGCTTGATGTCGCGGTGCGCGACCCCGGCTTCATGCAGCGCATGGGCCGCGCGCGCTGCGTCAGCAACGGCGCGCAGCACCTGCGATCGGTCGGGCGCGGACGCGGGTCGTCCGAGCGAGCCGCTCGGGAAGTACTCCATCGCGTAGTAGAAGACGCCCCCCTGATGGCCGGCGTCGTAGAGCCGCACCAACTGGTCGCAGGACACCGAGGCGAACAGCTGCAGCTCGTTGCCGACGCGACGGAACGCGTCATCGCTGGCGTTGAGTGACAGCACCTTGACCGCGACCCTGTCCACCTCGAGCCCGAGCCGACCCGGAGGTCTCGCCACGAAGAACTCTCCGTGGTTCCCGGACCCGAGGCTCTCCTCGAGTTCGTAGTCAGCGATCCGTCTCATCAGTACCGCCCTTTCCCTGCTCGTCGGCGAGTTGCCGCTCGTACCCGGTGGACACGTCCAGGCTGCCGCGGCTCAGCGATTCCTCGAGCGAGAGGCCCGGCAACCCGAACACGATGCGCCGGTACTTCGCGAGGAGGTAGAGGCCACCCATCAGGATGACCAGCCCGACCACCGTGTAGGCCAACAGCCACCCCGGCTCGTGCAGTTCGTCGAGGAAGATCGCGGTGCTGACGATCTCTGCCAGAGCCAACGAGATCGCGAAGAAGACGAGGTGGCGCGACTTCATGCGTGCGGCGATGAACGAACCGAGCGGTGCACCCCACGCGACGACCGGGAGCGCCGCGATCCACATCCCGAACAGGTCGAACCGCTGTGCCGACAACGTCGATCCGGCATCCCCGAACCGAGGCAGGAGTTCCCCGCCGACCTGCGTGCCACTGACGAGCTGTCCGCCGATCGAGACCACCTCCCCGGTGACGCCCTGGCTGAGTTCGACCGAGAGCTGGCCGTTGCCCAGACCGAGGATCGCGAAGCCGACCACGGAGACCGCGGTCATGACCAACACCGCAGACGGCACCCCGACCTTCGGGTCCACCCCGAACAACACCACGATGAACAGGTAGATCATCACATCGGCGCCCGAGCCGGTCAACGCGGACGCCAGACCCCCGAGTATGCCCGCCACCACCAGGGCGATGTAGAGCCGCGCGTTCATCGGCGGCAGCGAGGTATCCACCTTGCGGATCAGGACCCGGGTACCGAGGTAGACCACGAACGCCATCCCGGCGAGCACCAGCGTGAAGGTCACGCGTACGTAGGCACCCGGCAACGTCGACGGCCAGAACGGCTGGCTCGGGTCGCCGACCAGGAAGAGCATCGCGACGAAGCTGACCACCGCCGTGGCACCGCCGACGGCGACCGCCCGCCATTCGACCTGCCGACGGTTGATCAGGATGGCGAGCGAGGCGGTCCCCATACCGATCGTCTGGATGCTCAGTGAGAAGGTCCGGGCGACGTCGGACGGGACCTCCAGGACCTTGGTGAACACCGGGAACGCGACGGCCCCACCCCCCTGGGGCGTCGACCCGGCCACGAAGCTGCCGAAGACCATGGTCACCGCAGCAGCCCAGTTGTTGCCGACCCTGGGCCAGTGGCCCGCAACCGTGACGTAGACGGCCCAGACCACGGTGACGGCGACCGAGACCCCGATGGCCGCGCGGGCGCGTAGCTTCCGGTCGCGGGCACGCGCGGCCGCGGCCGCCCCGACGATGTTCGGGTCGAACGGCGTCGATCCGCTGTCACCCGTCCCCTCGCCCATCCTGGCCTCCATCGCCCCATGGCGCACCGACATGCAGTTGAGAAACCACTCCCCTGACGTCCCCGACCGCATAGTATGCGCGTGCCTGATCGTCTGGGCCGAACCTTAGGGCGCGGCTCAGGCCACCGCCAGAGGTTCACGCGGAAACCCCGCGACACCGCTCGGGGAGCGGGAGGGCGGACGGGCAGCGCCTGGGCAGCTGCCAGCATCGTTCCAGGGACGCAGGACGATGACGCGACTGGGGACGGACATGGGGCCGCGACAGCAACCGGATGGTCAGCCGGATCGGCTGGCGGGAGACAGCCGCGCCACGTTGCGTGGCACGCTGCCCCGGACCGACGATCCCGACACGACCTTCCGACGGATCGCGGTCCGCGCCAGCCGGGCACCGGCAGCCCAGGAGGCAGCCGCGACCCTCCAGGTGCGGTATCCGACGGTCGACACCGACGTGGCTGATGTCGTGGTGGCCCTCGGTGGTGACGGGTTCATGCTGGCCATGCTCCACGAGCAGATGGGCCGCAGGACCCCGGTCTACGGCATGCACCGTGGCAGCGTCGGCTTCCTGATGAACGACTACCAGGAGGACGACCTCTTCGAACGACTCCACCAGGCGAGCCTGACCACGTTGCGCCCGCTGGCGATGGAGGTCACCACCGTCGACGGGGAGGAGGCCACCGCGCTCGCGATCAACGAGGTCTCCCTGCATCGCTCGACCCACCAGGCCGCGAAGGTGCGGATCAGCGTGGACGGGGTGGTCCGGGTCCCGGAATTGATCGCCGATGGCGTGCTGGTGTCGACACCCGCGGGCAGCACGGCCTACAACCTGTCCGCGCACGGCCCGATCCTGCCGGTGGACTCCCCCCTGCTCGCTCTCACACCGGTCTGTGCGTTCCGACCGCGCCGATGGCGCGGCGCGCTGCTGCCGTGCCAGACCGAGATCCGGTTCGACGTCCTCGAGGCGGAGAAGCGGCCGGTCGCCGCGGCCGCCGACGGATCGGAGACCACCGCGGTGCACCACGTGGTGGTCCGTGAGGACCCGACCCGTGCCCTCAGGGTGTTGTTCGACGAGGGGCACAACCTCGATGAACGGATACTCCAGGAGCAGTTCACCTTCTGATCACCAGCGGAGCGAAGATGTCTGATCAGCCGCACCACCCACAGCGCCCAACGATCCACGCCGGCGGTCCGGGAAGCCCCGGCGCCGCGACCGGCCCACCGGCTCCCCCACCCGGGCCCCCACCGGCACCGCCGCAGGCGGGGTCTGTGGCGGGCGACCTGACCGACCAGTTGATCTCGACCTCGACCTGGAGCGACGAGCTGGTCGCGGGTGCCGGGATCCCGATCGTGGATGTTCCGCTGGTCAGCGTCGGCGCCGGGATCGGCTCGTTCGTCCTGGCGGATTTCCTCCGCGTCGCAGGGCTGCCACAGTCACACCTGCGCGCGCTCGGTCAGGGCCGCACGCCGTGGGAGAACTACGAGTACCTGGCCACCGTGTCCCAGATCCCCCGCGGGGAGCGCCTGCGCTCCGATGCCGGTTCGACCCCGGACAACATCTGGGGGTTCCCGAGCTACGCCGTCCGCGAAGCCTTCGGCGCGAAGAGCCTCACCGGCTTCATCGCCCCGCTGTTCCAGGTACTGACCGAGCCGATCCTCACCGACTACTACACCCCACGGGCCGGCCAGGTCTACGAGACCATGGAGAAGGAGGCCAACCGAATCGGCTGGTGGAACATGGTCGACCGTGGCCAGGTCCGGATGAGCCGCAAACGCATCGGTGGCGGGTACTTCACCATCTTCACCCCTCCCGAGGGCACGGCCGCGACCAAGCGCATCGCCTACCGCAGCCGGTTCGTGCACTCGGCCGTGGGCTACCCCGGCGTCAAGTTCCTTCCGGACCTGCAGGCCTACCGGCAGAAGCACAAGGACTACAGCCGCGTCGTCAACGCCTACGAACCGCACGAGCATGTCTACCAGGAGCTGCGCAAACGGCCGGGCACGGTCGTCGTCCGCGGGAGTGGGATCGTTGGCTCGCGGATCCTGCAGCGCCTGATCGACGACCGCGACAAACACGGTGCCCAGACCACGATCATCCACCTGTTCCGCACCTACGTGGACGAACCCCAGGGTGAGAGCATCTTCATGCGCCGCCCCGCCGCCGACGGGTTCGCCTACCAGGGCTTCAACTTCCCGAAGTCCGCCTGGGGAGGCCAGCTGAAGTACCGCCTGGAGAAGGCCGATCCCGAGGGCCGCAAGCAGCTGATCCGCGTCATGGGTGGGACCAATACCCCCAAGCGCAAGCTCTGGCAGCAGCAGCTCGACCGCGGACGCCGCGAGGGCTTCTACAAGGCCCACATCGGCACGGTCGAGGAGGTCTACCCGGGCGACGACAACACCATCGTCACCCGGATCGACTCCGAGCACGGCGTGCTGGAACTCCCGGCCAACTTCATCGTGGACGCGACCGGACTCGAGGCGGACATCGGTGAGCACCGCTACCTCAACGATCTGCTCGAACACGGTGGGGCCGCCCGCAACGCCGTCGGACGCCTGGACGTCGAGCCCACCTTCGAGATCCGCGGTACCCGCAACGGCGACGGACGCATCTACGCGACGGGTTCCTCGACACTCGGTGGCTACTACGCCGGCGTCGACTCCTTCCTCGGCCTGCAGTACGCGGCGCTCCAGGTGCACGACGACCTCGCCCGCCAGAGGTTCGTGAAGAAGCTCGGTCCGCTGCGCTCGACACTGGGCTGGTGGAAGTGGGCCTTCAACGGGGAGGTGAAGGCATGACTCCGACCCTCAACGGTCGCCTGCAGACCCGTATCTTCCTGATCGTGGTGATCGGTTCGATCTGGACCGCGCTCATCACCCCGGTGCTCCCCGGCATGGGACCGCTGGGTGAGACCTACCGGATCACCTACACGATCCTGGCTGTCGTCGGGGTAGCCGGCGTCCTCTGGGAGCTGCTCTACCACCTGCTCCAACAGTTCCGCTGGGAGAAGGACTGGCCGACGTTGTTCGGCCTGATCACCGCCGTGAACGAGGGCATCGTGACGTGGCTGATCGTCGATCTGGGGTTCGCTCCCGGGATCGAGGCGGGGGAGGTCCCGCTGTCCGCCTTCCTCGTCCACTTCCTGACGACGTGGCTGGTCATCTTCCTCTACGGCAACGGGCCGATGCGGGTGCCGTTCCTCCGCCACCGCTACAAGGGTGGCCGACTGATCTGATCTGACCCGACCCGCACCGGCTCGCCGGCGGCGCGGGGTCCTACACTCGCGGCTGCCGACCAACCGACGTCGAGCTGTCTGGGGCAACCACCGCCGTGGCCAACGAACGAGAACTCCTGACCGAGGTGCTCCCCGGCTACGAGCTGGCGGAGGAGATCGGCCGTGGCGGTTGGGGGGTCGTCTTCGAGGCCGAGCATCGCACCCTCGGCCGACGTGTGGCCATCAAGTACCTGCCCGCAGCGTTCAGCAGCGACCCGGACGCGCGCAGCCGGTTCCGTTCCGAAGCCCGGGTCGTCGCGTCCCTCGACCACCCCCACATCGTCCCCCTCTACGACTTCGTCGAGCAGGGCGACACGTGCGTGTTCGTCATGGAACTCATGCCTGGCGGCACCCTGTGGGACCGTTTCGAGGATGGTGAGCTGACCCCGGAAGCCGCCTGCAACGTGACGCTCGCGCTGCTCGGCGCGCTCTACCACGCCCACCAGCGGGGGGTGCTGCACCGGGACGTGAAGCCCGAGAACGTCCTGTTCAACCAGGAGGGCATGCCGAAGCTCGCGGACTTCGGCATCGCCAAGGTGCTGGGTGACGGGGCGGGAACGCGGACCGCCACCGGGATGATCATGGGGACCCCGGCCTACATGGCACCGGAGCAGGGCTCGGGCGAACCCGTCAGCCCGGCCACCGACGTTTACGCGATCGGGGCGATGCTCTACGAGTTGCTGTCCGGCCGGCTGCCGTTCGAGTCGACCGGGAACGCGCTCGCCCAGCTCTACCGGCACGTGCACGAGGCCCCGACACCGCTCCAGGAGATCGCCCCCCAGATCCCCGACGGGGTGGCCGCGGCCGTCATGAAGGCTCTCGAGAAGAAACCGGAGGACCGCTTCAGCGACGCCGCCACGTTCGCCGGTGAACTCAACGCCCAGGCGACCGGCGCGTTCGGTGATGACTGGTCGTCCCGGACCGACATCCCGGTGCTGGCGACACGTGCGGTCCTCGGCACGACCGTCAGCCCGTCGGTCGACCGAGATGCTGACGCCGCCCCACCCGCCGACGACGGGCACGCGATCTATCCGCCGCCTCAGGCCTTCCTGCCGCCACCCACACCAGTGGCACCCGCCGCGACACACGAGCCGCCCGCTGCATCGGTCCAGGCGTCGCCATCCATCCAGCAGGGGGTCGAGCAGTTCGCTTCCTCTCAGCCAACGGCCGCCGAGCCGGAACCGACACATCCGCCGGCCACGAGCCCCACCCCCGTCCCGGAGAAGCGATCACGGACCGGGCTGCTGGTCGGTGGCGGGATCGCAGCGGTGGCGGCGGCCGCGGCCGCCGGCGTGCTGTTCCTGGGCGGCAACGGTGATCCACCCGCCGATGAGGAGCCGAGCATCCCGGCAGCGGCGACGGCGCGCTTCGAGGAAGCCTGTCGGATCAACGGCGTCGACGAGGAACTGTGCACGTGTGCGTTGGACCGCTCCCTGGAGGAGTTGACGACCGAACAGTTCCTCCAGAACGACCAGCTCCTGCGGGAGACCGGCGACGGGCTGACCGCCGAGGTGCTGGAACGGTTCTCGCAGTGCGAAGCCGAACGCAGCAGCGGCTCCTCGACCTGACGCCGGCCTATCCGGCGGTCCCCGCCTCGCGCATGATCACCGGACCCGTTGCACCCTCGCAGCGGATCGCGGTCTGGTCCTCGGCCCCCCGACAGTCCCAGCCGTCGAACTGGAGCGGGATGATCTGCCCGTCGCTGAACTGGCCCTCCCTCGCGCTCGCGGCCTCCGAGAGGATGAACTCCTGGAACGCACGGAAGTAGCCGCGGGCGACCTCCTGCGCCTCGTCGCAGGTCAGGGTCGAGCCCTCCCCGGCAGAGACGTCAGCATCCAAGACGGCGCCCCGCAGTCCCTCGACCGCCTGCTCCTCGATCGTCCCGCAGAACTCCTCCGCAGCTCGCGTCGGATCCGGCTCCGGTTCGGGCTCGGGTTCCGGCTCTGGTTCGGGCTCGGGTTCCGGCTCCGGCTCCGGCTCGGGTTCAGGCTCCGGCTCGGGGGTCACGGGCTGATCCTGATCGCCGGCGCTGCCACGCGGACGGAGGAACCGATCACCGGTCGCCACATCGAACAGCTCGAACTCGTCAAGGAGCGACGCCGAGCGATCCGTCAGACGCACCTGCGACGGATCGAAGGCGCTCCAGGCGGCGCCCTCGAACTCCTCGGTCTCGGCGACGGCCGGCTCCAAGAGCGGGTTCCCGCAGTAACAGCGGACCCGTGGGACGCCCTCGGCGTCGACCAGCACCGCGCTGCCGCGCTGCAGCACCGACTCACGCGGGGTCGCCACACCATCAGCGAACCCGTGGTTGGTGACGCGGGTGTCCTCTCCCAGGTTCACCGCGGTCAGGCCGTTGATGTACGCGGGGATGTCAGTGACCCCGATCCCCAGCACCTCCGCCCATGCCTCGGCCTTCGCGTCCTCGTCCAGGAGGAACGCGATCAACTGCTCGGGGTCGCAGGCGGTGTTGTCCATGCTCCCCCCGTACAACCCCGGTGTGGCACCGTCAGCCACCTGGTAGGTGGCTGACGTCGCTTCCATCGCGGCCGGATCATCAGGATCCGTCGGTTCGGTCGATCCGCTCGACGCGTCCGGATCGTCCTGCGAGATGGCCTCGGCACCATGGTCTGCGTAGTCGCGCAGGCTTCCAGCCGGCTCGGGGGCCACCGACGTCGTGAAGGCGTCGGGACCAGGTTCGTCGATCGGCTCGAGCAGGACGGACGCCACGGCGCTGTCCGGCGAGATGAGGAAGAAGACGGCCCCGAGGGCGAGGACCACGACGAGCAGCGTGGCGAGCACGGAGAACGCGATGGTCTTGCCCCTGCCCCCTCCGCCTGCGGCTGCTGGCGGTGCCCCGGGCGCCGCTGGCGGCGGGGCCCCTCCCACCGCGGTGGGCTGAGGACCGCCCGCGGGCGGCCCCGGAGGCGATGCCGCAGCGCCAGCCGTGGTCGGCGATCCCCCGGGCACGGTTCCACCCGGGGGTGGCGGGCCGGGTTGACCCGACGTCGGTGGTGCCGAGGGCGGTGGCGCCGAGGGCGG
>JAWLFE010000045.1:12756-22742 GCA_041685735.1 Nitriliruptoraceae bacterium
AGCCGTGGTCGGCGATCCCCCGGGCACGGTTCCACCCGGGGGTGGCGGGCCGGGTTGACCCGACGTCGGTGGTGCCGAGGGCGGTGGCGCCGAGGGCGGAGGCGCCGAAGCAGGTGGAGGCACCGAAGCAGGTGGCGCCGAAGCAGGTGGAGGCGCCGAAGCAGGTGGTGCGGAAGCAGGTGGCGCCGAGGACGGTGGAGGCGCCGGTGGCGACGGATCGGGCGATGGGGCCACCGGCGGCACCGCAGGTGGCTGCTGGATCCTGGCCGTGTCGCGACCGGCATCCTCGGCGTCCGCTGGGGCGTCCTGATCCGACGCGCCCGTAGCCGCCGCCGGATCGACCCCCGGACCGTCGTCAGCTCCTGATCCCGATGGCGTGGTCGTGGCATCGGGATGCAGCTCAGGCGGATACCACCTGTCGTCCGATGCCTGCCACCATCCCGGCCCCTGCGGTCCGTCGCTCACTGGATCCCCTCTGGGTTCGTTCCCTGCCCCGCGCCCCGGTCCGGCCTCCGCCGGGACCGGGGCGTCCTGCCCCTAGTTGTCGAGCGTGACCTCACGGATCTCGAAGCTGTAGTCCGAACGGCCCCGCTCGAAGTACAGCCAGTACTCCTCACCGGGTTCGGCCTCGAAGACGAGGGTCTCCTCGGTGCCCGCGCTCATGCGGGTCGTGGAGGCCTGGGTGCTCGCACTGTCGTCCTCGATGGTCGCATCCAACGAACCGGGTGAATCGATGTCGTTGCGCACGACCACCTCGACCCCCGGGCCCGGCGCCTCGAAGACGTACCAGTCCGCCGGATCGCGGTTGCCGACCTGACCGCTCAGCTCCACGCCCGTGGCGATCTCACGCGTGTCGCCACGCGCGTTGCCTGCATCTCCCGGCTCGCCGGCGTCCTGCTGCTCGACCATCTCCGCGGTGAAGACGTAGTTCGACGCACCGCGCGACATGATCACCTCGACGACCCCCGAGTCCTCGCCGGACAGCAGGATGCCTTCCTCGTAGGTTCCCGCCGCGCCCAGCCGGCTGGTGCTGAACAGCGTGCTGTCGGCGAGTCGGACGGTGATATCCAGATTCCCTGAGGAGCCACGGAGGTTCTCCGCCCGCAGGCGCAGTTCAGCACCCGGAACCACATCGAGGAGGAAGACGTCCGTGGTGTCCTGCCCGCCGAGCAGCCCCTCGACCTGATCCCCTGATGCGATCTGTCGACCGGTGTCGAACGCATCGCCGGCATCGCCTTCCTGGCCGGCGTCTCGCTGGACATCGAGCTCCACCTCGAAGTCGTAGGCGGCCGGACCACGGCTGAAGATGACCTCGAACTCCCCACCCCCCTGGTGATCGAGGACGATGGTCTCCTCCCAGGTCGCTCCCTGCGAGATCCGGTTGGTGCTCGCGAACGTGCTCCCCCGCGATTCAACGGACACGTCGACCGTCGACTCGCTGTCACGCCGGTTCTCCACCCGCACGGTCATGATCGCGCCGTCCGGTGCATCCACGAAGTACCGGGCCTGACCGCGACCCTCGATCAGCGAGTCCTCGTACTCCGTGTCGAAGTCGATCGGACCATCGTCGACGAGGTCGATGGTGCCGGGCCGGTCAGCGTCACCGCGCGAGCCTGCCGGCCGCGCGAAGATGTCGCCGGTCTCGACGTCCTCCAACTCGAAGGAGTCGACGTCCGTCGGGGCCTGTGACACCACGATGACCCGCTCACGCTGGAAGGTCTCCCACTCCTCGCCGGTGAAGGACTCATCGTCGAGCGCCTCGGGCTCACGCAGGGGGCTCCCGCTGTAGCAGTCGACCCGGGGCACACCCCGACGGTCGATCAGGACGGCGCTGCCACGCTGCAGGATGGCCTGCCGTGGGACGGCCTCGCCGTCCTGGAAGCCGTGGTTGCGGACGCGGGTGTCCGCCGCCAGGTTGACGGGCGTCAACCCATCGAGGTAGGCGGGGATGTCGTCGATCGAGATCTCCAGGACCGCAGCCCACGCGGCCGCCCGCTCCTGTTCGGCGACCAGGAACTCCTGGAGCAGATCGGGGTCACAGGAGGACTCGTTCAGACTGCCGCCGTAGATGCCCGGGACCGAGCCGTCCGGTGTCCTGTACCCGGCGGTCTGCGTCGTCGCGCCGCTCACCTCACCACTCTCGCTGGATGCGTAGTCCAACAGGCTGCCGGCCGGCTGCGGTGCGACCGGTTGCGTGAAGGGATCATCGCGGTCGGCCCCGATCGGCTGAAGGACGACGTCCGCGGCGGCCTCGTCGCCGAAGAAGATGGCGTTGACCGCGAACGCAGCGATCACGAGCGCGAGGACGAGCAGGATGATGAGGATGACCTTGCCCGTCTTGCCCTTCTTCTGCTGGCCACCACCACCTGCGGATGCGGGAGGCGGACCACTGGCAGGGGGCGGACCCCCCGCGGGAGGCGGACCAC
Source organism: Nitriliruptoraceae bacterium (assembly GCA_041685735.1). Lineage (GTDB taxonomy): Bacteria > Actinomycetota > Nitriliruptoria > Nitriliruptorales > Nitriliruptoraceae > CSSed11-175R1. Next base: position 15,183 of record JAWLFE010000045.1, read on the forward strand.
CGGATCCAGCTGTGGGCGGTGCGCCACCGGGGGGCGGAGACGCAGGCGGCGACGCAGGCGGTGGAGAAGCCGGCGGTGGGGACGCAGGCGGCGGGGACGCAGGCGGCGGGGACGCAGGCGGCGGGGACGCAGGCGGTGGCGACGCAGGCGGTGGGGACGCAGGCGGTGGCGACGCGGGAGGTGGCGACGCGGGAGGTGGCGACGCGGGTGGCGACGCGGGAGGTGGCGACGCCGGCGGCTCCGCAGGATCGGGGTCGGATGACGACGCGTCGGACCCTGCGGGCACACCCGTCCCCGCTGGCCCGTCCGGCATGAAGATCGTCTCACGACCGGCCGGCTCGGGCGACGCATCGTCCGACGCATCGCCGTGCGACCCGTCCGCCGGGGTCTCCGCGTCCGACGAGGGGTCGGGCGACCGGGGCGTGTCGGCCGTGGCCTGTTGCGCGTCGGGGTGCAGCTCGGGCGGGTACCAGTTGCCGTCCGAGGCCTGCCAGTAGCCCTCACCCGGAGGACCGTCAGCCTCGGACGGTGCCCCGTCATCGCTGGCCGCACCCTGGGCCGATCCGTCCTGTACCGACGCGTCCGGCGTGGCGGTCGCGTCCGGATGCAGTTCCGGCGGATAGTACTTCCCGTCCGACGCCTGCCACCAACCTGCCGCCTGAGGTGAATCGCTCACCGCTTTCCCCTTGTCCACACGGCGACGGACCCGGTCCATCGCCCGACGTTCGTACTCGACCTGTGTCGTGCCCCTCGCGTCACCCTACAACACGGCGGACGGGAACGGCAGGGGGATGGCGCGTCCACAGCCGCTACCGTGCCACGCAGCCGCAGAAGGGAACGAACGGTGCAGATCGCCATCCTCGGAGGAACCGGGCCGCAGGGACGCGGGCTGGGCTCGCGGTTCGCCCGAGCCGGGCATCAGGTCCGCCTGGGGTCCCGAGACGCCGCCCGTGCCGGGCAGGCAGCCGACGAGCTCAACGACCGCCTCCCGCAGGACGTCTCCGTCGTCGGAGACAGCAACGCCGAGGTGGTGCAGCGGGCCGATCTGACCATCATCACCGTCCCCTACGCCGGTCAGAGGGAGCTGCTCACGGGACTGGCTGACGATCTCGCGGGCCAGATCGTCGTGAGCTGCGTGAACCCACTCGGCTTCGATGAGCTCGGCCCCTATGGGATCGATGTCGCCGAGGGCAGCGCCGCGCAGCAGGCGGCGGCCGTGCTGGTGGACTCGACCGTCGTCGCCGGCTTCCACCACCTCGCGGCATCGGTGTTGCTGGAGGACGGGCCTGTCCACGACGAAACGGTCATGGTCTGCGGTGACGACGTCGATGCGAAGCGGACCGTGCTCGACCTCTGCGACGCGGTCGCCAAGCGTGGCGGTGTCGACGCCGGGCCGCTGCGCAACGCCCGTTACCTCGAACCCCTGACCGCGGTCCTCATCAGCATCAACAAGGCGCACAAGGCCCAGTCCGGGATCGCGATCGCGGGCGTCTGAGCGACGGTGCTGATGGCCCGCCGCGGTGTGACCGCAGCGGGGGGGCGGCACGATCCACCCCCGGGCGCACCGAACACCGCGTGGACGTGTCCGACCGTCGGCATCGGCGCCCCTTCCGTGCACGGGCCGGGTCCCCTACGGTGCAGCGCTATGGATATCACCGACACCTTCATCCGCGACCTGATCGCTTTCACCGACCCCCAGGGCGTGCTGTCGCTGTACGTGGAGCACGACCATTCCCGCCGTTCCGAACCGCAGTCGCCTGCGCTGCTCGAGGTGCGTGAGAGCATCCGAGCGCTCGAGGACGAGCTCACCGCCCGCGATCCCGCTGTCGCCAGCGCCGTCTCCGACCGGCTCGAGCGCAGCGAGCGGGCCATCGAGCGACTCGTGGACCCGAAGGAACCCGGCCGCGGTCGCGCGCTGTTCATCGGCGTCCAGGAGGGTCGGACCGAGACCGTCTCGCTCGCACTGCCCTTCCGCCTGCGGGTCGTCCACCACGATTCGCCCTACATCCGGCCGCTCGTCGCGGCCTACGACGAAGGCCGCGATGCCGGGATCCTCGCGGTGTCGCGTGCCGGATCGAGGTTGCTGCGGTGGTCGGTCGGCGAGGTGGAGGAACTCTCCACGGAGCGCTTCGAGGTCCCTGACGAGCAGCTCGGCCGCGAGATGAGCGGCCCCTCCCCGGCGACACCGAACGACCGCCGGCAGGGCAACGTGCACCGCGAGCGGTTCGAGCACCGGATCGATGCGAACCGGCAACGGTTCCTGCGCGACGCGACCCAGCATGCCGTCCAGCAGGCCAAGGAACATGGCTGGGACCGCCTGGTGATCGCCGGCAGCCCGAAGATGCGGAGCGCAGCACGAGACCTGATCGACACCGGTGATGGGCCACGGGTGATCGTCGCCGATCAGTCCTGGGAGGACACCCCGCCGCACACCATCGCAGAACAGGTGTGGCCGCTGCTGCGCTCGGTCCGTCAGGAGCGCGAACACGCGCTCACCGACGCGGCCATGGACCGGGCGCTGGCCGGCGGGCCGGGCGCGCTCGGGCTCCCGGACGTCTGCGATGCGCTCAACGCGGGTCGGGTCGACCACCTGCTCTACGACGACCAGGTGCAACCTCGAGGTTTCCGCAGCGAGGAAGGCACCCTGCACCCGGACGTGGACGGCGCCATGGCGCAGGCGGAGGTCGCGATGCACCCGGAGCCGCTGCTGATCGAGCGGATGATCGAGAAGGCGATCGCGACGGATGCCGGCGTCACGCCGCTCAGCCCGGAGGCCGCCGCCCCGCTCGGGGCGCACGACCGCGTCGCCGCGATCCTGCGCTGGTAGGGGCCATCGGCAGGGCGGGTCACGGACGCGGCTCGGGCTCCGCAGCCAGGACCTGCTCCAGGGTGGCCACATCGCGCAACGCCGCCGCGGCCGCCTGCACGATCGGGACGGCCAGCAGCGCACCGGTCCCCTCGCCGAGCCGCAGATCCAGATCCAGGAGCGGGTCGAGCCCGAGGTGGTCGAGCGCGACGCTGGCTCCCGGCTCGGAGGAGCGGTGGCCCGCGATGAGGTAGCCCCGGACGTCGGGCGCGAGCACGACCGCAGCCACCGCGGCAGCGCAGGCGTTCACACCGTCGAGCAGGACCGGAACACGGCGAGCGGCAGCGGCGGTCATCGCACCGACGAGCGCAGCATGCTCGAGTCCTCCAACGCCGGCCAGCGTTGCAGCGGCATCGTCGTCACGGTGACGATCGACCGCGGCCGTGACCGCCGCGAGCTTGCGGCGGAGGGTCCGATCGTCGATGCCGGTCCCACGCCCCGTGACCGCCGTGACCTCGCGTCCCGTGAACGCCGCGATCAGTGCCGCAGCCGCCGTGGTGTTCGCGATCCCCATGTCCCCGATCACGAGCAGGTCCGCACCCTCGTCGATCAGTGCATCGACGGCCCTCGACCCGGCCTCAACGGCCGACGAACACTCCTCGGGGGTCATGGCGGGCTCGACGCTGAGGTCGCGGGTTCCCGAGCGCACGTTCGCTCGCAGGAGTGCGGGATGGTCGTCGAGGTGGGACGCCACACCCACCTCGAGGATGCTGACCTGCGCATCGACCGTGGCGGCAAAGACGTTCGCGGTGGCGGTCCCTGCGAGGAAGGTGCGCACCATCGAGGCGGTGACCGCCTGCGGCCAGGGGCTGACGGCCTGCGCGTGGACACCGTGGTCGGCGGCCGCGATCAGCACACGCACATCGTCGATGCGCGGTGGCGGACAGTGGCCCGCCATCGATGCCAGCCGTACCCCCAGGTCCGCGACGTCACCGAGCGCGCCCGGAGGGGTCGCGAGGGCCGCGAACCGGTCGCGGGCGGCGGTGGCAGCGCCCTCGTCGACGGGATCGATCCGTCCACCGATCACGCCGCGCACCTGGTCCGATGACACGATCCCTCCTGATCCGATCGGGTGCTGGCCCGCGCACGTCGCCGCTGCCTGGACCGCGGGGGCGCTGCCACACCAGCGCAGAGCCGGCGTACGCTGGGACGCTCCACGCTACATCGAGCGCCATCCTCGCCGTCCCGTCACCACCGGAGCCGTGCGGGCCGACCGGGGCCAGGCGAAGAGCGGGGACCGCCGAAGAGGAGCACGGTCATGACAGCGCGACCCGCCGAGGTGCGTCATCCGGTCCTCGCGAGCCTGTACGACGGCTTCATGCGCCCGCAGGACAAACTCCTGGGGGTCGGCCGGCAACGGCAGCGGCTGGTGGCGGAGGCGCGGGGCCGGGTCCTGGAGATCGGGTTCGGGACGGGACTGAACCTCCCGTACTACCCACCCGTCGAGCGGCTGACCGCCGTCGAGCCGGATCCACACATGCGCCGGCGAGCCGCCGATCGGGTGACGGGCGCCGAGCCGGCGTTCCCGGTGGAGCTGCTGGACGCTCCCGCGGAGGAGCTCCCCGTGGCCGACGACACGGCGGACACGGTCGTCGCCTGCCTCGTGCTGTGCACGATCGGCGACGTGCGGACGGCCCTGGCGGAGGCGCGGCGGGTCCTGGCCCCCGGTGGGCGTCTGCTGCTGCTCGAACACGTGCGCTCGGAAGCTCCCACCGTGACCTGGCTCCAGCATGCCGCCACACCGATCTGGCGCAACCTCGCAGGTGGGTGCCACCTCGATCGACGAACGGTGACGGAGGTGGAGGCGGCCGGTTTCGTGTTCGAACACCTGTGGCGCTCCGGGGGTGGTCGCGGTTCCTTCGTGCAGGGCCGTGCGCACGTGCCGACGACCTGAGAATCGCTACCGTCGCCCACCACGACCAAGGGGAACGACATGGACACCCGTACCGGGATCGCGCTGTTGTCCGCGGGGCGCATCGCCGTCGGCGCCGGGCTCCTGGGCGCGCCCCGCAGGACCGCGTCGGGCTGGCTCGGCCGCGCCACCACCACGATCCCCGGGGGTCGGCTCGGCGTCCGTGCCGTCGGCGGACGTGACATCGGGATCGGTACGGGGGCCTTGGCCGCGCTGGCTGCCGACGCTTCCGACGAGGAGCTGACCCGATGGCTCATCGTTGGGACGGTCGGAGATGTCGTCGACGGCGTCGCAACGCTCGCCAGCGGGCGGCGATCCGCCGCGGCGATGGCCTCGGCCGGGCTCGCCGTCGGTGCGGCCATCGCCGGCGTCGCGCTCGCGGTCGCCCTCAACCGCGACTGAGTGGCCGGGGCGCATGGCCCGCACCCACCTCGATGTGGCCGCGACCTTCGACGCGCCGGTTGCTGCAGCGTGGCGCCTGCTGACCGATACCCGCGCCTGGCCGCAGTGGGGTCCGACGGTCGCGGCGGTCGACACGGAGCCGCCGGTGATCGGCCCCGACAGCACCGGCAGACTGCGCACACCGGTCGGCCTGTGGCTCCCCTTCGCCATCACGTCGTTCGAGTCGGGTTCGCGCTGGACCTGGCGTGTGGCCGGGATCCCGGCCACGGGCCACCGGGTGGAGGCGACGGGCCGCGGGTGCCGCATCGTCTTCGAGGTCCCGCTCCTCACCGCGCCGTACGCGACCGTGTGTCGGTCGGCGTTGCGACGGCTCGGTGACCTGCTGGCAGGTGAAACGTCGTGACGCCGACGTCAGGCCGGTGCGAGGCTCTGACGGGCCAGCCGTAGGAGCGCGTCGAGCGATGGTGGTGGGTCGTGCTTCCTCCAGGCGAGCCTCACCGTGATCGGTGGTGCATCCTCGACCAGCCGGAACACCACGCCCGGTCGTGGGAACTGGGCCAGGGTCGCCTCGGAGGAGATGCCGATGGCCTGGCCGGAGGCGATCACGGTCAGCCACTCATCGATGCCGTCGGTCGTGCGGAACCCGGCAGGCCGCGGACCCGGTTCCCACAGGCTCGCGGTGGTGGTGCCGGACTGGTCGTCGACGGCCACCGTGTCGTCGACGAGGTCGGCCAGCCGCACGGTGGTCCGGGAGGCGAGCGGGTGGTCGGTCGGCAACGCGGCGTAGCGACGTTCGCTGCCAACCTCGGCCTGGTCGAGCCGAGGGTCGGTGACGGCGCGCCGCAGGACCGCGACGACGCACCGTCCCTCGAGCAGACCCGCCGTCGGGGTGTTGCTCTGCACGAAGGTCAGCTTCCCGGGGTGCTCCTCCCCCCATCCCCGCTGCACCGTGACGGTGTGTTCGCCGAGGGCCGCCCAGGCGAACCCGACGAGCAGTTCATCGCCGGCCGCGACGACGCTCGCCTCCAGCTGATCGAGGGCCGCGAGGATGCGACGGGCATGGTCGACGACCCGTTCGCCGACCGGCGTACAGGCCACGTGCCGACTGGAGCGCGCCAGCAGCGTCTGGCCCACCGTGGCCTCCAGCCGCTGGACCGACCGTGAGACGGACGCCTGGGAGGTCATCAACGCGATCGCCGCGTCCGTGAACGTGCCCTCGTCCACGACCGCGACCAGCGCCCGCAGATGCCGCGTATCGAGATCCATACGGGGAGCGTATCGATGCATCCGCGGGGAGCATTTCTCCGCAGAACAGCCCGATCGCACACTGCTGCACATGACGACCTCGACCACCACCCTCCGCCACCCGACCACTGCCCTCCGCCACCCGGGCCCTCCCTCCGGGCCAGTCACACCGACCGAACCCGCGACCCCGGGCGGACCGTCCACACCCGCCGCACCGTCCTCGCCGGGCATCGGACGTGGTGTCGCGCTGTTGCTGGCCAGCGGTGCCAGCAACCAGACGGGCGCCGCGATCGGCACCCACGCGTTCTCGGCGATCGGGCCGCTCGGGGTGGTGGCGGTCCGCCAGGTGATGGCGGCCGCGGTGCTGCTGCCGACGGTCCGGCCGCGGGTCGACCGGTTCACCTGGGCACAGTGGTGGCCGGTGCTGTTGCTGGCCGTGGCGTTCGCCACGATGAACCTCAGCCTGTACACCGCGATCGGCCGGATCGGTCTGGGCCTGGCCGTGACCCTGGAGTTCCTCGGCCCCTTGGCCGTCGCTCTCGCCGGAACCCGTCGCGCGATCGACCTGCTGTGCGCCGTCGGCGCCGCGGTCGGTGTCTACGTCCTGCTCCTGCCCGACGCCACGACCGATGTCCTCGGTGTCGGCCTGGCGCTGCTGGCCGCCGGATGCTGGGCCGCCTACATCCTGCTCAACCGGCTGATCGGTCGACGCCTGCCGGGCCTGCAGGGCACCGCGACCGCCTGTGGGGTGTCCGCGATGCTCTTCCTCCCGGTCATGGTGACACTGGCCGTCACCGGTCGGCTCGGGCTCGGCCCGTTGGCCTTCGCCGCTGCGGCCGGGGTGCTGAGCTCCGTGGTTCCCTTCGCGGTCGACCTCACCGCCCTGCGGACCATCCCCGCCCGGTTCTTCGGCATCTTCATGAGCATCAACCCCGTGCTGGCCGCCCTCGCCGGGATGCTCATCCTCAACCAGATCCCGACCCTGCACGAGATCGTGGGCATCGCCATCATCGTGGTCGCCAACATCATCGCGGTCGGCACCGTGCGCCGCCCGCCGACCGTCAGCCGAGCCCCGGCACGCCTCGGTTGACAGCCAGAGGAGCGACCCACCCGCGACGACCGATCAGTCGTGCTG
>JAWLFE010000013.1:0-5530 GCA_041685735.1 Nitriliruptoraceae bacterium
GGCTCGGGTGGGTACAGGACGTCCCTCGCCATGGCCACGAACGACGCGGTGGAATCCCGTAGGGCGACGTCGTCCGGACAGAAGTTGCCACCCCCACAGTTGCCGCGGATGCCGGCCTCCGAGAGCGCGTGGATCCCGTCGACGTGCGCGTGTCCGAGGTCGACGTCGGCGTAGTGCTCGAACCCGCGCATCGGGCGGGGCAGCTCCATCGCCCTCGACAACAGGGTGCTCAACTGGCCGCGGGTCATGAGCTCGGTCGGACGGAAGGTCCCGTCGTCGTAGCCGATCAGCCAGCCGCGCTCGGCCAGGGCGTTGATCGCCGGTGCATGGACGTAGCCGGGGGCGACATCCGAGAACCGGCTGCCCGGGACCGGATCGAGCTCGAAGGCACGCATCACGAACGACGACGCCTGTGCACGGTTGAGTCCGAGGCTCGGGCAGAAGGCGTTGAGCTCGCAGCCGTTGGTGACCCCGGCGTCCGCGAGGTCCAGGATCGCCTTGCGGTGCGGCGACGAGGACGGCACATCCGGGAAGCGCATCGAGATCCCCTCGGCATCACTGCGGATCTCGTCGAGCTTCTGGTGGATCTGTCCCGGACACGAGGTCTGGCCGACATCCCGGTGCCCGACGATGTTGGGGCGCCAGGTGCCGCCACCCATCCTGTCGTTCCAGCCGGTCGGATCCACCCGGTGGATCGCGGACTTCACGCCGACGACCTGGGTCAACGACTCGAGCGCCGCATCCGAGGCCTGTCGGTCGGTGAAGTTGCCCATCACCGACACGCCGAACGATCCGGTGTTGAAGCCACGGGCATGGGCACCGATCACGGGCCGGTCGAACCCGCCCGCACGGCCCTCGTAGATCGTGCCGAACCGGTCCACCACGACGTTGTAGCCGAGGTCCGACCAGCCGAGGTTGACGGTGTGGTAGCGGTACATGGCACGCATGACGCCCGGGGCCTCGGCACGGCTGTAGCCGTTGGCCTTCGACGTGTCGGGCGAGTGCGCGGTGTGGTGCACGACGCCCATGTGGATCTCGCGGGCGTACTTGGGCTCGCTGTCGCCGCGCAGGGACTCATCCGCACCCCACTGCGCGCGGCTGACGATCGACAGCTCGTCCGCGTGCGCGGACGGGCTGCCAGCCCGGGTCTCGTAGGTGCGTTGGACGGGACCGCCGGAGCTGCCCATCGAATCGATCAGGTGGGTCTCGAGGTCTGAGACGCTGGCACCCTCCACCTCGAGCTGCACGCGGGTGGCCTCGCCGACCCACAGCGGCTCGGTCGGGACGCCCGGCGCGGCGTTGGCGGCCTCCTCGCTCCCGGCGTCCGGGCCGTCCTCCTCATCGAGGAAGTCGAGCGGCATCCAGGCGCTCCAGGCCTCACCGTCGTAGGTGCGGGCCCGGACGGCGATCGCGCCTTCGGGCGCGGTGACACCCATCATGTTGAACGTGAGCGGGGTCTCGATCGGCTCCGAGCGGGAGACGGCGACCTCACCCGATGCACCGGCCGTGGAGAACCCCTTGGCCTGTGGTGCGGTGGTCGACGACGCCTCCGGCAGATCGGTCAACGTCTCGGCCAGGGTCTTCGGGGTGGCGTGCACCACGACCTGCCCGAGCGGTGGCATCACCGTCAGGACGAGCGCGGCGACGGCAGCCAGCGACACGAGCCGGATCGAACGCACGTAGGCACCCTTCTGTGCTGGCTTGCCGGTCACCCGGATCCTCATCGGTCACGGTCGGCCGGTCTCGGTGGAACACAACCCTCATCAGCAACTTGGCCAACGGGAGTGGATCGCAACCTCAACGGCAACGCAACCGTTCGTCCCTAAGCTTCGGCATCGAGAGCAGCCGCCTGTACCACGAGCCTCGCTGACCGCGCGCACTGTGCACCCTCGACCCGATCGGCGCAACCGGCCACACGGACACGGCCGGAACAGCGCACAGAACGCGCGACCACCTCCCATGAACCGGTGACCTCGTCCGGTCGAGCGCTCATGCCCTCATGCCCCGACGCGCCGGTCGGAGACCCCGTTGGCCGCACGCGCCGCCGTACCGGTCGGACCTCCGCGGGCGGCCCCGCCCTTCGGACCCATCCGGACGCCGGTTCGCCGCCCCCACGCCGGATGGCGGAGAGTGCGCACTTACTCACGGAGAGTAAAGCGTCGTCCCGTGCCGACCGATACCTCGAGTGTCCCGAGAAGCGCAGCCGCAGGCCGTTCGAGCGCTCTCATCCACCACGTTCCGGTCGCGGAGGCAGCGATGGATACGGTCCACGCGGTGTCCGCTGGTCCGTCGCCGGCCCACCGGGCCGCCGCGATCTCCTCCTCGGACCGGCGCCGCGGCCGGGCGCGCATCGCGGTGCTGACGGTCCTGGCGCTCGCGTGCAGCCTGCTGCCGTCCGTCGTCGCGGCGCCGGCGGCCGAGGCCGCGATCGACTCGGTCCGTGAGGCCGACTTCATCGCCCTGGTCAACATCGAACGGGCCAAGAACGACCTGCCGGCACTCACGCCGGTCAGCGACATCCGGGAGGTCGCACGCACGCACAGCGTGACGATGGCCCAGGAGTCCCGCCTGCACCACAACCCGACCTTCTCCCAGGAGATCACCAACTGGCAGGTCGTCGGCGAGAACGTCGGCCGCGGCCCATCCGTCGAGTCGTTGCACCGCGCGCTGATGAACTCCGAGGGGCACCGCGCCAACATCCTCCACGAGCGCTACACCCAGATCGGTGTCGGCGTCGAGGTCCGGGACGGCCAGGTCTGGGTGACGCAGAACTTCCGCCGCCCGATGGGCACCATCGCCGCCGGCACCCCATCGACCACCGTCTTCGGCGACGTCCCCAACACCAACGTCCACGTGCAGGGCATCCTCGCGGTGGCCTCGTCCGGCATCACGGAGCGCTGCGGGATCGCACGGTTCTGCCCGACCAGTTCGGTGACGCGTGCCGACTTCGTGGTCATGCTCGCCAAGGCCATGCAGGTCGAACCGGCTGCAACCAGCCGCTTCACCGACATGTCCGGCCCGGCTGCCGGCTACGCCGAGGCGCTGGCCGCCCAGGGCATCGTCGCCGGCACCTCGTCGACGACCTTCTCTCCCGACCGCCTTCTGACCCGCGAACAGCTCGCGACGCTGTTCGCTCGGGCCCTCGAGCTCGAGCCACGCACCTCGTCGTTCACCGATGTCGGATCCGTGCACGCCGGCAACGTCGGCGCGCTGGCACACCGCGGCATCGTCCGGGGATGCACCACCACGACCTTCTGCCCGCGCAACGACGTCACCCGCGCACAGGTCGCGACGATGCTGAACAACGAGTTCAGCTGATCGTCCGGGCGCGCCCGGTCATCGTGGCCGCACCACCCAGCGGCGCAGGCATCTAGCCTGGCTCGACGGGCCCATGGGCCGCCCAGGCCAGGTCCCGTTCGAAGGGAGTCGAGCGTGCGCGTGCTCATCACCGGAGCGAACGGCCAGCTCGGCCAGGATCTGCTCGACGCCTTCGCCGACCACGACGTGCTCGGCCTCACGCGCGACGACCTCGACATCAGCAGCGAGGCAGCGGTCCCCGACGTGGTCGAGCCCCTCCGGCCGGACCTGCTCATCAACGCCGCGGCGTGGACCGACGTCGACGCCTGCGAAGGCGATCCGCAACAGGCACATGCGATCAACGCGGCCGGACCGGGATGGTTGGCCGCGGCCTGCGCTCGGGTCGACGCGCGGATGGTGCAGATCTCGACGGACTACGTGTTCGGGGGTGCGCCGGCGGAGCGCGGGGGCCCGGCGCCGTCTGAAGCGGGGAGCGCGGCGCTGTCTGGAGCCGGACCGGCGCCGTCTGAGCGCGCCCGGCCGCGGTCCGGATGGTCGTCGTCGGCGACTCCCTACCCGGTCAACGTGTACGGGCGCTCCAAGGCCGACGGCGAACAGCGGGTCCGGGCCGTGCTCGACCGGCACCTGATCGTGCGCACCTCGTGGCTGGCCGGCGCGCGGGGGGACAACTTCGTGGCCACGGTGCTGCGACTGGCCGCTGAGCGCGACCGGCTGGAGGTCGTCGACGACCAGGTCGGCAACCCCACCTACAGCCGAGATCTCGCCGAGAGCATCCGGCAGCTGGTCGCGTCGGACCGCGCCGGGACGTGGCATCGCACCAACGCCGGCCACGCGTCACGGTTCGAGGTGGCCGTCGCCGTGGTCGACACGTGCCACCTCGATGTCGAGGTCGTGCCGATCTCGACCGGTGGGATGGCCCGCCCTGCGGCTCGACCGGCGTGGTCCGTGCTCGACGATCGCCGGGAGACGGCCGCTGGCCTCCGGCCACTGCCGCCGTGGCGTGACGGGCTCGAACGCCTGCTGCTGGAGATGGGTGCCCTCGCACGATGACCCCGGCACGGGCGTGATCGCCCGTGCCGGCGCCAACAGGCGTTCCGCGGTGATCCGCGGTGGACGCGCTGTTGCCCGCGTGCCGTGGCCGGACCCCGCCTCGGCGATCAGTCGAGGACGGGCGCGCCGAAGTCGGCGCCGTCCAGGACCTCGATGAACGTGTCCACGTGGTCGAGGAACACCTCCGGGCCGTCCTGTTGCCCGAACGTCGGGACCGGCTGGGCCAGCACGACGATGCTGCGCGACGGGATCACCACCACCATCTCGCGCAGCGGGATCCCGTCGGTGACGTAGCTGAACACGATCCGGGTGGCCGGGACATCGCCACCGAGGACGATCTGTTCGTCGGACTCGACCGTGGCGTCCTGCCGCTCGGCGTAGTCGCGCCAGTCACCGGGGACGGTGCGTGGTTCGTAGGTGAGGAACATCGCGACGACGTCGGTACGGGGTTCGACGTCGGGGTCCTCCTCCGCGGTGCGAATCGCCTCGGGGCCGATGTCCGCGTTGGAGATGGAGAGCCGCGTGTCCTCCTCCTCGAACACGTACCACCCGTCGGGCATCGGCAGCGTGACGTTGCGCCATGTGACCGACGACGGTTGGTTGCCGCCGCAGGCCGTGATCGCGAGCGCGAGCACGATGAGGAGCAGGAGGGTGGATCGGCGAGGTGACACGAAGGCTCCGGGCGGCGTGGGATCCGCAGACCGCCGAGGGTACGCCGGTCAGTCCGAACGGTCGGACTCACGGGCGGCGACCTCGTCCATCAACCGGGACAGCCGGGCGGTCGAGGTCAACATGTCCTGGTCGTCGGTCGATGGCCCTTCGGCGGACGGGACGAACCGAGGCAGACCGCCGGTGTCGTCGGTCGAGGCACGTCGCGGCTTCTGGCTTGCCTGCTGCCGCGGGGGTGCCTGCTGCCGCTGGGGTGCACCGGGCGCGACATCCGCCTCGTCCCGGCGGACCGGGTCGGTGATCTCGTGTTCGAGACGGCGGGGTGGCTGCTCCACCCGTGGCCCCGGTATCGGAGTGGGGTCCGGCTGCGGGTCCGGCTCCGGCATCGGATCCGGCTGCGGTGCGGGATCCGGCATCGGTTGCGGCGTCGGCTCAGGCAGCGGCTGCGGTGCGGGATCCGGCATCGGTTGCGGCGTCGGCTCAGGCAGCGGCT
>JAWLFE010000013.1:5630-8109 GCA_041685735.1 Nitriliruptoraceae bacterium
CGGTGCGGGATCCGGCGTCGGGTCCGGGGTCGGCTCGGGCACGGGATCGGGCTCCGGCGTCGGGTCCGGGGTCGGCGCGGGATCCGGCTGCGGTGTCGGCATCGGGTCCGGGGTCGGCTCGGGCACCGTGGCTCGCTCCGTCTCCGAACGCGACAGGGCGACCGTGGCTTCGTCCTCGATCACCTGGGTCGACGGGTCGACGGTCGGAACCGGCTGGTCACCGTCCGCCGCCAACCCGCCCGGGGCGGGCCGGTCGTCCTGGTCCAGGGGCTCGGCCGCGGGTCCGGCGTCGGGCTCGGTGGAAGCCGTTCCGACTCCCAGGTACCGCGCGAAGGCGTCGTCGATCAGGATGACCTGCGCCTGGGTCCCGACCGCCTCGACCGCATCCAGGCCGGCGATCAACTCCACGCGCGAGGTCCGATCGCGCTCCGCGACGACCAGCAACTGGTCGAGCACCAGCGAGGCGCGCACGACCGGCCGGCTGGCCGCCATCGGCAGCGCCACCAGCAACACCTCGAGGTCCCGGGGGATCCAGCTGCCGGCCTCGACGAAGGCCCGGAGTGCCTCCTTCGTGTCGCGCCCGGCGCCGAGCCGGGCGAGCCGGAGGTCCGGATGGAGGTCAACCACCGAGGTGAGCTTGGCGTTCTCGCGGATCATCTCGAGGAACCCGGGCTGCCCGTTGCCCTCACCCGTCAGGTCCAGGGTCAACACGGATGACCCGTCCTGTGCCAGCCGGTGCCCCAGTCGATCGACCCAGGCAGCCGACCGACGGCCGTCACCCGTGGCCGCGGCGATCCCGAGCAGCAGCGTCCGTCCCGACGGCCGGACGTCCTGGATCGCCGCCGCGAGTTCCGTCGTCGCGGACGCGTCGGCGCGCAGGGGCAGCACCGCCACCAGTTCGCCACCGGCGGCCCGCACGTGTCGGGGACCGCGCACCGTCAGGTCCGCCGAGTCCAGGGCGATCAGGACCGCGATGGCCAACAGCAGGGCCGCACCACCGACCGCCGCACCGACCAGTGGGGTCGGCGGCAGGAACCCGGGGGCGACGACCGCGACGACCACCGCGACGAGCACGAGCATGCCGACGGTGATCAGCAGGGCACGCCGTCGCTGATCGATGAGGTCGAACCCCTCGAACAGCCACCCCGGTGGCCGCGAGCGACGGGCTCTGTCGGAGTCTGGTGGCTTCGTCATCACCCACCGAGCCTAGCGGTCACACGCCATGGTTCCGTGGACCGCGAGCCCCGTCGAACGGCCACGACGCGGACACGGGAGCGAACTCGGGGACAACACAGGAGCGGACGCGGTGACGGTCTGGTTCGGCCTGGACACCAGCCGCCCGGATCGCGATGCCGACCGTTGGCCCGGGGCGCTCCGGCAGGCAGGTTCGAAGGACGTTCGCCAGTAGCCCGCGAGTAGCATCGTGTGACGAGGTCGACCAACGGGCTACACCTGCCCGGGCGGCCCTCCCCCAGACACCGGACTCGGAGGCAGCCCCATGTCCGCACCGTCCACACCAGGCGCTCCGCGGTCCGTCGCGATCGTCGGCGCCGGCGTCATGGGGCGCGGTATCGCGTACGTCAGCGCCGTTTCGGGCGCCCGCACGACGCTGGTCGACCTGGATGCCGACCAACTCGACGACGCGGTCCGGCGCATCGACCTCGATGTCGCTGCGGGGGTCGAACGCGGCAAGCTCGACGACGAGGTGGCGGCCAGGACCCGCGAGCTGCTCACGACCACCACCGACCTGCGGGCCGGTTGCGAGGGCGTGGACCTGGTCATCGAAGCCGTCGTCGAACGCATGGACGTCAAACACCAGGTGCTGCGCACCGCGGAGGCGGTCGCTGCCGAAGGGGCGGTGCTCGCGACCAACACCTCGGCGATGTCGATCACGGAGATCGCCGGGTCGCTGGACGACCCCTCCCGCGGGGTCGGGATGCACTTCTTCAACCCCGTGCCCAAGATGAAGCTGTGCGAGCTGGTCCGGGGCCTGCAGACCTCGCCGGACACGATGGACCGGGCTGAGGCTGCCGCGCAGGCGTTCGGCAAGCAGACCGTGCGGATCGAGGACCTGCCCGGGTTCGCGACGTCACGGATCAACGCGCTGATCGGCAACGAGGCGATGCGCATGCTCGAGGAGCACGTGGCCTCCCCCGCCGACATCGACACCGCGATCAAGCTGGGGCTCAACCACCCGATGGGCCCGCTCGAGATGGGTGACCTGGTCGGCTGGGACACGCGGTTGGACATCCTCGAGTACCTGGGCAGCACCCTCGGCGACCGGTTCAAGCCGACGAACCTGCACCGGCGGATGGTGGCGGCCGGTCGCCTCGGACGGAAGTCGGGCCACGGCGTCCACCGCTACGACGCGGACGGCAACCGCATCGACGACTGACCGCGTCGACGACTGACCGAATGGACGACCAACCGTCGACGGGCGCACCAGCCGCCAACCATCGGTTGCCCACCCCGGCCGCTT
>JAWLFE010000013.1:8209-38183 GCA_041685735.1 Nitriliruptoraceae bacterium
CGCTTGCGACCCGGCGCTTGCGCCCACAGCAGCGCCGGCCCGGCGCTTCCGACCGGGCGCTTGCTACCCACCGCCCGGTGGCCGCTGCTCGGGGCCCGGCCGCGGTGGTGCGACGATCGCCGCCCTGGCGGCCTGCGCGGCCTGGCTGGCACCGGCCCGGCCAGCATCCGCCCGGGCCGCGTGGACCGCCCACAGCAGCGCCGGCGGGGCGTCCTGCGCCGCGGCGTCCAGCAACCGCGGGTCGGCCCGCACGACCCCGGCGAACAGCAGGCCCTTGGCCGTGTGGAAGGGCGTTCCCGCCGCGTAGTCGCGCGGCAGGTGGGGGCCCGCGAAACCCTCGCTCCACGTCGGTAGGCCATCGACCGGTGGCGGCCGGCGGTGCAGCCAGGCGACCTCCACCTCGACCCAGCTGAGCCGCAGTCGCTGGCGCGCCGCGCGCGGGCCGTCGGTCAGCGACGCGACGGCGTCCCGGGCAGACTGCAACCTCGAGGTAGCTCGGGCGTGGTCCCCCAGGCCGACCGCATCGGCAGCCAGCGAGATGCGCAGCATCGCGGCGTCCACCGGATCGTCCGCCCGGACCAGGGCGGGCCACTCGATCGCCTCGGCGGCCGTGTGGTCACCGAGCTCTCGGAGCAGTCGACCCCGTTCCGCCGCGATCCAGGGCTGCAGCGCGGGCAGGCGCACCCGGTCGAAGCACGTCCAGGCGTGATCACCACGCCCGAGCCGGCCCCACACCATCCCGATCCACACGGGGCGGGCGGCCTGGTGACGCAGCGTGCCCTTGAGGTCGACGTCGGGTGGAAGCAGCGCCTTGAGCGCTGCCGTCGGCGGGGTCGGAAGAGGCGAGGTGCTCACGAGGCGGCGAGCGTACGTGGGTCGTGGGTGACCGCGCGGGGCACGGGGTCGTGGGTGGCCGCGCGGGGCACGGGGTCGTGGGTGGCCGCGCGGGGCCCTGCGTGCCGGATGGCATCGCGGCGGACGCACGTCGGGACATGCGCGTGAAACAGATCGGCTTCAGACAAGCCACTTCGTTGCACGCGCCGGCGCTGAAGAGGGACGGGCGCCGCCGGGACCGGACCAGCGCCGTCGCCAACCTCACCGGCGCCCGCAACCGGACCGGCGCCGACGCGGAGCCAGACCGGCGCCGCGGGGCACCCTCACCTCAACCGCGCAGGGAGGAGCTCGGCGGCCAGGCGACGTCGAGGTGGCGTCGCGACTGGGCAGCGATGGCTGACCGGACCTGGTGGACGAACGCCCCCCAACCGTCGGTCAGGACCGACCAGGTGGCGTGCAACACCCGCCAGTCGTCATCGAGCATGGCGATGGCGTTGGCGCGGGCCGCATCGCGATCCAGGTCCCGGCGACGCGCGTGGTAGCCGAATCCGTGCAACTCGATGCCAAAGCGGATGGCCAGGATCCCGAGATCGAGGTGGATCGGGCGTGGACCGGGCAGCGGGACCTGGCCGCGGTCCAGCTCGATGCCCTCACCCGCGAGCCGCTCGCGGATCTCGAGCTCGAACGGCGAATCCGTCCGACCCGCTCCCAACAGGTCAGCGGCGATGCGGCGCAGCGTCGGGCGGCCCGGGAAGTTCGGGTGCGCGGCCAGGAGAGCCGGCAGCGCCTGAAGGTCCACGAGGCCGATCTGCGCCAGATCGATCGCAGCGCGCCGCAGCCCGTCACGGTCGCGGACCGCCGCGAGGTCCCGCAGCAGCGCCAGCCCGACGAGTACCGGGACACCGTCGGGGGAAGCGACATCCTGAGGCGTGAGCAACCGCGACCGCACGACCACCAACCGATCGCGGGGCCGAACCATCCGTGCCGCTGGCACCGCGACCTCGACGCGGGTCGGGAAGCTGCGCTGGATGCCGAGCATGGCCAGTGCGCTCGAGCGTGTGAGCGCGGCGAGGTCCGTGGCCGGATCCCCGCGCTGACCGGTGGCATGGAGCACCGCGGCCCGCGCCCACGCGCCGCCGTCCGTCGGCGTGCCCGGCAGGGCGATCACCGACGGGAACGGACGCCACCAGCCGTCGCGTTCCGAGCGTCGCACGACGGACCTCGGCTGCATGCCCGCCAGCGCGGCCACGGTCCGGACGTGCACCGGACCGCCGGCTGCCATGCTGGCTGCGACCACGCGTTCCCATCCCATGCGCCGGAGCGTCGCGCACGGGGACATGGTCGTCACGCACTACCTCGACGAACCTGTGGATAACCGACCCCGACCCCGACGCCGACCCCGACCGCCTCAGCGCGGACCGCCGACCGCGACCGACCGCGACCCTGCCAGCGCGTGTCGCCGACCGCGACCCTGCCAGCGCGTGTCGCCGACCGTGAGCAGGCCAGCGCGTGCAACGAAGTGGCCAGGGACAAGCCGGTTCGTTGCACGGACCGAGTTCCAGCCCGCGGTCCGGCACACGCCAGCACCCCGGCACGCTGCACGGCACGCCGCGAAGGACCAGGCCGCAGCGGAACGGGCCCCGACACAGCGGAAGGCCCCGCCGGCAGACGTTCGCCGGGGGGCCTTCCGATCGTGCAGGTCGTGCGTGGTTCAGCGTGAGCGCGGGATCAGAAGCCCATGCCGCCCATGCCGCCCATGTCACCCATGCCGCCACCGTGGTCGTGACCGCCGCCTTCGCCCTCGGGCTCCGGCTTGTCGGCGATCAGCGCCTCGGTGGTGAGCAGCAGACCCGCGATGGACGCGGCGTTCTGCAGTGCGGAGCGCGTGACCTTGGCCGGGTCGATGACGCCGGCCTTGATCAGGTCCTCGTAGTCACCGGTGAGGGCGTTGAGCCCGTGGCCGGCGTCCATGGTGCGGACCCGCTCGACGACGACGGAGCCTTCGAGGCCCGCGTTCGAGGCGATCCAGTACAGCGGCGCGGACAGGGCCTGACGGATGATGCGTGCACCCGTGGCCTCGTCCCCGTCGAGCTTGAGCTTGTCGATGCCGGACTCGGCCTGCAGCAGTGCGGTACCACCACCGGCGACGATGCCCTCCTCGACGGCCGCACGCGTCGCGGACAGGGCGTCCTCGATGCGGTGCTTGACCTCCTTGAGCTCGGTCTCGGTGGCTGCGCCGACCTTGACCACGGCGACACCGCCGGAGAGCTTCGCGAGGCGCTCCTGGAGCTTCTCACGGTCCCAGTCGGAGTCGGTCTTCTCGATCTCGGCCTTGATCTGGTTGATGCGGCCCTTGATGTCGTCGTCGGAGCCTGCGCCCTCGACGATGGTGGTCTCATCCTTGGTGATGACGACCTTGCGGGCCTTGCCGAGCAGGTCGAGGGTGGCGTTCTCGAGCTTGAGACCGACCTCCTCGGAGATGACCTGGCCACCGGTCAGGATCGCGATGTCCTGCAGCATGGCCTTGCGACGCTCACCGAAGCCCGGCGCCTTGACGGCGGCCGACTGGAAGGTGCCGCGGATCTTGTTGACCACCACGGTCGCGAGCGCCTCGCCTTCGAGGTCCTCAGCGATGACGATCAGCGGACGGCCACCCTGCATGACCTTCTCGAGGATCGGCAGCAGGTCCTGCACCGCAGAGATCTTGGAGTTCGCGATGAGGATGTAGGGGTCCTCGAACACGACCTCCATGCGCTCCGGATCGGTGACCATGTACGGCGAGATGTAGCCCTTGTCGAACTGCATCCCCTCGACGAAGTCGAGCTCCATGCCGAAGGTCTGCGACTCCTCGACGGTGATGACGCCGTCCTTGCCGACCTTGTCCATCGCGTCGGCGAGGATCTTGCCGATCGTCGGGTCGTTGTTGGCCGAGATGGACGCGATCTGGGCGATCTCGTCCTGGGTCTCGATCTCACGCGAGCTCTTGGCGATCTCGTCGACGACGTACTCGACGGCCTTGTCGATGCCCCGCTTGAGGATCATCGGGTTGGCGCCGGCCGCGACGTTGCGCAGGCCTTCCTTGACGATGGCCTGGGCCAGCACGGTCGCCGTGGTGGTGCCGTCACCAGCGACGTCGTTGGTCTTGGTGGCCACCTCCTTGGCGAGCTGGGCACCCATGTTCTCGTAGGCGTCCTCCAGCTCGATCTCCCGGGCGACGGTGACGCCGTCCTTGGTGATCGTGGGGGCGCCCCACTTCTTGTCGATCACGACGTTGCGACCCTTGGGGCCGAGTGTGACCTTGACTGCGTCTGCAAGCTTGTTGACGCCCCGCTCGAGGCGGCGACGCGCGTCCTCATGGAAGCTGAGGATCTTCGCCATACGGTGCTCCTCCTTGGAGATGTACTGGGATGGGCCCGACCCTGGTGTGCTGTCGGTCCGACGGCGTCAGCTTCGACGGTGTCGGCACCGGTAGCGGCAGCTACGCAAGGCAACTGCTTCTGGTGAGGTAGAGGGCCCGTTCGCTCGGTTTCGAGCCGTTCAGTTGGTACGTGTTTCACATCGGTGCGAAGGGTGAGCGGGCGTGCCGCGCGCCTCGCACCGGATCGGCCTGTGCCGGGCAGCTGCGCCGTGGCCGGGAACCGGCCGGAGCAGTGCCGGCGTCACGCCGGGTGAGGTGGTGTCAGCCGATGATCGCGAGGATGTCGCGGGCGGAGAGGATCAGGTACTCGTTGCCGTCGACCTTGACCTCGGTACCGCCGTACTTGGAGAACAGCACGGTGTCACCTTCGCTGACGTCCAGCTGGATGACGTCGCCGGTGGTCTCCGAGCGCTTGCCCGGGCCGACCGCGATGACGGTGCCCTGCTGGGGCTTCTCCTTGGCGGTGTCCGGGATGACCAGGCCGGAGGCGGTGGTCTGCTCGGACTCATCGATCGTGACGAGGACGCGGTCCTCGAGGGGCTTGACTTTGACGTCGGTGGCCAACGTGCCCTCCCTGTGGTTGTGTCTCGGTCCGGAACGCGCGGTGCGCTCGGACGTGGCTTGTGGGATCGCCGCGATGGTGCGTGCGGCGGTGGTGTGACGCTCCGATCGGCGGCCCGGTCGTGCGGCCAGCTGCCTGGGACGTCGGTCGCCCGCGAGCCCGGTTCCTCGATGTCGTCGAGGGCCTCGTCGCGGGGCTGGCACTCACTCTTGCCGAGTGCCAGGCTGAAGCTAGCACTCGCCTGGGGCGAGTGCAAAGGGCTGGGAGGTGGCCGTTCGATCAACGCGGGGTGACCGCAGTACAGCGGGTCCTCGGCCGGCGGCGGCCGAGGAGGGTGGCCACTCGACCGGGGTTGGGAGAACCCATCTCCGCCCGTGCGCTGGACGCACGTAGGAACGTCACGCTCCGTCACAGACCGAGCGCAGAAAGCGACCCCTGTCGATGCGCCGTCACGCTCCGTCACGGTGTGGAGATCGAGGTTGCAACTCCGTAGCCAAGCGGGGAGAGTCTGCGCCGCAAGACAGGCCGCCATGGCCTGCTCGGCCGCCTCGGTGACGAGGTGGCCCGGGGGGAGCAACGATCTCCGGACCCAGCAACACGGTCGCCGGCCCGCAAGCACGTTGCGCGGGGGGCTCGGAGGGAGCGAGTGGCGAGACCGACCCTTAGACCGACACACCACGTCGGCTTCACACAGGGGCCGGCTCGAACCCGGGGGAACTGGGATGACGACCACACTCACTCGACGCGTCGTGCCACTGCTAGGGGTACTGGCACTGCTGCTCACACTGCTCGTACCCCAGACCAACGCCGCCTTCGCAACCGAGGGCGAGAGCGACGACGGCGACCAGACAAGCGAAGTCGAAGGCGACGACACCGAAGACGACGACGAACAGGGCGAATCGGACGACGTCGAAGACACCGAAGACTCCGACGGGTCCGAGGAAGAGGACGGGTCCGAGGAAGAGTCAGAGACCGAAGAAGGCGCTGCTGACACCGGCGACGACGAGTCCGGCTCCGAGCACGACGACGCGACCAACAACGAGTCGGGCACCAACGAGACCAACGACGGATCCGGCACCGACGACGCATCAGACGGCGACGACGAGTCGGGCGAGGAGCAGAGCGACCGAGGTGCCGAGGACGACACCATCGGCGCAGAGGACGGCCAAGAGGCCAACGACTCAGTCGGTGGGTTGAGCACCAACTCGGAGCCGACCGCCTGCCAGCCCGGCACGCTGAAGGTCGGTGGCCCGACCTTCGACTTCGGCGCGAACACCGTCAGCTTCGACCTGTCCACCGCTGGATCCGCCGACCCGGACTGCAATGTCTGGGTTCAGTCCTACATCGTGCCGAACACCTGGGACCAGCAGGGCTTCAACGACTCGGCGCAACCTCAGCCAAGCTTCGACCACGCTGACGTTCTCGCCACCGACTCATCGCAGACGGTGACCATCGACATCCCGTCCTGTGGCCCGTTCCAGTGGGACGTCTACGGGGGCGAGTACGTGGATGAGGTTGGCCCCGGTGGCCACCACAGCATCGGCTCTGGGACCTGGCTCTTCGAGGGCGCGGTTGTCGACCAGGAACTCTGCGAACCCACGAACCTGACCTTCGAGACCGAGTGTGAGGGCATCGTGGACGACCGTAAGGCCTACCGGCTCCGCGTGACCAACACCGGCAACAACGTCGACATCGACTACACGTGGGATGTGTATGGATCGTCGGCCAATGGCTCAGGCACGGTTCCTGCCGGCGAGGTCACCCATTTCCCGGTGCCCAGTACGGAGGACGGCACGGTCCGGATCTTCATCACCGGCCGTGATGGCGAGCCGAAGGAAGTCAACCGCACAGCCATCGGGACGTTCAAAGACGCCTCCGAGTGTGACGTCGACATCAACCTCCAGAAGGTCGTCTGTGAGGACCACAGCCAGATCCGCGGCAACCGTTCCGGCAACTCGCCGGACGATACCGATGGCGGGTACCAGGACTGGGGCACGGCAGGTGACGTCGACAACCTGACCAACAGCGCTCTGCCCGTGACTCTCTACAACGACGAGACCGACCTTCCCGCTGGGTGCAGCTTCGCGGAGGGCTGGTCCTTCTTCGGCGGCCTCGGCCAGAACGCCGTCACGACGGCCGGCCAGTCCGGTAGCGCAGGTAGCGGCGTGACGAGGACGGCTGCCAGCACAGGGTCAGACGGCATCGTCAACGCGATGGCCTCCGACTTCCTGAACCCATCGGACAGCTACGCGTTCGTTCAGGGCGACAAGCGCCTGTGGATCGCTGAGGAGCAGCAGGGCGGCTACGAGTTCGGTGCCCTCCAGTGCTACCGAGATGCACTGAACCCCGACAACCTCGAGTTCATCGAGTTCGGCAGCAACGGCCCAACCGGCGACGTCAACTGTGTCGCTTGGAACGTGCACGGCTCGATCGACGTGGAACCGACCAAGGACTGGGACTTCCTGTACGAGCGCCAGCCATTCGACTCCGTCGAGACGACGGACGCTTCGGTGCCCCCGGGCACCGCGACCATCGGACTCTACGTCGACGGTGAAGACGACCCATCCGCGATCTGGACGATCGATACGGAAGGCGACGTCACCGACGACAGCGCCCAGCAGGGCCCCTACACGCTTCCGTTCGGGGCCAACTACGAGTTCCGCGAGATCGACGACGACGTCGAGGGCTACCGCTGCATCAACGCAGCGGAGCAGGAAGCGGTCCGCACGCTCGACTCCCCAGCCGATGGCGAATCAGGCGGTGACACGATCGTGAACCTGTGCGAGCCCAACCCGACCGTCACGAAGCTGTGGGTAGACGTCAACGATGAACCGGTGGATGCCCCGGACCCGAGCTCAACGCAGCTCACGATCGACGTCACCCTCGACGACGGTTCGACGGTCGAACTGACCGCAGGCGACTTCACGAAGAGCGGCGATGCATGGATCGGAGAGGTGGAAGGAGCGGACTTCGGGACCGACGTGACCGGCGTCAGTGAGACGGTTGTTCCAAGCGGGTACGAGCAGGTCCAGGACGTTGAAGACTGCATGGCCCTTCAGCCGAGCTCGATCCAAGAGGCCGAACACGACGACCGCCTCGTAGAAGGCCGGCCTGTCGCCACAGTCTGCAACCGCGAGCTCCCGCCGTCGACGTCGACGCCGACGCGTTCGCTCGAGTTGGAGGTTCAGGAGGTCTGCCTGATCGATGATCTGACCGAGGTGATCGAGTTCGAGACTGACGGTGAGAACATCACCGGAGACGCCACGCTGAACGTCACCAACGAGGTCGGCACCGTCGTCGCCACCTACGACGTCACCGTCGGAGAAGACGGGCAGATCCCGTGGGCGGTGGCTGATGATCAGTTGCCGTTCGGTGAGTTGACGCTGACCTTGGAAGCTCAAGGCCGCAGCGCAAGCGCCACCGTGGATCTCTCGGTCATCGCCGAGGAGTGCACCGAGGTCGAAGGGGAACGGGAGGAACTGCCCGAGGAAGAGCCGGAGCAGGACCCGACCGACGATCCCGACGATCCCGACGAGCCTGAGGAGACCGACGAGGGCCACGACACCGTCATCCCGGTCACCGACGACACCGACGAGGTGCTCGGCGAGACCATCACAGCCAGCGAGGCGCACCCGCGTACGGGTGCCTCCACCCTGCTGCTGATGCTGCTCGGGATGCTCGGCGTCGGACTCGGCACGATCATGCTGCGTAGCCGCCGCCACACCGCGGAGGACGCCAGCTAAACCACACCCGACGCACCACGCGAACGGCCCGGTCCACGCGACCGGGCCGTTCGCGTGCCTGAACCCGCGCCGAGCACCCACGACGCACGTGCACGCCCCCGAGCTCGCCCTCGATCTGAGACTCGAACAGGGCGAGCGTCGAGCGCACGCGCCGGTAACGCACCGTGAGAGACGGGACGCAACCAGCGTGCAACCAAGGCGATCCGCAACGGTGCGTCACCACCCGTTGACGAAGGGT
Source organism: Nitriliruptoraceae bacterium (assembly GCA_041685735.1). GTDB lineage: Bacteria > Actinomycetota > Nitriliruptoria > Nitriliruptorales > Nitriliruptoraceae > CSSed11-175R1. The sequence continues at coordinate 17,005 of JAWLFE010000013.1, forward strand.
TGCCTTCGGTCCGCAAACGCGCGAGACTCCTCTCGGTGATGGCAGCGATACGCACAGCGATCACCAAGGGGCTGGGGCTCTGCACGTCAGGACCCCGCCAGCAACCGGGAAGCGATGATCCTCGGGCCGCAACACGGTCGCCATGGCGGGTAACGACGCCAGGGCCGAGGGGAGCCAGTGGCGAGACCGACCCGTGAGACGACGACATCGTCGGCCACCGGTCGACGGGTCCGCCACCGGAGTCAACGATGCGACCCTCCCGCTCCACCTCGGCTCAGCACCGGGCCTGGACCTCAGCCCGGCAGTGGGCCCTGATCGCGCTCGGGGCGCTCGCGTTCATCGTGTTGAGCATCCCGGCCGCGACCGCGCAGAGCACCGACGGCATCTGCGACGACGTGCTGCTGCAGGTCTCCCCAACCTCGATCTCCGGGGACCAGGAAGCGGTGGCGATCACATCGCAGCAGTTCGAAGCGGATGTCCCCGGATGGTCGCAGGTGTCCTGGGAGGCCGCGGCCGACACGACCCTGACCGGCGTCATCGTCCGGACCGAGGCTGAGAGCTTCACCCTGACCGACGGCATCGCCACCGGCACCGTCGAGGACGCGCTCGAGCTGACCTTCTGCGGCAGCGCGGCTGTCGCGACCCCGGACACCGAGGGATCGGACGCCACGGATGACGATGAAGGGGATACCCAGGTGACCCAGCCCGTCGACGACGTCTGCGACGACGTGCTGGTCACCATCACACCGGACTCCATCTCCGGCGACGAGACGGCGGTAGCCATCACTTCCCAGCAGCTCGACGCCGACGTCGTCGGTTGGGTCTCGGTGTCCTGGGAGGCCGCCGCCGACACGACCCTGACCGGGGTCACGGTCCGAACCGTCACCGGCACGGCAACCCTGATCGACGACCTGCAGACCGGGACCGTCGAGGATGCCCTCGAGTTGACCTTCTGTGGGACCGTCGCATCCGACGATGCTGGGGACCCTGAGGACGACGGCAACGACGAGGAACCGACCGAGGGGCCCGAGCCCGAGGACAACGACAGCGACGAGGAACCGACCGAGGTGCCCGAGCCTGAGACCGACGGCGGCACGACCGGTGGCGGAGGAAGCTCGACCGGTGGGACGGGCAGCGGTGGGACCGGCGGTGGCAGCGCCGCTCCTGCGCCATCCGACGATGACGATGCGGCGCCCGAGACCGACCCCGAACCGGAGCCGGAACCCACACCCGACCCCGAACCGGAACCAGAGCCCGCCCCCGACCCGGAACCCGCGGAGGATCCGGTCGAGGAGACCGACAGCGATGACGCCGGCGCTGCGGACACTGACGACGTAGACAGCGACGACGCAGAGAGCGACGACACCGAGGTCCTGGGCGTGCAGCTGTCCCAGGACGACGAGGGGTCCGGGTGGGTCGTCCCCGTCCTGCTGATCCTGCTGGTCGCCGGCGCCATCGGTGCCGGGATCCTGGTCCGCAACCGCTACCTCGCCGCATCCGGAGGCCAATGATGAGCACCACGATGAGCCTCGACCAGGCTGCGCTTCTGGGCGTGCGTCTACGCCGTATCCGCCACCAACAGGGCATGTCGCTGGCCGACGTGCAGGCACGCAGCGACGGCCGCTGGAAGGCCGTGGTCGTCGGCGCCTACGAACGTGGTGACCGCGCGATCACGATCGGCCGACTCCAGGAACTCGCCGAGTTCTACGGGGTGCCCATCGCCGACCTGCTCCCCCGGCCGACGAACGGCGATGGCGCCACCGGCCAGCACGACGCCAACGGGCGCTACGTGTTGGACCTCACCACGATCGACCCGGATCACCTGACGAGCCGACCACACCTGCTGCCGATCGCCCGGTTCGCGGCGCAGGTGCGGGCTCGCCGTGGCGACCACAACGGCCGCGTCCTGACCGTGCGGGCCACCGACCTCGACGCGCTTGCCCTGACCATCGGCCAGGACGTCGAGGTCCTGGTCAAGCGCCTGCGCGCCGACGGGGCACTGCTGGAAGCTGCCTGACGCCGACCGTTCCCGTCCCGGGGCGGCGGACGGCAAGCGGCCCGGACACAACCCGCGGAGACGCGCGTTTGGGCGAGGGGCGGGACGCGCCGGGGACGACCGAGGCGACGGAACCCGCGGAGACGCGCGTTGGGTGCGACCAGCCCGCCGAATCCGGGGTGGACAGCGCGCGACGCGTCAGCTGCGGACGGCCAGGCGCCAGGCTTCGCGGTCGACGAACCCGGCGGCGTCGTAGGCCTTGATGGCGCGGTCGTTGTCGGACCGGACGTGCAGCGACACGGTCCGGGCTGCGCCGCCCTCGACCAACGCGCCACGCACCGCCGCCGCAACGGCGCCGCGCCCAACCCCAGCACTGCGCGCCGTCGGTGACACGACGATGCCAGCCAACTGCACGCCCCACCGGTGCGAGGACACGGAGCGTTCGACCTTGCACACCGGCGCGCCCACCGGGCCGACACACCACACCAGGCCCTGTTTGACGGTGGCTTCCAGCCGCTGGCGGTAGCCGCGCAGGCCCGCGTAGCCGGGGTGCGGGCCGAACTGATCGTCGACGTGCAACTGCACGGCCAGCTCCGCCAACGCATCGACGTCGGCGGGTTCCGCGCGGCGCAGTCCCGGGTCGGGCAGCGCCGCTTCGTCCGGGACGCGGCCGGCTTCGACGGTCATGAACCGCTGGTCGTGCACGATCAACCCGGCGTCCGAACCCGTCAGGCGTGACAGCAGCGCGTCGCCCGCCGCGACGTCGGCGACCATCAGCCGCCACCGCCGCGTCGGTGCGGGCGCCGCCGCGATCGCGTCGGGATCGCCGCACGGCACCACCAACCGGCCGGGGAACACCACCGCGACCGCCCACCGGTCGTCGTCCGCCGCGATCCGCAACGGGTCGTGGCCGTAGGACTCGATCGCCGACAGCGCGAACATGTGCCGGGCCGCTCCCCCGGACGGCGCAGGCCAGTCCGACAACCGCGACGCGATCGTCTCCAACTCGCCGGGCCCGACACGGCGCCACTTCAAGCGTCGCCTCATCCGAAGGTGGCCGCGGTCCCCGCCAGGGGGAGGTTGGGGTCGACGGCCAGGTCCAACCCGACGAACGAGCCGGCGGCGAGCAGGTTCGCGCCGGACGCCGCGACCATCGCCCCGTTGTCCGTACACAGCGGGATGGACGGCACGATCAGGCGCTGGCCGTTGGCCTCGGTCTGCGCCGCGAACCGCTCCCGCAACCTCGAGTTCGCGGCCACACCCCCGGCGAGCACGACCTGGTCGAGCCCCTCCGCCGCACACGCTCGCAGGGTCTTGTCGAGCTGCACGTCCACGATCGCGTCCTGGAACGACGCGGCGATGTCCGCGAGGTTGGGTTCCTCGCCGGCCGCCTCCATCTTCCGCAGTTGACGGATCACCGCGGTCTTGAGCCCCGACAGCGACATGTCGTAGCCGTCGCCCTGCATCATCGCGCGCGGGAACGCGAACGCGGTCGGGTCCCCGTCACGCGCCAGCTTGTCGATCTCCGGCCCCCCGGGGTAGCCGAGCCCGATGAACCGGGCGATCTTGTCGAAGGCCTCGCCGGCCGCGTCGTCGATGGTCCCGCCGAGCTGCCGGCACAGCCCGTCCTCGTCCATCACCACGATCGAGGTGTGTCCACCGGAGACGACCAGCGCGATCAGGGGCGGGGTCAGCTCGCCGTACTCGAGCTGGGCGGCTTCGATGTGGGCGCGCAGGTGGTTGACGCCGAGCAGCGGCACATCCTGCGCCAGCGCCAGGCCCTTGGCCCCGGAGACGCCGACGAGCAGCGCCCCGACCAGGCCCGGTCCCGCGGTCACCGCGATCGCATCGATGTCCGACAGTCCGGCACCGGCCTGCACGAGCGCATGGTCGATGGTGGGCAGCAGCAGTTCGAGGTGGGCGCGCGCCGCGACCTCGGGCACGACCCCGCCGTACGGGGCGTGCAGCTCGACCTGTGACGCGATGACGTTGGCCCGCAGCGTGAAGCGATCCTCGACGATGCCGACGGCGGTCTCGTCGCACGAGGTCTCGATGCCGAGTACCAGCATGTCAGCCTCCGTCCGTCATCAGGGTCGCAACCGCCGCGGTCGCGGTCAGCGCAGCGGTCGTCGCGTTCGCGTCGGTCGCGTCCGTCGCGGCCGCCGTCGGTGGCGCCGTCGCGTCCACCGTGCCATCCGCCACCGGACGCCACAGGATCAGCGCAGCCTCGCCGTCCGGGTAGTACCCACGACGCCGGCCCGCCTCGACGAAGCCCAGCGAACGGTACAGGTGCCGCGCGACCTCGTTGGACGGACGCACCTCCAGGGTCATCGCCGCGCCGGCTTCCGCGGCAGCGCGACACACCGCCGTGAGCAGCAACCGTCCGCAGCCGCGCCCCTGTGCCGACGGCAGCACGGCGATGCCCATCACGTGCGCATCGCCCGCGATGAACGCGAGGCCGGCGTAGCCCACCACCTCGCCGTCGCTGTTGCTCGGCCCGTCTCCACCACGATCGCCGTCGCTGTCGCTGATGCTGGCGCCCTGGCCGGCAACGGCACCGGCACAGGCCACGACGTAGGCGCGGTCGGGGTGCTCGAGCTCGGTGCGGAACATGGCTGCGGTCCACGGCTGCGTCGAGGTAGCGGCATCCACGCGGGCCAGGTCGGCCGCATCCTCGGCACGGGCCGGGCGGAGCGCGACGGGGCGCTCCGGCGGTGTCGCGCGTCCGGGCGCAGGCGGTACGGCGCCGCGCCGACCAGGACCGGCGCCGGTCACGACGGGCCTCCCCCGCGCAGCCGGCCGCGCTGCTCCCAGCCGATCTGCGCATCGGCCTCGCGCAGGTAGATCGGCTGCAGGTCGGTGGGCTGTTGGGTCTCTTCGCGGATGAAGCGAGGGACCGCTAGCTCGGCGAGCACCGACGCATCGGGCCACGCGCGGTCGGGCCCGGCGACGAACACGTCCACGTCGTCGAGCTCCGCGCGGTAGGCCAGCGCTCCATCACCGACGACCATGCAGTCCTCACCGAGCGATTCGAGTTCGGCGGCGAGCTGGTCGACGGTGCCCAGCCGGAGCGTCCCTTCACGCTGTACCCCACCGGGCGACGAGCGGTACAGCGCCCAGTACAGCTCCCCCCGGCGCGCGTCGATGACCGCGCAGATCATCTTCGGCACGTAGCGGGCCTGGAACGCGAGCACGTCCAGGCTGCTCATCCCGACGACCGGCAGGTGGTTGGCGGCTGCGAAGGTCTGCGCGGTCGCGATGCCGACCCGCAGACCCGTGAACAGTCCCGGCCCGAGCCCAACGGCCACCCCGGTGATGCGCTCCGCCCCGATGCCAGCCTGATCGAGGCAGAAGCGGACGGCGGGCGCGACGAACTCGCCGTGGCGGCGCGGCACACCGAGCGCGGCGGAGGCGACCACCCGCTCCTGATCGACGATCGCGACCGAGGACTGGCTGGTCGAGGTTTCCAGGCCGAGGATGTACATCAGGCGTCCCCATCGCGCCACGCGGCGCAGGCATCGGTCAGGGTGGCGAGGCGCGGCTGCCAGTTCCCGGAGGCCGTCAGGCGCACCAGGCGGTCGCCGTCCAGGGCGTCGGGGTCGGCGAGCAGCAGCTCGACGTCCAGGCGGTCCTCGGGCAACAGCGCGGTGATCGCATCGCCCCATTCGACGAACGTCACCGCATCGGGGGCCAGCACCTCGTCCCCGAGGTCGAGCACGTCCTGCAGGTTGTCGAGCCGGTAGACGTCGCAGTGCACGATCGGCAGGCGCGCGTCGTAGGTACGGACCAGCGTGAAGGTCGGCGAGGTGACCCGCCCGGTCACACCGAGCTCCCAGGCGGCGCCCTGCACGAAACAGGTCTTGCCGGCGCCGAGCTCCCCGCTCAGCGCCACGGCGTCCCCCGGCTGCACCAGCACCGCCACCGCCGCCGCGATCGCGCGCGTCTCGGTGGGGCCGGTGGTGCGCAGCTGCAGTGTCCTGGCTGTCACAACGCCCTCGCCATGTCCGGACCCTCGGGTCGCGGGTGCCGGCTTCCGGGATCGCCCGGGGCCGCCCGCTGTCGGGTCGCTCGTCTCGACCGTCCGTGCCGGTGGCGCCGGTCCGGGCCGGCGGGTCGCGGTCCGCTCAGGATCGGTGCCGACCGGGCGCGGCCCGGTGCCCGTCCGTCGCGGCTCCGTGCCGACCCGACGCAGCTAGGTGCGGACGGTCGGCTGCGAGCGTAGGTCCTGGAGCACCTGCGCGCCGGTCCGCAGCCTGCCATCGAGGACCGCTTTGGCTGCTGCCAGGTCCCGTCGCAGCGCCGCCGCAGCCTGCGGCACCCCCCGGACCGCGTCGACGGGGTGGTAGGTCGGGATCAACGTCACGTCCCGGTGGATGCTCAGCCGGTAGCCCGCCAGCTTCTCGATCGGCAGGGAGCGTCCGTAGAGCACGGCCGTGGCCAGGGCTCCGAAGCTGACGATGACCTCCGGTCCGACGAGGTCGAGTTCGACGTCGAGGTGCGCCGAACACGCCTCGACCTCGACCGCGGTCGGCTGGCGGTCCTTCGGTGGCCGGCAGCGGACCAGCGAGGTGATCCGGATCTCCTCGACGTCCAGGCCGACATCGAGCAACGCGTTGTCGAGCACGTTGCGAGCGGCGCCGCTGAACGGCCGGCCCTGCAGGTCCTCCTGACGACGAGGTGCGACGCCGACCAGGACCAGGCGCGCATCGGTCGGACCCTCCCCCGGCACGGCGCGGGTGCGCTTGCGATGCAGGTCGCAGGTCGTGCACGCGGCGACCCGTCGCTCCAGTTCCCGCACGTGGCGGACCGGGGTCGTCGCCAACGGGGCCGTTGCTTCGGTCACGGGGACCTCCTCGCCGGCAACGCCGCTGTTGCGCGACGTGGCGGGACCGTATCCCCGAGGCATCCGGTGGCGACAACTCGGCCCCGCGCAGCGCGCACGCCTGTTCGCTCGCGGCCGCTGAGCGCTCATGCGGCGCGACCAGCGCCCCGGAGCGCGTGCGGACCTGCGCCGTCCAGAGCGGACCGGCGCCGCGGCGTCCGCAGGCCCCGCCGTGCCTCACCGACGCGGTGCGTCGGCGAGCCCCGGCAGGCCATGGGCGCCCATGGCGGCACGTGGACCCCGGCGCGTCGCCTCCGCGACGGCCTCCGCGGCAAGGGAGGCGACCAGGTCCACGCTGGCGGCCACCTCACCGGTGGCCAGACAGAACAGCGCATCCCCGTCGAACTGGGTGTGCGCAGGACGCAGCGCCCGCGCGAGACCGCCATGTCCGAGGTCGGCGACCCGATGTGCATCACGTTTGGTCAGTCGGGCGTTGGTGACGATGCAGCCGATCGCGGTGTTCTGGGTCGGGCCCTCCAGGTCGTGGACCGCGCCGGTACCTGCGCCGGCGCCATCCCGACCCCCGACCCGACCGCCATCCTGGCTCTGGCCGCCGACCCCGGGTGCCGGGACGGCATCGGTCGGACCGCCCGGCCGCAGGCTCCCGTCGGTCGGGAAGCGGGGTGCGTCATCCGCGATCCTGGCACGGGCGACCCATCTGCCGTCCTCGTCCACCACCTCACCGACCGCGTTGTTGGCGACGAGGACGCCCACGGTCACACCGGCAGCGGAGCGGACCGCGAAGCCCTGTCCGCTGCGCCAACCGCGGTCCAGCCCGCCGACCTTCGCGACGGTGCAGCCGGTCCCGACCCCGACCCCGCCCTCGGGTGGATCGTCCTCGGAGGCGTGCTCGCAGGCCCAGCGGCCGGCTGTCGCATCGGGGCGCTGGTCGGGGGCCATGACCCCCGCGTCCAACACGATCGCGCCACCGACGATCGGGACCACGGCCGGTCCGACCGGATAGCCGATCCCCTGCTCCTCCAACCACAGCATCGCCCCGTGGGCGGCGTCCAAGCCGTACGCGGAGGACCCCGCCAGCATCACGCCGTGACAGACCTCGACCTTGCCGTCCCGGCCGAGCGCGGCAGCTTCCCGGGTCCCTGGCGACGCGCCCCGCACGGCGACCGCACCGATCGTGCCGCTCGGCGGGAGGATCACGGTGCATCCGGTGACGCGCTCCGGACTCGTCCAGGTCCCGACCCGCACGCCGGCGACGCCCAACGCCATCAGGCCACCCGCCCGTCATCAGCCGCCGACGACCCTGCCGACGCGCCACCCGACGACCCGCCACCCGACGACCCACCTGTCGACCGACCTGTCGACCCGTCACCCGATGACCCCCCATCCGCGGACGGAGACCGCCGCAGGCTGCGACGCGCACCCTTCCAGCGCGGCGTGGCCGCCTGGCGCGGGTAGGGCTCTGCCGCGACCCGGTCGAGGTGGTCGATCAGCGCCCGGTTGATCTCATCCGGCGCCTCCAGCAGGGACATGTGCCCCACCCCGTCCAGCACGTGCAGCTCCGCGCCGCTGCGCTCTGCCATCCGCTCCGACAACGACACCGGCGTCAACCGGTCATCCGAGCCGACGAAGATCGAGGTCGGGACCTGCAACCTCGACAGGCCTGCCTCGACGTCGACGCCGAGGACGGCAGCGGCCAGCCCCAGCACGATGTCCGGATCGCTGTCGAGGACCAGCTGCTCGACGAAAGCGACCACCTGCGGGTCCGCATCCGGGCCGACGCCGATCCGCCGGACCAACAGCGTCGACAGGTCGGACGACGAGCGGTACAGGCGTTCGCTGGCGGACACCACCCGCGGGTCGCGCAGCACCGGGACGAGCCGTCCGATCCCCCGCTCGAGCTTCGCGAGTCCGCTGATCCCCACCTGGAAACCTGCACGTTCGGCACGTGCCTTCGACGTCGTCGACAGCAGCACGACCCCACCGACGCGGTCGTCCAACAGGTCGTCGTGCCGGTCGATCGCGTTGAGGACCGACATCCCGCCCATCGAGTGGCCGGCCAACACCAGCGGCCCCGACACGGTGGCCGCCTCGATGACCACGCGCAGCGTGTCACCCAACAGGTCGAGGTCGTAGTGGCTCGACTCGGGCGAGGACGTCCGTCCGTGCCCCGGTTGGTCGAAGGTGATGATGCGATACCGGTCGGCCAACGCCGCGACCTGGTGGTGCCACGCCCGACCCGTGCAGATCCAGCCGTGCGACAGCACCAGCTGTGGCGCGTCCGGGGGACCGTAGGTCTCGATCGTGAGCTCGATCCCGTCGGGGCCGGGCACCGTGCGCACCTCGCCAGCGATCGACCCGAGCGGGACGACGCCGGCCGGCAGCGGCGGGGACTGCAACCGCTGGTGGACGAACCGCCGCTCGGCCAGGAACCCGAGCGCCAGGCCGCCCGCGACGGCTGCCGCCGCACCCACGGTCCGCGCTGCCCGTTCCACCTCGACGTCCCTTCGGATCGGTTGCCAGGACCAGCGACCGCAGGCTACTGGGCCGCCAACCCGCTCCTCGTGCCGCCTGATGTGGAAGGTCTGGCCGGCTCACCGGCCGAACCTTCCGCATCGTGACGAACGCGTCAGCCGTGGTGGTGGCGTGGTACGCGGGCGGTGAGCTGCGTGACGATCTCGTAGGTGATGGTGTCGGCGGCGGCGGCCCACTCCTCGACGCGGATGCGGTCGGCGCCCTGCGCGCCGAGCAGCACGACCGGATCGCCGACGTGCGGCTCCGCGGCGTCGCACCACACCAGTGTCTGGTCCATGCACACCCGACCGACGATCAGACAGCGGCGCCCGTCGAGCAGCACCTCGACGCGGTTGGACAGCGCCCGCGGCACGCCGTCGGCGTACCCGACGGGGACCGTGGCGATCCATCCCGCGTCCGGTGCGCTCCAGTGGTGGCCGTACGACACCGGCGTGCCCGCCTCGACGTGCTTGGCGAACCCCACCTCCGACACCAGGCGCAGGGCCGGCTCGAGCCCGTGGTCGGCCGCATCGACCTCGGGCCCCGGCGACAGCCCATAGATCCCGATGCCCGGTCGGAGCAGGGTGCGCCGCGCGCGGTCATGGAGGAGGGCGCCGGCGGAGTTCGACGCGTGGACCAGGTCGGGCCGGATCCCGAGCTTCGCGGCCTCGCCGAGGAAGCGGTCCAGCACCGCCAACTGCTCCGAGGTGGTGGGCGCGTCGGGTTCGTCGGCGCGAGCCAGGTGCGTCTGGATCGCGGCGACGCGCACCCCCCGGGCGGTCGCGGCCTGGTGCAGCCGGGCGGACCAGTCGGCTTCCGGGACCCCCACGCGGGCCATGCCGGTGTCGACCTTGAGGTGGATGTCGACGGGGGTGCCGCGGGCGTGCCCCGCGGCGTCGAGGGTGGCCAGGAACGGCGCCCGGTACACCGTCGGGGTCAGGTCGGCCTCGAGGAGGTAGGGGACCGCAGCGATCGGCGGTTCGGACAGGACCAGGATGGGCGCGTCGATCCCGGCCTGGCGCAGCTCCAGGCCCTCCTCGACGAGCGCGACCGCCAGCCAGGTCGCGCCGGCCGCGAGCGCAGCCCGGGCGACGGGCACCGCCCCGTGGCCGTAGGCGTTGGCCTTCACGACCGCGCACACCTCGGTGCCGGCGACCTCGCGGAACCGCGCCACGTTGTGCCGGATCGCTGCGAGGTCGACCTCGATCCGGGTGGGGCGTAGGCCCGTGCGGATCGCCGGGGTCGGGGTCATCGTGCGGAGCTCCTGGCCGGACCGTGGCGCCCGACGTCGGTCGGACCGCGGCCAGCGTGCCACATCCGCCACGTGTCCCAGGGCAGGCCGCCTGCACCCGCCGCGACCGGACCGCCACCTGCCGCGCCTGACCACACGGGGGCCGCACCTGACCACACGGGGGCCGCACCGGCCACGCCCCGCGACGCCGCGCCCGACCCCGTGGACGCCACGGCCCGCGACGACGCGCCCGACCCCGGCCCACCGGCCCAGGCCAACAGCTCCGCGAGGACGGTCGGCAGCTCGGCGAGCAGGCCGGTTGCGGTGGCGCGCCCGGCCGCGCGGCGGCCGGCCGCCTCACCCGCCGCGGCGTGCCACCACACCGCCTGTGCGACCGCGAGCGGGACGTCGTCGGCCGTCGCGATCGCGGCCCCGACGATCCCCGCGAGCGCATCCCCGGTCCCGCCGGACCCCAGTTCCGGACCGCCCAGCGGACAGACCCATACCCGGCCGTCGGGAGCCGCCACGATCGTCCCGGGGCCCTTGACCACGATGGTCGCGTCGAGCGAGCGCGCCAACGCGGGTGCCCGCTCGACCCGGTGCGACCACGCATCGTGCCCGTCGTGGCCGCCTCCGATCCGGGCGAACTCCCGCTCATGCGGGGTCAGGACCAACTCCCCGCGATGCTCACCCAATGCCTCCGGCGCGTCCCGATGCACGTTGAGCGCATCCGCGTCCAGCACCAGGCGTCGTGCGTCACGACGTAGGGCCGCGACGACCGCAGCGGCGCCCGGACCGTGCCCCAGCCCCGGCCCGGCGACCACGACATCGACCGCATCGAGGTTGGGCATCGCATGGACCGCGGCCGCATCCACCCCACCCTGCTCGTCGGCCGGCAACGCGCGGGCCATCACGCCGGGATCCGTGCTGACGGCGACATCCGCGCGGACCGGTGCGGGCACGGCCACGGTCACCAGGCCCGCGCCCACACGCAGCGCGCCGGTCGCCGCCAGCGCCGCAGCGCCGGAGGTCCCAACTGCACCAGCGACGACCAGCGCCGTACCCCGGCCCCGCTTGTCGGTCGCGGCGTCGAACCTCGACGGTGCTGCCCCGGCCGGGGTCAGCGCCTCCCAGGTCGTGCCACCCGGGTCGTAACGGGGGCCCAGATCCCCGACCAGGACCCGGCCCGCGTGCGCCGCACCGGGATGGAGCAGCAGCCCCCGCTTGACCCCACCGAACGTGATCGTCAGATCGGCGACGACCGCCGCGTCCGGGGCTGCTGCGCCGTCGTCCGCATCCACGCCCGTCGGGATGTCGCAGGCCACGACGATCGTGCCGCTCGCGTGGGCGCGGCGCAGTCCCGCGACACCGGCGCCGGCCGAACCACGCGGGGCGCCGCGGGTCCCGGTCCCGAGCAACGCATCCACCGCCACATCGCACCACGCCAGCGCCGCATCGAGGTCCGCCAGCCCATCGGAGGTCCGCCCTCCCCCGGTCAGCCAGGCGGCTCGGTTCGCGGCCGCCTCGTCGGACACCTCGACGTCCCGGCCGTCGACGGCGACCACCCAGGCCATGGCGCCGTGCTCGCGCAGCCGGCACGCCGCCGCCCAGCCATCACCGCCGTTGTTGCCCTTGCCGACCAGGATCGCGACCCGCAGCCCGTAGCCGTGGCCGCCGGCGGCCACGATGCCGCGGGCGAGGTGGCCGGCCGCACGATCCATCAACGCCGCCCACGTGTCGCCGGCCTCGACCGCCGCCGCGTCGCCGGCCCGCGCGCCCGCCGCATCCAGCAGGGGGATCGCGCCACGCTGCACCATCGCGGGCTCCTGACGTCACCGGCCGGCCGTCGGCCGGGCTTCTACTCCACCGTCACCGTCTTGGCGAGGTTGCGGGGCTGGTCGACGTCCTCCCCGCGCAGGGTGGCGATGTGGTAGCTGAACAGCTGCAGGGGGATCACCGACAGCACGGACCCGGCCAGTTCGTGCGGCGGTTCGGGCAGCGTCAGCACGTGGTGGGCATGCTCCTTGAGTTCGGCGGTCGACCCGTCGGTCCCGATCGCCAGCACGGACGCGCCGCGGGCACGGACCTCCTGGATGTTGGAGACCATCTTGCCGAACACGTGCCCAGCGGGCGCCAGCGCGACGACCAGCGATCCGGGTTCGATCAGCGCGATCGGGCCGTGCTTCATCTCGCCGGCGGGGAACGCCTCCGCGTGGAGGTAGCTGATCTCCTTGAGCTTCAACGCCCCCTCCATCGCGATCGGCAGACCGGCGTGGCGGCCGATGAACATCGTGTAGTTGGTGTCCTGGTAGCGCTCGGCGAGCTCACGGACCTCGCCGTCGAGCAGCAGCGTCTGCTCGATCGCGGCGGGGACCTGTTGCAGGCGGGTGAGGATGTCCTCGGTCTCCGATGCGTACATCCGCCCGCGGACCTGCGCGAGGTAGAGCCCGATCAGCAGGCACCCGACGATCTGGGTCGTGAACGCCTTGGTCGAGGCGACCGCGATCTCCGGTCCGGCGTGGGTGTAGAGCACCCCATCCGCCTCACGCGCCAACGTCGATCCCACCACGTTGCACAGCGCGATGACCGGCGCGCGCTGATCGCGCCCGTGGCTGGCCGCGGCGATGGTGTCGATCGTCTCACCCGACTGTGAGATGGCGATCACCAGGGTGTGCGGGTCGACGATCGGGTCGCGGTAGCGGAACTCGCTGGCGACCTCGACGTCGACGGGGACCCCGGCCCAGTGCTCGATGGCGAGCTTGCCGATCATCCCCGCGTGCAACGACGTGCCGCAGGCGAGGATGAAGACCTTGTCGATCCGCGCGAGTTCGTGTTCGTCGATGCGCATCTCATCGAGATGAAGCCGTCCCGGTCCGCCGTCGGCCGGCACGCTCAACCGGTCGAGCAGGGTGTCGGCGACCGCCTGGGGCTGCTCGTGGATCTCCTTGAGCATGAAGTGCTCGTAGCCCTGCTTCTCAGCTGCATCGAGGTCCCAGTCCACGTGGAAGCGGTGGGGCTCGACGGTGGTGCCGTCAACATCCATGATGTCGACGCCATCGGGCGTGATGCGCGCGATCTGCCCGTCCAGCAGGGCGGCGACGTCCCGGGTGTGGTCGATCAGCGCGGCGACGTCCGAGGCGCAGTACCCGACCCCGTCGGCGTGGGCGACGATCAGCGGCGCCTCGTGCTTGGCGACCACGATCGTGTCCGGATCGTCCACCGCCACGAAGCAGATCGAGTAGGCGCCCTGCAGTTGTGCGACCACCCGCCGGACCGCCAGCAGCAGGTCGGGATCGTCCATGCGGTCGAGTTCACGCGCGACCAGGTGGGCCGCCACCTCGGAGTCGGTGTCGGAGGCGAAGCGCACGTCACCGAGCGAGGCCTTGAGTTCCTGGTAGTTCTCGAGGATGCCGTTGTGGACCACGGCGACGCGACCCGACGGATCGGTGTGGGGGTGGGCGTTGCGGTCGTTGGGTTCGCCGTGGGTCGCCCACCGGGTGTGTCCGATGCCGACCGATGCCGCCAGCGGGGTGTCGTCGAGCGCGCGCACGAGGTTCTCGAGTTTGCCGGCCCGCTTGACGACGTCCAGGTCGTTGGCGTCGGCGGTGACCACACCGGCCGAGTCGTACCCGCGGTACTCCAGGCGCTTCAGCCCGCCGAGGATGCACGCGACCGCGTCAGCGCGTCCGGTGACACCGATGATTCCGCACACGTGAAGGCCTCCAGCCTCGGGGACGAACGCAGGGCCCGAGCACCTGCCTGCCGCCGAACCTCGGCGGCAGCCGATCCCGCCGCGTTCCGAGACTACCGGGCCGGCCGCCGGCTCAGGCCAGGACCGCGTCGGTGACCAGCCACGCGCCGTCGACCTGCCGCACGGTCAGCACGAGGCTGGTGGAACCGCCACCGGCGTCCTCGAAGGTGCAGACGGACCCTCCCTGACCGGGAACACAGGCGCGACCCTGCAGTTCGAAGGTGTCCTCGCCGGGCCCAGGCGGGATCGACTGCAGGCTCTGCTGCCCCGGTGGCGCCAGGAGGTCGCCGATACCGCTGAGGTCCTGGTCGCGCCAGGCCGCGTAGACCTCCAGCGCGACCTCCACCGGGAGCCGGGCATCGCGCTCCACGACGGTGCGCTCGGCGATCACGGGGCTGCCCGTGGGCTGTTCGAACACCACGATCTCCCGCTGGCTCGGACAACAGGCCGCATCGTCAGCCGCGAGGTGGTCCGCCGTCAGCAACAGCCGACCCGCCACGGCTCGCAGGTCCGCCGCCGGACGTGGATCGGAGACCGCCAGGACCTGCGCCCCGGACGCTCCGGCGGGCCAGCCCATCACCTCGAAGCTCTGCTCTTCCCCGGAACCGCCCCGATCGACGGTCAGGATGACGACATCGGGGAGGTTCGGCCACGCCGACGACGACACCGACGTGTCCACGATCGGGCCCGCCGGCTCGCTCGCTCCGTACGTTGCGTCACGAACAGGCTCCCATGGCCCGGTCCCGGGGACGCCCGGTCGCTGCCACAGGACCACCGCATGGTCACCGGCGAACTCCTCGACGGTCAGCAGGACCTCGCCGGCGGCGCCCCGCGCGAAGGCACAGTCCGTGATGTTCTGCTCAGCATGCGGCTGGATGGGACAGCTGTCGAGGACATGATCCTGCGGCGGCCCCGAGGTGGCTGCCAGGACCGAGCCACTCGCGGTGAACTCCAGCGTCGTCGCAGCCGGCCGTGGATCTGCGCCGCCATCGTCCGCGCCATCGCCGTCCGCGCC
Source organism: Nitriliruptoraceae bacterium (assembly GCA_041685735.1). GTDB lineage: Bacteria > Actinomycetota > Nitriliruptoria > Nitriliruptorales > Nitriliruptoraceae > CSSed11-175R1. Next base: position 32,352 of record JAWLFE010000013.1, read on the forward strand.
ATCGCCGGTTCCAGACGCGTCACCGTCGTCGCCGGCTGCTGCGTCCGAGGCCTGACCGTCATCGTCGCCGGTCGATCCGTCCTCCGCGCCGGGGTCATCGGCGTCCTCCGCTGGGGCATGCGCATCGACCGGTCCGAGGACATCGTCGGACCGCTGCGCAGCGGTGTCGGGGTCACGGCCACCGCAGCCCGCGAGCAGCGAGAGGGTGACCAGCACCGCCAGCGCGGTCCAACCTGCCGAGTCCCTGCGCACCCTCGCCCCTGTCACCGCCGTGCCCCTACGCACCCTCGCCCCTTCCGTCGTGGCGTCACCGTAGCCACCCGTCCGCGGAGCGGTCGAGGGTTCAGTCGGTCCCGAAGGTCTCGAGGATCGCCCAGAGGTTCTCGCCCATGCGCTGCATGGGCACGCGGTACCAGGCACCGCCGAGGATCAGGTGGTCGACGTGGCTCTCGATGTCGGCGAGGCGGTCCTTGACCTCGTCGGGGGTCCCGGCGATCGCGTAGCGCTCCACGGCGTGATCGGGGACGGCGGCCACCATCGCATCGATGTCCTGGCCGGTCCGCTTCCACACATCACGCAGCTCCCCCATCAGCGCCTCATCGCCGTACGAGGCGAACACGCCCTGGTAGTTCGGCGTGGTGCCGTAGAAGGCGATCTGCTGCTTGGCTTCGCGGATGGCGACCTCGCGGTCATCGGCGATGCACAGGATCACGCCCTGGCAGACGGTGAAGTCCTCGCGCGACCGCCCGGCCTCGCTGAGCGCCTCGTCGATGCGGGGCAGCACGTCGTCGGTGAGGTAGCGCTCGGAGGTGAACGGGTGACCGAGGATGCCATCGGCGTAGCTGGCCGCGGCCTTGGTCATCAGCGGTCCGACGGCGGCGACGTAGACACGCGGCAGCTTGCGGTCGGTGGCACGCCCCCGGCCGCCCAGCCCCGGACGCAGGACCCGGTAGATGTCGCCGTCGAAGGTGACGTCCTCGCCGCGTTCCATCTGCCAGACGGCCTGCATCGCCTGGACGTACTCCCCCATCCGCTTGGCCGGTTGATCGAACGAGGACGAGAACCGTTCCTCGATGATCTTCTTGACCTGGCTGCCGAGGCCGACCACGAAGCGGTCGCCCGACAGGTCGTTGAGGTCCCAGGCCTGCATCGCGGTGATCGTCGGCGAGCGCGGGAAGGCCAGCGTGATGTTGGTCCCGACGTCGATGCGCTCGGTCGCCTGCGCGATGACCGATGCCTGGATGATCGACTCCTGCGTGGTCTCCGAGACCCAGGCGGCATCGAAACCCTTGGCCTCGACCTGCTTCGCCAGCTCGCCGAGGAAGGCGTACGGCCCCCCGAGCCCGATCCCTCTGCTCACCATGCGTCGCTCTCCCGGTCGTGGTCCCGGAACGGTAGCGGTCGATCCGTTCCCATGGATCGCTCCGAATGGCGCGTGGCGCCGGTCGGTACGGTGAGCGGTACCGACCGGATGGGCGATCGGCGGGAGCGAGCAGAGGTGGATGAGCAGACCCGGGGTTCCGTCCTCCGCCCCTGGGCGTGGGCAGCGCTCGTCCTCCTGGCGGTCATCGGTGGGCTCTGGGTCTGGGCGGACGTGACGCCACAGGCCGGTTCCGGCAACGTGGAGGCGTCCGGACGCCAGGCCGCGGCGATCCGCGACGACGGCCTGACCTGGCGGGTGGCCGAGTTCCGGCCGGGAAGCAGAGCCGAGGTACGGGTCGACATCGCGCGGCGGGGACCCGTGCCCGTCAGCGTCCGGGGTGTCCCCGACATCGACGCCGGGCCGCCGGTGGCGACCTACTGCGGGTGGTGGCCGGACCGACTGTTCCTGGACGGCGAGGAGCTGACCACGCGTTCCACGCCGATCCCCCTACCACGCACCGGCACCAGCGAGCTCGTCCTGAGTGGCGCCTTCCTCGGCGACCCCGGATGCATGGATGACGAGCGGATCGGTGCGCGACGACGGGTGAGGCTGGAACTGGCGGTGGCGGGTGGCGGGCCGAAGACCGTGCAGATCGCCCTGCCCGAGGTCCTGGCCTGGTCGCCGGTGCCGCGGCCCGCTGCGGACCGCTTGGCCGACCGGTCGGTCCGCCCCCGGGTCGGCACCGCCCCCTGATCCCGACCGTGATCCCGACCGCTGAGACGGCGCGCTCATCCGGGCGTGCGCTGAGGTGGTGAGGTGATCCGGCCGCGTCCTCAGATGGTGAGGTGATCGCGGACCGCGTCAGCGATCCGGTCCACGGTGAGCTGGGCATCCTCGTGGGTCTCCGCCTCCGCCATCACCCGGATCAGTGGCTCGGTGCCCGATGGACGCAGCAGGACGCGGCCACCATCGGCGAGCCGTTCCTCCTCCGCCCGGACGACCTCCCACACCGCCGCAGCATCGCCGAGCCCGTCGCGATCGACGCCCGGCACGTTGACCAGCACCTGGGGCAGGCGGGCCATCACGGTGGCCAGTTCCTCGAGCGATGCGCCGGTGGAACGGACCACCGAGAGCAGTCGGACCGCACACAGCACCCCGTCCCCCGTCGTGGCGTGATCGAGGTCGATGATGTGACCGCTCTGTTCCCCGCCGAGGTTGAGCCCCTTGGCCTGCATCGCCTCGAGCACGTAGCGGTCCCCGACCGCGGTCTCCACGACCTCCACGCCCAGTGCCTGCATCGACCGTCGGAACCCGAGGTTGGTCATCACCGTGGTGGCGACCGTGTCCTGCGCCAGGGTGCCGTGGTGGTGCATCTGCCGGGCGAGGATCGCCAGGATGACGTCGCCGTCGACCTCGTCTCCCTGATGGCTGGCCGCGATGAGCCGATCGGCGTCCCCGTCGTGGCTCACACCGGCATCCGCACCGTGTTCGACGACGGCATCACAGATGACACGGGGATAGGTCGATCCGCACGACTCGTTGATGTTGGCGCCATCCGGTCGGCAGTGGATGGCCACCACCTCGGCACCCAACTGGCGGTAGACCTGCGGCGCGACGTTGGACGCGGCACCGTTGGCGCCGTCGACCACGATCTTGAGGCCGGACAGGTCGACGTCCGCGGTCGCCGCGAGGTGCTCGACGTAGCGGGCCACGGCGGCCGGATCGGTCAGCCGCCGACCGATCCGGGTGCCGATCGGCCGGAGTCCGGCCCGCTGCTCGACGATGTCCTCGAGCCGGGCCTCCTCGTCGTCGCTGAGCTTGTAGCCCGCTGCACCGAAGAACTTGATGCCGTTGTCGCCGACCGGGTTGTGCGATGCGGAGATCATCGCACCCGCGCTGGTGCTCGAACGGCTCGTCAGGAACGCCACGCCAGGGGTGGGCAGCACGCCGCCGACGACCGCGTCACCGCCCCCGGAGGTGATGCCGGCGACCAGGGCCGCTTCCAGCATCTCGCCGGACCAGCGGGGGTCACGCCCGACGAAGATGGAGGGGCGGGTGTCGCCGCCCTCGTGCAGGACCGTGACCAGCGCCCGCCCGAGCGACATCGCCAGTTCCGGTGTCAGGTCGACGTTGGCGACCCCACGCGTGCCGTCGGTCCCGAAGATCGATCCCACGTCGTCGCTCTCCACCTCGATGTCGCGGCGCTCACCACCGCACTCCGCCCAGGCAGCCTAGGCCGCGTCGCCATCGGAGCACGAGGCGGCACCCTGGTCGGACGTCCCCGTCGCCCCGATCCACGCACATCACCAGCCAGGGCGCATCACCAACGCGCACCACCAGCCGATGAGAACGCCGCCCGGTGGGCGGGCGGCGTTCCACGATGCGACGGCTCGGTCTAGCGCTTGCTGAACTGCGGGGCGCGACGCGCCTTCTTGAGGCCGTACTTCTTGCGCTCGACCTTGCGGGCGTCACGGGTGAGCAGGCCAGCCTTCTTCAGCGGGTCACGCCAGTCCGGGTCGTACTCCGCGAGCGCACGGGCGATGGCCAGGCGTAGCGCGCCGGCCTGTCCGGTGGTGCCGCCGCCGTGGATGCGCGCCGCGACGTCCCACTGGCCGGACTGCTCGAGCGCCTCGAAGGGCTCCATGACGTGGTGGCGCAGCTTCTCGGTGCGGAAGTAGTCCTCGAGCGGCCGATCGTTCAGTGTGAACTGACCGGACCCCTTCTTGATACGGGCCCGCGCGACTGCCGACTTCCGCCGACCGGTGTAGATCGTCTCTGCCATCGTGGTGTTCCTCGCTGCTCATCGATCGTCCGGCCGGCGTGTGCGCCTCGTCGAGCGCTGTGACCGGCCCGGGGTGGTGGTCAGACGTGGTCGGGGAAGGGCTTGGGCTGCTGCGCCGCGTGCGGGTGCTCGGCGCCGGGGTAGACCTTGAGCTTGGTCCCCATCGAGTTGCCGAGCTTGGTCTTTGGCAGCATGCCCTTGATCGCGGTCTCCACGATCTTGACCGGCTGCTTGGTCAGCATCGCCGCGAACGGCACGGACTTGATGCCACCAGGGAAACCGGAGTGGGAGTAGTAGTTCTTCTGTTCGGCCTTCCCACCGGTCACCACGATCTTGTCCGCGTTGATGACCACGACGTGGTCACCCATGTCCATGTGGGGCGTGAACGTCGGCTTGTGCTTGCCACGCAGCACGGTCGCGACACGGGTCGCGAGCCGGCCGAGGGTCTGTCCATCGGCATCGATGACATACCAGTCGCGCGTGATGTCTTTGGCGCTGGGGCTGTAGGTGCGCATCTGTCGATCCTCGGTGAACCTGGAGCGGGTGGCGAAGCGACACGCCGGCTGATGGCGAGCGCATCGTCCCGGCGGCGGTGCCGCGCGGGTGCGAGCCGATGGACCGGGTCAGTCCGCAACGCAGGAGATGTGGCGCGACGATGAAGGACCCGGACACGGAACGCGCGGCCCACATGAGGCCGCGAGGCGCAAGCGTACCGTGCCCCCGACCGGGGGGTCAACCGACACCGATCGCCGACGATCAGCGAACGGCCGCGGGCGGTGCGGAGGGCCAGCGCCGACCGTAGCTGACGCGCTCCAGGGTGAGGCCCTGCGGCGGCGACACGCGGGCGGCCAGGGCGCGATCCCTGGCTGCGAGGAGTTCACCGATCCACGCGGGTTCGTGCAGACCCTGGCCGACCTCCACGAGGCAGCCGACCATGGCACGGACCTGTTGGTGGCAGAACGCCTTGCCGGCGAACCGCAGATCGATCCGACCGGCCGAGGGTCGGGTGATCGCGATCCGATCGATGCGGCGCATCGTCGTGCGGTCCTGCCGCTTCCGGCAGAACGTGGCGAAGTCGTGCTCGCCGATGAGCCACCGGGTTCCCCGGCGCATCTGCGGGACCGAGAGCTCGGCACCGACGAGCCACCGGTCGTGACGTCGGATCGGATCGGCCAACGGTAGGTCGACCAACTTGTAGCGGTACTGGCGGCCCACCGCGGAGAACCGTGCGTGGAACTCGTGGCTGACCCGCTGGACCGACCAGATGGTGATGGCGGGCCCGACCTCGCGGTCGAGACGTCGGCGCATCGCCTCGAGGTTGGCGATCGCGCGTGCCGCGTGGCTCGTGGAGCCATCCACATCGAGGTGGACGACCTGGGCCACCGCGTGGACCCCACGGTCGGTGCGGCCGGCGCAGGTGATCTCCCGCTCCTGGCCCAGCAACCGCAACAGGGCACCCTCGAGGGTGCCCTGCACGGTGGTCTGATCACGTTGTCGGGCGAACCCGGCGAACGGACCTCCGTCGTAGGCGAGGTCGATGCGCAGCCGGATGGGATCATCCACGGCGACGTGACGAGACGCGCTCACGCGCCCTTGGGGTCGTCCTCGTCGTCATCGTCCGAGTCGACCGACGACGGGCTGTCCACCGACGACGGGCTGTCCGCCGACGAGGGGCTGTCCACCGACG
>JAWLFE010000013.1:38283-66020 GCA_041685735.1 Nitriliruptoraceae bacterium
CGCCCTTGGGGTCGTCCTCGTCGTCATCGTCCGAGTCGACCGACGACGGGCTGTCCACCGACGACGGGCTGTCCGCCGACGAGGGGCTGTCCACCGACGAGGGGCTGTCCACCGACGCGTCGGGGTCGGCACCGGTGACCTTGGCGACCGCAGCCGCCACGTCCTCGTCGGTGGGCTCGTCGTCGTCCTCGTCGAGGTCGACCTCATCGAGCAACGCCGTGCCGGTGCCGGCAGGCTCAGCCGCGGCCCGACGTCGACGCCCGAACAGTCCACGGGACCGGCCGGCCTTGGCGTCCTCGATGACCTCTTCACCGACGCTGTCGCCCAACTCGGTCAGCTCGACGAGCACCATCGGCGCGTTGTCGCCCTTGCGGGGACCGAGCTTGAGCATGCGCGTGTAGCCACCGTTGCGGTCGGCGAAGCGTGGGGCCACGTCGTCGAACAGGTAGGCGACGACGTCGCGGTCATGGAGCTTGGACAGCGCCTGACGGCGGGCGTGCAGGTCTCCCTGCTTGCCCTTGGTGATGAGCTTCTCCGCGTAGGGGCGCAGCATCCGGCCCTTGGCCTCGGTGGTCTTGATGCGGCCGTGACGGAACAGGTCACTGGCGAGGTTGGCCAGGATCTGCTTCTGGTGGCTCGGGCCACCTCCGAGCCGGGAACCGCGCTTCGGGGTCGGCATCTGTCTCTCCTTGGAGCAACGTCAGCGTGTTGCCACGCGTCGAAAGTTTCGGGCGGGCGGTGCAGGATCGCGCCCGCCCGCGGGGTGGTCACTCCTTGAGAGCGACACCGAGTTCCACGAGCTTGTCGCGGACCTCATCGACCGACTTGGAGCCGAAGTTGCGGATCTCCAGGAGCTCCTGCTCGGTCTTGTCGCGCAGTTCGCCCACGGTCTGGACGCCCTCACGCTTGAGGCAGTTGTAGGAGCGCACCGACAGGTCCAGATCCTCGATCGGCATGTCGGCGACCGGGTCGCCGATGGCCGCCAGCGCTTCCTCGGGCGAGACCACGATGCCACCGGGTCCGGAGTCCTCGAAGCCGGCGAACTGCTCGAACAGGGCCTTCAGGGTCTCACCGGACGAGGACAGCGCCTGCGCCGGGGTGACCGAGCCGTCGGTCTCGATGTCGAGGATCAGCTCGTCGTAGTTGGTCATCTGCTCGACACGGGTCGGCTCGACCTTGTAGGCCACGCGCCGGACCGGGCTGTAGACGGAGTCGATCGCGATGACCCCGATGGGGTCGCCCGACCGCTTGTTGACGTCGGAGGTGCGGTAGCCGCGTCCCCGCTCGACGGTCAGGTACATCTCGAGGTGACCGTTGGCGTTGAGTGTCGCGATGTGCAGGTCCTCGTTGACGACCTCCACCTGCGACGGCGCGAAGATGTTCTCCGCGGTCAGGACACCGGGGCCGTCACCACCGAGGAAGATCTCGACCGGCTCCTCGGAGTCGGAGCGCACGACCAGGTCCTTGATGTTGAGGATGATGTCGGTGACATCCTCCTTGACACCTTCGATCGCCGAGAACTCGTGCAGGACGGACCCGCCGTCGGGGCCTGCGGCCTGCGCCGAGGTGAACCGGATCCGCGTGACTGCGGCACCCGGCACCGACGACAGCAGCGTGCGCCGCAGCGAGTTCCCGATCGTGTAACCGAAGCCGGGCTCGAGCGGCTCGATGCGGAACCGTGAACGCAGGCCCTCTTCGTTGACCTCTTCGGTCAGACGCGGGCGGTAGGCGATGAACGGGGATCCGGCCGACGTCTCCGTCAGGCTGATCACACCGTCTTCATCGTAGAAACCGAAATCAGACATCGGTGCTCCTTGAAGGGTTCGGCGGGGACGTCCCCCCACCGCGCGTCGCCCTCGATCCCGGGGCCATCGGCGACACGCTCACACTTCCACGTGCCGGTGTCCCGGGCCGGTACGTGGGCCGGCGGCGGGCGCCACCGGCGTTGGTCGGTTCGTGATCGCTGCGGCAGCGACCACGAAGATGATCACTTCGAGTACAGCTCGACGATCATCTGCTCGGTCACGGGCGCGTCGATCTGCGACCGGACCGGGTGGTCGATGATGGTGATCTTGAACGCGCTGGCGTCGGACTGCATCCAGCCCGGCACGTCGCGGGACCCGAAGACCTCCAACGACCCGATCACGGCCTGCGACTCGCGCGACTTCGGTCGGATCTCGATCTCGTCGCCGGGCTTGACCCGGTGGGATGGGATGTTGGTGGACCGGCCGTTCACGGTGACGTGGCGGTGGCTGACCATCTGCCGCGACTCGGCGCGCGATCGCCCCCACCCGGCGCGGTACAGCACGTTGTCCAGGCGCAGTTCGAGCAGGATCAGCAGGTTCTCACCGGTGAGGCCCTCGGTCTTGCGGTTGGCCTCCTCGTAGTACTTGCGGAACTGCTTCTCGAGCACGCCGTAGTAGTACCGCGCCTTCTGCTTCTCGCGCAGCTGCAGCAGGTACTCGGATTCCTTGATACGGCCACGGCCGTGATCGCCCGGCGGGTAGGGTCGCTTGGCGAAGTTCTTGTCGTTGCCCTTGAGGTCGACGCCGAGTCGGCGCGACTTCTTCGTCATGGGGCCGGTGTAGCGAGCCATGCGTGATTCCTTCCTCGGTCACCCCGTCAGGGATGCCATGGGAACGCCCACCTGCGGGACGCTCCTCCTCGCGTGACGACTCAGGTGCGGCGGCGCTTCGGCGGCCGGCAGCCGTTGTGCGGCACCGGGGTGATGTCACGGATGGACAGCACCTCGATCCCGGCAGCAGCGAGGGTGCGGATAGCGGTCTCCCGGCCGGCGCCGGGACCCTTGCACAACACGTCGACCTTGCGGACACCGTTCTCGATGGCCGTCTTGGTGGCCTGCTCGGCGGCGACCTGGGCGGCGAACGGCGTCGACTTGCGCGAGCCCTTGAAGCCCGCGTTGCCGCCGGTCGACCACGCGATCACGTTGCCCTGCAGGTCCGTGAAGGTGATGGTGGTGTTGTTGAACGTCGACTTGATGTGGGCCTGCGCGTGCATGACGTTCTTGCGCTCGCGCTTGCGGCTCCGTTGCTTCTTCTGTGCCATGGTCAGCTCTCTTTCGACCTCAGGACCGGCTGCCGTCACGACCTGCGGCCGATCCGGGGTGCGATGTCGCGGGCGTCGATCAGCCCTTACGCGTCGGCTTGCGGATACCACCCACCGCACGCTTGGGACCCTTGCGGGTGCGCGCGTTGGTGTGGGTGCGCTGACCACGGACCGGCAGGCCCAGACGGTGACGGACACCCTGGTACGAGCCGATCTCGATCTTGCGCTTGATGTTGTTCGCCACCTCGCGTCGGAGGTCACCCTCGACGCGGTAGCTGTTGTCGATGTGCTGACGCAACCGGACGACCTCGTCGTCGGTCAGGTCACGCACACGCGTGCTCGGATCGACCTCGGCTGCCGCGAGCGTGTGTTCCGCCCGCGTCCGTCCGACGCCGTAGATGTAGGTGAGTGCGATGACAACCCGCTTCTCGCGCGGGATGTCGACGCCTGCGATCCTGGCCATAGTTCGTCGACCTCCCGTTAACCCTGAACCTGTTTGTGGCGCGGGTTCTCACAGATCACACGCACGCGACCTCCGCGGCGGATGATCTTGCATTTGTCGCACATCTTCTTGATGGAAGGATGCACCTTCATGGTGACCTCTTCTGGTTGGAGCGCACCGGACCGGGCACGTGGTGCTGACCGGGAACGGGGCGTGGGGACACGTCGTGTCCACCGTGGCGTGTCGACGACCCGGGTGGTCGTCGCGGGACGAGGGCGGGTGCCCACCTCCCAGGGCCGCACGCGCCGCCGGGTGGCGGTGCGTGGTCTGTCACCGTGCCTCCCGAGGTGCGAACCCCCCGGCGGTGCCGGGTCGGAAGGTCGGTGCCGGCCGGCCTGATCGACGTCAGGGTCCGCGTCGTGCTCTCGCGCTGCGGGCCGTGCGCCGGATGTGGCGCCCGAGCCGGCCGGGGCCGGTGGGGCACGTTGTCGTCGAAGGGAGTGGGCCTACTTGTAGCGGTAGGTGATCCGGCCGCGTGAGAGGTCGTAGGGAGACAGTTCCACCACGACCTTGTCCCCCGGCAGGATCCGGATGTAGTGCATCCGCATCTTGCCGCTGATGTGAGCGAGCACGTTGTGCCCGTTCTCCAACTCCACACGGAACTGGGTGTTGGGCAGCGCCTCGGTGACGACGCCCTCAACCTGGATCGCTTCTTCTTTCTCGCTCACACTCGCTCCGGGTCGGATCGGGGTGACGTCCGGACGCACAGCACCATCGCAGCTGCGAGGGAGGCGTCGGACGACGTCGGGCGGATGTTCAGGTCCGGTCCATCAGCGGATCGCACGGTCGCGGACCACGAGATGGTCCTGCGGACCGGTACTCCGTACCGATGTCGGACCGGTGTCCGGCGCGACGAAGCCCTGCCACGCGGCAGGGCGTCCGCGCAAGGGTATCCACATGCGGGCCCGGAGGGCAACCCGTGGCCGGGCGACGGCCGGCCTGCACGGGCGGTGTCTGATCAGGTGTCATCAGCCAGCGGCCTGATCGTCGGTCAGAGGCCTGCGCGGCACGGGACCTCCACGTCGACGGCGGCGGCGGTGAGATCCGCATCGGCAACCAGCTGGTCGAAGGGTTCGGCGCCACGCCGTGGCGGATGGGCCGGAGCGATCACGTGCTCGCGGCCGCGAGCACCGGCCGACAACTGGGAGGTGGTGCGCCACTGATGGGCACCCCTGATGGGGGCCGATCCACGCACGGGAGCCATAGAGCGAACTAGTAATCCTGTATTTCAGTTCCTATTATGGTCTGCGTCCCGTCCGTACCCGACGACTCGGAGTCAGCCGTGCCCCTCGCTGGGAGCCACCACCTCGACCGGCCGAGCACCGGTCCGTGGCTGCAGACCGGCCCCCCTCAGGGCGGTTGCTGGTGACAGCGCTGGGCGTCATCGCCCTGCTCGCCGTGCCGTTGGTGCCGCTGATCGCCGCTGGCGCGATCACGGTTCGGCGCCCGGCTGGCGACGTGGCCGCACGCTGGGCGATCTGCTCCAGCGCCGCGGCCGCCATCGCCGCGTTCGTCCTGGTCGGTTCGGCCGTCCAAGGGCCCGTCGAGGCCGTCGTGGCGGCCGGCGACGGTCGAGCCATCGTGGGACTGGTCGGCGACCGGGTCACCTCGATCCTGGCGTTGCTGACAGCTGGCGTCGCACTCGTCGTGCAGTCGTTCGCTCGCCGGGCACTCGCCGGGGATCCGCGGACGACCCGGTTCTACGCGTTCGCATCCCTGCTGACCTCCGCGACCGCCGTGGCAGCGACGGCAGCGACCGGGTCGGGCTTCGCGGTCGGCTGGATCGTCACGGGCGTGAGTCTGGCGGCACTCGTCGCACATCGTGATGGTTGGGAGCCGGCACGTCGGGCACGTCGACGCGTGCACCGGAGCTTCGCGCTCGGTGACACCGCGCTGATCCTGGGGCTGGTGATCGCCGGGACCGTGGTCGGCGATCTCGACCTGCGCGCCACACCGCAGGCGGCCACCACGCTGGCGCCGGGCGACGGGGCGATGGCAGGTCCGCTCGAGGCCCTGACCGTCGTGGCGGTGCTGCTCGTCATCGCCGGCCTCTCCCGCTCAGCGATCATCCCGTTCCACCGCTGGTTGCCGGCCACGCTGGCCGGCCCCACCCCCACCTCGGCGCTGTTGCACGCCGGGGTCGTGAACGGGGCGGGTGTGCTGCTGGTGCGGTTCGCGCCGGTCTTTGGGGCATCCGTCACCGCGACCCACGTCGCCTTCGCGCTGGGCGTGACGACCACCCTGATCGCGACCGCGGTCATGCTCATCCGGGCTGATGTCAAGGGCAACCTCGTCTGGTCCACAGCGGGACAGATGGGTTTCATGGTGGTGCAGTGCGCGGTCGGCGCGTTCTCGGCGGCGCTCTTCCACGTCGTCGGTCACGGCATGTACAAGGCCGCCTTGTTCCTCGGCTCCGGCAATGCGATCTCGGCGCATCTCGAGCACCGCCGCCACGCGCACACCGAGCCGGGGACCGGCGTCGCCCTGCGGCGATCGCTGGCACTCACCCTCCCCGCCGGCGGACTGGCGTTCGCCTACGGCATGCTCGACCCCGACCTGGACGCAGCGGCTGACACCCTCGTCGTCTTCTTCGCCTGGGCGACGGGTACGCGCGCACTGCGTGGCTGGCTGGATGCGGCACCACTGCGGACCGGAGCCACGATCGCGATCGGTGCGATCATCACCGTGATCGCGTCGCTCGGCTACGTCGGTGGGCTCACCACCTTCAAGGGCTTCGTCGAACCCGCGCTATCGGCCCCGGTGTCCGCCGCGGTGAGCCCGACCGTGCTGACGGGCACGCTCGCCCTCGTGTTGATCGGCCTCGCGGGCATCCGGTTCGCGCCCGGCGACGTCGGTGATGCGCTGCGACGTCGGGTCTACGCCCAACTCCTCGCGTGCAGCGCTCCCGTCCCGTTCAAGGTCCGGGCATCGCGCGGGGCGCGTCACACGGAGCCCGCCCGGGTGGTGTCGCAGCCGGCCACCGAGCAGCCGGAAGCCGGTGCCCACTCCGGAGCCGGACACGAGCAGGAGGTACGACGTTGAGCATCCTGGACCACGAGACGGCGAGTCGTTCCGTCAGCCTGCTCGCGGACGTGTCCCGCGCCACCGACGTCGTCGCCCCGCTGTGGCCCCTGACGGGCTTCGTCGCCGTGAACCCACTCGGTGGCCTGCAGCGTTCCTCGTTCGACGATGCGGCACGCTCGGTCCGGCGATGGCTCGGTGCACGCACCCACCTCGACCTGGAGGCGTTCCGCGCGGACCACGCACGGGGTCGGACCACGGACACCGATCTGAGGCGTGCCATCCTGACCTCGGATCCGAGCCTCGGCTCGGTTCCCGACCTACCGGTCGACGGACGCGCCGTGACCGCCCTGGAGGTCGTCCGGCTCGACCTCCTGCACGGACCGCAGGCCCCAGCTCCGCAACGTGAGGTGACGGCAGGCCAACGGCTCGCGGTCCCCGTGACCGACGCGGAGGCCGCGGCCATCGACGCCTACCTCGGTGCGTGGTGTGCGGTTCACGTTGACGAGGCTGTCGCCGCGTGGCATGCCCCCGACCGCGAGCGTGGACTGTTCGGCGCATGGCACGCGTTGGCACCCCATGACCGGCGGCTCACCCGGCTGGTGGGACGGCGGGGTCGGGCTTGGATCGCCGGGCAGCCCGGGCGAGCCGAGCCCGGGCTCGACCGCGCCCTGCAGACACTCGGCATCGACGACGATCGACGTGTCGATGAGTTCCGGGCGCAGTTGGCCCGTGTTCCCGGTTGGGCCGGGTACGCCCACTGGTACGACGAATGGGCACCAGCGGATCATCCAGGCCCAGTCTTCCGCTCGGTCGAGCTCCTGGCGTTGCGCGTCACCCTCGAAACCGCGCTCGTCGCCGGCAGGTGCAGCCGGGTCGGGGGAGCCTCGTTCCGCACCCAGCCGGTCGCCGATGATGCGCGCGCTGAGGCGCAGACGCTCGAGGCGCGAACGACCGTCGTGGTCGACCGGCTCGGCGCATCAGACGATCTGCGGATCGCCGCCGACGTGCGACAGGTCCTCGAACGGTTCCCCGAGCATCGCCGGGCGGCCGCCTGGCTGACCGCGCAGGAGGACAACTTCCGCGATCGGCTGCTCACCTTGATGCCCCCACGGGTACCGACTCCGGACACCGAACGTCCCGCGGCGCAGGCGGTGTTCTGTATCGACGTACGCTCCGAGGGCCTGCGTCGGCACCTCGAGGCACTCGGTCCCTACCAGACCCTGGGCTTCGCGGGGTTCTTCGGCGTACCAATGCGTTGGCGTGCGCTCGGTTCGGCGGTAGCCGAGGCACGGGCTCCGGTCCTGGTGGTCCCCCGGCACGAGATCGCTGAACGCCCCCAGGCCGAACCGGACGGATCGTCCAGCTACCTGGCTCGTCGTCGTGCGACCAATGGGGCCGTCGAAGCGTTCCACGCGGCGAAGCGTGGCGTCGGCTCCCCCTTCGCGCTCGCCGAAGCTTCGGGCTGGCTCGCTGGGCCCGTGGCCCTGCTGCGGACCCTGGGACCAGGCATCCGTCTCCCGGGTGCCGATGGGACCGGCCCGGCCAACCGGCCACCCACGGCAGCGGCGGTGCGTGCGGAGCAGGACACCCGATCCGGCTTCTCGCTGGAGGAGCGGGCACTGTTCGCCGAGACCATCCTGCAGACGATGGGCATGCACCACTTCGCACCGCTGGTGGTGCTGTGCGGGCATGCCAGCCGGACGGTGAACAACCCGCACGCCTCGTCGTTGGACTGTGGGGCCTGCGGCGGTGCTCCCGGGGGCGCCAGTGCCCGCGTTGCCGCTGCGATCCTCAACGATCCCGAGGTCCGTGACCTGCTGCGCGAGCGGGGCCTGGCGCTGCCGGAGGACACGTGGTTCGTCGCCGCCGAACACGAGACGGTGTCGGACACCGTGACCATCCTGGACCGCGAGCTCGTCCCGGACGAGCACCTGTCAGCACTGTCCAGAGTCGAGCACGACGTCGCCACAGCTGGTCGACGGCTTGCCGAGGAACGGGCCCGGCGACTGCCGGGCGATCCAGCCAAGGTCCGCCGGCGCGGTTCGGACTGGGCACAGGTCCGCCCCGAGTGGGGCCTGGCCGGGAACGCGGCGTTCGTCGTCGGGCCCCGCTCGATCACCGCCGAACTGGATCTGGCCAGTCGCGTGTTCCTGCACTCCTACGAGGCGGAGGGCGACCCTGACGGCGCCGCGCTCGAGACGATCATGACGGCGCCGCTCGTGGTCGGACAGTGGATCTCCGCGCAGTACTACTTCTCGACGGTCGACCCAGACACCTTCGGCGCCGGCGACAAGACCCTGCACAACCCGATCGGGGGGATCGGGGTGATGCTCGGGGAATCGGGCGACCTCGAGGTCGGCCTGCCGATGCAGTCGGTCGCGGTCGGAAGCCGTCCGGTCCACGAGCCACTCCGACTGCTCGCGGTGATCCAGGCACCGCTGGACCGCATCGAGGTCATCATCGGGCGCAACGATGTCCTGCGCGAACTCATCGGAGGCGGTTGGATCCATGTGGTCGGTCGCTCCTCCGCCAGCGAGCGCTGGTCGGTGCGTTCCCCCGGGGGAACCTGGACCACATGGTGGCCGGCGGAGGACGACCTCGTACCCACGAACGTCACCTTGGAGGTTCCATGAACTGGCACGGACTGACCCCGATGGCCAAGATCGAGGTCATCGTCGACGGCGACCAGGTCCCCGTGGTCCGCGACCTGTTCCTCGGTGCCGGCGCGACCGGCTACACCGCCCTCGGCGGTGTGTCGGGTTTCGGGCACAGCGGTTACCACGAAGGACGCCTGCACTTCAACGACCGCGCTGGTCTCGCGATGCTGATCACGGTCGTGCCGACGGAGAAGGTCGAGTCACTCGTCGCAGGTGTGCGTCGGCTCTTGGAGGACCACCACGGCGTCGTGTTCGTCAGCGAGACGCAGGTCAGTCGCCCCGAGTACTTCAGCTGACCAGCGGCTGCTCGGAGCCTGACGAGCGTGCGGGTCAGGGCTCGTCGGTCGTCACCTGCGTCGGGAGTGCCATGACGTCGAGCAACTCCGCCACGGTGTGGCCACGCTCGACCCGATGACGCATGGGCCGGTCCCGGTGCACCTGGTAGCGGTTGCGTCGACCGACCCGTGTCCGGACGATGTAGCCCTCGCCCTCGAGCTCACCGAGGATCTTCTGGACGGCTCGCTCGGTGATGCCGACCTGTTCGGCGATGTCGCGGACACGCTGCTCCGGATCGCGGGTCAGACAGATCAGGACATGGCTGTGGTTGGTGAGGAAGGTCCAGCTCCCGTCATGGCCGTTCATCCCGCCACCGTGTCCTTCCCAGCCGCGCCGAGGTCCCACCGCGGCACCCGTCGAGTCCCCAGGGTAGGTCGACACGATCGCGTCGCGCAGCGCCCGGGGGTGATGCCTCGCTCTCCTGGAGATCGCGTCACGAGACGACAGCCACGGCCGCGCCGGAAGGCCTCAGATGAGCGGGGGCCTCAGCAGAACGGCCACACCGGCCCTTGCATCCAAAGGCACACAACATTAGGTTAGGCATTCCTAAGTAGTTGGTCGCCGCGATGGACCCCGCACCCCGGAACCTGACATGCCTCTCGACCACGACCAGGCCCAGCCCGATGGACGCTTCCCCGACCATGTCGTGGCCGCCGTCGTGCGGCACATGAACGATGACCACGCCGACGACACGGCGGTCATCGTCCGCGCCTTCGGCGGGCTGCTCCGCGTCGATACCGCCGAGGTGACCGACGTGGACACGACCGGTCTCACCATCGCTGCACAGCGCGGCGAGGAGACCCGGACCGTTCGGGTCGCCTTCGCCGAGCCGGTGACCGATCGCCTCGGGCTGCGTGAGGAGGTCACGCGCCTGTACCACGCGGCCTGCGCCGAACTCGGGGAGAGCACGCCGACCGGCCAGACACCGCCATGACCCCAGCGGCGGAGGGCTTCGCCGGTCGGCTACGCCGAGCGACCACGCCCGATCACCAGCAGGCCGCGTCGTCGTCCTTCATGGACGGGCTCCTGGCCGGCAAGGTCGACCTGGGCGGCTACCACCTGCTCACCCGCCAGCATCTCGAGCTCTACCGGGCCCTCGAGATGTCTGCGTCCGTCCTGCGTGACGATCCGATGGTGGCGGCCCTCCATGATCCAACGCTCGAGCGAGTTCCGGCCCTGCTCGCCGACCTCACGTGGCTACGGCGTGAACGTGGCATCCAGGTCGAGGAGGTGCTCCCCGCCACTCGCCGGTACGCCGACCGCATCGACGAGGTGGCCGCGACCTGGCCGGGCGGCTACGTCGCACACCACTACACCCGCTACCTCGGCGACCTCTCGGGTGGTCTGCACGTCGGTCGCATCCTGTCGGGCCAGCTCGCCGGTGGCACGGACTTCTACCGCTTCGATGGCGTGTCGAGTCCGAAGCGCTTCAAGGACGCCTACCGCGCCATCCTGGACGCGGCCGCGTGGGACGAGAGCGAGCAGCAGCGCATCGTCGCCGAGGCCTCCCGGGCCTACGCCCACAACCGGGCGCTCGTCGCCGAACTGGAGCAACGGACCCGCGCCACACGCGTGGGCACCGACATGTTGGCCTGAGCGCAGGCACGTCGGAGGGGGCGGACCCGGGTCTTGTACGGGAGGACGCAAGTAGATAAGGTAAGGCAAACCTAACCTATCTGCTGCTCGTCCGAGCGGCGCCGCTCCGTCAGGAGCGGGTACCCGCGCCCCCGTACCGGAGGTCCGACGCATGCGCTACCGCACCGCCCTACTGCTCGTCCCGCTGCTCCTGCTCGCTGCGTGTGGCGGCGGGTCCGATACCGAGGTGCTGGACGAAGGGGATCCCTCGGCCGATACGGCCGTCACCGACGAGCAGGACACCACCGAGGCGCACGACGACGCGGAAGAAGCCGCGCAGGCCGAGGAAACCGCGGAAGCCGCGGAGGAGTCGACCGCCGACCCGGACGGGGCTGAGGCTGATGCTGCGGCGTTGCCGGTCACGCTGACCGACGCGGATGGCAACGGGGTCACCATCGAGGACACGCGCCGCATCGTGTCCCTGACCGGGACGACCACGGAGATCATCCACGCACTCGGCCTGCTCGACCAGGTCGTGGCGGTGGACACGAGCTCCATCTACCCGGAGCAGGCGACCGAGCTGCCCGACGTTGGCTACCAGCGGGCGCTCAACGCCGAGGGCATCATCGCGATGGAGCCAACCCTGGTACTCGGTACCGAGGCTGCCGGGCCGCCGGAGGTCATCGCGCAGCTACGCGACACCGGCATCCCGACCCTGCGGCTGGCGCACGAGGACTCCCTCGACACCCCGCCCGAGCGCATCCGTGATCTCGCCACCGCGCTCGGCGTGCCGGAGCGTGGTGAGAAGCTCGCTTCTGAGGTCGAGGCGGCCATCACGGCCGCGGTCGAGCGGGCGGCCGAGCAGCCGAACCAGCCCCGGGCTGCCTTCATCTACCTGCGTGGACCCGAGACCATCCTGCTCGGCGGCGCCGGCAGCGTCTCGCAGGTGATGCTGGAGGCCGCCGGCGCGATCGACGCTGGCGCCGAAGCGGGGATCGAGGGCATCGTGCCGCTGACGCCGGAGGCCCTGGCGGACGCGGCACCCGAGGTGATCGTCGTGCCCGCGGCCTCGCTTGGCCCCGCCGGCGGGATCGACGGGATCCTCGCGCTCCCCGGCGTCGCGCAGACGCCGGCCGGTGAGGCGGGCCGCGTCGTGGCCGTCGACGACGGCGCCCTGCTCGGGCTCGGGCCGCGCACCGCCGAGGCGCTCCAGGCCCTCATCGACCAGCTCCACGTCCCGGGCTGATGCCCGCCGTGAGCGTCGACCGGCGACGCGCCTTCCCCGGTGGCGGCCCGGTCCCGCCCCCTGCGACCCGAGCCGCAGGGGGACGGGGGTGGATACTCCTGGTCCTGGGCACGCTGCTGGCTGCGGTCGCTCTGCTCAACGCCATGATCGGTGCGGTCCCGCTGCCTGCCGAGGTCGTCGTGGCGAGCCTCGCCGAGCGGGTCGGGATCAGCCTCGAAGCGGCCGTCACCGACCAGCAGGCGGCCGTGCTGTGGGCGATCCGCCTGCCCCGCATCGCGCTGGCCGGGGTGGTCGGTGCCGCGCTCGCGCTGTGCGGCGCCGTGATGCAGGGCATCTTCCGCAACCCGCTGGCCGAGCCCGGCATCATCGGGGTGTCCAGCGGCGCAGCGCTCGGTGCGGTCGTCGCGATCCTGGCCGGGGGCAGTTTCACGGGCGGCTACCTCGCCGCCTTCTCCATCCCGCTGGCGGCGTTCGTCGGCGCGCTCGTGGCGACCACGGCGGTCTACCTGACCGCACGGCACGAGGGTCGCACCGAAGTGGTGACCCTGGTCCTGTGCGGCATCGCCGTCAGCGCCATCGCCGGCGCCGGCGTCGGGCTGGCCCAGTTCGTGGCCGACGACGACGAGCTCCGATCGATCGTGTTCTGGACGCTCGGCTCCGTCAGCGGTGCGCGTTGGCGTGATCTGCTCGTCATCCTGCCACTGGTCGTGGTCGGCAGCGCCGTCGCGATCCGGCTCGCCGCAGCGCTCAACCTGCTCGTCCTGGGCGAACGCGAGGCCCGCTACCTCGGCGTCTCCACCGAGCAGGTCCGGCTCACCCTGATCGTCGTGTGCGCCCTGGTCACCGGCGCAGCGGTCGCGGTCGCCGGCATCGTCGGGTTCGTGGGGCTGGTCGTGCCGCACCTCGTACGCCTGGCCATGGGCCCGGACCATGAGCTGCTCCTGCCGGCGAGCACGCTGGCGGGCGCCGCCCTGCTGCTGCTCGCCGACCTGGCCGCCCGCACCGTCGCCGCACCCGCCGAGCTTCCACTCGGCGTGGTGACCGCGCTCATCGGCGGACCGTTCTTCTTCTGGCTGCTGCGTCGGGCCCGCCGTGACCAGGGAGCGTGGGGATGACCTCGCTCATCGCGGACCGGGTCTCGTACCACATCGGCGCGCGGGCACTGGTCGACGACGTGTCGTTGACGATCCATCCGGGACGGCTGCACGCCGTGGTCGGCCCGAACGGTGCCGGCAAGACCACCCTGCTGCGCCTGCTGACCGGCGACCTCGAACCCGACACGGGCGAGGTCCGGCTCGGCGACCGTCCCCTGCAACAGTGGCGGCCCCGAGAGGCGGCGCGCCAGCGGGCGGTGCTTTCCCAGCAGGTCGTCTTGCAGTTCGCCTTCACGGTCACCCAGGTCGTCGAGATGGGCCGGGCGCCCTACCGGGACCGTGACACACCCGCCGAGGTGGCGCGGGCCGTAGCCGAGGCGCTCGCGGCGACCGACATCGCCCACCTCGCCAACCGCAGCTACCCGACCCTGTCCGGCGGGGAGCGACGCCGAGCCGACCTGGCACGGGTCCTGGCCCAACACACCCCCGTCGTCCTACTGGACGAGCCGACGGCGGCGCTCGACGTCCACCACCAGGACCTCGTGCTCACCGTCGCCCGCAAGCTCGCGGATCGCGGCGGCTGCGCGGTCGTCGCCGTGCTGCACGACCTCAACCTCGCCGCGGCGTACGCCGACCGCATCGCGGTGCTGGCCGATGGACAGCTCCGGGCCGACGCGCCACCGAGCGAGGCGCTCGATGCCGAGCTACTCAGCGAGGTCTACCGCCACCGCATGGTCGTCATCGAGGATCCCGTCCACGGTGGGCCACTCGTGCTCCCCTCCCGCGGGCGCAGCCACCTGCCTGTACCGTCCGAGCAGGGCACGATGGCGCCGGAACGTGGGGGCCCGGATCGATGTCTGACTCGGGCCGACCGGTGGGGGCGGGTCGTGAGGGCTGACGACTCGGCCCGCAGGGTCGACGAGGCCAGCATGGGTAGCGCTCGCTAGAGCGGGTGGGCGTTCTCGTCCGAACGCGCCGTCAGTACCCAGGGACCGTCCGGGGTCACCGCGACGGTGTGTTCCCAGTGGGCGGACCAGTGGCCGTCGGCGGTCTCCACGGTCCACCCGTCGTCGAGGAGGCGCGTCCGAGGGGTCCCGAGGTTGAACATCGGTTCGACCGCGATCACCCATCCCTCGGACAGGGCTCGACCGCGACCGGCCACGCCGTAGTTGGGGACGGACGGATCCTCGTGCAGGGACCGACCGATGCCGTGACCGACGTACTCGCGCACGACGCCGTAGCCGTGCTGTCGGGCGACGCCTTCGACCGCGGCACCGATGTCGCCCAGGCGGTTGCCGGATCTGACCTGGTCGAGCCCCCGCCACAACGCGGTGCGCGTCCGTGCCACCAGGTCGCGCACCGCGGGTGTCGTGGCGCCGTCACCGCCGACGATCAGGGTCGTGGCCGAGTCACCGTGGAACCCCTCGACGACGGCACCGCAGTCGATCGAGATGAGGTCGCCCTCCTCGAGCACCACGTCGGCCGACGGGATGCCGTGCACGATCTGGTGGTTGCGGGACGTGCAGAGCGTGGCCGGGAACCCGCGGTAGCCCTTGAAGGACGGCTGCGCACCCGCGCCGGTGATGATCCGTTCCGCGACCCGATCGAGGTCGAGGGTCGTCAGACCCGGGCGCAGCATCTCGATCAACGTTTCGTGCGTCCGGGCGACCAGCGCACCGGCCCGTGCCATCCGGTCGATCTCGTCACGGGTCTTGGTGAGGACCGTCGCCGCGGTCAGTTGGACTGCCCGTACTCTTGGAGGACCGACTGGATCCGTGCCTGGACGTCGCTGACCTCGCCGACCGCCTCCACGTCACGCAACAGGCCACGTTCCCAGTAGAAGTTCTCGAGCGGCTCGGTCTGTGCCCGGTAGACGTCGAGCCGGTTGAGCACGACATCCTCGGTGTCGTCGTCACGCTGGGTCAACGCTCCCCCACACTCGTCACACTGGCCGTCGGTCGCCGGTGGATCGAAGGTCATGTGGAAGATCCGCCCGCACCGTGAGCAGGTCCGCCGTCCGGTCAACCGTTCGACGATCTCCTCCTGCGGGACCGCCAGGCGCAGCACGACGTCCAGCGGGGTGCCACGGTCGATCAGCAGGGCCTCGAGCGCTTCGGCCTGGGGAACGGTCCGGGGGAACCCGTCGAACAGGAACCCGTCCGACGCATCGTCCTCGTCCAACCGGTCACCGACCATCCCGACGATGACGTCATCCGGAACGAGGTCACCGGCATCCATGTAGCGCTTGGCCTCGGCACCGAGCTCGGTCCCCGCCTTGACGTTGGCCCGCAGGATGTCGCCGGTCGAGATGTGCGGTATCGATGCGGTCTTGGCGATGTGCACCGCCTGGGTGCCCTTGCCTGCGCCCGGAGGCCCCAACAGGATGATCCGCATGTGCCTACCCTTCGCCGGGAACGGGCCCGGGGAACCCCCGAGCCGCTCGGTCACCCTCGCACGGTAGTTGATGCGCGCGACACCATCTGCATCAGCCGGGCAGGGTCCGCAGCCACCGATCGAGGTCAGCGCAGGAAGCCCTCGTAGTTGCGCTGCATCAGCTGGCTCTCGATCTGCTGCATCGTCTGGAGCGCCACACCGACCATGATCAGCAGGCTGACACCGCCGAGCGGGAAGGCCTGGATGTTGCCCACGGCCAGCAGGATGAACGGCAGGACCGCAACCGCGGCGAGGTACAGCGACCCCGGCAGCGTGATCCGGGTGAGGACCCGATCGAGGTACTCGGCGGTCTGGCGACCCGGACGGATACCCGGGACGAACCCGCCGTAGCGCTTCATGTTGTCGGCGACCTGGATCGGGTTGAACGTGATCGCGCTGTAGAAGTAGGCGAAGAAGATCGTCAACGCCGCGAAGATCAGGATGAACACCCAACTGCCAGCATCCGCGAGGTAGCGCTCGTTGAAGTTGATGAACGCCTGGCTGCCGGAGACCTGCGCCGCCAGCCCCGGCAGGTAGATCAGCGAGGAGGCGAAGATGACCGGGATCACGCCCGACTGGTTGACCTTCAGCGGGATGTAGGTCGCCTGGCCCCCGTAGCTCTTGCGGCCGACCTGGCGGCGGGCGTACTGCACCGGGATCCGGCGCTGGCCCATCTCCATGAAGACCACGGCAACGGTCAGGAACAGGCCCATCACGAGCACCCCGACGACCCACGGCCAGCCGTTGGAGGTGCGCACGATGGACAGCTGGGACGGGAACTGGCTGATGATCGAGACGTAGATCAGCAGCGACATACCGTTGCCGACGCCGCGGGCGGTGATCAGCTCACCGAGCCACATGATGATCGTGGTCCCGGCGGTCAGGGTGATGATCGCCAGCATGATGATGCCGGCACCGGCACCGGGCATGACGTTGGTCTCGAACGCCGTGCCGTTGCGGGCCAGGGTGACCAGCGCGGTCGACTGCAGCAGAGCCAACGCGACCGTGGCGTACCGGGTGTACTGGGTGATCTGCTTGCGGCCCTGCTCGCCTTCGCGCTGCAGTTCCTCGAGCTTCGGGATCACGACGGCCAACAACTGCATGATGATGCTGGCGGTGATGTAGGGCATGATCCCGAGCGCGAACACGGCCATCTGCTGCAGTGCACCGCCCGCGAACACGTTGATGATGCCAACGATGTTGCCGGCGGCGCCACCACCGATGGCCTCGCGCAGGATGTCGACCTCGACGCCGGGGATCGGGATCCACCCGCCGACGCGGTACACCGCGATGATCCCCAACGTGAACAGCAGCTTGCGCCGCAGGTCGGGGATCTTGAAGGCGTTGACGAACGCTCGAAGCATGGGGTCCTCGGTGTGCCAGGCCCACGGCGTGCTGCCGTGGGCCTCTTCGATGCTACCGGTCGGCTGGTCTCAGAGGACCGTCCCGCCGGCGGCGGTGACCTTGTCCCTGGCGGTCTCGGTGATCGCGTCGACGCTGATCGTCAGCGCGGTCGTGATCTCACCGTGACCGAGCAGCTTGACGGGGCGCTTCTTCTTGACCAGGCCCTTGGCGACCAGGGTCTCGGTCGTGACCTCGTCGCCAGCCTCGAAGGCGGCGTCGAGTCGACCCACGTTGATGACGGCGTAGACGACCTTGTTCGGGTTGTTGAACCCGGGACGCTTGGGCTGCCGACGGATCATCGGCAACTGGCCGCCCTCGAACCCGGCGGGCACGGTGCCGCGTGCGCCGGTGCCCTTGGTCCCGCGGCCGGCGGTCTTGCCGCCGCGACCCCGGTCACCGCGGGCGACGCGCTTCTTGTCGGTCTTCGCGCCCTCCGCGGGCTTCAGGTGGTGGAGCTTGGTGGTCATGAGTCAGCCTTCGTGGCGTCGAGGACCTGCCACTCGACGAGGTGGGACACCTTGTTCAGCATCCCACGGATCTCGGGGCGGTCGGGCTGGGTGACGGTGTGACGGATCCGCTTCAGACCGAGCGAGCGCACCGTGGCGCGCTGGTCCTGTGTGCGTCCGATCACCGAGCGGACCTGTGTGATCTGGATCTGGGTCTCGGCGGCCATCAGTTGCCACTCCCTCGCATGGTCTCGAGCATCTTCTTGGGGGCGACGTCCTCGACGGCCTTGTCACGCAGGGCGGCGATGTCGTGGGCGGAGCGCTGGCTCTTGAGCCCCTGCACGGTCGCATGCACGACGTTGATCGGGTTCGCGGTGCCGAGCGACTTCGCGAGCAGGTCGTGGATCCCGGCGGCCTCGATGACCGCACGGACCGGACCACCGGCGATGACACCGGTACCCGGGGCGGCCGGCTTCAGCATGACCCGGCCCGCGCCCGCGCGCCCGACGACCGGGTGCACGATCGTCGAGCCGACCATCGGGACCTTGAAGAAGTTCTTCTTCGCTTCCTCGACGCCCTTCTGGATGGCCGACTGGACCTCTTTGGCCTTGCCATGGCCGATCCCGACCATGCCCTTGCCATCGCCGACGACCACCAGCGCGGTGAACTGGAACCGGCGGCCACCCTTGACCACCTTGCTCACGCGGTTGATCGCGACGACCTTCTCGTCGTACTGCTCGCGGTCCTGCTGGCGACCACCGCGACCGCCGCCCTGTCCGCGACCTCCGCGTCCGGGACCGCCGCCTCCACGGTTGTTTGCTGCCATGATGAAACTCCTCGCTCAAGCGTGGATGACGTCGTTAGAAGTCGAGCCCTGCGGAACGCGCTCCCTCGGCGAGGGAGGCGACACGGCCCGCGTAGCGGTTCCCGCCACGGTCGAACACACAGGTGGTGATGTCGGCGGCCTTGGCGCGCTCACCGATCAGTGTCCCGACCTGCTTGGCGACACCGACCTTGCCGTCCTCGCCCTTGTCGATCCCGTCCTCGCGTGAGGACGCGGCGACCAGCGTGTGCCCGGTGACATCATCGATCAGTTGGGCGTAGATGTGGTCGTTGCTGCGGTAGACCGACAGTCGCGGCCTGGCCGCGGTGCCGCGGACCTGCTTGCGCAACCGCAGGTGGCGCGAACGTCGCGCACTGCGCTTCTTGCTGGCATCCATGGTAGCTCTCCTCGTGCGCTCGCCCTCGTCGGTGGCGACCGATCGATCATCGTCGGCGACCGGTGGGTCGCGGGGCGGCTACGAGCCCGCGCCCGGTGTGGGCGGGGCGGCGGCACCTCGTCGGGCGTGGCACCGCTGGTGGTCGGTGATCAGCGGCCGGCGGCCTTCCCGGCCTTGCGGCGAACGATCTCGCCTTCGTACTTGATGCCCTTGCCCTTGTAGGGCTCGGGGGGACGGACCTTGCGGATGTTGGCGGCGATCTGGCCGACCAGCACCTTGTCGATACCGGAGACCACGACGCGGGTCGCCTGGGGAACCTCGAAGCTGATGCCGTCCGGCGCCTCGATCACCACGGGGTGCGAGTAGCCGACCTGCAGTTCGAGGTCCGAGCCCTTGGGTGCGGCGCGGTAGCCGACGCCGACCAGTTCGAGCGCCTTGCTGTAGCCGTCGCTGACGCCGGTGACCATGTTGAAGATCAGCGACCGGACCAGGCCGTGCCGCGAACGCTCGGTCCGTGAGTCGCCGGTGCGATCCACCACGACCGCGCCGTCGTCGTCGAAGCTCAGCGCGACGCCCTCGGGCATGACGCGGGACAGTTCGCCCTTTGGCCCCTTGACCGTGACCGCGAGGCCGTCGATCGAGACCTCGACCCCGTCGGGGACGGGGATGGGAAGTTTGCCGATGCGGGACATTACGAACTCCTCTCCTGCCTACCAGACGTAGGCCACGACCTCGCCGCCGCGACGCTCCTTGCGAGCGGTGCGGTCGGTCATCAGTCCGGCGTTGGTGGACAGGATCGCCACCCCCAGGCCGCCGAGGACCCGCGGGATCTCGTCACGCTTGACGTAGACGCGCAGGCCCGGCTTCGAGATGCGCCGCAGGCCCGTGATCACGCGTTCACGGTTGGGGCCGTACTTCATGCGGATGGTCAGGGTCGGCTGCGGCTGGGTCTCCTCGACGGAGAAGCCGGTGATGTAGCCCTCCTCCTCGAGGATCCTGGCGACGTTCACCTTGATCTTGGAGGACGGCATCGAGGCGTCGTCGTGGTAGGCGAGCGAGGCGTTGCGGACACGCGTGAGCATGTCGGCAACGGGGTCGGTCATGGTCATGGTGTGACTCTCCTTGGGGTTACGAGGACCTCGCCTCGCACTTCCCGGACATCTGTCTCGGTGGTCGTTTCGCGCAGGTCGCGCGACGCCGGGGCGGTGACTACCAGCTGGCCTTACGGACACCGGGCAGTTCGCCGTTGTGTGCCATCTGCCGGAAGCACACCCGGCAGAGCTTGAAGCGCTTGTAGACAGCGCGGGGGCGACCGCAACGCTGGCACCGGGTGTAATCCTGCACCCCGTACTTCATGCCGCGCTTGGCCTGCGCGATCTTCGACTTCTTCGCCATGGTGCTCAACCTTCCGTCGGCCGCGAGCTGCGGGCCTCCATCGGCAGCGTGGTGCTGCGGCAGGGCGTCCCGTGAGGAACGTGGTCTAGTTCTGTTGGCCGTCGCGGACGAACGGGAAGCCGTAGGCATCCAGCAGTGCGCGGGCGTGGTCGTCCTCGACGGCGGTGGTCACGATGGTGATGTCCATCCCGCGCACCGCGTCGATCGAGTCGTAGTCGACCTCGGGGAACACGAGCTGCTCCACGAGACCGAAGGTGTAGTTGCCGCGACCGTCGAAGGCGGTGGCCTTCAGGCCGCGGAAGTCGCGGATGCGGGGGATCGCCACCGACAGCAGCCGGTCGAAGAACTCCCACATCCGGTCCCCACGCAGGGTGACCTTGACGCCGATCGGCATGCCTTCGCGCAGCTTGAAGCCGGCGATCGACTTGCGGGCCCGGTTCACACGGGGCTTCTGACCGGTGATCATCGCGAGGTCGCGCACGGCACCCTCGAGTGCCTTGGCGTCGCCGACCGCTTCACCGAGTCCGATGTTGACCACGATCTTCTCGAGCGTGGGGACCTGCATCGCGTTGAGCTCGAGCTCGTCCTTCAGACGCGGTGCGATCTCGTCGCGGTACCGCTGCTTCAAGCGCGGCATCGCTGTGGTTGACGTACTCATGGGGTGGTTCTCCTCGGCTCCCGACGGGTGGTCGGATCGATCCGGTGCCTGGTGTGGCGGGCGCGGTCTCTAGAAGGTGCCGTCACACTTCTTGCAGGCGCGCACCTTGCTGCGGCGGTCACCTTCGGTCTCGTAGACGTACCCGACCCGGGTCGCATCACCGCACGACGGACAGATCGGCATCAGGTTGGACAGGTGGACGGGCGCTTCGGTCTCGATGATCCCACCGCCCTGGCCACCGCCGCGCTGGCTCTCGACGCGCTCGTGCTTCTTGACGTAGTTGACGCCCTCGATCAGGGCCTTGTCACGATCGAGGAACAGCTTGACGACGCGTCCGGACCGACCGGCGTCCTTGCCGGCGATCACCTTGACCTGGTCGTCCTTTCGGATGCGATACATCTAGAGCACCTCCGGTGCGAGCGAGATGATCCGCATGAACCTGCTGTCACGCAGCTCGCGAGCCACGGGACCGAAGATGCGGGTGCCGCGCGGGCGACCATCCGGGTGGACGATCACGCAGGCGTTGTCGTCGAAGCGCACGTAGGACCCGTCGGGGCGGCGGCGCTCCTTGGCGGTACGCACGACGACACAGCGGACGACCTCGCCCTTCTTGACGTTGGACTGCGGGATGGCGTGCTTGACCGTGCCAACGAACACGTCACCAACGGACGCGTAGCGTCGACCGGACCCGCCGAGCACGCGGATGCACAGCACCTCGCGAGCTCCCGAGTTGTCCGCGACCTTGAGCCGCGATTCGGTCTGGATCATCGTTGTCTCTCTTCTGTCGTTCTGCGGTGAGACCCGTTAAGCGGGCGACCCGCGACGGGCTATTCGGCGCGCTTGACGATCTCGGCAAGGCGCCAGTGCTTGAGCTTGGAGATCGGACGCGTCTCCGCGATCCGCACCTCGTCGCCGAGCCCGGCGTCGTTGTTGGGGTCATGCACGTGGTACTTCTTGCTGACCGTGATGGTCTTGGCGTACAGCGGGTGGGTGGTGCGCCGCTCGACCCGCACGATGACGGTCTTGTCCTGCTTGTCGGACACGACGACGCCTTGGCGTTCCTTGCGCGTCTTGCGCTCCTCGGTGATCTCGCTCATCCGTCTACCTCGATCTCACGCGCGGCGGCGATCTCGCGCTCGCGCATCACGGTCAGGACGCGAGCGATCTCGCGCTTGACCTGCTTGATCCGGCGGGGGTCGTCCAACTGGCCGGTGACGATCTGGAAGCGGAGGTTGAACAGCTCCTCCTTGCCTTCCGAGTACTTCTGTCGGAGCTCGTCGTCGGGGAGCTCGCGCAGTTCGGTCGCGGTCATCATGTCTGCTCCTCCGAGGTCGCCTTCGGCCCCTCAACTGCCCACAGGGGGCCTTCGCCGCCGCTCATTCGCCACCCTCCTCGCGCATCACGAACTTGGTCTTCACCGGGAGCTTGTGCGACGCCTTACGCATGGCCTCGCGGGCCAGGGTCTCGTCGACACCGGAGAGTTCGAACATGATGCGACCGGGCTTGACGGCAGCGACCCAGTGCTCGGGCGAACCCTTCCCGGACCCCATGCGGGTCTCGAGCGGCTTCTTGGTGATCGAGCGGTCGGGGAAGATGGTGATGCGGACCTTCCCGCCACGCTTGATCGCACGGGTGATGGTCACACGGGCCGACTCGATCTGCCGGGCGGTGATCCACCCGGGCGAGGTCGCCATCAACCCGTAGTCACCCACGTACACCTGGGTGTGACCCTTGGACAGGCCCTTCAGGGGACGTGGACGGTGCTGCTTGCGGTGCTTGACGCGCTTGGGGGCGAGCATCAGGCCTCACCCTCCTTCGTGGCTTCGGTCGCTGCGTCGTCGGCCTCGGGGGCGTCGGCCGTCGCGGCGTCGGTGGTCTCAGTGGTGTCGGAGGCCGGTGCCGCGGCATCCGCATCCGACGCGTCGGTCGCCGGAGCGTCCGCCGCCGGAGCGTCGTCCGGGCTGTCGGCGACCTGCTCGGCCGGCATGGCGCCGGACTGGGGCGGCTGCGCCTCGGTGGTCGCCGGAGCCTCCGTGGTCTTGGGGGTCTCGCCGGTCTCGGAGGCGCTCGTCGGCTCCGGAGCGCCGGTGTTGGAGGTGTCCGGGGCGGCTTCCGAGGTGGCTGCCGGTGCTGGCTGCTTGGAGCCGACCCCGGTCACCTTCTTGGCCACGCTGGCGGCCTTGCGGGCCGACTTGCGGCGGGGACGGTCGTCGACCGGACGGCCCTCGGACAGCGCCTTGGCGCGTTCCATGGCCCGGGCGGCTTCGGCTTCCTCGCCGGTGCCGATCTGATCGCCGGTGTAGACCCAGACCTTGACGCCGATCCGACCGAACGTGGTGCGGGCCTCGTCGAAGCCGTAGTCGACCTTCGCCCGCAGCGTGTGCAGCGGGACGCGGCCCTCGCGGTACCACTCGGAGCGGCTCATCTCCGCGCCGCCGAGGCGACCACCGACCTGGATCCGGATGCCCTTGGCGCCAGCCTTCATCGCCGACTGGACGGCCCGGCGCATGGCACGGCGGAACGACACGCGGCCGCGCAGCTGCTCGGCGACGTTGTAGGCGATGACCTGGGCGTCGAGCTCCGGGTTCTTGATCTCGATGATGTTGAGCTTGACCTTCTTGGAGGTCATCTTCTCGAGATCGGCACGGATGGCGTCGGCTTCGGCACCACGGCGTCCGATGACGATCCCGGGACGGGATGCCTGGACGCTGACCTCCGCGTTGTCGCGTGTCCGGGTGATGTCGATGCGGCTGACGCCGGCATGACGGACCCGCTCACGGATGTAGCGACGGATGCGGTCGTCCTCGTGGAGGTACGCGGCGTAGTCCTTCTTGTCCGCGATCCACTTGGACTTCCAGTCCGTGGTGATGCCCAGGCGGAAGCCGTAGGGATTGACCTTCTGACCCATGCTAAATCTCCTGTTCTGAGACCGGCGATGTCGCGAAGAGCGCAAGCTCCATCGCCGCCACTCAGTTCTCCTCCGCGGGCGTGACCACGACCGTGATGTGACTGGTGCGCTTGCGGATCTGGTAGGCGCGACCGAGCGCGCGCGGCTGGTAGCGCTTGAGCGTCGGACCGTCGTCGGCGAACGCCTCGGCGATGATCAGCTCATCGGGATCGAGGTCGTCGTTGTTCTCCGCGTTGGCGACGGCCGAGTTCAACACCTTGAGCAGCGGCTGTGCCGCGCCCTTGTCGGCGAAGAGCAGGATCCGCTGGGCCTCATGGATCGGTTGACCCACGATGAGCCGCGTGAGCTGGCGCACCTTGCTGGGGCTGACCCGCACGTACTTGGCGGTCGCTCGTACTCTGGTCTGCATCATGTCTCCTACCGGCGCTTCTGGGCTTGCTTCTCGCCCGCGCCGCCCCACTTGATGGAGCGCGTCGGGGCGAACTCGCCCAGCTTGTGGCCGACCATGGACTCCGTGACGTACACGGGAACGTGCTTGCGCCCGTCATGCACGGCCAGCGTGTGGCCGACCATCTCCGGGAAGATGGTCGAACGACGCGACCACGTCTTGATGACGCGCTTCTCGCCCTTCTCGTTCTGCGCATCCACCTTCTTGAGCAGGTGGGCGTCGATGAAAGGGCCCTTCTTGAGTGAGCGGGGCATATCGGTTCAACCCTCCATAGAGCCGACACGGAGCTTCGTCGGCGTCCTTCGTCTTCCCGGCTTGGGAGACCCGTGATCAGCGCTTGCGGTTCCTGCCACGGCGTCGGATGATGTACTGGTTGGAGCTGTTCTTGGCCTTGCGGGTCCGACGCTCCGGGTTCCCCCAGGGGTCGACGGGGTGCCGTCCACCGGACGACTTGCCCTCACCACCACCGAGCGGGTGATCGATCGGGTTCATGGCCACACCACGGGTCTGCGGGCGCTTGCCCTTCCAGCGTGAGCGGCCGGCCTTGCCCCAGCTGATGAGTTCGTGCTCCTCGTTGCCGACCGCACCGATCGATGCACGACAACGGGCATCGACGAGGCGGATCTCACCGGAGGGCATGCGCACGGCGGCGTTCTTGCCCTCCTTGGCGAGCAGCTGGATCGCGGTGCCGGCTGACCGACCGAACTTGGCGCCACCACCGGGACGGAGCTCGACCGCGTGGATCGTGGTTCCGACCGGGATGTTGGCCAGCGGCAGCGCGTTGCCGATCTTGATGTCCGCCTGCGGACCCGACTCCACGACCTGGCCGACCTTGAGGTTCTTCGGCGCCAGGATGTAGCGCTTCTCCCCGTCGTGGTAGTGCAGGAGGGCGATCCGCGCGGAGCGGTTGGGGTCGTACTCGACCGCGGCGACGGTCGCCGGGACGCCGTCCTTGTTGCGACGGAAGTCGATGACGCGGTACTTGCGCTTGTGCCCGCCACCACGGTGCCGGCTGGTGATGCGGCCGTGGACGTTACGACCCGCCTTCTTCGGCAGGGGCGCGAGCAGTGTCTTCTCGGGTGACGGTCGCGTCACCGTGTCGAAGCCACTGACGGACGACCCGCGCCGTGCTGGCGAGGTGGGCTTGTGCTTTCGGATGGCCATGATGCTGCCTCGTGGTCTGGTCGCTCTGGCGTCGGGCGGTTAGAGCCCGGCGTCGAACAGTTCGATCTCGTCGCCAGCGGCGACCGTGACGATGGCCCGCTTGGTGTCCGCGCGCTTGCCGACGATCAACCCGCGGCGCTTGCGCTTGCCGGGGCGGTTCATCGTGTTCACGTTGGTCACCGTGACGTCGAAGATGGCTTCGATCGCCTGGCGGATCTGGGTCTTGTTGGCCCGGTGGTCGACGATGAACGTGTACTTGTTCTCGTCGAGCAGGCCGTAGGTCTTCTCGGAGATGACCGGGCGGTAGATGATGTCGCGGGGATCGTTCATGCGTCGACCTCCTCGGTCGTCGCTGCGGCGTCGACCTCGACGGTCGCTGCAGGGTCGTCGGCGGTCGCGGCGGCGCTCGCCCGCGTGCCGGTGCCGATCAGCTCGAGCGCCCGCTCATCGAACACGATCACATCGCTGAC
This sequence comes from Nitriliruptoraceae bacterium, assembly GCA_041685735.1. Lineage (GTDB taxonomy): Bacteria > Actinomycetota > Nitriliruptoria > Nitriliruptorales > Nitriliruptoraceae > CSSed11-175R1. Next base: position 64,330 of record JAWLFE010000013.1, read on the forward strand.
CAGCACGTCGTGGGTGTTGAGCTGGTCGACGACGATCGTGTGGACGGTGGGCAGGTTGCGGAAGGACTTCACGGTCCCCTCGTCCCAGTCCGCCAGCACGACCAGCACGCGACCGGTGAGCTCGAGGGCGTCGAGCGCGGTGACGGCGTCCTTGGTCTTCGGGGTGGCGAACGAGAGGTCACGCACGACCGTGATCAGTTCGCTGTTGGCACGGTCGGTGAGCGCGGACCGCAGCGCGGCGCGCTTGACCTTCTTGTTGACCCGGACCGACCAGTCCTTGGGGGTGCGCCCGTGGGCGACACCACCGCCGACCCACTGCGGGGCACGGATCGAACCCTGGCGGGCACGACCGGTCCCCTTCTGGCGCCACGGCTTGCGACCACCACCGCGGACCTCGCCGCGGGTCTTGGTCTTGTGCGTGCCCTGGCGGGCGGAGGCGAGCTGCGCGGTCACGACCTGATGCATCACCGGGACGTTGACCGTGCCTTCGAACCATGCGGCCGGCAGGTCGAGCGTGTCGACCTTCTTGCCGGCGAGGTCCTTGACGTCGATCGTGGTCATCAGGACTCACCACCCTTGCTGGCGCCCGCCTTGACGGCGGACTTGATGAAGACCACCTGTCCGTCCGAGCCAGGGACGGCGCCCTTGACCAGGATCAGCTGGTGCTCGGTGTCGATGTCGACGACCTCGAGGTTCTGCACGGTGACGCGTTCGCCACCCATCCGACCGGCCATCTTCATGCCGCGGAACGTGCGACCGGGGGTCGACGCCATCCCGACGGAACCGGGGTGCCGGTTCTTCTTCTTGACCCCGTGCCCATCGCCCATACCGGAGAAGTTGTGCCGCTTCATGACACCGGCGTAGCCCTTGCCCTTGCTGGTCCCGGTCACGTCGATCACGTCGCCGGCGGCGAACGCCTCGACGGTGACCGTCGACCCGAGTTCGGGAAGCTCACTGCCAGCTGCGAGCCGGAGTTCGGCGATGACACGTGCCGCCTCGACCCCGGCCTTGGCGAGGTGTCCCGCCACGGGCTTGGTGACCCGCTTCTTCGAGCCATAGGCGAGCTGGACGGCGGTGTAGCCGTCGGTTTCGGGGGTCTTGACCTGGGTCACGGTGTTGGGCTCGGCCTGCACCACCGTGACCGGGACGACCAGGCCTTCGCTGTCGAAGACCTGGGTCATCCCGAGCTTGGTCCCCAAGATGCCCTTGGAAGCCATCATTACCTCTCCTGCATATCCGGCATGCGGCGCGCGCAGCGGTCGGATGTCTCGGTCGGACTGTGGGCGGTGATGCGCCTACAGCTTGATCTCGATGTCCACGCCCGCCGGCAGCGACAGGCCCATCAGCTTGTCGATCGTCTTCTGCGTCGGCTGGTGGATGTCGATCAGACGCTTGTGGGTGCGCATCTCGAAGTGCTCCCGCGAGTCCTTGTACTTGTGGGGAGAACGGATGACGCACCACACGTTGCGTTCGGTGGGCAGGGGAACCGGTCCGGTGACGTGCGCCCCGGTGGCCTCCACCGTGTCCACGATCTCACGCGCGGAACGGTCGAGGATCTCGTGGTCGTACGCCTTGAGGCGGATCCGGATCTTCTGGTCGGTTGCAGTAGCCATGGTCTCGTCTCTACTTGATGATCTTGACGACGCGGCCAGCACCAACGGTGCGGCCACCCTCACGGATCGCGAACTTCA
>JAWLFE010000140.1:0-5416 GCA_041685735.1 Nitriliruptoraceae bacterium
GGGGATCAGAACACCACCATCGCGAACAGGAACAACCGACCGGCGAGCCAGCCGAGGTAGCGCGGCCAGTGCCACGGCTGCACGATGTAGGTCGGGCCCCTGCCGCGCACGCCGGCGGCGATGAGCGGTCCGTCGAACACCACCAGCAACACCAGCATCAGGCTCAGCCGACCGTTGAAGGCCAGGCCAGCCTGCGCCGCGCGACCGACGACGATCAGCGGGACGAAGAAGCCCCCGAGCCAGTAGGCGTACCACGCGAAGGTCGCACCAGCCGACAGGCTGTCATCGTCACCTTGCTCTGCGTAGAACATGTCCGGCCCGGATCGGCATGGCATCGTCGGGGCGAGGGTACGCGGCGCGACCTGATCGGCGAGCGCTGCGGTGACGGCTTCGGTGACGACGGGCGACACATCTTGTAACGTTGCGCGCGGGCAGTCGTTGACGACGGCTGGGGCACTGCCGCAGATGGGGCAGGCGAAGGTGCGATGGTCCGGGGCGACGGCCACCCGGGGAAACGGATGTGTGGGATGAACCGGCGACTCACGATCGTCGTGCTCGCGGCGGCGGCACTGCTGCTTGTCGGGTGTGAGATCAACACCAACTACGACCTGGAGATCGCGGCCGATGGGTCGTCGATCTTCGAGCTGGAGATCGCCTACGACGAGGAGGCCGCGCAACTGTTCGGTCCGGCGGACACCTTCCTCACGGAGATCGAACAGGACACCGAGGGCGACATCGAGGGCGTCCGGGTGCTCTCCGCCGAGGCCGACGGCTCGGATCCAGAGAACCAGCGCGTTGCCATCACCCTGGAGGTCGACACGCCGGAAGCCCTCGATGAACTCATGGCCGAGAACTTCACGGGCTCGTTCACCAACGAGGGTGGGGACACCTACCGGCTCGTCGCCGAGCCCGACATGGAGTCCGCCGAGTTCGGTGACCTCGGGGAACTCGGCGCTGAAGGCGAGGAGGAGATCCCCTTCGAGTTGGGGACCATCGGCGGGTCCCTGGCCCTCAACCACGAGGGATCCCAGGTGTCGATGACCGGCGGCGAGTCGGGCAGCGGCAACGCGGTGACGTGGGATCCGTTCGGGGAGGACGACCTCGTCGTGGTGATGGATCTCTCCGGTGAGACCCCTGCGGGTAGTGGTCAGGAGGAGGCTTCTGAGCAGGAGGCCACGGACGAGCCGGTGGAGGAGGCTCCCGAGGAGGAGCCGGTCGAGGAAGAAGAGCCGGTCGAGGAAGAGGAACCGGTTGAGGAAGAGGAACCGGTTGAGGAGGAGGAGCCGGTCGAGGAGGAGCAGGAGGCTGCTGAACAGGACGCCGAAGCCATCGTGGCCGAGGATGACGACGAGGGCCTCGGGTTCCTGGCGATCGCACTGATCGTCGGTGGCATCCTGCTCGCCATCCTGATCGCGATCATCGTCGCCGTCGTCATGCGCAAGAAGGGCAAAGGCGACGCCGAGGTGCCCGCTTACGCCGGTGCCGCCGCAGCTCCGGGGGCCGTTGGCGCGGCCCCGGGCTCCTACCCGCAACCGCCCGGACAGACTCCGCCCCCGGCATCACCACCATCGTCGGCCCCGCAGCCGCCACCGGCGCAGGCGTCACCCCCGCCACCGTCGGCCCCGCAGCCGCCCCCGGCGCAGGCGTCACCCCCGCCGCCAGCGCAGGCCTCGCCTCCGCAGCCGCCCCCGGCCGCTCCGCAGCCGCCCCCGGCCGCTCCGCAGCCGCCCCCGGCCGACCGCCCGGCGCCACCACCGTCAGCGCCGCAGCAGCCGCCCCCGGCTGACCGCCCCGCTCCGCCATCGTCGGCCCCGCAGCCACCGCCGGACAACCGGCCGCCGCCACCCAGCGGCTGACCGCTCCGACCACACCGGATCGACCGGAACATCCACCGAGACGGTCCCAGACCGCCCCGATCGCTCAGCCGGTCGGGGCGGTCGTCGGTGGGGGACCGGGGTCGGTTGCCAGGGCCCGGCGCAGCGAGGTGACCGCGTCGCGGCCCAGGCGGTCCGCCAGTTCGGCCTCGAGGTCTCGAAGGATCGCCGAGGCGTCGTCGACGAACGTGCGGCCGTTCCCGGTCAGCGACACCACCTGCGACCGGGCGTCGTCCGGGTCGGGGGAGCGTGCGACCAACCCGGCCGCCTCCAGGCCGTCCAGCAGCTTGTGGATCGCCTGACGAGAGACGTCGATCTCACGGGCGAGTGCTGCCGGCCGCGCGATCCCGCGCCCGAGGTGCAGGAACACGAGCGACCGGGTGCGGCTCAGGTGTGGCCACCCGCGGTCCGCCAGCCTGGCTCGCAACGCGGTGTCGAACCAGTCCGAGGCGTCCACCAGGGCCCCCGCGAGCCGGCCGGGGGGGAGGATGTCGCTGTCCGCATCCGCATCGGTGTCCACCATGTCCACAGGGGCATCCATGCCGCGACCCTACCCGTTCCGTCAACCCGATTGACGGACCCTGCTACGCTGACCGTCAACCCGATTGACGGATACGTCGACGGTGGTCCCACCCGCCGGCCCCGGACGGCGCCGACGCACCTGGCCGGACGTCGGACGGACAGCACGGACAGCACCGACGGACATCTCGACGAGGTCGCCACGTCGCGACCGGAAGGGCGTGATCATGAGGTTGGCGATCTTCGGGGCCACCGGCCGGACCGGACAACCCCTGGTGGTGCAGGCGCTGGGTCGCGGTCATGAGGTGACCGCCCTGGTGCGTTCGTCGGACAAGGCCGCGGCGGTCCTGCCGGCGGACGCGGACGGCCTCACGCTCGTGCCGGGCGACCTCATGGACGCCGCCGCGGTCAGCAGGGCCAGCGACGGAGCTGAGGCCGTCATCAACGTCGCAGGACCGGTGAAGGACGGGCCCGATGATCTGCAAGAACGGGCGATGGCCCACATCCTGGCCGCCATGGACGAGCACGGCCTTCGGCGGCTCGTCACCCTGACCGGTGCCGGTGTGCGCCTCCCTGGGGACACGCCCAAGCTCGTGGATCACGTCTTCGGAACGGCGCTCAAGCTCCTGCAGGGCACGGTGCTGGCGGACAGCGTCGCCTCCGTGGCTGCCGTGCGCTCGAGCGACACCGACTGGACCGTCGTGCGGGTGCCACGCCTCCTCGACACCCCGGCGACCGGCAGGGTCGTCATCCGTCCGCGCGTCGGGCAGGGCACCTCGTCCAAGCTGACGCGGCCGGATCTGGCCATGGTGCTGCTCGACACGGTCGCCGATGATGCGACGATCGGGACGGCCCCGGTGGTCAGCAACTGACACGCCCGACACCGGACGCCGATGCTGAGGGTCGGTCAGCCTGCGTCGGGCCGCGCATCGATGTACAGGCTCTGTGACGCGCTGCCGATCCGCCCCTGTTGGTCGAACAGCGTCGAACTGGTCAGTCCGATCCCCGTCGGCTGCGCCACGGAGACCGCCGCGATCGCGACCCACTCGCCGAGCGGCTGCCGGTGCAGCGACACGGTCAGGTCCGGGTTGATGTAGACGAACCGGTCGATCGGCAGCGGCGAGCCCACACCGTTGCCGAAGTCCGCCGTCGCTGCGGCGCGCGCCAGTGGGGTGGTCGCCACCCCCTCGGCGATCGGCCGGGTCAGCCGGAGCCAGGCGACCGCCGGACCGACCTCGTCCAGCCGGCCCTGCGCGAACCGCACGTCGACCGAGGTCCAGAAGCCCTCGTCGGTGGCCCAGCCCCCCCTCCAACCCCTGCCGGAGAGGTAGTGCGTCCGGCCCCGGCGAGGGAGCCGCCACCTGGTCCGTGGCCACCGTCGGCGTCATGACGTCCCCGGCGCGGACCCGCGCTCCACGGCAGCGCACGAGCGTCGTGCCCGCCGGGACCTGCGCCGTGTCGGCCGCGGTGCGCAGGGTGGCGTCGAGGACCTGGACCCGCTTGCCGTCGCGTGCCACCTCGATGTCGCTCGACAGGGGGACGTCGACGAGGACCGGGCGTTCGATCTCGTAGGTGAGGCGGACGCACTGCATGGGGACGTGGCCCGGGGTGGCGTCGATGAGGGCCGCCAGCAGTGCTGCGGGCGCGCCGCCATGACATGCCTGCGGGTCCCAGGGGCCGCGGGCCCACGGCGTCGCCACGAAGATCTCACCGTCGGGTCGGTCGTAGCGGGTGAAGATCGGCTCGTCCAACGTGCTGCCTTCCGATCGTGGGTCGGGGTGGCACCTGGGGCGTCACGGATGGAGCCTAGGGGCGGCCCGGGCGAGTAGCGTGCGGCTGTTGTCGTCGAGGATGTCGGTCGTGGTCGAGTGGTTGCAGCTGACCTTCGCGTTGTCGGTCAACCAGGCGAAGGTCGTGGCCAGCGTCGTGCTGGTCGTCGGCCTGATCCTGGTGCGGTTCGTCGTCGCTCGCGTCCTGGCGCGGGGGATCGACGACACCGATGTCCGGTACCGCTCCCTCAAGACGCTGAGCTACGTCGTGGCCACCATCGCGGTCCTGAGCCTGGGCGGGTTGTGGTTCGGGGCGCTGCGCAACGCCGCCACGATCCTCGGTGTGGCATCGGCGGGGCTGGCGATCGCGCTGTCCGACGTGCTGATGAACTTCGTGGGGTGGATCTACATCACCCTGCGACGACCGTTCCACGTCGATGACCGCATCGAGATCGACGGGGTCATCGGCGACATCATCGACATCCGCGTGTTCCGCACCACGGTGCTGGAGATCGGGAACTGGGTCGACGCCGACCAGTCCACCGGCCGGATCGTGCACATCCCCAACGGCAAGGTCTTCACCCACCCCGTCTACAACGCGACCGAGGGCTTCGGCTACCTGTGGCACGAACTGTCGTTCCACGTGACCTTCGAGTCCGACTGGCGACGGGCCGAACAGCTCTTCCAGGACGCGCTCGACGAGGCCGGCGGGCACACCGCGGAGGACGCGGCGCTCCGCATCGACCAGGCCGCCAAGACCTACAAGATCCGGTTCACGCACCTGACACCGACCGTCTACATCAGCGTGCGTGACCGCGGCGTGATGCTGACCGGACGGATCCTGGTCGACACGCGCCGGCGGCGCTCGGTGGACCAGCAGGTGTGGCGGACGTTGCTCGACGCGATCGCGTCGGAACCGACCGTGGAGATCGCCTACCCGACGACACGGACCCACCTGCGCGACCCGATCCGGATCGAGGACGGCACCTCGTCCTGACCGCCCGTCGGGCGGGGGCTCGCACCGGCCGCACGTGGGTCTTGCGGCTGCGGGCTGGCTCCTGTATCTCTGAAGGAGCAGATCCGCCGCGTTCGAACGCCACGTTCGAACCGGTAGCCGCCCGAGACCCCGGTGGCCCAGGACGTCATGTCCTCTGGATCGAGTCACGGGGAGGGACTCATGACCGAAGAACGGCACGTGACCGCCGTCGGATCGGAGGGCAGCGACCCTGCCAAGGCCTCGATCATGACCCGACG
>JAWLFE010000141.1:0-5345 GCA_041685735.1 Nitriliruptoraceae bacterium
TCCGGATCTCGCCTCCGTGCCGCCGGAGATCGGGATCGACGTGGTCGACATCTTCCGTCGTTCCGACCGCGCGGGTCGCCACGTCGACGAGGCCATCGCGCGCGGGGTGGGCGCGGTCTGGCTCCAGCTCGGGGTGATCGACGAGGCGGCGGCGACCCGCGCGCGAGCTGCCGGGCTGGAGGTGGTGATGGACCGGTGCCCCGCGATCGAGCTCGGGCGCCGGCGGGCCACACCACACGGCTGACCGGCCCGGCCCGGCCCGTTGCGATCGGGGGCCGCGCGGCGCGCCTTGACGCGCGGCACTTAGTTAGTTACCGTTCCTTACGAAGTTGGGAGTAGGTCCACAGACCGGAAGACGTGGGATGTCACATCTGCTGCTCGGCCCCTTGCGGTCGCTCGGGAGCGCGTCCTCGCATGACGCACGCACGGTCAACCGCCGCGCCGTGCTCCACGCGGTCGCGTCCGGGACGGCGGTCACCCGCGCGGACCTCGCCCGGCTGACCGGGCTGGCCCGGCCGACGATCTCCTCCCTGGTCGACGAGCTCGCCGCGGATGGGCTCGTGATCCAGCTCGGGCCGGGTATCTCCGCCGGAGGCAAGCGTCCGACACTCCTCGGCGTCGACCTCGCCGCACGTCAGGTCATCGCGATCGACGCGAGTGCCGCCGCGGTCGTCGGCACGCTGTCCGATCTCGCCGGGACGGAGCTCGCGAGAAGCGAAGCGCGGGGCCACGGCGACATGACGGACGCGCTGACAGCTCTGGTCTCCGAGCTCGCCGCCCAGGCCACCGCACCGATCGCGGGGGTCGGGGTGGGCACGCCGGGCCTGGTCGACGCGGACGGCACCGTCGTCGAGGCCCCGAACCTCGGGTGGTCCGACCACCCGCTCCGGTCCCTCCTGGAGGCGGCGACCGGTCTACCGGTCTGGGTCGCCAACGACGCCAACGCCGCAGCACTGGCGGAGTTCGGACGCCTACCGTCCGAACGGGACGGTCTCGTCCTCGTCCGGCTCGGCAAGGGCATCGGCGCCGGCCTCGTGCTCGGTTCCCGTCCCCACGTCGGCACCAGCGCTGCGGCCGGGGAGATCGGTCACCTGGTCGTCGAGCCGGATGGGCTGCCCTGCGCGTGTGGCAACGCCGGATGTCTCGAGACGGTCGCCAGCCTGCCGGCCATCGACCGTGCCATCGCCGCCCTCGGGGGTGGTGAGGACGCCACGGCCCGGGTCCTGAAGGATGCGGCGACGCATCTCGGAGCGGTCCTTGCGCACGTCATCGCCATCCTCGACGTCGGCGACATCGTGCTCAGCGTCGAACATGACGGCTACGGCGACGCGCTCGCCGCACAGGTCGCCGTCGAGGTCCGCGCACGGCTGCTTCGGCGCGTCGCACCCAACGTCGCGGTCCGTGCGACACAGGACCCGAGCGCGCTGGTGCTCGACGGTGCACACGCCCTCGTGCTGGCGGGCGAGCTCGGGATGGTGCGGTCGTGACGTCCGCCGCACAGGCGTCCCGCGTGTCGGCGACGAGCAGCCATCCCGCCCCCCGTTGGGTCGGGGTCGACATCGGCGGCACGACCACCGAGGTGGTCGCCGTCGCCGCGGATGGTTCCGTGGTCACCTCGGTACAGGTGGCGACCCGGCCGGGTGACGGGCTGGTGCCGGGGACGCTCGATGCCATCGCCGCCCTGTCCGCTCCGCTCCACGCCGTCAGCGCTGTCGGTATCGGCATCCCGGGTCAGGTGGACCCGGGCGCCGGCACGGTCCGGCTCGCGGTGAACCTCGGGGTCGGCGCGACGCCCCTGGCGATCGGCGCGGAGATCGAGGACGCCCTGGATGTGCCGGTCACGCTGGAGAACGACGTCCGCGCGGCCGCCCTCGGTGCCCACCGCATGCTGGCACCCGATGCCGAGGTGCTGGTCTTCGTCGGCCTCGGGACCGGGGTTGCGGCCGGCGTGGTCATCGACGGTCAACTGCACCGTGGTTCCCACGGGCTGGCCGGGGAGATCGGCCACGTCGTCGTCGATCCCGATGGTGAGGCGTGCGGCTGCGGGGACCGGGGCTGCCTCGAGACGGTCGTCTCCGGCAGCGCGCTCCGTCGCCGATGGGGGCGCGATGTCGCTGCGGCCGGGAGCGCGGTGGCGGCGGCCGCCGCCGCCGGCGATGCCCGTGCCCAGAGCATCCTCGACGAGGTCGTGGCGCACCTGGACCGGATGGTCCAGTGGTTGGCGCACGCCTACGGGGCCGACGTCATCGTTCTCGGTGGTGGCTTGGGGCGTCTCGGTGACCCCCTGCTCGAGCCGATCAGGGACCGGCTGCGCGATCGGGCCGGTCGTTCAGATGTCGCTGCGAAGGTCATCGGACCGGAGCGGCTGTGGTGTGCACCGGCGGAGATACCGCTCGGTGCGGTGGGAGCGGCGGCGGTGGCGGATGCACCGATCCGCCCGATGGACCGGGCGGGCAACCGGCTCGCCCAGCAACTCGAGGACCGGGGCCGATCCCCGGCCTCCATCAGCACGTGAGGGAGATAACGATGCGGACAGGCATGCGAGCAGCGCTCGCGAGCAGCGCGGCGATCGCGTTGATCGCGGGGGCCTGCGCGAACCCCGACCCGGCCGAGGACACCTCGGCGGGCGAGACCGACACCTCGCAGGAGGAGACGGCCGAGGACGGCGACGACACCGAGGGCGAGACCGACGGTGAGGCTGCGCCGAGCGACCTCGACATCCCGGAGGGTTACACCCACCTCGCGGCAGCCGTCGATGGTGACTTCGAGGGCGAGACGGTGACGGTGCTGAGCCAGTGGATCGCCGAGGACGGCGACCGCTTCGCCGAGGCACTGCGTCCCTTCGAGGAGGCCACGGGCATCACCGTGCAGGTCGACGGGGTGACCGACTACACCACGACGCTGGTCACGCGCGTCGAGGGCGGCAACCCGCCCGACGTCGCACAGATCGCACAGCCGGGTCTGATGCGCACCCTGGCCGGTAACGACCGGCTCGTCGCGCTGGACGAGTGGATGGACACCGACCAGCTCCGGGGCGACTTCGGCGACGCCTGGACCGAGATGACCAGCGCCGACGGCACCGTCCACGGTGTCACCTGGGGCGCGTTCACCAAGTCGGTCGTGTGGTACCCGGCGGAGGCCTTCGAGGAGGCCGGCTACACCGAACCGCAGACCTGGGACGAGCTCGAGACCCTGATGGACGACATCAGCGCCTCCGGTATCACCCCCTGGTGCGTCAGCGTCGAGCAGGGGGACTTCTCCGGTTGGCCGGCGACCGACTGGGTCGAGGACGTGCTGCTGCGTACCGCGCCGCCGGAGGTCTACGACGAGTGGGCTGCCGGTGAGCGGGACTTCTCCGACCCGGAGGTGGCCCAGGCGTTCGAGTTCGTGGATGAGCTGTTCTTCACCGAGGGCAACGTCTTCGGCGGCCCGACCTGGATGAACGAGACCTGGGTCGGTTCCACCCCGCTGCCGATGTTCCACGGCGCGGACGGTCCGGACTGCTTCTTCCACAAGCAGGCCACCTGGATCGCCGACTTCTTCCTCGCCGACCCCAACGCCGACCCGGACGACACCGAGGCCGAGCGGCTCGAGCCCGGCACCGATGCCAAGTTCTTCGTCCTGCCTCCCATCGAGGAGGAGTACGGGACCCCCGTCCTCGGCGCCGCCGACCAGTTCGTGATGTTTCAGGACCGCGACCCGGTCCGGGCGCTGATGGAGTACCTGGCGACCACCTCGGCGGTCGAGCCGATGATCGCTGCCGGTGGGTTCATCTCCCCGAACCAGCGCGTGCCGGACGAGTGGTACGCGGACTACTCGTCGCGGACCGCTGCGGACATCCTCGCGGCTGCGAGCGTGCTGCGTGACGACGCGTCCGACGGCATGCCCGCACCGGTCGGCTCCGCCTTCAACTCCGCCATGGTCGACTGGATCCGCGCGGAGGGGGAGAACACCTCCGACATCCTCGGCCAGCTCGACCAGGTCGACTGGGAGGGTGAGGAGTAGGTCCCGCCAAGCTCCCGGGCGCCTCGGTCGGCTCCGCGCCGGTCCGGGGTCCCCGGGCCCACCCGGGGTGGCGTGGTGGTCACCGACCGCTACGCCGCCCCGGCACCCCGATGTCAGTAAGGAGGGCGCTCATGTCTGTCGTGACCCGGGACGCAACCAGGCAACGTACGGATCCGACCCCCGGGCGGTCGATCGTCGCGATCACCGTGCTGCTCGCGATCGTCGCCGTCCTGTGGTGGAGCGTCGGGTTCCTCTCCGAGCCCGCCGCGGTGGACCGCGCGGTCGCCCGGATCCTCGGGCTGGTCGGCGCGGACGGCGCGGCCGCGGTCATCACGGAGCGGGGCCTGACCCCCGTGTCCCAGAAGCTCGGCTCGGCCGCCGTCGCCCTGGTCGTCGGCGTCGGTGGCGTGTGGGCGCTCTTCCTGGCCGCCAACCGTGCCATCGATGCCACCTTCGGGCTGCGGACCCGGGAGAAGATCCGACCGTGGCTGTTCGTCGGTCCCGGCATCGGCCTGATCTTCCTCTACCTGCTGCTGCCGATGATCGGCACCATCTACGAGAGCCTCACCGACAGCGACGGTGCGTTCACCCTGTCGCACTACCGGTTCGCGCTCACCGACCCGTCCATGTTGCTCGCCTTCCGCAACAACGTGCTGTGGCTGGTCTTCGGTACGACCGGCAGCGTGCTGATCGGTGTCGGGTTCGCGGCACTGGTCGACCGCGTGAAGCGTGAGTCGCTGGCCAAGAGCTTCATCTTCCTGCCCTTGTCCATCTCCTTCGTGGGCGCGAGCGTCATCTGGCGGTTCGTGTACGCCTGGCAGCCCGAGGGGCAGCCGCAGACGGGGTTGATCAACGCCATCATCACCGGCTTGGGCTTCGAGCCGGTCCCGATCCTCTCGCTCAGCCCGCTGAACACCTTCGCCCTGATCGTGGTGATGATCTGGCTGCAGACCGGGTTCGCGATGGTCATCTTCTCCGCGGCGATCAAGTCCGTACCGAGCGAGGTCATCGAAGCCGCCCGGCTCGACGGTGCCGGCGAGTTCGTCATCTTCCTGCGGATCATCCTGCCGATGATCCGGGGGACCGTCCTGACCGTTGCGACGGCGATCTTCATCGCGATCCTCAAGGTCTTCGACATCGTCTGGGTCATGGGGCGGGGTGGCAACTTCGACACCGAGGTCGTCGCCACCCGCATGTTCAAGGAGATGTTCCAGTTCCAGAACTTCGGGCGTGCCAGCGCACTCGCCGTGCTGCTCCTGATCGTCGTGATCCCGGCGATGGTCGTGAACATCCGCAACATGAACCGGCAGGGGGTGGGCGCGTGATGGCCATCGGGACCA
>JAWLFE010000002.1:0-2837 GCA_041685735.1 Nitriliruptoraceae bacterium
CGCACCGCCTCGCCGCTGTCGCGGGCCAGTGAGGTGAGGCGTACCGGGTTCACCAGGGTGCTCGGTGAGGCGATCTCGCGGGCGAGTGCCCGGACGAACTGCTGCTGACGCTCGATACGCATCAGGTCGTTGTCGATCTTGCGCACGCGGACGAAGCCGAGCGAGTCCGCGCCGTCCAGGCGCTGACATCCGGCCGGCAGGTCGATCCCCGCATCCCGGTCGTTGATCGGTTCGTCGAGGCACAACTCGACCCCGCCGACCGCGTCGACCAGGTCACGGAACCCCCCGAAGGTCATCTCCATCACGTGGTTGATCTCGATCCCCGACAGGTCACGGATCGTGCGGACCATGCATCCCGGGCCGCCGATGTTGGTCGCTGCGTTGATCCGACCGACGCTGCCGTCGCAGCGGGTGACCCACAGGTCGCGGGGGAACGACAGCATGGCCACGTCGCCGCCGTCGATGCTCATGACCAAGATCGTGTCGCTGAGGTTGCCGCCTTCGCTGCCGGTGCTCAGCTCGACGCGCTCCTCGCGGGTGAGCTCATCACGGCTGTCGGATCCCAGCACGAGGATGTGCATGGGACCACCGGACGATGCGAGGTCGGGGACGTCCACGCGTGTCAGCTGCTGGCTCAACCACAGCGGGAACGCGACCGCGACGATCAGCGCCAGGATGAGCAGCAGCGCGAGCAGCCGCGGCCACCGGCGGCGACGCGCCGATCGCTCCATGGCCGGACCCCAGTCCTGGTCGAGGTCGGTGGACATGGCAGCTCCGGCGCAGACGGCGCGGCGAGGACCGCGGAGGGGATCATCGAAAGGAGGTCATCGAGGGCCCGGGAGTCCGGGTCGACGGTCGGCGCCCGCAGGGGCGCCGGTGTGACGTGGCAGTGTGCCACCTCGAGCGCTCGCCAACCTGACGCTCGCCGTCCATCCGAACGCCGGCCGCTACGGTGGATGCACGCACGAGCTGACGGACACGCCCCCGCCTCGCCGACACGTCCCCCACCTCGCCGACACGCCCCGCCCCGCCGACACGCCCCCACCCCGCCGACGTCCCATCCACGTCCCGTTCACGTCCAAGGAGCCGCGATGCATCCGGATCCGGATCGGGAAGCGCTGATCGACCTCGTGCGACGTTCGGTGATCGGCGACCGGGAAGCGGTCGACACGCCCTATGGGCCCCGGCGTGTGGTCTACGCGGACTACACCGCGTCCGGCCGGGCGCTGAGCTTCATCGAGGATCACCTGCGCGAGGTGGTCCTGCCGCTGTACGCCAACACCCATACGGAGACCTCCGGCACCGGCCGGCAGACCACGCGGTTCCGCGAGGATGCGCGGGCGGTGATCCGGGACGCGTTCGGCGCTGACGAGGACCACGCGGTGCTGTTCGCCGGGACGGGGTCGACGGGCGCGATCGACCGGATGGTGCGCATCCTCGGTCTGCGCATCCCGCACGAGCTGGATCAGCGCTACGGGTTGTCCGCGCGGATCCCCGCCGATGAGCGGCCCGTCGTGTTCATCGGGCCCTACGAGCACCACTCGAACGAACTGCCGTGGCGCGAGACGATCGCCGACGTCATCACCATCCCCGAAGACGCAGACGGCCACGTGGACCTCGACGCGCTGGAGACGGCGCTGCAGGAGACCGCGGACCGGCCACTGCGGATCGGTTCGTTCTCGGCGGCTTCGAACGTCACCGGGATCCTGACCGACACCCGCGCCGTGTCGATCCTGCTGCACCGGTACGGGGCACTGGCGTTCTGGGACTGCGCCGCCGCCGCGCCGTACGTCGACGTGTCCATGTCGCCCCGGCGCCCCGGTCCCGACGGCGACACGAGCGAGAGCCACCTCGATACCAAGGACGCGGTGTTCGTCTCGCCACACAAGCTCGTCGGTGGTCCCGGGACGCCCGGGCTGCTGATCGCGCGCCGGGAGGTGTTCACCAACGCGGTCCCGTCGGTGCCGGGCGGGGGCACGGTCGCCTACGTCAACCCGACCGAACACCGCTACCTCGACGACATCGAGCACCGCGAGGAGGGCGGAACGCCCGACATCATCGGCGCGATCCGAGCCGGTCTGGTGTTCCAGCTCAAGCAGGCGGTCGGGGTCGAGGCGATCCAGGAGCGGGAGGAGCGACTGATCCGTCGGGCCATCGATGCCTGGGCGGACGAGCCGGCCATCGAGGTGCTGGGCAACCCGGACGCGGAGCGGCTGTCGATCGTGTCGTTCGTCATCCGGCACGACGGCCGCTACCTGCACCACGACTTCGTGGTCGCGGTGCTCAACGACCTGTTCGGTATCCAGGCCCGTGGGGGCTGCTCGTGTGCGGGTCCCTACGGGCACCGGCTGCTGGGCATCGACCTCGAACGCTCCCATGCCTTCGAGCGCGCCATCGCCGACGGGTGCGAAGGGATCAAGCCCGGGTGGGTGCGCATCAACTTCACCTGGTTCCTGACCGATGCGGTGGCCGACTTCCTGATCGATGCGGTCCGGATGATCGCCCGTGACGGCTGGCGACTGGTCGACGACTACACGTTCGAACCGGCGACGGGTCGCTGGGTGCACCGTGATGGTCGGGTGCCGCCGCCGATGTCGTTGCGCGAGGTGTCCTTCAGCGGCGGTGAGGTGACCTGGCCCCACCGGCGTCAGCAGGTCACCGACGAGCAGCTCGACGGGGTCCTGGCCGATGCCGCCCGGATCCTGGCTGCGGCCGGTCCCCACCCCGGCGACGTCGAGGTGGTGTCGCTGTCCCCGGAGGCCGAGGCGCTGCGCTGGTTCCCACTCCCCGGCGAGGTGGGCGCCGGGAGCAGGTGAGGCGAGGTGGGCGCCGGGAGC
>JAWLFE010000002.1:2937-33003 GCA_041685735.1 Nitriliruptoraceae bacterium
CGCTGCGCGCCCGACGACACCGCCCGAGGAGCCACCACCATGTCCGAGTCGCCCGCCGCCATCGTCACCGCCGCAGGTCAGGGGATCGGTGCCGCCATCGCGCGGACGCTCGCGGCCGCCGGCTATCGCCTGGTCGTGACCTCCAACGGCGGGGGAGCCGAACAACTCGCCGGCGAGCTGCCATCGGCGGTGGCGGTCACGGGATCGGTCGCCGACCCGGACCACCTCGCGGCGGTCGTGGGGACCGCGATGGAGCACTTCGGACGGATCGACGCGGTCGTGAACAACACGGGGCACGCCGCCAAGGGCGATCTGCTGGAACTCACGGACGAGGATTGGCACCAGGGCCTGGACATGCTGCTGCTGAACGTGGTCCGCATGACCCGCCTGGTCACCCCGATCATGCAGGAGCAGGGTGGTGGTGCGTTCGTCAACATCTCGACGTTCAGCGCGTTCGAGCCGAGCCTGACGTTCCCGATCTCCAGTGCGATCCGTGCCGGACTCGGCAGCTACATCAAGCTCTACGCCGACTCCTACGGGGCCGACGGGATCCGGATCAACAACCTGCTGCCGGGCTTCATCGACAGCCACCCGGAATCGCCCGAGAACGTCGCCGCCATCCCGATGGGCCGCTACGGTCGCGTCGACGAGATCGCATCCGTGGTGCGCTTCCTCGTCTCGGACGAGTCGTCCTACATCACGGGCCAGAACCTCAAGGTCGACGGCGGGATGGCACGGTCCGTCTGAGCGCACACTCTGAGCAGGGCACCTCAGTCGGTGACGAGTTCGCGCTCCAGGTGTGAGACGTCGCTGAAGCTCTGCAGGCTGAAGATGTGGCCGCCACCGATCGGCGTCGAACGCAGGACGGTCAACGACGCATGGTTGCTCGCGAACCGCTCCCACTCCCACGGTTGCGGCTCGAGCCCCAGTAGGTGGCCGAGCACCACCGAGTTCGTTCCGGCGTGCGCCACGAACAGCAGGCGAGGCGATCCGCGCGGCACGTCCCACAACCCCGTGTCGGCATCGTGGTGGACCCCGGCCTCACCGAGTTCCGCATCGAGCCCGATCGTCACCCGCGCGTGGAAGTCGCGGAAGCTCTCGCCCCCCGGCATCCCGTTCCACCACTCCATCCGTGGACGGCCCCGCGCATCGCGGAACGCACGGTCGACCTCCTCGGATGGCGTGCCCTGCCAGGTCCCGGGCATCCGGATCTCGTGCAGCCACTCGCGGTCGACGTGGCGGACCTCCCCGAGCCGCGGGATGACGGGCTCGGCCGTCTCCTGCGAGCGGGTCGCGGTCGACACCAGCACGCCATCGAAGGCCTCCGCGGCCAACCGGTCCGCGGTCAGCGACGCCTGCCGCCGACCGAGGTCGGTGAGCCCGGGGTCGACCTGGGAGCGGCCGTCGCGGCTCCATTCGGGTTGTGCGTGACGCACGAGGATGATCTCCATGGTGCCACGCTACCGCGCGGCCGCCGCGGGATCGTCGGTGCCGCAACGAGCAGGGCAGGGCTGCATCCTCAGCTGTCCTCCTCCGGCAGGCCGATCATCGCCTCGTCGGGGTCATCGTCGGGCAACTCCCGTCCGACCTCGGCCGCCAGCCACGCCAGCGCCTCCTCCGAGGTCACGATGTCCGCGTCCGCGGCCCGTCGGGCGGCGTCGATGCGGTCACGAGCCCAGGCCAGGTCGTAGTCACCATCCCGCCCGGCCGAGCCGTCCGGCTCATCCAGTCGGGTCCGCAGGTCGAACTCCTCGATCGCGGCCTCGACCGCCGCGGCTCCCCGTCGCGTCGAACGAACGTCGTCGGCCATGATGCACCTCCTCGATGATCGGTCATCACCGTGGCTCGCAGCGAAGGCTGCAGCCCGATGGTACGAGTCGGCACCCGGGACAGCCAGGGGCGGTCGCCCCCAGTCCGCCGCGGCGACTGTCCGATCAGCGCCGGCGCGGCTCCGCCGCGGCGTCCGTCCGATCAGCGTCGGCGCGGCTCCGCCGCGGCGACGACCGCCTTCAGGTCCTGGTCGGGGGTGAAGCAGCAGTCGACCGGGCAGAAGTCGTGGTTCGGTCCCCGGGTCCCCAGCGCCGCCGCCGGGGCGTCGTCGGTCCGCTCGAGGATGAGGTCCCGGATCATCGCCACGAACCGAGGGTCGATCCCGACCGATCCCGCCCGGGCGAACGGCAGCCCCAGCTTCTCGCACGTCTCGACCGCTTCGACATCGAGGTCGTAGATGACCTCCATGTGATCGCTGATGAACCCGATGGGGACCACGACCACACCCGGAACACCGGCCTCCGACAGGGCCTCCAGGTGGTCGTTGATGTCGGGCTCGAGCCAGGGGACGAACTCGGGCCCAGACCGGGAGTTGAACACGAGGTCCCACTCCCGCCCCGGCAGGTGTTCCATCACGATCCGGCACGTCTCGTAGTGCTGTGCCTCGTAGTCGCAGTGGCGCGACATCGACCGCGGGATCGAGTGGGTGGTGAACACGATCCGGGCCCCCGCCCGGACCTCCTCAGGCAACGACGCGAGGGCGTCGGAGATCAGGTCCACCTGCGGCTCGACGAACCCGGGGTGGTTGTAGAAGACCCGGATCTTGTCGAGCTCCGGAGCGCCCTCGCCGACCTCCTCGCGTGCCGCGGCCAGGTTCTCCCGGTACTGCCGGCAGCCCGAGTAGGACGAGTACGCCGAGGTGACGAAGCACAAGGCCCGACCGACCCCGTCGTCGCGCATCTCGCGCAGGGTGTCCGCCAGCAGCGGGTGCCAGTTGCGGTTCCCGAAGTACACGGGCAGCTCCGGTCCCTCCGCGGCCAGCAGCTGCTCGAGTTCGGCCTTCAGGGCGCGGTTCTGGTCGTTGATCGGTGACCTCCCGCCGAACTGCACGTAGTGCTGGCTCACCTCTTCGAGTCGTTCGCGTGGGACGTTGCGTCCACGGGTGACGTTCTCCATGAACGGGATCACGTCATCGGGTCCTTCGGGTCCACCGAAGGACACCAGCAGGATGGCGTCGTACTCGGTTGCCACGGCGGTTCTCCTGGTCGGGATGGTCTCCGGTTGCTTCGTGCCTGGCGCTGGTCCTGGGTGGCTGATCAGGCTTCGAGGTCCGGCGCCGATCCGGGCTCGTCCAGCTCCGCCGCCTGTTCGCGCCCCTGAGGGCTGGACGGAGCTGGCCCCTCCCTGGCCGCCCGGACCGCGGAGACCTCGTTGCCGGCTGCGTGCCAGGCGCGTTCGATCCGTTCCAGTCGGGCCTGGGACGGCCGTGCCCGCAGCAGCCCCAGAAGCGCGAACGCCCAGCCGACACCTGCTGCCAGCACGGTGCCGAAGACGACCGCGAGTGCGAAACCGAGCAACGCCGGCGCCAGGCTCACGGCGAACTGGAGAGCCTGGCGTGCTTCGAACTCCCGCAGCGCCCGCAGATCGTTCGCCGGGGGAGCCGCGGCGAAGGTCCGGTCGATCGCCACGATCGCGAGCAGACCGGCCGCACCCGCCGCCACGGCCAGAGCGGCGGGGAGCAGGGCCGGGAGCGTGGTCGGGTCGAGGTCGACGAACAACAGGCTCACCCCGATGATGACGACGATCAGGACGAAGAGCAGCCAGAGTCGCTGCAGGTGGCGCAGCGCGGGGATGTCGGACACGGTGCGATGCCGTTCGGCCGGGGAGGTGGGCGCGTCGGGACGCGATCGTACGGGCCGGACGATGTGGATCGTGACGGGCGCCGGTCGGTCAGCGCGCCGCTCGCGTCATCTCGGCGGGTGCTCGCGGGGAGCCGCGCTGCGTGAGGTAGATGCCGCACCCGACGAGCGCACCGCCGGCCAACACGAGCAGCCCGAGTCGCTCCCCGAGCACGACGATCCCGGCGATGACCGCCACGACCGGGATCAGGTAGGTGACCATCGTGGTGTTGGTGGCGCCGACCCGCTCGATGAGGACGTAGAAGACCAGGAAGGCGAACCCGGTGCCGAGCGATCCCAACGCGAGCAGCGAGGCGATGATCTGCCACTGCAACGCCTCGGCGCCGGGGAACGGCGCCACGAGGAAGCCGACGGGCAGCCAGAGGACGGCGGCGCTCAGGACCTGGCCACTCGCGAGGGTCAGTGGCGGCACCCGACCGGAGAGCGTGCGCTTGGCGTAGACCGAACCGATCGCGTACAGCACCGTGGCACTCACCACGACCAGCATGGCGATGACCCGCCCCGGATTGCCCAGGTCATCGGCGACCATCAGCCCGACCCCCGACAGGGCGACCACCAACCCGGCCACCCGCAGGGTGTTGAGGCGTTCGATACGCACCGCGACCGAGATCAGCAGGGTGCTCGTCGGGACCAGGGCCATCAGCAGCGCGGTCTGCCCGGATGCGAGGTACTGCTGTGCGTAGGCCACCGCGGTCCACGGGACCGCGTTGTTCAGGACCCCGAGGACGGCGACGTGCCCCCAGGTCCGCAGATCGCCAGGCAGAGAGGCGCCCCGAGCCGCGAGGACCACCAGCAGCGCGACCGCGCCGACGGACGTCCGAGCCACGACGATCCAGATCGGCGGCACCGCCTCCAGCGCGACCTCGATGAACAGGAACGAGAAGCCCCACATCGACGCGAGCAACAGCAGCAGACCGGTCTCGCGGGGTCCGAACCGCACCGCGGTATCGATCATGGGAGGCTCCTGCCGGGCGCGGGGAGGACCGCGGCGACGGCCCGGTGGATGGTGGTCGATGGGTGACCTGGGCCAGGACGGCGGGCCGCGACCGGACGACGATCGGGCGGCACGGTACCGGACGTTCGGTCGGTTCACCGAACGCGATCGGTGCCGCAGTAGGCTCGCGTCCTCGTACCCGTTCGCCCGCCAGATCAGGACCCGATGTGCCGACCGATGCCGCGCCCGCCTGGTTCACGGATGGACTGGCCGACCCCCCCTCGGTCGGTCGTGTGACGGTCGACGGTGCCGGGATCAACTACCTCGCCTGGGGAGACCGCGCCGCGCCCCCGATGGTGCTCGTGCATGGAGGTGCCGCGCACGCCCGCTGGTGGGAGGCCATCGCCCCGCTGCTGCAACACCACCACCGCGTGCTGGCCATCGACCTGAGCGGCCACGGAGACAGCGATCGACGACCGGTCTACAGCGCCGATCGATGGGCGGAGGAGGTACTGGCGGTCGCGTCGGATGGAGGATCGGGCGAGCCGCCCGTGGTCATCGGTCACTCGATGGGTGGCTTCGTGACCGTGGTCGCCGCCGCCCGGTACGGCCCCCAGCTGGACGGTGCCATGGTGCTCGACGCACCGATCCGACGCCCCGACCCGGAATCCCGGGAGGGGCGCGGCGGTCGCATGTTCCGCTCCCCGAAGACCTACCCGGACCTCGAGACGGCGGTCGAGCACTTCCACCTGGTCCCTCCGCAACCGTGCGACAACACGTGGTTGGTGGACCACATCGCACGTCGCAGCCTGCGCGAGACCGCGGACGGCTGGATGTGGAAGTTCGACCCCGCCGTCTTCACGAGCCGTGAGGGACCCGGTTCGGCGGAGGCCTACGCTGATGCGCTGGCGGCGGCATCGTGTCGGATCGCGATCGTGAACGGTGCACGGTCGCACATCGTCGATCAGGAGGTCCGGTCGTACATGGCCGAACTGCTGGCCGGGTCGCCGGCCGCGGTGGCCGGTGTGCCGTTCGTGGAGGTCCCCGAGGCCCACCACCATCTGATCCTGGACCAGCCGCTGGCCGTGGTCACGGCCATCCGGGCGGTGCTGGCCAGTTGGCAGCCGGTCGGCGAACCACCAGCGCAGGTCCGACCCTCGCCCCAACGGTCGACGACGTCTGCCGCGGCCCACGGGTCGCTGCACGGTCCCGGCACCGACATCCCGGGCTAACCGCTGGTGGCAGGCAGACCGACGTGGCCCGGGTCAGATCTTGCGCAGGTGCACCGTGCGGACCCCGTGGTCCGGCCCCTTGTGGAGGATCAGATCGGCCCGTGACCGGGTCGGCAGCACGTTCTCCTGCAGGTTGCGGCCGTTGATGCGCTCCCAGATGTCGGTGGCCACAGCGTCGGCTTGCTCATCGCTGAGCGACGAGAACCGGTGGAAGTAGGACCGAGGATCGCTGAACGCCGTCGATCGCAGCGTGCGGAACCGGTCGACGTACCAGCGCAGGATGTCGCGTTCCTCGGCGTCGACGTAGATCGAGAAGTCGAAGAAGTCGGAGACGAACACCCGGCGGTCGGCGGTCGTTCCCGTCTGCAGGACGTTGAGGCCCTCGATGATCAGCACATCGGGCTGCCGGACGACGGCGCGTTCGTCCGGGACGATGTCGTAGGTCAGGTGCGAGTACACGGGTGCGGAGGCTTCGGCGGCCCCCGACTTCACGGCCGCCACGAACCGCACGAGTCGGCTCACGTCGTAGGACTCGGGGAAGCCCTTGCGTTCCATCAGCCCACGCCGTTCGAGTTCGGCGTTGGGGTAGAGGAACCCGTCGGTCGTGATCAGCGAGACCTCCGGATGATCGGGCCACCGCGACAACAGTGCCTGCAGGATCCGTGAGGTCGTCGACTTGCCGACGGCCACCGACCCCGCGATCCCGATCACGTAGGGCACCTTGGCGGTCGTCGAGTCCAGGAAGGTCCCGGTGGCGTGGTGCAACTGCTGGGTCGCGGCGACGTACAGGTTCAGCAGTCGGGACAGCGGGAGGTAGATGGCCGCCACCTCGTCGAGGGAGATGTCTTCGCCGAGCCCCCGCAGGCGCTCGAGGTCTCGCTCGTCGAGCGACAGGGGGGTCGAGGACCGGCGCTGGGCCCAGGCCTCGCGCGACAGCTCCACCCAGGGTGAGGGTGCGGTGGTCTGCAGCACGCACGGACTTCCGGTCGGTGGCATCGTCGAACGTCAGCGACGGCCCGGAGCCTACTCGTCACGCGGGGGGCTTCCCTCGGCGGTGTGCGGGGAACAGGGGGCGACCACCAGGCGACGACGCGCCCGCCCGGATCCGGGAGGGCGCGGATCAGCGGGCGGCATGGCACCATGGTGTTGTGGCGACGACCGGGAGCCGCCCGCCGCCGGCGGGCACCGCCGTCTCCGCGACCCCGCGCGAAGAAGGCAGCGATACCACCGGTTCCAAGACGGCCACCCTCCGTGCCGCCGTCGCTGTGAGAGGTTGATCCGCTCGTGAGTTCCCCGTCGCCGCTCGCTCCACGATCGGTCGCAGCACCGGGTCGCATCGTGATGGTGCGGCTCCTGGCGGCTGCGCTGATCGTCGTGCTCGTCCCCGCGATCGTCGCGCTGACCGCGGTCGCCGGCGACCAGGCGGTCCGGGAAGGCGAGCCGGCTTCGGCCACGATCCTCGCTGATCAGGCGATCACCGAGGTCGATCGGGCCGCGACCGAGACCGAGCGGCAACGCGCGGCCGAGTCCGCAGAACCGGTCGTGGCGCTCGACCGAACGGCACAGACCGAGATCGTCGCGGATGTCCGTGAGGTCTTCGCCGACACCCGAGCGGTCCGTGCACCCGTCGCGGTGGCGGGAGACCCGGAGCAGTCACCGCGGATCCCGCCGCGCGCCGAACAGATCGCGAGCCTCCAGGTCGAACAGCCCGAGCTCGAGGGGTCGACCATCGAAGCGCTGGCGGCCCTGTCGGACAGCGAGCTCGACACGGTCGAGAGCGAGACCATCGCCATCGCGCAGGAGTTCGCCCGGCAGCGGGTGGCGGCCGAGGAGGTCGAGGAACTCCTTGACGACGACCTGCCGATCGAGGTCGGCTTGCGGTCGTTCCCCGGCGAGACGGCGGTCACGATCGCCGATCCCGTGATCCGGACCAAGATGCGCCCGACCGTCGTGGTCGATCCTGAACTCACCCAGACCGAGCGTGAACGCGCGGCCGAAGCGGTGCCGGAGGTGTCGCGGAGCTGGCGGGCCGGCGAAGCGATCGTCCGCGAGGGTGACATCGTCAGTTCCCTGCAGGTCCAGGCGGTCGAGCGCCTGGGTCTGTCGGGGAGCTCGCCGGGCCGATCGGCGTTGCGTGCCGCGCTCGCGATGCTGCTCGTCGTCGCGGTCGGCGGTATCTATCTCGGCCGCATGCAGCCGTTCGTCTGGGTCAGCGGCAAGAAGCTGATCCTGTTGTCGGTGCTCGTGGTCGCCTACTCCGGCCTGGTCGTCGGCTCGACGCTGTTGACCGATGCGACCTCCTCGGGCTGGTCCTACGCGGTGCCCGCCGGTGCGCTCGGGATGCTGACCGCGCTGCTGATCCACCCCGTGGTCGGGATCGCCACGATGCTGCCGGCCTCGGTCCTCGTGCTGCTGGTGATGCCGTCGTCCGCGCCGGTGGCTCTGTTCGCCGCCGGGGCCGTGCTCATCAGCGTTCCGTTGACGACGCGGATCGCCAAGCGGTCGGACCTGCGCTCCGCGACCCTGCGGGCCGGGTTGTCGTTCCCGGCCCTCGCCGCGGTGATCGTCGTCATCTTCGGGCCGCGCGAGGAACTCATCGCCGCGGTCGGGGCCGGTGCCATCAACGGGGTGATCACGATGGTCGCCGTGCAGGGAGCGATGCCCTTCCTGGAGACGCTGTTCCGGTTGCCGACCGTGACCGCGCTGCTGGATCTCGCTGATCGCAACCACCCGTTGCTGCGTGAGCTGGAGGAGAAGGCGCTCGGTACCTACAACCACTCGGTGATGGTCGCCTCGCTGACCGAGCGGGCCTGTCGCGCCGTCGGCGCCGACCCGCTGATCGGGAGCGTCGCGGCGCTGTACCACGACATCGGCAAGGTGCGCCAACCCCACTTCTTCATCGAGAACCAGCAGGGCATCGCCAACCCCCACGACGACCTCGATCCTGAGGTGTCGGCCATCATCATCCAGAACCACGTGATCGATGGCGTCGAGATGGCGGTCGAGCACCGGCTGCCCCCGGAGGTGGTCGCCTGCATCGGCAGCCACCACGGCACGATGCTGGTGACCTACTTCTACGAGCAGGCCCGAGCCGACGCCGATGACCCGGACGAGGTCGATGAGCAGACCTACCGCTACAAGGGGCACAAGCCCCGGTCCCGGGAGGCGGCGATCCTGCTGTTCGCCGACTGTTGCGAGGCGACGACCCGGGCGATGGCCATGTCCCGCGGCAACCTGCCGCGTGACGAGATCGAGGAGACGGTCGACCAGCTGCTGAAGGTCCGTTTCGATGATGGACAGTTCGAGGAGTCGGACATGACCTTCCGCGACCTGAAGGTCGCACGGGACACGATCGTGGAGTCGCTGGTCGGGGTCTACCACCCGCGCATCCCCTACCCGAAGCGTGCGGCAGCCCAGCTGGAGCACGGCGAGAGCGGCGGATCAGCATCGCGGTCACCGGAGGCGGCGCCCGACGAGCCGGTCCTGCCTCCTGACGTCCCCGACCTCGGGACCGTGGAGGGAACCGCGCCCGCGCCACCCCGCCGGTGAGCGGCGACGCGACCGGCTCGTTCACGCGACGCATCCTCGAGGTGGTGGGGTCGACCCGCCCGGGCGAGGTCCTCACCTACGGCGAGGTGGCACGGGAGGCAGGCCGGCCGCAGGCCGCTCGCGCGGTCGGCAGCGCGCTCGCCCGACACGGCTCGGGGGTCCCGTGGTGGCGCGTCGTGAGCGCGTCCGGGCGTCTCGTCCCGGGGCGTGAAGTCGATCACCGGGACCGGCTCGAAGCCGAAGGGGTCGCCTGCGACGGGCATCGCATCGTGGGGAGGCGGAGGCATGGATGAGCGCACAGCGCACACTCCATCTTGGCAAGGACGGATCGGGTCGATAGTGACGTTGTGAACCCTGACAGCCCGTCATCCGGGCCCGTCGGCCGCCCGACGGCCCCTGCAGCCCCCAACGACGCGCACAGCGGCATGCAGGGAGCGTCCGAACGGACACCGTCGGCGGCGCACGACCGCATCGGAGTCGCCCATTCGTCGGCACCACGGTGGTGTCGGTTCCGAACCACGCATGCGAGGCTTTGGGTTCGCCCCCAGACCTGACAAGCTGTCCGGTCCGGTGCCGCGGACCCGGCTCCCGGCCACACCGCAGACTCCCGATCACCCGTTACCGCCCAGGAGGCAAGGTGAACCGCACCGAACTCCCGACCGCTGAAGTCGCTGTCGAAGAGCTCCTCGAGCGCTCGTCCGAGCGCGGATTCGTCCTGCTCTCGGAACTCCAGCAGCTGCACTCCCCGGAACTCCACGGGGACATGTGGATCGATGACACCATCGGAGGCATCCGCTCCCAGGGCCTCGAGGTCATCGACGACGTCGCCGACGACGCTCCCGAGGACATCCTCGACCACTCGGCGGCGCTCACGACCGACCTCGTGCGCCAGTACCTCAACGATGCCGGTCGGCACGCGCTGTTGACCAAGGAGGACGAGGCCGACCTCGCGAAGCGCTACCAGGCGGGCATGGCTGCGGACGGGATGCTCAAGGAAGCGGGCAAGGACATCACCCGCTCCCGCAAGAAGCGCCTGACGGGCATCAGCCTGGACGGGGCCCGGGCCAAGGAACGCATGGTGCAGGCGAACCTGCGCCTGGTCGTTCCGCAGGCCCGCAAGTTCTCCGGCCGCGACCTCGACTTCATCGAGCTGATCCAGGAGGGCAACCTCGGGTTGCTGCGCGCCGTGGAGAAGTTCGACCACACCAAGGGCTACAAGTTCTCGACCTACGCGGTCTGGTGGATCCGTCAGGCCCTCCAGCGTGGTGTCGCGTCCAAGGGACGCACCATCCGCGTCCCGGCCCATGTGTGGGAGCTGTACGGCAAGCTTCGCGCCGCGGAACTGCGCCTGCGCCAGCAGAAGGGTGGCGACCCGTCCGAGGCGGAGATCGCCGACGAGGTCGGCCTCACCGTCCAGCGGGTCCGCGAGGTCCGTGACGCCATGCAGGAACTCGTCTCGCTCGATCGGCCGATCGGTGAGGACGGCGACGCCTCGATGGGCGACCTCATCGCCGACGTGCAGGGCGTCGATCCCGTCGAGACCGCCCTGGAGGGCGACGCGCTGAGCCAGATCGATGCGGCGCTCAACGAGTTGGATGTCCGCGAGCGCCTCATCCTGGTCCTGCGCTTCGGGCTCAACGGTGAGGAGCCGAAGACCCTGGAGGAGATCGGTGACCACTTCGGGCTGACCCGGGAGCGGATCCGCCAGATGCAGAACCGTGCACTGGCGAAGCTGCGCCACCCCTCGCGCGCCCACAACCTCTCCGGGCTCCTCGACGTGCTCGACCGGGCGGCCTGAGCCCCCCCGACCTCACGCGCGTCCACCTGGCCATCACGACGGCCCGCCCCACGGCGGGCCGTCGTCGTGTGCGACCGTCGCCAGGTCGAGGCGTGACGATCCCGGCCGGCCGCACCGTGTCGGGGCGATCGTCCGGCGCAGCGCGGGCGTTAGCATCCGGGCCGATCGCGACGTCGCGGTGAGGAGTCCGGTGTGCCAACGCCACGGTCGACGATGCATAGACGCCTCCTGGTGATCGTCGGCGTCCTGCTGGTCGGTGCGATCCTGGGGATGGCTGCGCTGTGGCCATCGGCGGACGAACTCCCGGACCCGGGTCCCGCCCTGGAGGACCTCACCGGTGCGCAGATCCTGTCGTTCGAGGTCTTCGAGGGCGACCCCGATCCGGTGATGGGAGGTACTGGTGCCGCCGCGGACATCGAGGTCCGGCTCCTCGACGGCCCGGACGCGGGTGAGGTCGCCGTGCTGGAGGACGTCGCGTTGGATGGCTACCCGGACCTGGCGGTCGGTGACCGGGTCACCCTCGATCAGATCGCCACACCTGACGCGGGAGAGCAGTACGTCATCACCGACTTCCAGCGCACCCCGACGCTGCTCATGCTGCTCGGCGTCTTCGTGCTGGCGGTGCTCGCCATCGGCCGGTGGCACGGCCTGCGTTCGCTCGTCGGGCTGGCGGTCAGTCTGCTCATCGTCGTGCAGTTCATCGTGCCCGCCATCCTCGCGGGGAAGAACCCGCCGGCGGTCGCGCTGGTCGGCGCGGTCGCGGTGATGATCGTCACGCTGTACCTGGCGCACGGCGTCAACGAGATGACCACGTCGGCGATCATCGGCACCTCGGGTGCGCTGGTGTTGACCGTCGCCATGGGTGTGTTGTTCATCGACCGCAGCAAGATCACCGGGTTCGCGTCCGACGATGCGCAGTTCGCGTCGTTCGCCGTGCAGGGCCTGGACCTGCAGGGCCTGGTGCTCGCCGGGTTGATCATCGCTGCGCTCGGCGTGCTCGACGACGTCACCGTCAGCCAGGCATCGACGGTGTTCGCGCTGCACGACACCGATCGCACGCTGCGGTGGCCGGCGCTGTTCGCCCGCGCCATGCGGGTCGGCCGCGACCACATCGCGTCCGTGGTCAACACGCTGTTCCTGGCCTACGCGGGGGCGTCGCTCGCCCTGCTCGTCCTGTTCTCGACCTCGGGTGTCAGCAACGCCGAGATCTTCAACTCCGAGGTCCTCGCCGAGGAGATCGTCAAGATCATCGTCGGATCGCTCGGGCTGATCGCGGCGGTCCCGATGACCACGGCGCTGGCGGCCAAGGTCGCGATCGACCGTCCCGACGGAGCCAGGTCGCCCGTGCACACGCACGGTCCGGTCGGTGACCCGCCGACCGTTGCGGACACGCCCGTGCTGCCCGATGCCCGCCGTGACCCTGGCGACGGGCCCGACGGGCCGCCCGGTGGTGAGATCCGCTTGGGGATGGAGAGCTTCGAACGGCGGCTGGGTCGGGAGCGGCAGGCGGATGACGGTGCCCCTGGCGCTGACCGCGATCCGGCCGATGGATCCGATGACGCCCCCGACGATGCCTGAGCGTGTGACGCGGGCA
Source organism: Nitriliruptoraceae bacterium (assembly GCA_041685735.1). GTDB lineage: Bacteria > Actinomycetota > Nitriliruptoria > Nitriliruptorales > Nitriliruptoraceae > CSSed11-175R1. Next base: position 15,734 of record JAWLFE010000002.1, read on the forward strand.
GGCGGCGCGGGCAGGCCACGCGGACGCCGCGTACCATGACCGGCCCTGACCGGACGGCTGGGAGCGTCGGGCGGGCGCCAGCCGGGTACGGTCGCGGTCCATGCGCGCCACCAGCCCGGTCCGAGAGCACGAGATCCAGGACCTGTACGAGCCTTGTGAGGCCCATCGTTGAGCGATGTCACCCCCATCTCCGAGCTGTTCGAACGCGGCGCGTCGCGTGGGTACGTGCTCCTATCGGAACTCCTCGACCTCTACGACCCGTTGACCCAGCCCGACACCTGGGTCGAGGACACCGCGCAGAGCGCACGTGACCTCGGGATGCAGGTCCTCGATGACCTCATCGAGGATGCCGACCGCCCGGAGGCGACCCCGCTGTCCGCGTCGTCCGACTCGGTGCGCCAGTACCTGAACGAGATCGGCCGCACGGACCTGCTGACCCCGGAGCAGGAGGTCGACCTCGCCAAGCGTTACCAGGCGGGGCTCGCGGCCCACATCGTCCTGGGCTCGGGAACCAAGCTGCCGCCCCGCAAGAAGGCCCAGATGCGCATGGTCGCCCGGGGGGGCGAGCGTGCCAAGGACCACATGATCCGCGCGAACCTGCGCCTGGTCGTCTCGGTCGCGCGCAAGTTCCGCGGCCGGGGTGTTGACCTGCTCTCGCTCATCCAGGAGGGCAACCTCGGGCTGATCCGCGGCGTGGAGAAGTTCGACCACACCAAGGGCTACAAGTTCTCGACCTACGCCACGTGGTGGATCCGGCAGGCGCTTCAACGCGGCCTGGCCAACACCGGTCGGACCGTCCGCCTGCCCGTCCACGTCCACGAGCTGATGGGCAAGGTCCGCTACGCCGAGTTCGCACTGCTCCAGCAGCTGGGGCGTGAGCCGACCGAACCGGAGATCGCCGCGGAGCTCGGGCTCCCGGTGGAGCGCCTCCGCGAGGTCAAGCTCGCCGCCCAGGATGTCGCCAGCCTCGACAAGCCGATCGGGGAGGACGGCGACGCGACCATGGGCGAGCTCGTCGCCGACGAGGATGCCATCGATCCGGAGTCCTCGGCCACGGCGGTACTGGCCAAGCGCGAGGTCGAACGCGCCCTGTCGGCCCTGACCGACCGGGAGCGGACCGTGCTGATGCTGCGGTACGGGCTCATGGACGGCGAGGAGCACACGCTGGAGGACATCGGGGCGCAGTTCGGCCTGACACGTGAGCGCATACGGCAGATCGAGAAGAAGACGCTGACCAAGCTGCGCCATCCGTCGCGCGGGTTCCAGCTCCGCGGACTGCTCGACTCGGTCGACGCACCCAGTTGAGGGCCGTCGTCGACCCACCCTGGTGACGCGGGCCGCGGGACGGCCGGTGATCGGCGTCGGGTACCGCCTCATCGGCGTCGTCCTCGCGCTGGCGATGCTGGTCGCCGCGTGCAGCGGCGGGAGCTCCGGAGGGCCTGAGGTCGCCGACCCGGATGCCTCGGGTGATGTCCCCGCCGAGATCCCAGCCGAGGACGGCGCCGGACCCGGCGCCGACGGGGGCAACGGGGACGACGGGACGGAGCCGCGGGAGCATGACGAGCAGGACGGTGCCGACGCGCAGGCGGCGCCGGACCCGCCGGCGGACCCGCCGGCGAACCCGCCACCCCCACCGCCGCTGCCCGAGGGACGCGATGAGCTCGTCGCGCGCCTGCAGGCACTGGTCGATGCCGCCGTGCTGGGCGCCGACGACGCCACCCTCGGGGTGCTCGTGACGGATGACCACGGCCGCACCATCGCTGCGCACCGGGCCGATGCTCCGCTCCTGCCCGCGTCGACCATGAAGGTCGTGACCGCCGCGGCGATCCTGACGACCCTGGGGCCGGACGGCCGCCTGCGTACCCGTGTCGACGCCACGGCGCCGATCGATGAGGACGGTGTGCTCCGCGGCGATCTCCTGCTCGTCGGGGGTGGCGACCCGGCCCTCGCCACCGACGAGTACACCCGGTGGGTCTACCCGGCGCGGCCGGCGACCCCGTTGGCATCGCTCGCCGACGATCTGGTCGCCGCGGGTCTGCGACGGGTCGACGGGGAGGTCGTCGGCCTGACGCCGGGCTTCACCGGACCGGCTCGCGCGGAGGGATGGCCCGATCGGTACTTCAGCAGCTTCGATGCCCGGTACGCCTCCGGGTTGACCGTCGATGGTGGACTCCGCACGATCCTGACCTACCCCGAACCGGAGCCGGACGCGGATGCCCCCGACGGCGACGCGGACGCTGACGGCCCGGATCCGGCCCAGGGCTCCGGGGCCGCGGACGAGCAGGATCCGGCGCCCGACGAGGACCCCGAGGACCGGGGGCCACCGACCGTCACCGTCGATCACGTCCAGGACCCGGCCGCGCACGCGGTGGCCGAACTGGTCCGTCTGCTCGAGGAGCGCGCCGTCGAGGTGCTCGGAGCGTCACGTTCGGGGGAGATCACCGCACCGACGGTCGGTCGCTTGGCGACGGTGCACAGCCCACCGATGGACGAGCTCCTGCGCTTCACCGTGGAGCGCAGCGACAACCACCTGGCCGATGGGATGTTCCAGACGATCGGCCGGGTGCGGACCGGGGAGGGGTCCTGGGCCCGTGGCGACCGGGCGTTGCGACAGATGCTCGACCGGTTCCAGATCGACCACGACGGCGCGGTGTTCGCCGATGGGTCCGGGCTCTCCCGCGACGACCGGCTGTCCCCGCGGTTGCTGGTGGACCTCGACCGCACCATGACCGACGGGCCCGTCGCCGAGACCTGGGTGTCCCTGATGGCCGTGATGGGGGAGACCGGCACCCTGCGCCAGCGGCTGCGGGGGACCGTGGCCGAAGGTCGGTTCCGGGGGAAGACCGGGACCCTGCGCGACGTCACCGCGCTGAGCGGCGCGGTGATCGGCGACGACGGCACCCGCTACCACCTCGCGGTGCTCGCCAACGACGCCGATGGGCCGGGCCGATGGGTCGCGCGGCAGCTGATGGACGAACTGGCCCTGCAGTTGTCGGCTGCGGTGGAGGGGTGCGACGTCGCGGTTGCCCGGGCCGAGCCCACCGAAGACGATGGTCCGCCGCCACTGCCACGGAGCGTGATCAGCTGTTGAGCGTCGACATCCGTCGCCCCCTCCGTGCCGTCGACACCACGGGTCAGAGTCGGTCGACGGGGATCACGCGGCGCCGCGGCCCGAACGTCGGTGGTCGAGGTGCAGTGGACAGCAGGAGCCGGATCACGCGGCCCCGATGTCCCGCGAACGTGTCGAGCAGTTCGAGCATCTCTTCGTCGCTCCCTCGAGGTCGGCCCGTCAGTGCATGGACGATGTGGTCCTTGGTGTTGTAGTCCCCCACCTCGACCGTGTCGGGGTCACCGGCGGCGGTCCGCGCGATCAGGGCGGCGGACCACGGCCCGATACCGCGGACGCGGGTCAGCCGCTCGACCACGGTGCCGGCGTCCGGTGCGCGGCTGCGATCGATCGCGTCCTGCAGGACGTCGAGGTGGCGGCAAGCGGACGAGATCCGCTCCGCCCGCGACCGCTCGACCCCCAGCCGGTGGAAGTCCGCGTACGGACGGCCCGCGAGCTCGTCCGGTCGTGGCGGCAGGCGCAGGGGGATGGGGCCGGGTGCCGGCTCTCCCCACGCCGCGACCAACCGGGTCCAGGACCGTGCCGCCTCCTGGGAGGTGACACGTTGGGCGAGGATGGTCGGGACGAGCACATCCTCGACCCGGCCCGAGCGGACCATCCGCAGGCCGCGTCGCGCGTGGTGCGCCCGCGCGACCATGCGGTGTCGGCTGGCGTCGAAGCCAGCCAGATCGTCCCGGGCGCCGAGCAGTTCCGGGGCGTGGTCGAGTGCCCAGTCACGACCGGGGCCGGTGGCCTGCGCGATGAACCGTTGGTCACCCAGCCGCCGGACGTCCAGTGTGGCGGGACCATCCGGCGTCCTCCCGGTACGGACGACGCGGTCCGGGCGCAGGCGGATCGTCGGATCGTTCGCGGAGGCCACGAGCGGACGAAGCGACCGGAGCAGGTCGATCGGGAGCGGGACGTCGAAGGTGTGCACGACGTCACCGTACTGCTCGCACCGATCGAGCAGGCGCGCGCGCTGCAAGCTCGGTTCGTCCGGTTGGCGCACGCCGGCTGGAGGCGCACGGGCGGGCCGACGAGACACATGACCATGAAGACGTTGCGTCCCGCCATCACCGTCGTCGCGCTCGCCGCGCTGGTCGTCGCCGCGTCGGGCAGCACCTGGGTGGTGCGGTCCGGCGACACGTTGTGGGGCATCGCCCGGTCGGCCGACACCACCGTGGACGAGCTGGTGGCGATCAACGACATCGCGACGCCCGACCTGATCCGCCCGGGGCAGTCCCTGCGGTTGCCGACGGACACCGCCGGTCCCTCCGACGTGCACGGGGACGTGGACGGGAACACCGACGCCGCCGCGGGCGACGTCCCGGCTACGGGGGCGGATGCCACCGACCCGGATGCCGGCGCGGCAGCGGACACCGCCGACGGCCGGGCCAGCGAGACCCACCGCATCGAGCCGGGCGACACCCTCTACGGCATCGCCCGGCGGTACGCGACGACGGTCTCCGACCTGATCCGGATCAACGGCATCACCAACCCCGACCGGATCCAGGTCGGCCGTGACCTCACGATCCGCCCGGACGAGCGCACACCTTCTCCCGAGGTTCCACCTGCTCCGACACCGCCCACGACGGTGACCCAGGCCGAGGTGGGTGCGCTGCTGGACCGCACAGCACGGCAGTACGGCGTCGATCCGGCCCTGGTCAAGGCGGTCGCCTGGCAGGAGTCACGGTGGCGCAACCACGTCGTCTCGTCCGCCGGCGCGCGGGGGATCATGCAGATCATGCCGGCCACGGGTCGGTGGATCTCCGGGACCCTGGCCGGCCGCACGCTCGACCTCGACGACCCACAGGACAACGTGCTCGCTGGGGTGCTCTACCTGCGCTACCTCGGCACCCTGACCGGCAGCAACGAGCGGCGCCTGCTCGCGAGTTACTTCCAGGGGCCGAACGCCGTCGCGCGCCACGGCGTCTCCGCAGCAGGTCACCGCTATGTGGACCAGGTACAGGCACACCGCGACGGCTTCCGCTGATCCCGCGGAGCGGCACGACGATCAGGCCAGATCGTGCTCGCGTTCGAGTCGGGCCAGCAGGGTGCGCAGCAGATCCTCGAGGTCGGTGCGGCCGGCATCGTCGATCCCCGCCAGGACCTCGTCCAGCCGCAGCACGTGCGCGTCCATGGCCTGATCGATGACCTCGCGGCCATGGTCGGTGAGTGCGACCTGCACCCTGCGTCGGTCGTCGGGATCCACGGTCCGGGTGATCAGGCTGTTGGTCTCCAGCCGATCCAACCGGTTGGTCATCGCTCCCGACGAGATCAACAGCCCCCGGTACAACGCTGTCGGTGTGAGCTGGAACGGTGGGCCGGATCGACGCAGGGTGGCCAGCACGTTCAGCTCACCCACCTGCAGCCCGAACGGTCGGACCGCGTCGGAGACGGCCTGGTCCAGGTAGCGCTGGAGGCGGATCACGCGCGCGGCGACCCGGAGCCCGGAGGTGTCGAGCTCGGGTCGCTGTCCCGCCCATTGCTCGACGATGCGGTCGACGTGATCAGGTTCCATCCGCGCAGCCTACTGGTCTCTCCGGACACGCTCGTCGGTGGTGGATGCGGGCACGGGCGGTGCGGTGGCGGGCGAGCGGTGCTCAGAACAGGGCGGCCTGCTCGCCCTCCTCGGGCACCTGGACCGGCCGCGGCGAGCGCGTGGGCAGGGGCGCCTCGGGCTCCTCGGTCGGCGCCGGTGGCAGGGGCGGTGGTGGATCGGTCACAGCTCGGTGGAACCGTCGCGCGGCGTGCTCCAGATCATGCGCAGACAGTGCAGCGGTCACGCGTTCCAGGTCGATCCCCAGCTGCAATGCCGCGTCCACGTCGACCGTGAGGTGCGGGATCGGTGCCATCACCACGAGGTTGCGTTCGACCCGCTCGCGACCGGCGCGCAGCGCGGCTTCCAGTTTCGGGGGCAGGTCGGTGAGTGCCGCGTACAGGCCGTGCACGCTGCCGTGGTCGCGGAGCAGCCGGGCGGCGATCCGCGGACCGATCCCGGTGACCCCCTGCAGGCCATCGGACGGGTCCCCGCGCATCGCCGCCAGGTCCGTGTACTGCGCCGGGTCGATGCCGTAGGTCGAGCGGACGGTCGCCTCATCCTCGACGACGAGGTCGGCGAAGGTCGCCCGGGGCCGCAACAGCCGGACGCCCGCCTCGGTCACCAGGGCGGTGAGATCGCGATCGGAGCTCAGGACGTCGCACCACCAGCCTCGCTCCAGACAGGCATCAGCGGTGGAGGCGATGAGGTCATCGGCCTCGGCGCCGCGCTCCTCGACGACCAGGAACCCGCAGGCGGCGAGGTCGGTGCGCAGCAACCCCAACCCGTCGCGCAGCAGCGGGTGGGTGGCGTCGCGGTTGGCCTTGTACTCCGGATGCTCCCGCTTGCGGTCGTTGACCGGATGATCGAACCCGACGACCACGGCGTCGTAGGGTCCGTGGATCCAGGCCGTCGCCAGCATGGACACGACCGCGCCGGTCATGGCGCGGGGGCCGACGTCGGGATCGCCCCGGGTCGAATGGAAGGCCCGGTGCCCGAGCGAGTTGCCGTCGACGGCCAGGATCGCCGGCGCGTTCATGTCCACCGCTCTCGACGGTGCGCCGGTCGGAGAAGTGTGGGTCGGACCACCGGTGGCCTCGCTGCAGGGGCCCTCGAAACTACCGGCTGGCCGCCGTTCCGCGAGGTCTGGTTCCACCGGTAGCCTGGCCGCCACATCGGATCGTCGTCATCCAGCCGCCGATGGAGGTGAACGTCGGTGAGCGAACCACCCGCCCCGCGGCCGGACGATGGGGTGCAGGTGCGGACCCTGCTGGCTGGGCCCATGCCGCTGCTCGTCGCGTCGGTGGGGACCGAGGGCCGGTCCGCCGAGTTGCGCGCGGCGGTCGCGGCGGCTGGCCTCACCCCCCTTGCCGGGTTCCTCGGCGCGGACCTTCCCCGCGGGGCGAAGGTCGGCTTCGTGGTCGAGGGCCCGGAACTGCGGCTGGTCGACGAGCGGGACAACGCGCTGCTCCGTGCTCCGCGGGAGGGTCTGGACGAGGCCTGGCTCGAGCGTGCCCTGGCCAAGAAGGGCACGATGTTCGTGGTCGCCGAGCGCCTCGACCTCAGCGACCAGGAGCCCGCGGGATCGCTCGCACACCGGTTGGATGAGTTGGCGGGGGCGGGCGGGGTGATCGGCGCTATCGTCGGTGTCATCGAGGAGCGACCGAAGCTGCCGCTGCTGTTCTGAACGTCCCGTGAGGCACCATGAGCCTGGAACTGACCAGCGGTGACACCGCCATGCTGGCTGGCGAGGCCGGCGAGGCCACCGCGCTGGCCATGCGCATCATCGTCCGGCTCGCCCAGATGCACGATGCTCCACGGTTGCTGGACATCGGTGCGGCGCACATCGACAGCTGCCTCTACCACGGGCGGGCGGGTCTGGACTTCGCCCAGCGGCTGGCGGACGCGGGCGGGCAGGTCGTCGTACCGACGACCCTCAACGTCTCCTCACTCGACCTGCTCCACCCGGAGCGGTACCGCGGCGACGACGCCACCCGGATCGCGGCGAAGGCCCTGATGGACGCCTACACGACCATGGGGGCGACCCCGTCGTGGACCTGTGCGCCCTACCAGTTGCCCGCGCGTCCCGGGATGGGCGACCACATCGCGTGGGCCGAGTCCAACGCGATCGTCTTCGCCAACAGCGTCCTCGGTGCCCGCACCGATCGGTACGGGGATTTCGTGGACATCTGCGCCGCACTGACCGGTCGGGTACCGGACGCAGGTCTGCACCGGGACGAGGCCAGGGTGGCCACCGTCGTCGTCGATGTGTCCGGACTCCCCGACCGCCTGCTCGGCTCGTCGCTGCTCTATCCCGTGCTCGGTCACCTGCTGGGCGGTCGGGTCGGGACCGCGGTGCCGGCCATCGTCGGGCTGTCGCCGCAGACCTCCGAGGATGACCTCAAGGCACTGGGCGCGGCCGCCGCGTCGTCCGGGGGGGTGGCGATGTTCCATGCCGTCGGGATCACGCCGGAGGCAGCCGACCTGGCCACGGCGCTCGGGGGCCGCGAACCGGTCAGCACCCACCGGGTGACCGTCGAGGAGGTGCGGGCCGCCCGGGATGCGCTGTCGACCTTCTCGACCGGCACCCTCGACGCGGTCAGTGTCGGGACCCCCCACCTGTCGGTGCAGGAGATCGAAGCGCTCGCGGTGGCGGTGGACGACCTCGCCCCCGCCGTCGACCCACGTGCGACCGCCGTCGACCCACGTGCGACCGCCGTCGACCCACGTGCGACCGCCGTCGACGGGCACCGCTTCCACGATGGCATCGAGTTCTACGCCAACACCCATCGGGTCGCCCTGCACGAGGCGGCCGACCGGGGCCTGGTCGAGCGGTGCGAGGCAGCCGGGGTCCGCTTCGTCGTGGACACCTGCACCTACATCACCCCGATCCTGTCGCCGACGACCCGGACGGTGATGACCGACTCGGCGAAGTGGGCCTACTACGCCCCGGGCAACCTCGGGGTCGAGGTGACGTTCGGCAGCCTGCGCGACTGCGTCGCATCCGCCGTCGCAGGGGAGGTGCGGCGCGATGACGACCTCTGGTGAGGTCCGTGTCCTGGTCGCCGGTCATGCGGCCGGGCCGGTCCTGGTCCTCGACGAAGCGTTGAGTTTCTGGGGCGGTATGGACCCGCACACCGGGACGATCATCGACGCACGCCACCCACAACGCGGACGGGTGCTGACGGGCGCGGTCGTCGTGATGCCCGTCGGTCGGGGATCGAGCAGTAGCTCCAGCGTGCTGGCCGAGGCGGTCCGCCTGGGAACCGCTCCGGCGGCGATCGTGCTGGCCTCGGTCGATGTGATCGTTGCGCTCGGGGCGATGATCCCCGCCGAGCTCTACGACGTCCACTGCCCGGTGGTGGTCTGCGACGGCCCGCTCTACGAGCGGGTGGCGGCCGCGAACCACCTCGAGGTCGAGGCGACCGCCGACCCTCCGGTCGTCCGCTTCGCGTGATGGTGTTCCGGAGGCCAGCTCACCCGGCCGCGAGTGCCTCGTAGCGTTCGAGCACGCGCACGACGTAGAGCTGCGTCTCGACGATCGTCGGGATACCCGGTCCGGCGCGTTGCACCCGGTTGGGTCCGGCGTTGTAGGCCGCCAGCGCGAGGTCGACCCGTCCGAAGCGTTCCAGTTGCGTGCGCAGATAGCGGGTCCCGCCATCGAGGTTGTGGACGGGATCCCACGGGTCGACGCCCAGGCCCGTGGCGGTGCCCGGCATCAGTTGCGCCAGCCCGATGGCGCCCGCATGCGACACCACGTCAGGTCGGAAGTTCGATTCGGTCCACACGACGGCCGCCATCAGTCGCCCGTCCACGCCACGGCTCGCGGCGACCGCGTCGATCTGCGCCGCCCACGGTCGGCCGACCGGGGGGAGTCGTGCGGCCCACGGCGGGGGCGGGCCGTTGAGGTCGACGGTGGGCGCGATCGGGACCAGCACGGTGCTGGCGGCGAGCTGCAACCTCGCGACCTCGGATGCGAGTCTGCGGACCAGCGCCGCGCGGAGTTCGGCGTCGGCCTCGAGTTGCTCCAGGAGCGTGGTCAGCTCCGCCTGCTCCTCGCTGAGCGCTGCGACCGCCCGTTGCTGCCGCTCGGCGAGTTGCGCGACCCGGCGGGCTTCGCGCGTCGTGTGCTGGGCGGTCCGGACGGCCGCCTGGCGGGTGGCGACCACACTGGTGCGGCTCGCCGCGAGGTCGCGCGTCTGCACCCCGGTCGCCTCGACGAGGCGGCGGTCACGGTCGATGATGCGTGACACCGCTTCGATGGTGATCGCGACCTCGTGCCAGTCGGAGGAGCCGGCGATGCCGCGCAGCAGCGTCGCCTCCGGGACCCCGGGGCCGTGCTTGAACACCTGCACGGCGCGACGCTCGAGGTGTGTGCGCGACGTCGTGTGATCGTCGACCAACCGCTCCAGCTGGTTGTTCGCTGCCGCGATCTCCCGGGCGGCGTCGCGTTCGGCGAGGGCCGCGGTCGCTTCGGCCGCCCGGGCGGCGGTGAGTTCCGCTTCGACGGATGACAGGGCACTCGCGGCCGCCTGGACCTTCGAACGGGCGGCCGAGAGCGCTGCGTCAGCTTGCGCGATGGCAGCATCGGTCGCGGCCAGGTCCGCCTCGGCCTGCGAGAGCTGCTCCTCGACCTCGGGCAGTTGCGCTGCTGCGGTCGGCATGGCCAGCGCTGCCGGGCCGCCCACGAGGGCACCGACCATCACCAGGACAGCCAGGGAGGTCCGGCGGCAGTTGCGGAGCACGGTGGTCCAGGATCGTTCGGGGTGACGGCGGGCGTCGGTGTCCGGGGCAGCGCCGGAGGGGGCAGCGGCGGGCGCGCAACCCACGGATCGTAGACTCAGCCGACGCCGGATTCGACGCTCAGCTCCAACCAACGGTCCTCGGCGCTTCCCAGTTCCTCTTCGACCTCCTGGAGCTCGGACTGTAGGGCCAGCAGGCGGTCCGGCTCGGTGGCGGCGTCAGCCATCGTCTCGTGGAGCTTCCGGCGCCGCCGGTCGAGCTGCTGGACGCGCTTCTCCAGGGACCGGACCTGCTTGCGTGCCGCCTGTCGGGCCTGGTTGTCCAGCGCTGAGCCCGGCGCGGCCGTCTCCCCGTCGTCGGGGTCCTGGCCCGCGGTCGGTGAGACCATCCGGGTCACCTCGCCGGTGCGCGTCGCCCGGTAGGCATCGAGGTCGAGGTGTTCGGTCAGCTGGCCGTGTTCGACCGCGATCGTGCGGTCGGTCAGCCGGTCGAGCACGTACCGGTCGTGCGAGGCGACCACCAGCGTGCCCTTGAAGCCATCGAGGTGGTCCTCCAGGACCGCGAGGGTGTCGAGGTCCAGGTCGTTGGTCGGCTCGTCCAGGAGCAGGACGTTGGGAGCTGCGACCAGCAGGTGCAGCAGCGCGACGCGGCGTCGTTCCCCTCCCGAGAGGAGCCCGATCGGGGTGCGCTGCAGGCCGCCGTCGAAGCCGAACCGTTCGGCCAGGCGGGCGGCGGGCAGTGTCTCGCCGTTGGCCAACGGGATGTGCGGGGCGATCTCCAGGACCGAATCCAGCACGCTCTGCTTGAGGTCCATGCCCTCGCCGGCCTGCTGCTCGTAGACGCCCAGCTCCACCGTCCGCCCGACGGTCCGCTCGCCAGCGTCGATCGGCAGGCGACCCGACAGGACATGCAGCAGGGTGGTCTTGCCGGCGCCGTTCGGACCGACGATGCCGACCCGCTCGCCCGGCCCGATCCCCAGATCAACCTGGTCGAGCACGGTGGTCTGCCCGCGGACGACGGTGACACCCTCGAGTTCGAACACCTCGCTGCCGAGGCGGCGCCGTCCCGTGCCGAGGTCCAGCGACCGCGACGCCGCGTCGCCGGTGGCGGCCTCCCGCAGCACCTCGGCCTGCTCGACGCGGAACTTGGGCTTGGACGTCCGGGCCTTGGGTGCGCGTTTGAGCCAGGCGACCTCCTTGCGCAGGAGGTTGGCGGCGCGCGAGGTGGCGCGGTCCCGGCTGGCAGCGCGCTCGGCCCGGGCTTCCAGGAGCGAGGAGTACGAGCCTTCGTGCCAGATCACCTCGGCCGGTCGGTCGGGCCCGAGGGGGGCGACGTCCAGCATCCGGTTGGTCAGGCGTTCCAGGACGTAGCGGTCGTGGGTGACGAGCACGAGACCCGTGGACCGGCGCCGCAGATCCTGTTCCAGCCAGTCGATCGTCTCCACGTCGAGGTGGTTGGTCGGCTCGTCCAGGATCAGCAGGTCGGCGGGGGACAGCAGGGTTCGGGCGAGGGCGACCCGGCGACGCTGGCCACCCGACATCGCATCGGTGGGATGACCCGGATCGATGCCGACGTGGTCGAGCAGGGCGGCCGCCTCGTGCTCCTGCGCCATCGGATCTGACGCCAGGACCACCTCGATGGCGGAGGCGGCGCCCAGGTCGGGGTCCTGGGCCAGGACCGCGATCCGCAGGCCCGACCGGGTGACGACCTCGCCGCCGTCCGGTTCCCGGTCACCGCTGATGATCCGCAGCAGGGTCGTCTTGCCCGATCCGTTGGGTCCGACCACGGCGACGCGGTCGGTGGAGGTCAGGCCGAAGGACACGTCGGCGAAGAGGGTTCGACCCTCGACCTCGGCGGTCACGCGATCTACGGAGAGCAGGTGCATGGGCGGCAGGGTAGGGCGGTGGCGCCGATAGCATCGCGCCATGATCTCCGTCTCCCAGGCATCCGTCGCGTTCGGTACCCAACCGCTGTTCAGCGATGCCACCTTCAAGGTCTCGACCGGGCAGCGCGTCGCGCTGGTCGGTGGCAACGGCGCGGGGAAATCCACCCTGCTGCAGCTGGTGCTGGGCCTGCGCGAACCGGACGTCGGCACGGTCAGCCGGCCCCGGGACATGCGGATCGGCTGGCTGCCCCAGGACGTGGTCGACGCGGTCGGCGAGTCCGCGACCGTCCTCGAGCACGTCCTCGAAGGCGCCTCCCACGTCCAGGACCTGGAAGCGAAGCTCCGACGCCTGGAGAAGGAACTCGAGACCGCCCCGGAGAGCGAGCACGAGCGCCTGCTGGCCGCCTACTCGTCGACCCAGGATGCGTTCGAACAGTTCGGCGGGTACGAGCTCGAGAGCGAGGCCCAGCGGGTCCTCGCGGGGCTCGGCTTCGCGCCCGGCGACGGTGCGCGTCCCACCTCCGAGCTGTCCGGTGGGTGGCGGGTGCGGGTCGCGCTCGCGCGCCTGCTGCTGGCCAAGCCCGACCTGCTGGTCCTCGACGAACCGACCAACCACCTCGACCTCGGGACCATCGCCTGGCTGGAGCAGACGCTCAAGGAGCTGCCCGGGTCGCTGTTGTTCGTCAGCCACGACCGTGACTTCATCGACGCCGTCGCCGACATCATCGTCGAGGTGGCGGCGGGCACCACCACCTCCTACGACGTCCGCCGCGGCACGGTCGCCGCGGAGCTCGGGGGCTTCCAGGCGTTCATCGAGCAGCGCGAGACCCGGCTCACCCAGCTGCGCGCCGCCCGGGCCCAGCAGGACCGGATCATCGCGCAGCAGGAACGCTTCATCGAGCGCTTCCGCTACAAGGCGTCCAAGGCCAAGCAGGTCCAGTCCCGCATCAAGAAGCTGGACAAGGTCGACCGCATCGAGGTCCCGGACCACAAGGCGCTGGTCGCGAGGTTCGGGTTCCCCGAGCCGGCCCGGGCCGGTCGGGTCGTCGCCAAGGTCGAAGGGCTCACGGTCCGGTACGGCGACCTCACCGTGCTGGAGGACGTCGACCTCGCCGTCGAACGTGGCCGCAAGGTCGCGCTGATCGGCCCCAACGGTGCCGGCAAGACCACGCTGCTGCGCGCGTTGGTCGACGAGGTCCCGATCGCGGCGGGGTCGATCGAACTCGGTGCCAACGTCGAGGTCGGCATGGTCGACCAGCACCAAGCCGAGGTGATGGACCTGACCAAGACGGTCCTGGCCGAGTTCCAGACCGTGCTGACCGACAAGCACCGCACGCAGAACCACCGCACCATGCTCGGCGCCTTCGGGTTCCCGGGCGATCTCGCGGAGCGGCGGGTGTCGGAGCTCTCGGGCGGCGAACGCACGCGGCTGGGCCTGGCCAAGGTGATGGCGTCGCCCGTCAACCTGCTGCTGCTCGACGAGCCGACCAACCACCTCGACCTCGCCTCCCGTGACGTGCTGGAGGACGCCCTGCAGGCCTACCCCGGCACCGTGATCCTCATCACGCACGACCGCCACGTGATCCGGTCGGTCGCCGACGCGATCGTCGAGGTGGGTAGCGGCACCGCCACGTGGTACGACGGCTCCTACGAGGAACTACAGGAGCGACGGGGCGACGTGCCCGGGACCGCTGCCGGGGCCGCTCCGCAGCGACCCGCCGACCAGCGGTCCGGCAGCCGTTCGGCAGGCGCCGATGGTGGGGGTCGAGGGGGCAAGGGTGGCAAGCGCGCCGATGCGGAACAGCGCAACGCCCGCTACCAGGCCACCAAGGACCTCCGCCGCGAGGTCGGCCGCCTGGAGATGGAACTCGGCAAGGTGGAGAAGGACGTCGCCTACCTCAACCGGCAGCTCGCGGATCCGGACGTCTACGAGGACGGGCAGAAGGTCAAGGACCTCGTCGAACGGCACGGGGCCGCCAAGGAGCGCTCCGCCGAGCTCCTGGCCGCCTGGGAGGACGCGCAGTCCCGCCTGGACGACGCGGAAGCGAAGCTCGAGGTCGGCTGACGTTCCCACGGTCCGCGAGCGGTCTGGATCAGTCGTCGCCGCGTCGGGGGATGCTCAGCGCACCCACGAACGCGCCGAATGTGCTGAACGCAAAGATGCTGCCGCCGAGGTAGGCGATCCACAGACCCAGCGATTGCTGGTCGGGCAGCGACGTCGCCGCGTAGATGCCCATGCCCAGGCCGAGTGGAGAGCCGACCAGGGCTCCGACGCGAGCCCGGGCCCACGCTGAGATCGTCGACCTCTGTTCTGACTCTTTGGGCTGTCGTTGCTGTGCCATAGGGCTCTCGATATCGCAAGGTGTGACGTCAGGCGAGGTTGGTGTTGTGGACGAGCGTGTCGGACAGGTGGGCGCGCAGGATGCGGTCGAAGCGGGCGGGATCGTCGTCGCGGAGGCAGTCGAGCAGGTGCTGATGCTCATCGATGATGTGGTCGCTGCGGTTGCGCATGGCGTCCTGGTGGGCGAAGAGCATCTGGCGCTGTCGGTCCGCCAACCGTTCACCGAGGTCGATGAGGTAGGGGTTGCCGCCGACCGCGAGGAAGGCACCGTGGAACTCGACAGACAGCTCGACGAACCGCCGCATGTCGTCGGCTGCGAGCACCTGGCGTTGCTCCTCGATCGCCGGCAGGAGATCGACCGCGAGCCGGGCACGAACCTCCGATGACGCCCGTGTCACGCCGCTGGTCTCCAGCACGACCCTGGCGTCGACGATGTCCGCGATGTCCTCGGGGGTGAGCCCCCTGACCAGGGCGCCACTCCTGGGGTAGATGCGGATCCAGCCTTCGTCCTGGAGGCGGGCGAGGGCGGTCCGGACCGGTGTCCGGCTCATGCCGAGCTGCGCGGCGAGCTGGTTCTCGCTGAGCATCGACTCGCCCGGGTAGGTCCCGTCGATGATCGCCGCGCGGATCGAGGCGATCGCCCGGTCGGCGCTGCTCTCGGTCTTCTCTTCGAATGCGATCACGGTCGGCCTCTCGCGTCCGGCGCCAGTATTAGGATACAACTTGCATCCTAGCGTGTCATCTGTCACCCTCTGCACTCGCAGCGTCGTCTCCGCTGCCATCGAGGTGTCATGTCCCGCCGCTTGATCGCTCCCGGTGTGGCACTGCTGGTCGCGCTCGTGGTCGCTGTCGTCGTCTTCGCCGGCGATGAGGCCCCCGTGCTGGTCGATACCTCCGCTCGCGGTGCGTCGGCGCTCGACGGTACGTCAGAGGAGGCGTCGACGCCGGACGAGGCCGACCGTCCCAGCCGTGAGCGGATGGCGGCGCTCCGCGTCGATCCGGATGCCGGCCTGTCGGTCGGGGATCCGGATGCGCCCATGGTCATGGTGGCGTTCGAGTCGTTCGGGTGTCTGTGGTGCGGGGTGTTCCACCGTGAGACGATGCCGGTGGTCATCGAGGACTGGGTCGAAACCGGCCGCTTGCGTATCGAGACGCGGCTGCAGCCCTACGAGCCCCGTGCCGTCCCGGGCGCGAGGATGGCCGCGGCGGCCGCGCAACAGGACCTGTACTGGGAGCTCGCCGAGTACCTGTACCCGTTCATCGCCGGCACGGATGCGCCGCCGGTCGGTCGTGACCTGACCCCCGATGAGCTCGCCGCCTACCAGGTGCGTCAGAGCGAGGAGGCGATGCTGCGGCAGGCCGAACTCGTCGCGGACGAGATCGGCCTCGATATGGACCGGTTGCGTTCGGACCTGGCCGACGAGGCCACCGCGGCGACCGTCGAGCGCGATCAGCAGCTCGCGTGGCAGCTGGGTTTCACGGGTACGCCGGCCTTCGTCGTCAACGGTGTCCCGCAGGGCGGCTACGCCGGGCCCGAGCGGTTCACCGCGTTCCTGCAGGCCGTGTACGACGCATCGGAGGGCTGAGCCGGTGTCAGGTCTCGGGCCCGAGGTCGGCTTCGTCGCCGCGTTCGCCGGGGGGATCCTCGCGCTGCTGAGCCCGTGTGGTGCGCTGCTGCTGCCGTCGTTCTTCGCCTACGCCTTCGACCGCCGGGGTCGGCTGCTCGCACGGACGGGGATCTTCTATCTGGGTCTGATCACCACGCTGGTGCCGTTGGGCGTGTCGGCGTCGGTGGCGACGCGGTTCGTGCGCACCCAGCAGGACACGGTGTTGACCGTCGCAGGCAGCGCGGTGATCGTGCTGGGTGTGCTGGTGTTGGTCGGGTCGGGGTTCAACCTGGTGCCGGCACGTCTGCGCTCCGGTGGAGGCGGGGAGGCGACCTCGGGCACGGTGTACCTGCTGGGGTTGGTGTACGGCATCACGGGGTTCTGCACGGGGCCGATCCTGGGCAGCATCCTGGTCCTGGCCGCGGTCGGCGGGCGCCCCGCGCAGGGCGGTGCGCTGCTGGCGGTGTACGCGCTCGGCATGGTCGTCCCGCTGGCGCTGTTGTCGCTGGTGTGGGAGCGGATCGGGACGACGACGATGCGGTGGCTGCGGGGGACCGAGGTCGCGATCGGCCCGTGGCGCATCCACTCGACCTCACTGATCACCGGCCTGTTGCTGATCGGGGTGGGGATCCTGCTGGTCACCGGCAGCGGGAGCTTCGAGGCCGGCAACCTCGCCCTGGTCGGTGCACGCGCCGAGGAGGTGGTCCAGTCGGTCGGGCAACGCATCCCCGACCGGGCCCTCGCCCTGTTGGGCGTGGTGATCGCCAGCACCTGGTTCGTCCACCGATGGCGTACCGGCGAACCTCAGAAGGCGGCATCCGGGACCAGTGGGAGGCGCCCCGGGGCGGACTGAACGGGTCAGGGCACCGCGGTGACCGCCGGTTCGCCACCTTCGCCGCCCTCGCGTGAAGCAGCGCCGAGGGCCGGGATGTGGCCGGGAGGACGTGGTGCTGCCTCGACGTCTCTCGATTTTGAACGTACGCTCCAAGTTGGCGTAGGGTGGAGACCAACGCCGATCGATGATCCGACCATCACGACACCATCACGAC
>JAWLFE010000002.1:33103-58092 GCA_041685735.1 Nitriliruptoraceae bacterium
ACCATCACGACACCATCACGACCAGGAGTCCCTCATGTCCGGTGAAGCGTTCTACATCGACGGGGTGCGCCTGCCGATCGGCCGTGCACGCGACGACGGGTACTACGCCGGCACGCGGGCTGACGACCTGGCGGTCCGCTCCGTGCGGGCCCTGTTGGACCGGCAACCGACCGTGCCGAAGGATCGCATCGACGATGTGGCCTGGGCCGCGACCGCCCAGGTCGGCGATCAGGGCCTGACGCTGGGGCGGTCCATCGCGATCCTGGCCGGACTCGGCAACTCCGTACCGGGCTACGCGATCGACCGGATGTGTGCGGGTGCACTGACCGCGATCGTCAATGCCGGCAACGCCATCAAGGTCGGGGCGCAGGACCTGGTCCTGGCCGGCGGGGTCGAGCACATGGGCCATCACGCCATGGCCGCCGAGGTCGATCCCAACCCACGGTTCCTGTCCGACAAGCTGGTCGACCCCTCCGCGCTCGTGATGGGCAACACCGCCGAGAACCTCCACGACCACCACCCGGATGTCTCCCGCGAACGCTGCGATGAGTTCGCCCTGCTGTCCCAGGAGCGCACCGCCAAGGCCCAGGCCGACGGCATCTTCGCCACCCACGTTGTGCCGGCGACCGTCCGGAACAGCGACGGGGCCTGGCGGGTCGTCGACGTCGACGAGCACCCGCGCCCCGGGACGACCCTGGAGTCCCTGGCCGGCCTGGAGTCGCCGTTCCGTGCGGGTGGCCACGTCACCGCGGGCAACGCCGCCGGCCTCAACGACGGCGCGGGCGGGGTGCTGCTGGCGTCCGCCGCCGCGGTCGAGGAGCACGGGCTCTCGCCGACGATGAAGCTGGTCGACTACACCTTCGTCGGCGTGGAGCCGGAGACGATGGGTTACGGCCCCGTCCCGGCCACCGACAAGCTGCTGGACCGCAACGATCTGTCCATCGGTGACATCGACGTCATCGAGATGAACGAGGCCTTCGCCGTGCAGTGCGTCGCGTTCCTCGACCACTTCGGGCTGGACCTCGACAGCGAGCACGTCAACCCCTACGGGGGCGCCATCGCCCTGGGCCACCCGTTGGCCTTCTCCGGTGCCCGTCTGGCGATGCAGCTGTCGACCTACTTCGACCGCCACCCGGACGCACAGCGGGGGATCACCACGATGTGCATCGGGCTCGGGATGGGCGCCGCCGTGCTCTGGGAACGCGCCTGACCGTCTCCACGGCCCGCCCGGGCCATTCGCCACCGCACCCGCCCGATCTCCCGCAGGAGCCACACCGTGAGCCACACCGAGTTCAAACTGACCACCGCCGAGCGTCCGGTCGGGCGCATCGCGATCCTCACGATGGACAACGGCGAGGACCACAACCAGCCCAACACCTTCGGAGCGGAGGCGCTGGCCTCCTTGAACGACGCGCTCGACGAGGTCGAGGCTGCCGACGACCTCAAGGGGCTGATGCTCACGGGCAAGCCCTTCATCTTCGCGGTCGGGGCGGACCTCAAGCAGTTCCAGGGCATGGACGCCGAGGCAGCACGTGAGGGCGGTCGCCGTGGCCACGAGGCCTTCGCCCGGCTCCAGGCGCTCCCGATCCCGACCCTGGCGGCGATCAACGGCGCGTGCATGGGTGGCGGGTTGGAGATCGCGCTGCACTGCGACTACCGGACGCTGTCGACGGGCGCGCAGGTCCTGGCGTTCCCCGAGGTCTTCCTGTCGATCCTCCCCGCCTGGGGCGGCACCCAGCTGGCGCCCCGGATCGTCGGCGCCAAGGACGCGATCGAGACGATCGTCAACAATTCCTTGAACAACAACAAGGTCATGTCGCCGAAGGAGGCGTTCGACCGCGGGTTCGCGGACCGCTTCATCGACTCCGCGACCTTCCTGGACGACTCCGTCGCGCTGCTCGAGCGGCTGATCAGCGGTGACGAGTCCATCGAGCGCGACGTCGATGCCACCGAGGGGCTCGACGAGGCGCTGGCCAACGCCCGCGGCATGGCCGATGGCAAGACCAAGGGTGCGACGCGGGCGCCGTACGTCGCGCTGGAGCTCATCGAGTTCGCGGCTCGCGGCGGCGATCTGGAGGAGGGCCGCCGGAAGGAACAGGACGCGCTCGCGGAGCTGCTCCCGGCCCGCCAGGCGCAAGCATCGGTCTACAGCTTCAACCTGACCCAGCAACGGGTCAAGAGGCAGCCGTGGAAGCCGGACGCCGAGCCGAAGAAGATCCGCAAGGCCGCGATCATCGGGTCGGGTCTCATGGGCGCACAGCTCGGCGTGCTGCACCTGCAGCGCCTCGAGGTACCGCTCGTGATGAAGGACATCGACGAGGACGTGCTCGTCACCGCCCGTGAGCACATCGAGGGTGAGCTCGACAAGCGCGTGGCCAAGGGCCGCCTCCACGAGGGCAAGGCTCGGTTCCTCAAGGGTCTGGTGACCTACACGACCTCGTACGACGACGTCGCCGGTGCGGACTGGGTCCTGGAGGCCGTGCTGGAACGCATGGACCTCAAGCAGGCGATCTTCGCCGACCTCGAACAGGTACTGGACGACGACGCGATCCTGGCGACCAACACCTCGTCACTGTCGATCGCGGAGATGGCCTCCGGGCTCGAGCACCCCGAACGTGTCGTCGGGTTCCACTTCTTCAACCCGGTGGCGGTCCTGCCGCTGGTCGAGGTGATCAAACCCGACGCGGTCTCCGATGCGGCGATGGCCACGGCGTTCGACGTCGCCAAGAAGCTCAGGAAGTCCGCGGTGCAGTGTGCGGACGCACCGGCGTTCATCGTCAACCGCCTGATGTTGCGCTTCAACGGGGCCGCCACGGACGCGCTGCGCTTCGGGACCGACTTCAAGACCATCGATCAGGCCATCGAGAAGCTCGGGCTGCCGATGGGACCGTTCGTCCTGTTCGGGCTCGTCGGTCTGCAGGTGGCCTACCACACGGCCGAGACGCTGGCCGATGCCTTCCCGGATCGCTACCACGTCGACGAGAACTTCCGGCTCATGGGCGAGAGCGGGCTGCCGGGCATCTACGACTGGTCCGCCGGCGGCGAGGTCTACCCGGAGATCCGCGAGGGGCTGACCATCGAGGAGGAGGCGCCCTGGTCCGAGGAGCAGATCCAGCGCGCCGCGCTCGAGGCGGTCGCCGATGAGGCCCGCCGGATGCTCGATGAGGGCGTCGTCGCCGATGCCCGCGACATCGACACGGCCATGCTGCTCGGGGCCGGCTACCCCTTCTTCAACGGCGGGATCTGCCTGTACCTCGATCAGACCGGGATCTCCGACGAACTCTTCGGTCGCCCGTTCGTCACCGCGGAGGATGGCGCGACGGCCTGACCGGTCACCGCCCCCAGCGTGGGGTCCGGGGTCGCTGCGAGGTCGGCGGCGAAGCTCACCCGGCCCCCACCGGCACGTTTGGCGGCGTACATGGCGGCGTCGATGGCCCCGAGGTCGAGATGGTCGGGTCGGAGCTCGCCGATCCCCGCTGAGGTCCGCAGCACGGCGTCCTGTGCGGGATGCGCCAGCCGTGTGGCAGCGAACCGCTCGACGATCGCGTGGGCGCGCTCCTGTGCGGCACCGACGGCCAGGCCGGGGAGCAGCACGAGCCACTCATCCCCGCCGAGCCGGATCAACAGATCCGACGCTCGTACCTCGGCACGGACGGTGTCGGCGAACCGTCGCAGGGCGTCGTCGCCGGCTGCGTGGCCGAACGTGTCGTTGACGGACTTGAAGTCGTCGAGGTCGAACGCGATCGCGGCGATGCGGGGCGCCCGTGGACCGATCCGTCCGAGGAAGTGGTCCAGGAAGCGACGGTTGTAGGCGCCCGTCAGGTGATCGGTGTTGGCCAGGTGCTCTGCGTGCTGCAGCGATGCGGTGTCCTCGAGGTAGCGCTGCCATTCGCTCAGGAGTTGCTCGCGCAGGAGTCGTTCCGGGATGGCGGCGCCCCGGTCGGCGGCGATGTCGGCGTCACCGAGGAGTTCGGCCGCGAGTCCGACATCCAGCAGGTCGCCAGCCAGATGCACGATCCGTTGCACCTCGGAGGCGATCCAGGCCGGCGTGGTGGACATCCTCGGGTCGAACACCCGGCCACGCTCCAGCGATGGAGCG
Source organism: Nitriliruptoraceae bacterium (assembly GCA_041685735.1). GTDB lineage: Bacteria > Actinomycetota > Nitriliruptoria > Nitriliruptorales > Nitriliruptoraceae > CSSed11-175R1. Next base: position 37,203 of record JAWLFE010000002.1, read on the forward strand.
GCGATGACCTGGTCGAGGTCCCGGGCGACCAGCCCGGCACATCCAGCGGGTGAGATCGCCAGCACCGTCCAGTCGTCGGCGAGTTCGTGGTCGGCGGGAAGCGAGAGGACATGGATCCCGTCGGGCACAGCCGGGGTCATCGTGCCCGTGAAGCCCACCAGGACCGTTGCGTGCTCGGCGAGACGCGCGTAGCGCTCGGCTTCGAACGCGAAGTAGGTGGCGTCCTCGAACAGGGCGAGCACCGTCAACGGAGCCCCGATCCGGGTGGTCCGCTCCGCGAGCCCCTCGATCGAACGACTCACAGCCAGCAACGACCGTTTCGTCGACGTGCGATGTCCGTCGCTGCGGCGTCGTGTCGGCATCGTGTCGAGCAGTGTCTCGTGGCTCGAGGTCATCGAACACGCCACCAGTGACGGGGGGTGGGGGTGCCGCGGATCATGCAGGCGGCCCGTCACCTGTATATCGGCCGCTGACGCGGCCGGCTGAAGGTGTCCCAGCTGCGGAGTGGGGTCGCTCGACGGTGGGTGGATTAGTCTCGGGCTGCTCGAACGTTGCTGTCCCCGACCCGTACCGGAGAACCCGTGACCGCCCTTCCCAACGCCTCGTATTCCGTGACGCTGCGTCTGCACCTCGACCCCGACGACGCACGTGCGGTCGGCCGCGTCACGACGGCCATCGGTGAGGCCGCCGGAGCGGTCGTGGCGATGGACTTCGTCGACACCTCCGGTGATGTGGTCGTGGTCGACGTGACCGCGAACGCCGGTGATGCCGAGCATGCCGAGCGCATCCAGGCGGCGGTGGAGGCGCTCGATGGCGTCCATGTGCACCGGGCCAGTGACCGCACCTTCCTGCTCCACCTCAAGGGCAAGCTGGAGGTCCACGCGACCGTTCCGCTCACGACCCGCGATGACCTCTCGATGGCCTACACGCCCGGGGTCGCCCGGGTCTGTCGTGCCATCGCGAAGGATCCCGAGGATGCACGACGCCTGACCATCAAGGGCAACACGGTCGCGATCGTGACCGACGGGTCGGCGGTGCTCGGGCTGGGTGACATCGGTCCGGAGGCGTCCATGCCCGTGATGGAGGGCAAGGCGGTGCTGTTCAAGCGGTTCGCCGGCATCGACGCCTGGCCCGTCTGCCTCGATGCCACTGACGCGGACCAGATCGTGGACATCGTCAAGGCGATCGCCCCGGTCTACGGCGGCATCAACCTCGAGGACATCGCCGCCCCGAAGTGCTTCGAGATCGAGGAGCGGCTCAAGGAGGCGCTGGACATCCCGGTGTTCCACGACGACCAGCACGGCACCGCCATCGTCGTCCTCGCCGCACTCCACAACGCCCTGCGACTGGTCGGCAAGGAGCTCGGCGACCTCACCGTGGCGATGTCGGGCGCTGGCGCTGCGGGTGTGGCCATCATCAAGCTGCTGCTCCAGGAGGGTGTCGGCGACGTGATCGTCGCGGACCGCAGGGGCATCCTCGATGCGGACGCTCGTGAGCTCGATGGGTCGAAGGCGTGGCTGGCCGCGAACACCAACCGCGGTGGTACCCGTGGGAGCCTGCGGGACGCCGTCCGCGACGCGGACGTCTTCATCGGTGTCTCTGGACCGAACGTCCTGGATCCCGCGGACATCGCCACGATGGCCTCGGATGCCATCGTGTTCGCCCTGGCCAACCCGGACCCGGAGGTCGACCCGGTCGGCGCGGGGGAGTATGCCGCGGTGGTGGCCACCGGCCGCAGCGACTACCCGAACCAGATCAACAACGTCCTGGCGTTCCCCGGGGTGTTCCGCGGTGCGCTGGACGCCCGTGCACGGTTCATCACCGAGCAGATGAAGGTCGCTGCGGCCCGGGCCCTGGCCGATGTGATCGGACCGGATGAACTGCGCTCCTCCTACATCATCCCGAGTCCGTTCGACGAGCGGGTCGCACCCGCCGTCGCTGCGGCCGTCCGCGATGAGGCCAAGCGCACCGGCTGACGCGGACGCTGCGACCCGGGTCAGCCGGTGACCCGGGTCGATCGACCGGCGCTCAGCGCGACCCGATCGGGACGTAGTCGCGCTCGCCCTGACCCGCGTACAGCTGACGCGGTCGGACGATGGCCTGTTCATCGTCGAGCAGGTTCTCCTGCCAATGGGCGAGCCACCCCGGGATGCGGCCCATCGCGAACAGCACCGGGAACATCGAGGTCGGGAAGCCCATCGCCTGGTAGATGATGCCGGAGTAGAAGTCGACGTTCGGGTAGAGCTTGCGCTCGACGAAGTAGTCGTCCTCCAGGGCGATCTTCTCGAGCTCGACGGCGATGTCCAGCAGCGGGTTCTTGCCCGTGACCTCGAAGACCTCGTGGGCGAGGCCCTGGATGACCTTGGCGCGCGGGTCGTAGTTCTTGTAGACCCGGTGACCGAACCCCATCAGGCGGAAGTTGCCCTCCTTGGCCAGCTTCACGTACTCGGGTACCTGCTCGACCGAACCGATCTCCTCGAGCATGCGCAGGACGGCCTCGTTCGCGCCGCCGTGCTTGGGGCCGTACAGGGCGGCGGCGGCGCCGGCAGCGGCCGAGTACGGGTCGGCATCCGAGGAGCTGATGGCCCGCATCGTGGTCGTGGAACAGTTCTGCTCGTGATCCGCGTGCAGGATCAGCAGCGTGTCCATCGCCTTCGTGAGGATGGGATCCGGTTCGTACTTCAGCTCCGTGGTCTTCCACATCATGCTGAGGAAGTTGCCCGGGAACGACAGATCGTTGTCCGGGTAGGCGTAGCGCATCCCGATCGAGTGCCGGTAGGCGAACGCGGCCAGGGTCGGGAACTTGGCGATCAACCGGATGATCTGCATGTGCCGGTTGTCGGCGTCGTCGATGTCCTTGGCCTCCGGGTAGAACGTCGACAGGCCAGCGACCGTCGAGACGAGCATGCCCATGGGGTGGGCGTCGTGGTGGAAGCCGTCGATGAAGGTCTTGATGTTCTCGTGGATGAAGGTGTGGTGGGTGATCTCGTGGACCCACGCTTCGGACTGGTCCTGGGTCGGCAGTTCGCCGTGGATCAGCAGGTAGGCGACCTCGAGGAAGCTGGAGTGGCCGGCCAGCTGCTCGATGGGATACCCCCGGTAGCGCAGGATGCCCTCGTCGCCGTCGATGTAGGTGACCTCGCTGCGGACGTTCGCGGTGTTCTTGAACGCCGGGTCGTAGGCGAGCAGGCCGAAGTCGTCCTCCGAGGTCTTGATCTGGCGCAGGTCCATGGACCGGATGGCGCCGTCCTGGACCGGAACCTCGTAGGTCTCGCCGGTGCGGTTGTCGGTGATCGTCAGTGAGTCGGTGGACGCGCTCATCGGGCGGGCATCTCCTGGTCGTTCGATCCGGTTCGTCCCCACGCTAGCCGCGCCGATGGGCTGCCGCGTAGCCGGCGCCCGTCGCGAGGCGGCGACAGCGCGCCCGCCGGAGACGGCGGAGGGAAGAGAACGGCCCGATGGGTGGTTGCATCATCAACGGGTTGCGCTATAGTTGCAGAAGCAACGAGAAATCGGGCGGCCAGCACGACCATCGAGAACGACCGCCGTCAGACGTCGTCCCGCTCCCCGTCGCGCAGACCGCGCGATCAGCATCTCTCAAGCTCGGAGGAACCATGTCCACCAGCACCGTCACCCTGCCCACCACCGGCACCTGGGTCATCGACCCCTCGCATTCCAGCGTCGAGTTCGTCGTCAAGCACCTGGTCGTCACCAAGGTCCGCGGCCGCTTCGGATCGTTCTCGGGGACCGTCGAGGTCGCGGACCCGATCGAGGGCTCCCGCGTCGATGTGACGCTCGATGCGGCATCGATCGACACCGGCGACGAACAGCGCGACGGCCACGTCAAGAGCGACGACTTCCTGAACGTCGAGCGGTTCCCGTCGGTGGCCTTCCGCTCGACCGGTGCGCACCACCGCGAGGGCGACCAGTGGAAGATCCCGGGCGAGCTCACGATCCGCGACGTCACCAAGCCGGTCGAGCTGGACGTGGAGTTCCTGGGCGTCGTGACCGATCCGTGGGGCAACGAGAAGGCCGGCTTCAACGCGACGACCCAGATCGACCGTGAGGAGTTCGGTGTCACCTGGAACCAGGCGCTCGAGACCGGTGGCGTGATGGTCAGCAACACCGTGAAGATCGAGATCGACGTGCAGCTCGCCAAGCAGGCCTGAATGCCACGGAACCGTCGCTTCACCGGGCGCTCCAGCGCCCGGTGAGTCCGTCGGTCACGCGATGAGAGCTGGTCACGCGGCCGCGTGACGGTGCGGACACCGGTGACGATCGTGCACATGTGGCGGTTGCAGCGATGTTCGGGAACGGTTCTCGCCGGCGTGACGGCGACTGGTGGTCGCTCGTAGCCGCCGACGTTCAAGAACGGGAGGTCGCATCGCAGTCGCGTTGTCTCCATCAGGCCGAAGCCGCGATGCGCGAGGCGATCGCTGTGGTCCTCGACGTCGCGCAACTTCTCCGCGTCACGCCCTCGCGGGCCTCCCAGATCGAGAAGCAGGACCACCCGGCGAACTCGGCCTGACGCGAAGTGTGCTCCACGCCTGCTCCGGTTGGTGGGTGAAGCTCGGTGGTCGGCTCCGAGCACGACGGCGGGTCGGCTGGCACGCTTGTCGCGGACAGGGGGTGCAGGGGTGGAGCTCGAGGTTGAAGCGGCAGCATCGGAAGCGCGACGTGCGGCCGGATGGTTGATGGATGCTGGACTTCCGGGATCGGGGGCCGGGGTCGGGTCCTTCATGCCCGGCGGGTTCGATGCGTACGCCCGCATCCTGCACCCCGCTCGTGTCGGCGACCGGGACGTGCCCTGGGCCGAGATCGCCCGGTGGAGCGGCCGCGAGCTGCGTGCCGACTGCGACAGCAAGGACCTGATGGTCCGTGCCGACGGCACCCACTGGGAGTCGCTCGACCGCCACCAAGGGCCCGCAGAGGGCACCAGCGGACTCGATCCGGACCGTCAGCGGCGGTTCGGCGCGATCCTGGGGGCTGCGACGGGCATGCCCGAGCGCATCTGGGCATTGTTCGACGTGATCCAGTACCGCCTTCCGTCCGACGAGCGGGGCTACACGCGATCGCCAGGCCGGCGTCGGCGCTCGGCCCGAGCAGCGGAGCAGCGGCAGCTGCAGCGGATGCGCGAACTCGACCAGCGGTGCGGCGTGGAGCTGGCCGGACACCGGTTCATCCTCCACCGAGGGCGTCTCGATGAGGGCGGGAACGGACCTGGGCTCTATCCGAGCTACTGGTGGCCAGACGACCGCGCCTGGGTGGTGCACACCAACATCGACTGTCCCACCACCTACGTTGCCGGATCCGCGGATCTCGTCGAGAGGCTGCTTGCCGAGGAGTCCCTCGAGGCTGTGGAAGCACGGCTCGACCACTTCTTCGACGGACATACGGTGTAGGTCGCCATCACCAGCAGCCAAGCGTCCGCAACGTTGCGATCATCAGGAGTGTCACGACGACCGGCGGTCCTGAGACCACGTGCTCCGCAACGCGTCGCGATCCCTCTGTGGGCTCGGTGCGGGGCGGCGCTGTGATCCGCTCTGGGCGCCCGGAGCATCGCTAGATGTGATCGGTGCGCCAGTTGTTGGTCAGTCTCGATCGCAGCCCAGCGCAATGGCGGTCGCTTCGCAGATCTCATCGAGCGTCTTGCTGTCCAGGGATCCGAGTCGCTGGGTGAGTCGCTGTTGCGAGACGGTGTGCAGGCCGTCGCAGTTGACCACGGAGGGCTGGTGGAAACCCGTGTCGGGGTCGACCGGGACTTCGACGGCCAGGCCACGAGCCTGGCTGGTGATCTCGGCCACGGTCACGTTGGTACGGACATCGAGCACCTCGTCGCGGGTGATGACCAGAACCGGGCGTGGCTTGCGGCCGACATCGGCGAGCCAGATCTCGCCGCGTCTCATGGTTGGCCCCAGGCTTCGGCGTCCTCCCAGTCAGCGTCCGGTTGTTCGGGCAGCGCCTGGTAGGCCGCACGATCATGCTCGGCGCGGCGGCGGTGGACGGCCTGACGCAGTCCTTCGCGTGCCGCTTCAGACACGTTGATCCCGAACTCGCGAGCTTCCGCGGCGAGACGATCGTCGAAGATCACTGAGGTACGCATACGCTCATGGTAGCACTGAAGCACACACTTCTGTGATGCAGTGGCCGGGTTGGAAGGTCGTCCGTCGTGGCTCTTGTCCGTCAAGCAACGCCCATGAACCCCACCCAAGGGTGAGCGTCGCCGCTGGGCTGAACGCCCTGGGGGGATCGATGGTCTGAGCGTCTTCAGCTTCATCTGGGTCCTGCTACCGCTCGCCTTGATCATCGTGGTGCTCGTGCGGCGTGATGATGCGCACCGAGCCAGCCGACGAGTAGTAGCACGAACGTGACCCTGGTCCACAGGATCCAGCCGCCCACGCCACTGACGAGCGAGAACGCCCCAACGATCGCCGCGCAGACGGCCGGAACTCCTGCCCACGACGTCGCGTCACCGCTGAGGTCACTCCACGCAGCAAACGCCAGAACGCTGCGATAGCCGCCATCGGAGCGAGCGCGCGAAGGAGTCGCGGCTACGACGCGGCCTCCCAGGCCGGTCCTTGCGCAGGCGACGTGGGTGTGGACGACGAACCGGTACTCGTCGATGCGTCCGAGCTTGGCCAGCGCCGCACGAACCTTGACGGTTGTCCAGCTACCCGCCTACGTGGCATGGTGAGCTACCGAGGATCGGGAGGACCGCTGTGCACGCCGACGTGGACCTGGTGCGGTGGCTGTTCGAAGCCGTCTGGAGTCGCGGCGAGACCGACGAGTTGCAGCAGCGCCTCAACCCGCACACCTTCCACTACCGAGATGGCACGAATGAGCTCGGTCCGTCCGAGCTCACCGGGATCGTGGAGAGGTGGCGGATCGCCCTGCCCGACCTCGAGTTCCAGATCGTCGCTCTCGTGGCTGACGGCGATCTGGTCGCGACCCGCTGTCGCCTGACCGGCACCCACCTGGGCCCGTTGCGGGGCCGGGCGCCGACGGGTCGCACGGTCGACATGGGCGTGATGATGTTCTTCCGCTTCGACGAGAGCGGTCTCGTGGAGACCTGGGAGCTCGACGACATCGCCGGGCTGGAGGCACAGATCGACGCCTCGTAGGAGTGTGGCACCGGGGCTGAACACTCATGTCACGGGCAGAACGCGGGTCTCCACGACGGTCGACGGCATGATGGGCGTGTCGATGGGCTTGTCGTAGCGGCCCTGCCCGGGGCGGCGAGCGCAGCGGTCGGCGTCGTCTGCCATCAGTGCCTGCGGCTACGTGTCCGCCGCATCCAGATGGCCCAACCTTCGAGCAGCCCGTGCGGCCTGACGGTGCGTGAACCGACCACGATCCGGCGAAGTCCGGCACGTCGCCTAGGTACGCGCCTGAGGTCGACGGAGAGCCGCGTACTGCGCAGCTTGCGTGCGGAGCGCCGTTGACTCCATCGCAGGGGTCAGGAGCGTACTCGCCTGCGCACCTTCCCCGGCTTTAGGCCAGGGGCAGTGCGTACCGCCAGATCGCGATCGCGTGCAGCGTCGCGCCGACGAGCACCAGCGTGTGGAAGACCTCATGGAAGCCGAACCAGGACGGGCAGGGGTCGGGAGCGCGCAGCGCGTACACGACACCACCGGCGAGGTAGACCGCGCCACCGGCAGCGACCAGCAGGACGCCGTGCAGTGGGAGGGTCTCGATGATCTGGAGCAGCGGGATCGCCGCCAGGGCACCGAACGAGGCGTAGGCGGCCACCGACAGCCAACGCGGACCCTGCAGGGGCGAGGCGGCAACGCCCGCGCCCACGATCGCGATGGTCCAGGCGATGACCAGGCTCCAGGTCCGCCAGGCGCCGCTCAGGGTATGGACAGCGATGGGCGTGAAGCTCGCGGCGATGAACAGTTGGATCATGGCGACGTCGATATGTGCGAGCAGCCGGGTGACCCGTGCGGGCCAGCGTGGCAGGTGGTAGAGCCCCGAGGTGGTGAACAGCCCGATGAGGGCGAGCCCGAACACCGCCACGCTCACCCGGGGGAGCCCGGGGGCCGCTGCCCGCCACAGCACGATGGCCATCGTCGCGGCCAGGGGGATGGCGACCGTGTGGATGACCCCGCGCAGCCGTGGCTTGGTCGGTTCGTCGGACGACGCTGCATCGTTGGTCGCGCCGGAACGCTTGATCGCTCCCACGGTGTGCCCTCCTCCGCGACGTGATGGGTATCCCAGCAGCGCGGCAGCGCTTTCAGCGCTTTCGAGGTCATCCTTTCCCCGAAAGTACCGCTGCGGCCGCTGGCGGACACCGTCGAAGTGCGGTGACCTGGTCCAGCCAGGGACCCTTCGTCCCCGTGGCCGGCACCTGTGGCCCGGTGGCACGCGCGCAGGGAAAGGGACGGCACGAACTCCAGTTCGTCAGCGCGGACGTTGCGAGGCCTCCGCGGGGCCCGGTCGCGGTCGTGGTCGTCACGTCGACGATGGCTGACCTCAACGCCATCCCTTCGACGCAGTGCTGAGGGCAGCCACGCACGGCCCAAGCGGCCGAACGGGGTCGTGCAGCCGGACTCGGCGCCCTGGTTGGTCGCCCGATCCCGAGGTCCGAGACCGAACGTGCGCTCGGCGGCAAGCTGCGTGACGGGTCGAGCTACCCATGCGATAGGAACTGCAGCACACGGCCGGGTTGGAGGCCCTGCCGACCCCGGTTGGCCGTCGCCGTGGCGCCGCGGTCACGACCTGCGACTCGCGAGCGCGGACGGTGGTCACGACCTCGACCCAGGCCTTCTCCCTCCTGTTAGCCATCGCCAGCGGGTGCGTCCGGGTGGGTATCCGCCACGTGGGCGTCGCGTTGCCCCATCGGCTTCGGGTCGCCGACCGTGGTGTCGACCACCGTCTGGCGTTCAGACTCCGCGTTGAACTCTGCGCCCAACAGGATCGAGAACGCGGTCAGGTAGAGCCACAACATCAGCACGATCACACCCGCCAGGGCGCCGTAGGTCTCGGCGAAGTTGCCTGCGACCTGGAGGTAGAGGCTGAAGCCGGCCGAGGCGACCAACCAGAGGACGGTCGCCAGCAGTACCCCGCCGGTCACCCACCGCAGCTGCGGCTCGGCCCGATCAGGGGCGTAGCGATAGACCAGTGCCATGGCGCCCATCGCGAGCAGCGCCAGCAACGGCCATTGCCCGATCCGCACCGCCAGTTCGGCCCCCGACCCCAGTCCGAGGGTGTCGAGGACCGCCGGGAGGACCGCGATGAGGCCGAGCGCCAGCAGCAGGAAGACCAGCCCCCCCACCGTGAGGACCAGCGCCAAGCCGCGCTTGCGGACGAAGGACCGCCGGTCGATCTCGTCGTAGGCGGCGTTGCACCCCTCCATGAGCCCAGCCATGCCTCCCGATGCGCTCCAGAGCGCCACCAGGATCGACACCACCAGCGTCCCCGACAGGGCACCCGCAGCGGTGCCTGCGACCTGCGTGAGCTGCTCCTCGATGATCCCGGCCACCTCCTCCGGCACGGCCTCCGCGAGCCCGGCGATCTGCTCGGTGACCGTCTCCGGATCAGCCAAGAGCCCCCACAGGCTCACCGCGGCGATGAGGGCAGGGAACAGCGCGAGCAATGCCTTGAAGGCCACCCCCGCCGCGAGCAGCGACACATGATCCTCCTTCAGCGCGGAGACGGCACGCTGCAACACCTCCTTCCAGCCACGGACCGGGATGTCGGTGGGCGTGCTCGCCGACCTCCCCCGATCCGGTCGCCGGTCGCCAGATCCGTCGCGCGACGCGCGTTCATCGGCCATGTCGTGGTCTCCTGTGCTCGCTCTCGTGACGTTCCTCGGGTGCGGTCCAGGAAGTCCTCGGTGCAACAGCCTCGGCCAACTTCTCCGATGGTGTCACGGATCCGAGGGACGTGCGCGGTCGTCCGTTGAGCCTGAGCGCCCCGCGATCCGACCGATCCCGATACGGAAGCCGTTTCGTGCGCCTGACGCCGCCCTCCGGCCGCTCGCATCAGGGGATCCGGCGCGGCTCAGAGACCAGCAACCAACGCCCGCGATCGCTACCGCCTGTGGCTCTCCGGGGGGCGGTCACCGTTCCGGGTGCTTCCGCGGAAGCGTCCGTCGGTCCCGCATCGCCCCCACGGTTGTCGGGCGGCGGGACGCAAGCGGGTGCGCCCGGTGTGCTCGATGCCAACGAGCCCGAGCGGGCCACGGGTCAGTCGGTGCGTGACATCGTCGCCGCGTCGGAGATCCGGCCGAGAAGTTCGGCCAGCGTCGCCGCCTCCTCGTCGTCGAGGAGTTCAGCGAAGTGTTCCCGGACCCCACGCAGGTGGGTCGGTGCGGCCTTGCGCAGCATCGCGAGGCCCTCGGGTGTCAGTTCAGCGAAGGTGCCGCGCCGATCCGATGGGCAGGCGCTGCGGTAGACCAGGTGGTGGCGCTCCATGCGGTCGATCAGACGGGTCAGGCCGCTCTTGGACAGCAGGACCCGATCCGCGAGCTCCTGCATCCGCAACCGGTGATCATCGGCCTCGTGGAGCTGGACGAGCACGTCGTACCACGTCAGAGCGATGCCCTCGGTGTCCTTGAGTTCCCGTGCGAGCAGCTCCGTGGTGCGGGCGTGGGCCTCGAGGAAGGCACGCCACGCCAGCAACTGCGCGGGCGGCACGCTGGACACCTGGGAACCCGCGGCGGGGGCTACCCCGGAGCCTCGGGCCGCAGCGACGGTGTCGGGGGAGGAAGTTGTCATGCCAACAGGGTAGCTGTTCGCTGACCGTTGTTCCAGCGATGATTGCATATACAATCAGCTGCGCGACCCGTTGCCGACCCTGGGAGGTCACCATGCCACCGTCGTTCCGACCCGCCGAGATGGCCGCCACCGTGTCGGTTCCGGTCGATGTCCGCACCGCACCGCAGCGGTTCCGTACGCGGATCTCATGGCTCGAATCCCATCACTCGTTCTCGTTCGGGGGCCATCGCGATCCGACCAACACCCACTTCGGACTCCTGCTGGTCAACAACGACGACCGGGTGGCGCCGGACACGGGGTTCGACACCCATCCACACCGGGACATGGAGATCGTCACCTGGGTGCTGTCGGGGGAACTCGAACACCGCGACTCGCAGGGCCACGCGGACGTCATCTACCCGGGACTCGCGCAGCGCATGAGCGCCGGGACCGGGATCCTGCACTCCGAAATGAACCGCGGGCTGTCGGACACCTCGGCGTCGTCACAACGGCCGCGGGGGCCGGTCCACTTCGTCCAGATGTGGGTCGTGCCCGATGAGCGCGGGATCGCTCCCGGGTACGACCAGACCGACATCAACGCCGAGTTGGACCGCGGTGGCCTGATCCCCGTTGCGTCCGGACGGGGTGACGATGCGGCGATCCCGATCCATCAGCGCGATGCCCGGCTGCTCGCGGCACGGCTCACCCCGGGTGAGGCCGTCGTCCTGCCCGATGCACCGTTCGTGCACCTGTTCGTCGGACTCGGTGGCGTGGACCTGGAGGCTGCTGGTCGGTTGGAGGCGGGCGACGCCGCGCGCCTGACCGGCGCCGGTGGGCCAAGGATCACGGCTGGCCAGGACGGCGCGGAGGTCCTGGTCTGGGAGATGTACGGCTCCCTGTGATCGGTGTCACCGTGACGCTCGACGTTCGGCCTCAAGGTGTTCGCGTGACCGCCGGCTGGCAGACCGGACACCGGTAGACCACCCGCGCCTGGACCCCGAGGTGGTCGACCTCGACCGGTGTCGCGCAGACACGGCACGCTTCACCCGCGCGGCCGTAGACCCACAAGCTCCCGGGCCGCTGCGCCGGGACGGTCGTGCGGTCGCCACCGATGAGGTTGTCCTGCAGCAACCGCGCCGCGGTGGTGAGCAGATCGGTCCGGGTGTCCACATCGACCTCCCGCAGTGCCGTGGCCGGATCGAGTCCATGGAGGAACGCGACCTCGCTGCGGTAGACGTTGCCGACCCCACAGGCGACCCGTTGGTCGAGCAGGACCTCGCCGATCGTGCGTTCCGGCGGGCAGAAGTGTCCCATCCGGGCCACCGCCGCGGCGATGTCGACCTCCGGGTCGCACAGGTCGGGCCCGAGCAGGCGCAGCTGCGGGTGGCGGGCGATGTCCCGATCCGTGAGCACCTCGACGACCGGAGACGCGAAGCACACCGCGATGACCTCGGGCACGCCGAGGATCACCCGCGCGGCACGGGGCGACTTCCGCCACCGTTCGCGCGGTCGGTACAGGTGCCACGACCCGGTCATCTTCTGGTGGGTGTGGATCGTCAGCCCATCGGAGGTGGTGAGCAGCAGGTGCTTCCCACGTGCCTCGATGCGGTCGACCGTTGCGCCGATGTCGGGCCAGGGGGCGGCCAGCTGGGGCAGTTCGACCCGGGTCAACGCCCGCCCGGCGAGCGAGCGCCGAAGGGCGGCCGCCGTGCGGTGGATCGTGTCTCCCTCGGGCATGCCCGGCAGGGTAGAACCCTCACCCTGCCCGCCGGTCGCGTCGGGGTGACGCACCGATGTCCTGACGCTGATCGGGCCGCCCAGGTGGGCGGCCCGATCGATGGTGCGAGGTCTGTGCGGGTGGTCCCTACAGGTCGTAGGGACGCAGGGTGCTGCGGCCGTTCTCCTTGGCACGCTTGGCAGCGTCCGCCAGGATCGCCGCGATCTTCGCGTTGAGTGCGTCGGGCAGGGCCGAGTCGGTGCGCAGGCCCTGCGCCTTGACGGCTTCCTTGACCTTGCTCTGTACGACGAGTGATTCCGCCATGGTGTTGTCTCCTTGGGTGGAACGGACGAGAACGGACGTCTTCCGTCCAGATGCACCCTAGAGGCCCTTGCGGCGCAGATGCGAGCATCCGGGACCGTTCCATCGGCCGAGCTGCGCGCGGCACGCACACGCCCGACGGTGGCACATGGTGGGTGCTCAACCGCGCAGCGTCAGCCCACGGTGTCCGGCGGTGAAGCCCGCCGCCACCAGGTCGGCGGCGACGGCTGTGTCGTGGACCGCGACCCCATCGATCTTCAGGATCTCGAGCTTGCGCAACCGTCCCTCGGCGACCAGGTCCTTGAGCGCCCCGATCCAGGTGGCCGTCGGTGCGGGGTGCGCGAAGGTGGTCACGCTGCGGCCACCCCGCTCGAGGTAGAGCGCGGGGGCCCCATCGACGAGTACGACACTGGCACCGGCCGCTCGCGCCGGCCGGCCGGCGTTGTCCGGCCAGGGCAGGGCGGCGCCGTACGGCTGTGCGGGATCCGTGGCGGCCAGGCGGACGACGACGGGTGCCCGGGCGTCGGTCTCACGTTCGCCACGCAGGCGGTCGATCGCGCCGGCGGCGGCGAACTGGGCGGCTCCGAGGCCCGCGACGGCGTAGCCCCGCCGGATCTGCCCGGACTCCTCCAGGGCCTTCAGGACCGGGTAGACGGCGCTGTAGCCCCCACGCACGCCTTCCGCGCGCATCGCCTCGCGGGTGAGGACCCCGTGCCGTTCGAGGAGTTGGTGCGCGAGGGCGTGGGCGCGTTCGGTGTCCGTCGGCGCCGGTTCCAGCAGGCTGCTCGTTGACGACCAGCGTCCCTGGGCGGCCGGGGGACCGAAGCGGCTGAGGCGGCCAGGGCGGGGCCGACGACCGGCGCCGGTCCGACTGCCTCGGCGCCCGGTGATCAGCGCCCGGACCGGCGCGTAGGTGTCGTTGGTGACCTCGCGGGCCCACACCAGGTCCCACAGGGCGGCCAACACGGTCTCCTGATCCGCCACCCCGGTGGCGGCCTGCAGGTCGGGCCAGAACGACGCGCCCCGGGCGGCCAGGTGCTCGCGCAAAGCGGCGTGGATGTCACCGTCGGGTGGGTCGCCGGCGGGGTGTGGGGCCAGGAGGCCGATCTGATCGCGGAAGCACAGCACCACGCGGCCGTCCGACGCACCGAGCGGTTCCACCCCCAACCACACGACCTCACCGGCGGCGATGAGCTGATCCAGGTCGGCCGGTCGGTAGCCGTCGAGCCGCGCGGGCAGCACGTCCTGTTCGAGGACGGACGCGGGCAGTGGCGCCCCTTGGAGTTGGCCGATCGACTCCACGAGGGCATCCAGCCCTCGGCGCCGCTGTGCGCCCGTGGCCGCCCGGACCTGGTGCCACATCGGCAGGAACCGGCCGAGTGCCGCAGCGTCGACCGGTTCGACCTCCGAGCGCAGCACGGCCAGCGAGCGGCGCTTGAGCCGGCGCAGGACCTCGGTGTCGACCCATTCGCGGGTGGTGCCGTCAGGGCGGAACTCGCCCTCCAGGACCCGGTCCTGCCGGGCCAGCCAGCCGAGGGTCGCGGCGACGCGCTCACGGGGGACGCCCAGTCGCGCGGCACACGCCGCGACGGTGAAGGGACCGTGGGTGCGGGCGTACCGGGCGACCAGATCACCGAGCGGATCGTCGACCGGTTCGGTGAACGCCTGCGGCAGGCCCGGGGGGAGTGCCACGCCGATCGCGTCGCGCAGCCGGGCGGCATCCTCCGCCGCCGCGATCCGGTCCTCGTCGGCGACCCGGACCTCGATGGCCCGGCGTTCGTCGAGCAGCGCGGTGATCCACGCCGACGGGTCGGACGTGCTGCGGTCGGCGAGCTCCGTGCGGGTGAGGTCCCCCAGGCGGCGCAGGACGTCGTGGAGTTCATCGGCATCGCGGGCCCGTCGGTCGGGTGCGACCTCGCCGCGGTTGGGTGGTTGGGTGTCTGCGTCTGCGGCGGTGTCTGCGTCTGTGCCTGTGTCTGGATCGGCGTCGGCGTCGGCGCCGGGGTGCGGTGCGAGCAGTTGCAGGTCGCGTTCGAGCTCGGCCAGGACGTCGGCGTCCAGCAGGTCGCGCAGTTCATCGCCACCGAGCAGTTCGCGCAGCAGGTCCCGGTCGAGCGACAGCGCGGCCGCGCGGCGTTCGCCCAGCGGCGCGTCGTACTCGTACATGTACTGCCCGACCCAGCCGAACAGCAGGGACTGCGCGAACGGTGAGGCCGACGCGGTCTCGACCGGGACCAGGCGCACCTTGCGGGAGCGCAGGTCCGTCAGCAGGGCGCGCAGGGCGGGCAGGTCGAAGACGTCCTGGAGGCACTCGCGGGTGGCCTCCAGCAGGATCGGGAAGGTGGGGTGGCGTGAGGCCACCTGCAGGAGGTTGGCGGCGCGTTGGCGTTGCTGCCACAGCGCGGTGCGTTTGCCCGGCATCCGGCGGGGCAGCAGCAGGGCGCGGCCGGCGGCTTCCCGGAACACGGTCGTGAACAGGGCGGTGCCGGCGAGCTGTTCGACGACCAGCGCCTCGACCTCGTCGGGATCGATCGTGAGTTCCTGCAGCAGCGAGATGTCGGAGGGGCCGGGTCCGGACCAGCTGTTCGCGTCGTGCCCGTCGGACGACCGGCCGACGGTGCGTCCCCCGCCGCTCCAGCCGAGGTCGCCCTCCGCTTCCTGCAGGCGCAGCACGATCCCGTCGTCGGTCCACATGATCTCCGGGTCGAAGCCCGCGGTCTGCAGGCGGCGTTCGATCGCCATCGCCCACGGGGCGTTGACCTGGGCGCCGAACGGGGTGAGCAGGCACACCCGCCAATCGCCGAGTTCGTCGCGGAACCGCTCGACGACGATTCCGCGGTCGTCGGGGAGTGCGCCGGCGATCTCGCGCTGTTCCTCGAGGTAGGTGACGAGGTTGTCCGCCGCCCAGGCATCGAGGTCGTGGTCGGCGGACAGGCGCGCGAGTTCGGCATCGCGGTCGGCGGTGGCGTTGGCCAGGACCTCGCGGTGGAAGGCGCCGATCGCCCGGCCGAGTTCGTAGGGGCGTCCGGGTCCGTCGCCGTGCCAGAATGGCAGCTTGCCGGGCTCGCCGGGGGCGGGGGTGACCACGACGCGTTCGTGGGTGATGTCCTCGATCCGCCACGTGGAGGCGCCGAGCACGAACGTCTCGCCCGGGCGGGACTCGTGGACCATCTCCTCGTCGAGCTCGCCGACCCGTGCGCCGTCGGGCAGGAACACGCCGAACAGTCCGCGGTCGGGGATCGTGCCGGCATTGGTGACCGCCAGGCGCTGCGCCCCGGCACGGCCCCGGATCGTCCCCTGGACGCGGTCCCACACGATCCGAGGTCGCAGCTCGCTGAACTCGTCGGACGGGTAGCGGCCGGACAGCAGGTCGAGCACCGCGTACAGCACCTCGTCGGTCAGCTCCGTGAACGGGGCCGCGCGCCGGACGAGCGCCGCCAGGGCGTCCACCTCCCACTCGTCCATCGCGGCCATGGCCACCACGATCTGGGCCAGCACGTCCAGCGGGTTGCGGGGATAGCGGGTCGCCTCGATGTCGCCGTCGTGCATGCGGCGCGTCACCACGGCGGTCTCCACGAGGTCGCCGCGGTACTTGGGGATCAGCACGCCGCGGGACGGTTGGCCGACCTGGTGCCCGGAGCGTCCGATGCGCTGCAGGCCGCGGCTGACCGCGCCAGGAGAGGCGACCTGCACGACCAGGTCGACCGCGCCCATGTCGATGCCGAGCTCGAGCGAGGAGGTGGCGACCAGGCCGCGAAGCTTGCCGGATTTGAGCTCGTCCTCGATCTGCAGGCGGCGCTCGCGGGACAGCGAGCCGTGGTGGGCCTTGACGAGTTCCGCGGGCGGGTGATCCGGCGGTTCGGCCAGGGCGAGGTCGAGCTCATCCTCGGACAGGCCCTGGTGGCGGAGCTCGGCTTCCCGTTCGCGGTCGGCGTGCAGTTCGTTGAGCTTGTTGGCCAGGCGTTCAGCCAATCGACGGGCGTTGACGAAGATCAACGTCGAACGGTTCTCCAGGACCAGGTCGAGCAGCTTCGGGTGGACCGCCGGCCAGATCGACCGGCGGGTGGGCCCGGCGGCCGCGGGGCCGGACGCCAGGTCCAGGTCGTCGCCACGGGGGACCTCCTGGCCGAGCTCTCGCAGATCCTCGACGGGGACGACGACCTGCAGTTCGAGCTCCTTGCGCATGCCCGCGTCGACGATGGTGACCGGACGCGACCGCATCGGTGGCGCCTGCTCCGGGCCGCCGCCGGCGTCAGCCGCCGGCGCAGCTGGGTCGCCGCCGGCGTCAGCCGCCGGCGCAGAGCCTCCCAGGAACCGCGCGATCTCCTCGAGCGGTCGCTGGGTCGCGGACAGGGCGATGCGCTGCGGCGCCTTCCGCGTCGTACCGTCGTCATCGCTGCGTTCACCGTGCAGGACCTCGTGCTCCAGACGTTCGAGCGTCAGCGCGAGGTGGCTGCCGCGTTTGGTCGGCGCCATCGCGTGGATCTCATCGATGATGACAGCGTCGACGTACCGCAGGGTCTCGCGTGCCTTGGAGGTCAGCAGCAGGTGCAACGACTCCGGGGTGGTGATCAGGATGTCGGGCGGGGTGCGGGCCAGCCGCGCGCGCTCGTTGGCCGGCGTGTCGCCGGTGCGCATGCCGACCTCTGGCCGATGCACGCTCGTGCCGAGCCGCTCGGCGGCCAACCGGATGCCCTCCAGCGGCGCCCGCAGGTTGCGGTCGACGTCCACCGCGAGCGCCCGCAACGGCGAGATGTAGAGCACCCGCAGCCGCTGCTCCTTCGGCGGGACCGGCGCGGCGGTCAGTCGATCGATCGCCCAGAGGAACGCGGTCAGCGTCTTGCCGGACCCCGTGGGCGCGAGGATCAGTGTGTGGTCGCCGTCCGCGATCGCCGGCCACCCCTGCGCCTGGGCGGCGGTCGGCTCCGCGAACGTGGTGGTGAACCACGTGCGGACCGGTTCGCTGAACCGTTGGAGGAGCTCGTCGCTGGCCATCGGCGCGACGGTACCCCGACCCCGTGACCGCCCCGGCCGTCCGGAACGCGCGTGGGCGCGGGTTTCGGTGGGTGGGGCGCGGCGTGCGTGCGTATGGTCTGTCCGGAACGCGCGTGGGCGCGGGTTTCGGTGGGTGGGGCGCGAGCGGGCGTTCGACCGGCGGTCAGCCGGGGAGGAAGCTCAGGCGCAGGGTGCGGCGGGGGTTGTCGGCGTTGGTGTCGACCACCACGACCGACTGCCAGGTCCCGAGGGCCATCCGCCCGTCATCCACCGGCACGCTCAGGCTCGGACTGATCAGCCCGGGGAGTACGTGATCCGCGCCGTGGCCGGGGCTGCCGTGCCGGTGTCGCCACCGGTCGTCGCGGGGAAGCAACGTGTCCAGGTGATCCGCCAGGTCCGTGTCCGACCCGGCCCCGGTCTCCAACAGCGCCAGGCCCGCGGTCGCGTGCGGCAGGAAGATGTGCAACAGGCCGTCGCCGCCGACCTCGGCCACGAACGCGGCGCACTCGGCGGTGACGTCGGTGATGCGCTGATCGCCCGTCGTGAGCTGAACCTCGCGTCGCTGCATCGTGGCCGTCCTCTCCGAGATCTTCCGCTGCCGGATGGTCGTGGGAGTCACCCAGGCGTCCACCCGCCAAGCTCACCGAGGCGTCCACCACCAGGCTCACCGGGGTTGTCACCACCGGGGTCGCCACGAGACTACGAGCCAGCCCGGACCCTCGGCGTCCACACCCGGCCGCGGCAACGTATGTTCGATCGACGACCGCGCCGACGACCGCACCGCCGAACCCCCTGACGCCCGCCCCGACCGACCCCCCGATGACTGGCCCGCCCCGATGACCACTGCCGTGGTGCTGTTCACCCGCGACCTGCGTGTGCACGACCATCCCGCGCTCACCGCCGCCTGCCAACGCGCCGAGCGCGTCGTGCCGCTGTTCGTGCTCCACGACCGCATCCTCGGATCGCGCTACGCGTCCCCCAACCGCGTCGCCTACCTCGTGGACGCCCTGCACGATCTGCGCCGCAACCTCGAGGCAGCTGGGGCGACCCTGGTGGTGCGCCACGGCACGCTCACCGAGGAGCTGGTCTCCATCTGCTCCGAGGTGGCGGCGGACGAGCTCCACCTGAGTGCGGACGTCTCCGGGTTCGCCACGAGGCGCGAGGGGGCGATCCGGCGACTGGCGGGCGACCTGCAGCTGGACGTGCACCGCCACCCAGGGGTCACGCTCGTCGAACCCGGCGCGGTCACCCCGGCCTCCAGCGACCACTTCCGCGTCTTCACCCCCTACTGGCGCAAGTGGGTCGAGCACGATCACCGCACCCCCGAACCCGTACCGGAGCGGGTCCCGATGGGCGAGCTCGCCACGACCCTCGACCCCGGGAGGATCCCGCCGCGGTCCGAGCTGGTCGACGGCGACCCGGCGCCCGATCTGGCCCCCGCCGGTGAGACCGCCGCCCGTCAGCGGCTGGACGCCTGGTTCAAGGGCGCCATCGAGGACTACGACGACGGCCGCAACACGATGGCGATCGACGGAACCTCGCGGCTGTCGGCCCACCTGCATTTCGGCACGCTGTCGGCCGCAGAGGTCGCGGCACGCGTCGACCGCCGGCGCAACGGCCACGAGACCTTCCTCCAGGAACTCTGCTGGCGGGACTACAACCACCAGCTCCTGGCCGCCCGCCCCGACCTGCCTGTGGAGGACTTCCGTACCCAGGACGACGACTGGCGCGACGAGGCGGATGCGATCCAGGCGTGGAAGGACGGTCGGACCGGCTACCCGATCGTGGACGCCGGGATGCGCCAGCTGGTCCGTGAGGGCTTCATGCACAACCGGGCGCGGATGATCGTCGCATCGTTCCTGACCAAGCACCTGCGCATCGACTGGCGCATCGGCGCCTGGCACTTCATGGACCACCTGCAGGACGGTGACCTCGCGAACAACTTCGCGCAGTGGCAGTGGACCGCGGGCACGGGCACCGACTCACGACCCAACCGGATGTTCAACCCCGTCACGCAGTCGCAGCGCTACGACCCGGACGGCAGCTACATCCGTCGGTACGTCCCTGAGCTCGCCGACCTGGATGGCAAGGCCGTTCACGCGCCCTGGGAGGCCGACGCGTCCCTGTTCGGCCAGGGGGCCGCGGACTACCCGCCCCCGATCGTCGATCACGGTGAGGCGCGGGAACGGTTCCTGAGCGACCGGGGCCGCTGACCCACCACAGGACCGACCGGCTCAGCGCTCCAGGCCCACCACCTCGACGTGCTCGATGTCGTCGGCGATGGGCAGCCCGAACAGCTGCGCGTAGAAGCTCAGCTCCGCCTCCAGCGCGCGGACGACGTTCTCGCCCTTGCGGAACCCGTGGTCCTCGTCGTCGAAGGTGACGTAGGCGTAGGGGATGCCGCGGTCGGTCATCGCGGCGATCATGTCCTCGGCCTGCGCGGGCGGGACCACCTTGTCGAGCATCCCCTGCAGCAGGATGATCGGGCACGACAGCTGCTCCGCGTGGTGGACGGGGGAGCGCTCGCGGTAGAGCGCCTCGGCGTCCGGGTACGGGCCGACGAGGCCATCGAGGTACCTCGATTCGAACTTGTGGGTCTCCTCGGCCAGCGCGCTGAGGTCACCGACCCCGTAGTAGCTCGCACCCCCGGCGAATGCGTTGCGGAAGGTCAGGGCGGCGAGGGTGGTGAACCCGCCGGCCGAGCCGCCACGGATGACGGCGCGCGCCGGGTCGATCTCGTCGCGCTCGGCCAGCGCCTCCACGACCGCGACGCAGTCGTCGACGTCGGACACACCCCAGGTGCCGCGCAACGCGTTGCGGTAGGCCCGCCCGAAGCCCGTCGACCCGCGGTAGTTCACGTCGGCGACGGCGAACCCGCGGCTGGTCCAGTACGCGATCCCGAGCTCGACGCGCGGCGGCACGTGGCTGGTCGGTCCGCCATGGGTCGTGACGATCAGCGGTGGGCGTTCGTCGTCGGGGCCGACGACGTGCGGGTTCCGCGGCCGGTGCAACCACGCGTGCGCGACCATCCCGTCGGACGTGGGGAAGCTGATCGCCTCCGGCTCGGATAGCCAGGCGGCGGCGACCGGTAGCTCGCGGCTGACGTAGAGCTCCTCCCAGACCGGCCCGTCCCCGCCGGCCGTGGCGGCACCATCGGCCG